>CAZBJI010000011.1:1405-86008 GCA_964492175.1 uncultured Polyangiaceae bacterium | reverse complement strand
GGGGTCGGCCGCCGCGGTGGCCTCCGCGCGCGGCGTCGTCGGCGCGACGCCGGCCGGCGCCTGGGTGTTGTTTCCGGTGCGCCCGGCGAGGAAGCCGATGGCGCCGACGGCGATCACCAGCAGGCCCCACGGCGCGATCCGGGCGAGCCGCGCGCGGCCCGTGGTCAGCGCGGCGGTGGTGGTGACGGCGCGGAGCTCGCGGGACCCGGTGAGCTCGCTCGGCGTCGCGGCGACCTGGGAGGACGCGCTCGCCGGGGGGAGGCCGACGGCCGACGCGCCCGACGGCATCGTCTCCTCCTCTCGGCCGGCCTTCGAGGGCGGCGCGAGGAGCGCCGTCGCGTCGCGCCCCTCCGCGATCGCGGTGAGGGCGTCGGACATGGTCGTCGCGCTGTCGAAGCGCCTCGCCACGTCGCGCGAGAGAGCGCGCGCGAGGTAGTCGTCGACGGCGGGCGGGAGCTCGGGCACGAGCGACGCCGCGTTCGGGATCGGCTTGCTCACGACGGAGAGCAGCACCGCGCCCATGGCCTCTCCGTCGAAGGGCTTCTCTCCCGTCAAGGCGCGGAAGGAGAGGACCCCGAGGGACCAGAGGTCGCTCCTGTGATCGACGCGCTCCCCCTGCGCCTGCTCGGGGCTCATGTGGTGCGGAGACCCGACGACGATGCCGCTCCCGGTCTTCTCCTCGACCAGGTTGGAGCGGGTCTCGCGCGCGATGCCGAAGTCGAACAGCTTGACCACCTGATCGTCGCCCTCGCGGGCGAGGAACACGTTGCCCGGCTTCAGGTCGCGGTGAACGATACCGGCCTCGTGCGCGACCTTCAGCGCCTTGCAGATCTGGGCGTGGATCTTGGCGAACTCGGGCAGGGGTATCCGCCCCTCACGCGCCAGGCGCTGCCCTAGGTCCTCCCCCTCGAGCAGCTCGAGCACCATGAAAGGGGTCTCGTCGTCCACGCCGTAGTCCTGCACCTTCACGATGTGCGGGCTCTTGAGCTGGGCGCTCGCCTTGGCTTCGCGCTCGAACCGCGAGAGCGCCGAGGGGGTTTCGGCGAGCATCGGCGACATGAGCTTCACGGCGACGTCGGAGTCGAGCGTCTGGTGCTTGGCGAGCCAGACCGAGCCCATCCCCCCGCCCGCGAGGCGGCGCACGAGCGCGTACTTTCCGCCGACGATCCGGCCCGGCGCAGGCACCAACGGCATGCGACGACTACGGTATCACGGCGCGGGGGCCTGACGCACGGTAGCGGCGGGGAGGCGCCCAGGCGGCGGCTACCTCGTCGCGACGGCGCACCGACCGATGGGCAGCGCGCGGAGCCGATCATGGGACGCGGCGCAGCCACGGGCGTGCTCCGCCTGGTCGCGGGGTGGCTCCGCCCCGGACACCTCGACCGCGATGTGATCCCGGAGCGCTTCCCGCTCCAGGGCGCTGACCGGCGCCGCTCGGACGCAGTCGGCCGCCGCAAAGACCGCCGAGAGGTAGGCGTCGCACACCGGCACCCCCGTCGGAGGCGGCGCGCGCCTCGCCGCCGCGGCCTGGGCCGGCGAGGCCCGCGCCGCCTCCGTCGGCGCGGGCTCGACGCGCGGAGCCGAGAGGGCCGCGGGAGACGCGGTGGGATCCGGCCGGCCGCCACCGTGCGCGCACGCGACCAGGATGGGCGCGAGGCCCACGAGAGCGAGGAAGACTGAACGCATGGGGCACCCCAGGACGAGGGACCAACCCGCAGGCGAGCCCGCCTATTCCTGGGCGTGCTCGGGGGGCAGGACGCGCAGGCGCCCGACGCCGGTGGGCGGGGGAGCTGCGGGCGCGAGCGGCCTCGCCGCCCAGGCGCGCGCGACCTCACGGTCCAGCAGGTGCGTGGGGCGGACGTTGCGGAGCGCGTTCGCCATGACGCTCCTCACGTGCGGGCTCTCGCGCTCGAGCTGATCCAGGAGCCGCGTCATGTGGTCGCGCTTGAGGCCGTCCTGGGAGCCGCAGAGGTTGCAGGGCAGGATCGGGAACGCCTCGAACGCCGCGAACGCCGCGATGTCCCGCTCAGCGCACTCCACGAGCGGACGGATGACGTCGAAGCGGCCATCGTCGGTCCGATACTTGGCGGGCATGGCCTGGAGCTTCCCCGCGTAGAAGAGGTTCATGAGGAAGGTCTCGAGCCCGTCGTCGCGGTGGTGCCCGAGCGCGATCTTGTTGCAGCCGAGGCGCTCCGCCGCGCCGTAGAGCACCCCGCGGCGCAGGCGGGAGCAGAGCGAGCAATAGGTCGCGCCCTCGGCCACGTGCTGGATCACGACGCTGTAGGTGTCCTCGGTGACGATCTCGAACGGCCAGCCGCAGTCCGCGAGGTATCGCGCGAGGGGCGCGCCGTCGTAGCCGGGCTGGCGCTGGTCGAGGTGCACCGCGACGAGCTCGATCCGAAACGGCAAGCGCGGGACGAGCTTCGTCAGCAGGTGCAGCAGCGTGTAGCTGTCCTTGCCGCCGCTCATGGCGACCATCACGCGGTCGCCGGGCGCCAGAAGCTCGTACGACTCGCAGGTCGTCTTGGCGGTGCGATAGAGCCGCCGCTCGAGCCTGTCGCGCGCTTCGGACATCGCGCCCTCTTAGCAGCGCGCGCGCGGCCGGTCACGCCACGAACAGCGCCTCGAGCCCGGTCCCCTGCGCCGCCCGCCGCGGCGTCAGCCCCCGGGGTAGCTCGAACGTCTCGCTGTCCTCCTGAAGGGCGGCGTCGGGGTTCGCGCCCCGCGCGAGCAGCTCCCGAGCGAGGTCCTCGTCCCTTCGCGCCACGGCGGACAGGAGCGGGATCGCGTCGGAGCGACGGGCGTTCGGGTCCGCGCCGGCGTCGAGCAGCAGCCTGGCGATGCGGAGCGCCTGGTCGTCGCGACCGAGCTCGGTGACCAGGAGCAGCGCCTCGCCGAGATCGTGCGGCGTGATGCCGCTGGTCAACAGCATCTCGACCTTCTCGGGCGCGCCTTCGCGGGAGGTGCACGCCTCACGCAGGGCCGCGCCGAGGCTCCTCGCCCGCGGCAGCAGCGGCTCGAACGCCGCGACGGGCGCGTACTGCGCCGCGAGCTCGAGCGCCGCCTCCGGGTCCGCGCCCGCCCGTAGAGCAGCCACGACCTCCCCCGCGTCGCCGCTCTTCGCGGCCTCCTTCAGCCAATGGTCCGGGCTCCGCATGAGCATCTCATAGCCCGGCGGCCCGGGACACGGCGCTTACTCGGCCTTACTTCTCCCGCCGGGGCCACCACGAACGCGCGCTAGACTGCCTGGGCATGCGCTTCGTCGCGACGGCCTTCGGCTCGGCAGGGGACTTCCTCCCGACGCTCGCGGTCGCCGACGCGCTCCGCGCCGAAGGACACGAGGTCGTGTTCGTGACGAACCCGTTCCACGAGCGGGTGATCCGGGCGCGCGGGATCGAGTTCGTCCCGGCGGGCGCGGAGGTCGACCTCTACGGGCTCATCGTCCAGAACCCCGACTGGCTCACGACCGGCGGGGGCCTCCGGGCGATCGTGGAGGATCTCGCGGCGCCGTACTTCGCCGCCACCTACTTCGTCGTGCGCGACCTGCTCGTCCGGCAGCGCTTCGACGGGGTCGTCGGCGGCGACCTCTCGCCTGGGCTCTTCTGGGCCGCGATCGAGCGCCGGCTGCCCTCCTACATGATCTCGGCGACCCCCATCATGTGGGTCACGGGGCACGCCCCAGCCCAGCTCCTCGACTTCCGCGTGCCCGAGTGGCTGCTCCCGTACGCGGCGGGCGCGTTCCACGCCATCTGGGTGGAGCTGGTCGACCATTTCCTGCGATCCGTCGCCCGCACCGCGGGGGCCACGTCGTTCGACGCGTCGCTCAGCGCGATCCAGCGAGGCCTCGCGCTGCACGCCGGCATGTGGCCAGAGCTCATGCGCCCCCCCTCCCCGATGGACCTCCCGAACAAGCGGGCCTGCGGCTTCGCCCGCGCCGGCCACCTGGGGACGACGGCTCCAGCGCTCTCGCCCGAGCTCGAGGCGTTCCTCGCCTCGGGCGCGCCGCCGGTCGTCATCGCGCTCGGATCCATCTTCTCCCTCGGGTCTGGAGACGTCATCGCGGACGCGGCGCTGGCCTGTGCGGATCTCGACAAGCGCTGCGTCCTCGTCGGACGTCCTCCGCAGGACCGTGAGCTGCCCCCCGGAACGCTGGTCGTGCCATACGCCACGTACCACCTCCTCTTTCCGCGCGCGGAGGCCGTCGTCATCCACGGAGGCGCTGGGACGACCGGCGAGGCGCTGAGGAGCGGGTGTCCGAGCGTGGTGGTGCCGCTCGGGTTCGATCAGTTCGGGATCGCGTGGCGGATGGAGCACCTCGGCGCCGGCGTGCGCGTGGCGAAGCGAGGCCGCTCCCGCGAGGCCCTCCGCGAGGCGATCCGGACCGCCTGCGAGACCGAGGCCATCCGCGCCCGCGCGGAGGAGATCGGCGCCGAGCTCGCGCGGGCACCCGACGGCGCGCTCGCCACGGCGCGCCTGATCGCAGAGACCACGCTGGCGCGAGGCGGCGCGTGAGAGCGTAACGGACGCGGGGGGCGCCGAGTCCGACCGGCATGCCGACCTACCCCGCCCTCCTGCCGTTCGCGCTCGCCACCGTCGCCCTGAGCCTGAACCTGCTCTTCCTCTGGGGGATCAGCGGCGGGGCGCGCGCCAAGACCAAGAGCACGCCCAACGAGGAGGACGCCCGGACGGTGGCGCGGGGGGCCACGGTGCTCGAGTCGACGCCGGAGTCCGTCGCGCGGGTCCTGCGGGCGCACGCGAACGCGCAGGCGAACATCCTACCCACTCTGCTCCTCTCCTGGGTCTACGTCGTCCTGGGCGGCCCGGCCACGCTCCTCTGGATCGCGCTCGGCGTCTTCGTGGCAGCTCGGTGGGTGCACTCGTTCGTGTATCTCGCGGGCAAGCAGCCGTGGCGGACCCTCGTGTTCACGGTGGGCGCGACCGCCTCGCTCGTGGTGCTCGGCTACGACGGATATCTCGCCGCGACGCTCCTCTGACGCGGCGCGGCGAGTCGCCCGTGACGCTCGCCCGCCCTGGTGCTAAAGGCGCGTCGATGCTGGTCGAGCACTACCGTCCGAACCTCCGCGACACGTTCTTCAACCTCTTCGAGGTGCTCGAGATCCAGAGGACCAGCCTCGGCAAGGGCCCGTTCACCTCGATGGACGAGTCGATCGCGCGCGAGGCGCTCAAGGCCTCGGAGAAGCTCGCCGTGAGCGAGCTGCAGAAGAGCTACGTCGAGAGCGATCGGGTCGAGCTCGGCTTCGACGGCAAAGGGAACGTCACGCTCCCGCCCGGGCTCGCTCGCGGCTACCGCACCTTCTACGAGGCGGGCGCGCACCTCCTGAACCTGCCCGAGCACATGGGCGGCATGGGCGGCCCTCCGAGCGTGGGCTGGTCGGCGTTCGAGTTCGTGTCGGGCGCCAACGCGCCGCTCGCCTTCTACCTGTTCGGCAATTTCACCGCGCGGACGATCGATCGTCACGGCACGGAAGCACAGAAGAAGCGCTTCATCGAGAACATCCTCACGCGACACTGGAGCGGGTCGATGGTGCTCACGGAGCCCGACGCCGGCAGCGACGTCGGCGCGGGGCGCACCAAGGCGCGCGACGCGGGCAACGGGATCTGGGAGCTCGAGGGGACGAAGCGGTTCATCACGAACGGCGACTTCGACGTCCCCGAGAACATCGTGCACCTCGTGCTGGCGCGGCGCGAGGGCGGCGGCGCCGGGACCAAGGGCCTCTCGCTGTTCATCGTCCCGAAGCTCTGGGTGGAGGAGGACGGCTCGCTCGGCGCGCGCAACGGCGTCTTCGTGTCGAAGGTCGAGAAGAAGATGGGCATCAAGGGGTCGGCCACGACGGAGCTCGTCTTCGGCGACGGCGTCCCGGCGCGCGGCCTCTTGCTCGGCGACGTGCACGACGGGATCCGGCAGATGTTCCACGTGATCGAGCAGGCGCGCATGGGCGTGGGCATGAAGAGCATGTCGACGCTCTCCACCGCGTACCTGAACGCGCTTGCGTACGCGAAGGAGCGCGTACAGGGGCCGGATCTGCTGCGCGCGGCGGACAAGGCCTCGCCCCGCGTGAAGATCATCCAGCACGCCGACGTCCGCCGCATGCTCATGAGCCAGAAGGCGCACGCCGAGGGCATGCGCGCGCTCTGCCTCTACACCGCGTGGGTGCAGGACCAGGTCGACATCCTCGGGGGCCACGGCTCCCACGAGGCCGACCACCTCGACAAGCTGAACGACATGCTCCTGCCGCTCGTGAAGGGCTGGTGCTCGGAGAAGGCCTACGAGCAGCTCGCGCTGAGCCTGCAGACGTTCGGCGGAGCCGGGTACATCCAGGACTTTCCGATCGAGCAGTACGTGCGGGATCAGAAGATCGACACCCTCTACGAGGGCACGACGCACATCCAGGCGCTGGATCTGTTCTTCCGGAAGATCGCGAAGGACGGCGGGCAGACCCTGATGAAGCAGCTCGAGGAGATCGACGCGCTGGCGACGGGCGAGCTCGGGGGCGCGGCGCTGGCGCAAGAGCGCGCTGCGCTCAAGGCGGCGCTCGAGGACGTCCGCGGCATCTTCGCGACGATGATGACCAAGGTGGGCGAGTCCCTGAACCACGTCGGGATGCAGGGCAACCGCATCCTGTTCGCGCTGGCGGAGCTGGTGGTCGGCTGGCTCCTCGTGCGGCACGCCGTCGTCGCGCTGAAGAACCGCGCGGAGCGCACCGAGGACGCCGCCTTCTACGAGGGCAAGGTCGCGAGCGCGCGGTACTGGTGTCGGAACGTGCTCCCGGGGATCTCGCTGACGCGCAGGTTGGTCGAGCAGAGCTCGCTCGAGCTGATGGATCTCTCGAACGACGCGTTCTGAGGCTCACGCCGCGGGGAGCGCGGGGACGAACGGGGCGTCGAGGGAGAGATCCTCCCCCGCTGGGTCGATGGACCCCGGGGCGAGGAGCGCGCGGAGCGCGTGGGCTGCCCGGGCCGCGTCGGCGTCCGTCGAGGCCTCGAAGACCGCCCAAGCGCGCTCGAGGACGTCCACCGACCGTTCGATGGCGCCCGCGAGGACGGCGTCGAACGCCCCCCAGGCGCCGAACAGGAACTTCGGCCGCGCGCGCTCCTTCGCGCTCGGGGGCGCGACCGCGAGGCCGACCGGCGAGCCGATGAGCGCCGCGTGCTGCTCGTACCCCCTGCCCATGCGCGCGAGCTCCGATCCGCTAGGCGGCGCGTCCAGCGTCTCGCGGAACGCCGCCTCGACGGCGTCCGCCACGACGGGGCGTCGGAACGCGGCGCGCGCGGGGACCTGGACGAGCCGGACGATGCCGGGCGTCCCCATCCGGTCCTCACCGAAGTAGCTCTCGTGGAAGCAGATCGACTGGAACTTCTCCACCTCGCGGTGCGCCGCGGCGTGCGTCAAGCCGTCCGCGTGCCGCCGCGCGAGCGCGTTGATGAGCGGGTGCAGCTGGCGGTCGATCGCGGCGTGCGAGGCGAGGCCGAGCGCCACCGCCGCGAGCTCGGGCGACCGCTCCCGACGCGACCGCGCGAGCATCGAGAAGACGATGGGTACGGCCGCGACGTGGTGGACGGCGTCTCCCCACCGGCTGGGCAAGGGGCGAAGCCGCGCGACGTAGCGGATCACCTCTTCGACGTAGCGATCGAAGTAGGGCAGGTCGAGGAGGATCGCCCCGAGCCGGCCCGCGTCATCGTACCGGACGAGGCACCTGCGCGCGGCCGGCGCCAGCCGCTGCGACGCCGAGGCCTCGCGGAGAGAGGTCTGATGGATGCCCTCGGCCGGCACCGGCGAGAGTGTACACGGGCCGACGCCGCTCCACACCGACAGCCGGGCGGCGTGACGGGCGCGTGGTCCGTCCGCGGGCGCAGTGGTACCTCTGGTTCATGACGAAGGCGCCCGCGCGAGCGGAGACGGGTGCGCGGCGGCGCCGCGCCGCCCTCGCCGCCGCGCAGGTCGCGGCGGGCCTCTCCGTCGCACCCGCGTGCCACATCGACCTGCTCGTCAGCGGCGCCGGCGGAGCGGGAGGCGGCGGCGCGAGCGGGTCGGTGTTCCCGAGCGGGAGCGGCGGTGCGGGTGGGGACGCCGGTGCGCCCGCGGTCACGCTCGTCGGTCACTGGGGCGACGTGGGCGCGCAGCAACCGTGGACGCCCGCGCGCGGCGGGCCGTTGGCGGTGACCGAGGCCGCCGGAGCGGCGCAGCTCGCGGACCGGTCTGGCACCGCGCGCGCGGCCGCGGCCGGAGCGGAGCTCTCGGTGGTCGTGGCGCTCGACGGCCAGGACGCCGTGGAGGGGGAGCTCGGCACGCCGGCGCGGACGAGCGTGACGTTGCTCTCGGGCGCAGAAGGCGCGCTCGCGCCGACGCTCACCCTCGTCGCCGGCAGCGACGCCGCGGTGGGCGCGCAGATCCACGCGCTCGCGGTCGGCCCCGGGATCGTGCTCGCGGGGCGGCAAGATGGCGGCCCCCTCGGAGCGACGCTGCCCGACGACCGCGGGGGCTTCTCGCTCTTCGGCGCCGACGCGGCCAACCCCGAGCGCGCGCTGCGAGCCGGCGTGGATCCGGGGGATCCCGCGGGGCGCGAGGTCGTGCTCTTCGGCGCGGCGCGGAGCGGCTCGCGCACCTACGTCGCGGGGGCGCACTACGGGGGCGCGCCGCCGCGCCTCTCGGTCGACGGTCTGACCCTCGACTGCGAGCCTCCCGCGTCCGAGTGTCCCGTGCCTTTCCCCGCCACGGGCGACGGGCTCCAGAGCTACGCGCTCCTCCTCGCCGCGGACGACGCCGGCTCGACCCTGGGCGCGCTCGGCTTTCCAGAGATCGGCCCGCTCGGCACCTCAGGCTACGCCAGGCAGGAGCTGCTCTCCGTTGCGGCGCGCGGGTCTCGCGTCGTCGCTGCGGGGCGCTCGGGCGGGGTGATGCGCGCGGCGGGCTTCCCCGCCGACCTCGCCGCGCACGTCGTGGACCAACCGGCGGACGCGGCGCAGTACGCGCCGGTCCTCTTCGAGGTGGACGACGCGGGGGCCGGCGCCGAGCCGTTCACCTACGTGTGGCACCTCGCGACGCCGGGAGCGGGCGAGCCCTTCCTCGCCGGAGAGCTGCGGGCCGTCACCATCACGGAGCGAGGAGACGTGGTGGCCTGCGGCGCCTACCGCGGCGGCGCGCCCGCGGGGTGTCCTGGCCCGGACGACGGGTGGTTCGTGGTCGTGCGCCGGGCGAGCACCGAGGAGATCGTCTGCGTCGCGAGCCCCTCGGACGGCGGGACGTGCACCTCCGTCGTCGAGTCGGGCGGCACGACCTACCTCGCCGGAATGGATGGCGGGGCGCCCCCAAGGGGACTCGTCGTGCCGATGTCCAGCCTCGCTCCGCCGATCCTCGCCGAGCCGCTCACGCTCCCGGCGCCCGCGGCCGTGGTCACCGCGCTCGCCCCTGCGCCGGGCGGCGTGTACGTGTCGGGCTCGTTCCTCGGATCGATCGGCGAGACCGGCGGCGCTGTCACGTCTGCGATCGGCGGCGCGACGGACTGGGACCTGTTCGTCGCCCGTCTCTCGTACGGCGCTCGACGGTGATGCTGCCAAGCCTGGCCGCGCCGCCGGCGCAGGTCGGCACAGCCGCGCGAGCCGTCACAAGAAGGAAGTGGAACTTCAACGCAGTCCGGCTGGCACGTGACATGCCTTGCTTACGCCTCGCTTCGCTTTCTTTGGACACCGAAGAGGAGGTCCCATGCAACGTTGGTTGGCCGTGCTCGTTTCGTTCGGGATCGTGTGCGTCGCGCTCACGTGGGCGCCGGCGGCGCGCGCGTGCGGCGGATGCTTCGTCCAGCAGTCGCGCAATACCCAGGTGACTGCCCACCGCATGGCGCTCAGCATCTCCCAGGAGCAGACGACGCTGTGGGATCAGATCGAGTACGTCGGCGATCCCGGCGACTTCGCCTGGGTGCTCCCGATCAAGGGCCAGGTCGAGGTGGGGCTCTCGAGCGACCTCCTGTTCGAGACGCTGGAGGCGCTCACGGCCGTCCAGGTCGTCTCGCCGAGCGTGCCATGCAGCTTCGGGTCGGGCAGCGGAGGTCCCTCGGGCTTTGGCCCCTGCTCGACCGGCTACGCGGCGACCGCCGCTGCGGCCGGCGGCTTCGGCAGCGCGACGCAGACCGAAGAGGAAGGCGTCGAGATCCTCGTCCAAGAGGTCGTGGGTCCGTACGAGACCGTCCAGCTCTCGGCTACGGATCCGCAGGCGCTCCGCAGCTGGCTCGACGATCACGGCTACGCGGTCCCCGCCGACATCGAGCCCGTCATCGACGCCTACGTGGCCGACCAGTTCGACTTCCTCGCGCTCAGGCTCGTCCCAGGCGTCGGTGTCGACGCGATGCGGCCGGTCCGCATCACGACCCCAGGCGCGAGCCCCCTCCTGCCGCTCCGGATGGTCGCGGCCGGGACCGGCGCGAACACCGCGATCGCGCTCTTCATCCTCGGCGAGGGCGGCTACGCCCCGACGAACATGCCGTGGTCGACCGTCGATCCGCTCGACCTGGTGTGGGACTTCGACCAGCAGCGCAGCAACTACTCCGAGCTGCGCGCCGCCTACTTCACGAGCACCGGCGGCAGCGGATGGCTCGCGGAGGCGGCGCGGGCAGCGGCTCCGGCCTCGTTCAGCTCGATCACACAAGCCGCCGTCCAAGATCCGCAGGGGAGCGGGTACGCCGCGCCGGACGGGACGGGAGCGCCCGAGGCGGCCGCGGAGGACATCGCGACGCTCATCGGTAACCTCGATCCCGGATCCATCGTCATCACGCGACACACCGCGTTCCTCGCGCGCGCGTCTCTCGGCATCGACCTCACGCTCGGCGCCTCGAGCGAGGTGCTCGACGTTCCCCCCATCTACTTCGTGGAGACTTACACCGGAGATCCCTGCGCCGACTTCGCCGGCGCGTGCGGCCAGGCCCCTTCCACCGGCGCCGGCGCCGGATCACCCTTCGGTGTGGACGGGGACGGAGAGGACGGACAGGACGGCGCCGCCGCGCACTGCGACTGCGGGGTCGCCGGCGCAGGCGACGCGGCGCCGCTCTGGCTCGTCGCTGCCGCGGTCGCTGCGGCGGCACGTCGACGCCTCGTGGGCGGCCGAAGGCACGATGCCGGGGACCGGGCGCGCCGCTCGCCCCCCGCGTGAGGCTCGAGGCTCGCCCGGCTGCGCGGCTTCCGAACGCCGCGCACGATGGGGCGCCTCCGCAGCGAGCGCCGTGGGCGCTGCTCGACTGCGGAATCGGCCTCGGCGATCGGCGGGTGGCGTGGGCGGTCAGGAACCAGCAGCGAGCTAGAAGCTGCCCATCCACCCCACCTCGATCCCGGCGCGGCTCGGGACGACGACGGGCACTGCGGTCGGCGCCGTCCCCGCCACGCCGAGGCCGACGGCCGCCACCGCCGCAGCGACGGCGCCGACGCCGCCGATGACGCCCCCCGCGATCCAGAGGCGCTCCGTGCTCGCCGCGCGCGAGGCGGCGTCGTCCGCGGAGCAACCCCCACGGTCCAAGCACGCCTCGGCGTCGGCGCCGTTCTTGACGTGACCGAGCACCGTCAGCGCGAGGCCACCCACGCCCATGGCGCCGCCGACACCGAGCGCCGACCACCATGCGATCGTGGCGCCGGTCGGGCCCGCGGTGGGTGCGCCGCCGTCCGGCGCTGGCTCCGCGGCGCTCGGCTCGGCGGCGAGGTCGACGCGGAGCTGGTGCACCTCCGCCGGGCGCGCGACGACCTCCGCCGCGCCCCGGAGCGCACCGGACCGGACCTCCACCCGGTGGGCGCCAGGGTCGACCTCCACCGCTCCGCCGAGCGGCACGCGCGGAAGCCATTGATCGTCGACGGCGAGGCGATCGATCTCGACCACGCGCCCGTCCACCGCAGTCGCGACGACGACCACCCGCGCGACGCGCGCCACCACCTCGGCGCGGAGCGCGGCGCAGGCGGTCGCCGCTTCGTCGGAGCAGGCCCGCGAGCAGAGGTCGAGCGCGGCACGAGCAGCGAGGAGCCGCCCCTGGGCTCCGAGCTCCTCGCCGCGCGCGAGGTGCGCCGCGCACGCGTCCCGCCCATCGCCGTCAGCCTTCGCGGTTCCGGCCGGGCGCGCGAGCGCGGCGGCGAAGAAGGCGGCGAGCACGAGCTCTCCCGACGTTCTCACCCGGCGAGCATAGCGTTCACCCGGCCGTCTCGCGGACTCTCCGGCCTCCTCGGCCCGTTCGCGGCCTTCGGCACCCGCCCGCAGCGTCGTGAGCCCTGGGCAGGCCGCGCGCCGCGCGCCCGACCGGGCGCGGCTCGCCCTCCTCGCACGTGGAGACGGTCGCCCGAAGGGGATCGCCGAGGCGGCGGCCTCGGCCCGCGACCCACACCCTCGCGACAGAGAAGTCGACATCCCCTCGGCGTGGCGGGAGAATGGGGGCGGTGCCCGTCAGCACCCGACACCGGCGTGCGGACGACGTCCCCGCCGGAGCGCGCAGAAAGTCCCGATGAACCACGCACCTGCTCACCTGGAGGTCGCGCCGCCCTCCCCCAACCGGAGGGCCGCCGACCGAAGGCATGACGTCGCGGCCCGCTGGGACTAGCTCCGTGGAGGCCGCCCGCAAGGAGACCTGCGGCGACGCGTTCCAGCGCGCGTTTCCGGCGGTGAGCGCGCTCATCCTCGAGGAGTGGCCCGCCCTCGATCCGGCCGCGCTGGAGGCGACCCAGGGTGACTTCGACAAGGCCACGGCCCTCGTCGCGGAGCACACCTCGGCCACGCGGGTCACCGTCCGACGCCAGCTCGGCGAGCTGCTCGCGCTGGCGGAGCGCCCTGCGGCCAAGCGGGCGGCCAATGGGGCGCCGCCCGCGGCGGAGCGCCCGAAGCCGATGGTCGATCAAGTGGACGACGTCCTCGCCGCGGTGCGCCGGCTCGAGTCGTTCGCGGCGGACGAGGCCAAGAGGATGTCCGCCAAGCTCATCCCGGCGGCGGAGACCCGGGTTCGGGAGAACCTGTGGGTGAGCCTGCTCCTTGCGCTGGGGCTGGGCCTCATCCTCGGCCTCTGGATGAACGGCGGGCGGAGGCGGTCGTGAGCGACGAGGCCTCGGCCGCGGAGCCCGAACCGACGGCGGGCGGCGCCCCGACGCGCCTCCTGCGCGCGGCGGAGCTGCTCGCGTCGGCGCACGCGTCGAGGGCCAAGGACGAGGCGGCGCGAGACGCGTCCCGACTGCTCGGCGGCGCGATGTTGCTCGGCGTCGCGGTCGCGCTCGCAGCGCTGGCGGTGCTGCTGCTGGACGCGGCGGCCGTCCTGCTCGTCCACGAGCGGACCTCGGTGGGGCTGGCCGGGAGCTGCGCCGTGGTCGCGGCCTGCAACGCGCTGCTGGCGCTCGGCGTCGCGCTCGTCGCGCGGGGCAAGCTCGCGGCGCCTCTCCTGCGCGAGACGCGGGCCACGCTGCGGCGGGCGGTGACCGTGATCCGCGGAGCCTGAGGGCCGCGCCAGGTCCGGGCTCCCTACTTCTGAGGGCAGGCCGGATCGGTCGGCTGGAGGCCGCAGAACTCCCCGAGGCACAGGGTGTACTGGCTGAGCTCCGTGGAGCAGGGCGTCTCGTCGCAGATGTCCTTCAGCGTCGCGACGCAGTCGAGGATGGCCGTGTACTCGATCTCGCAGTCGATGCGCTGCGCCTCCTCGTATTGGGCTTCGCAGAGCTCCAGGCAATCCCCCGTGCCGCGGGGGCAGTCCCCCGCGGAGTCGCACTGGGTCGTGCAGCGGGCGACGGTCGGGTGAGACGGCTCGGCGCAGCCCGCCAGGGCGACGAGGACCGCCAAGCGCATCGCGGAACGCGCGGAGGAATCCGATGGCTCACGCATGTCTCGTTCTCCTATAGCGCTGTGGTACGGTGCCGGGGCGCATGAAGGCGCTCTGGAGATCGCTCGGCGCCCCCTTGACGGCGCTCTCGCTCGGGGCGGCGTGCCTCGCGGGCTGCGCCCCGTCCTTCGACGGCCGCGTCTTCCACGGGCAGGGCTTCACGTTCCAGGTTCCCCCGGCGCCTGCCACGTGGCAGCTGGCGGACGTCTCCCACGCCGCGCTCGCCTTCGACGACACCTCCACGGGCGGGACGGTCCTCGTCAACGGACGGTGCGATCGGGACGGCGAGGACGTCCCGCTGCGCTCGCTCACCCAGCACCTGTTCATCCAGTTCACGGAGCGGGAGGTGCACCGAGAGGACGTGGTGCCGTTCGACGGCCGAGAGGCGATGCGGACGGAGCTCAGCGCGAAGCTCGACGGAGTCCCGCGCAGGTTCGTCGTCTGGGTCCTGAAGAAGGACAAGTGCGTCTACGACATCCTGTACCTGGCGCCCCCCGACCGCTTCGGCGCGGGTGTTCCCCTCTTCGACAGCTGGGCCAAGGGCTTCTCCGCCTCCCGGGAGGGTGACGGGTGATCGAGGACCCCATCGGCCCGCCGTCGCAGCCGCCCCAGTCGGTCCCACCACCCTCGCTGGGGCGCCGGTCGCTGCCACCCCTCGCTCCGCCCGAGCCCCCCGACCTCACGGAGAGGTTCGTCGGGGCCATCGCGCGTACGTTCGAGCACTTCGGGCAGGCGACGCGGATGACCGCCGGCGCGGTCAAATCGATCGGCCAGCGGCCCCTCGAGCTCCGCGCTATGGTCTACCAGTTCGAGTCCTTGGGCGTCCGCTCGGTGTCGATCGCGGCCCTCACGGCCATCTTCGTGGGGATGGTCATGGCGGTGCAGTTCGCGTTCGGCCTCCAGCGCTTCGGCGGCATGGAGTACACGGGGCGCATCGTCGGCGTGAGCTTCTCGCGCGAGCTCGCGCCCACGCTCACGTCGCTCGTCGTCGGAAGCCGGATCGCCTCCGGGATCGCCGCCGAGCTGGGATCCATGGCCGTCACCGAGCAGATCGACGCCATCCGGAGCCTCGGCGCCGACCCGCTGAAGAAGCTGGTCCTGCCGCGCCTCGTCGCGTGCATCCTCGTCATGCCGCTGCTCTGCGCGTTCGCGCTCGTGCTCGGCTTCTCCGGGGCGATGCTCATCACCGACATCGAGTTCGGGGTGCCGTCACAGTTCTTCCTGAAGACCGCGCTCACGACGGTGAACTTCCGCGACGTGTACAGCGGGATGTACAAGACCCCGTTCTTCGGCGCGCTCATCGCGATCATCGGCTGCCATTTCGGGATGACCACCCGGGGCGGCACCGAGGGCGTCGGCACGTCCACGACCAGCGCGGTCGTCACCACGTCGGTCGCCATCCTCATCATCGACTTCTTCCTGACGAAGGTGTCGTTCTTGCTGTGGCCGGCCTACTTCTAGCCAGGTGGACGCGCGGCGTCGTCGTCCCGCTCGCAGTCCTCGCCTGCGAGGAGCGATCCCCGTCCCTCCCTTACGCGGCCGAAGAGCACGAGCCTCCCGTGGAGATCATCGGCTCGGTGCGGCGCCCGTTCGAGACTTACCTGATGACGCGGATCGACGAGCGGTGCGAGGTCACCGTGGAGATCGACGGCGAGGTGGTCGAGCGCGCGCCGGAGCGCTTCGCCTGCCCGCGTGACCTCGAGGTCGGTGAGCGCATCCGCATCGCGGGGATGTCCTGCCTCCGCGAAGGGGGCGCCGCGGAGCGCAGAGTGCCCGTGGTGTGCCCGGACTACCTGACGAACGTCGAGCGCGCCCGCCGCAAGGACGCCGGGCGCTGATCCGGCGAGGGGTCGGGGCCGCTCAGCGCGAAGGCTTGAGGCGCACGCGGGCGACGGCCACCTTCCGCGCGGCGCGCGGCGCCGGGCGCGCCTCCACGACCACGACCTCGCGCTGCCGGAGCTCGTAGAGCAGGCGGAGCGTGTCGAGCCGCGAGAACCCGGTCAGGTCGACGACCTGCGTGATGGTGCTCTCCCCGTCGAGCAGGGAGATCACGTACGCGGCCCAGCGATCGAGGGCGTAGGCCCCGAGAGAGACGGCGGGGACCGCGAGGCGCGGGACGTGGTGAGGCTCGCCGAGGTGGCTCTGGTAGAGATCCGCGAGGCCCGCGCGGGCCTCCTCCACCAGGCTGACGACCCTCGGATCCTCCGCGTGCTCGGCGAGGAGCGCCTCCGCGGCGGCGAGCGCGCCGGCGCAGTCGCGCGCGTCGAGCAGCGCGCGGGCGTCGCGCAGCCTCCGGTCGACGGGCGGCTCCTCGGGCGGGGGCTCGGAGCCGCCGAGGATCTCGTCGCGGATGCGGCCGAACTCCGCGTCGGACATGCGGCCGCTGAGGAGCCCGTCGACGTACGAGAACGTCGCGCTCGTGACCTCCCGGGGCTGGGCCGACCTGGCGAGCCGGGTCAGGTCGAAGGGGGCGCCGGAGTCGGGACCATCCGCAGGCGGATCGTCACCCGGCGCGCCCATCACGCGCCGAGGCGGGCGCGCGCTTCCACGTACGCGTCGCTGACCGAGAAGATGATGAGATCGCGAGCCTCGGCGTTCCGGCCGATCCAGGTGAGCCGCTCCTTGCCCGCGGGGGGCGGACCGTTCGCGTTGCCGCCTGCCCACGCGATGCCCATGAGCGCCACGTTGGGGTCTCCGACCGCGAGCAGACCCGCGCGCGCGCCCCAGCCGTTGACCGCGGCGTTCAGCGTCGAGGCGCGGTTCCCGATCGATCCGATGACGTCCGCAGCGAGGACGCCCACGTCGGGGCCGAGGCCCTGGGGCAGCGCGCGGGAGAGTCGTCCGTAGCAGTCGCTGAACCGGCCGGCGTCCACGCCCTGCGGCGAAAACGGTGGGCTGAACACCTTCAGGTACGCCGCCACGAGCGGCCACAGATCGATGGGGGCCGTGCGCGCGAGCACCGGCGCGTTGGCCTGCAACACCTTCATCGCGCGGTGCAGGACAAAGAGCCGCTCTTGGGTGGGCGGCTGCGAGGCCAGGACCTGGCCGATGATGACCGGAGGGGGGAAGGAGCGCGCCGGGACCACCACCGGCCCGAGCACGCCGCTCACGAGGACCTGGATCTGCGCGAGGCCGTAGGCGCCCGCGACCGCGCGGACCTCCTCGCCGAGCGCGCCGAGCGTCGCCGGCAGGGGGCCGGCTCGCACCACGTCCCCGTCGAACGGGAACGCCGCGTCCAGCATCGGGCCCGTGCGGAGCAGCAGCTCGCGGAAGGAGGGGGTCATCACGTCGGGCGCGAGGAGCTCGTCGAGCTTCGCGTCCGCGGCGCCGAGCCCCACGCCCGGAAATTCCAGATCGATGCCCTCGAGCGCGGCCACGGCTGCCCGCGCGGCGTGGGCCGCGTCCTCGCGGCCGCGCAGCGCCGCCGCGGTGGCGAGCGTCTCGAAGAGGAAGTTCTCGAAGCGCCCCGTGCCCAAGGCGCGGCGAGCGTCGGCGACCGCGCGGTCGAGCCGGACGGCGGCCGCGGGCGCCTGGCCGCTGCGCTGGTGGTAGCGGACGAGCGCGCGGAGGGCGAGGTCGCTCTTCGGGAACGACTTGCGCGCGACCACGAGGGTGCTCTCCGCCTTCTTCAGCTCGCCCTGCTCCTCGAGCAGCTCGGCGAGCTCCACGGTGCGCTTGCACTTGTCGTCGGGCTGCTCCGCGGCGTTCACCAGGACGTTCTGCTCGTCCACGGCGCGCGCGAGCTGACCGCTTCGGCGGTAGAGCGCGATGAGCTTCTCCCGAGCGGCCTCGTCACCCTCCTGGCGCTTGAGGATCTCCTGGTAGGCGAGCTCCGCGCGCTCGGCGTTCGGGAGCAGCTCGTCGTAGAGGTGTCCCAGGCGAAAATAGATGCCGACCTGCTTCTCCGGCTCGGGGGTCTGCCGCGCGAGGCGGATGAGCGCCTGCTCCGCGCCCTCGTAGTCCCCGTCCCCGAAGCACAGCTCGGCGAAGGCGGCGAGCGCGTCGACGTGATCGGGGTTGGCGTCCAGGGCCGCCGCGAGGGCGCTCTTCGCCGCTTGCGCGTCCCCGACCTCGGCGAGCGCCCGGCCGCGCATGACCTCCATCTCGACCCGCGCTCCCGGGTCCTCGATGGACGCGAGGCGCTGCTCGAGCAGCGCCGCGAGCTCCGCGCGCGCGCCCGTGCCCACGTAGATCCGCTGGAGGCGTTCGAAGGTGTCGACGTAGCTCGGGTCGATGGAGGCGACGCGCTCGAGCGCGTCCCGCGCGCGGGCCTGATCCCCAGCGACGTCCTGCCAGAGCACGGCGGCGCGGTAGCTCATCTCGGCCCGCCACCCCGGCGTCTGGGTCGCCTCTGCGGCCGCCTCGAGCTGCGCCGCCGCCGCGGCGCCGCTCCTCGGCCCCTCCCCCGCCTCTTCGAGCACCGTAGCCAGCGCCAGGCGGATCATGGCGTGTCGCGGCGCGAGCTCCACCGCCTCCCGCAAGAGCTCCTGGGCCGCGGCCGTGTCCCCGAGCATCCTGAGCATCTCGGCCGCGCGGAGCCCGAGCACCGCGCGCTCGAGCGGGCGGTCCGTGCGCGCCTGGAGCTCGCGATCGCAGCGCGCGGCGAGCTCGCGATCCCCCTGCGCGCGCGCGTGGGCAGACATCTGCCGGATCGCCCAGAGCTGGCGCGGCTCCGCGGCGTAGGCGATCTTCACCGGCTCGGCCGTGTCTTCCCAGCTCGTGCGCTGGCGCAGCCGGATGGCCAGCGCCGCGTACGCGACGGCCTCGCCGCCCTCGAGGTTCCGAGCCAGCTCCATCGCGATGGGCTCGAGCTCCTCCTCCCGCGCGTCGGCCATGAGCGCGGAGGCCACGCGGCGGAGCGTGCGGAGGTGAGAGGGGTGCTCCTCGAGGATGGTGCGGCGGAACAGCAGGCCGCTCGCCGTATCGCCGCGCCCGCGCTCGTCCAGCTCCGCGAGCCGCTCGTAGATCTCGAGGCGGAGACCCTTGTCCTCGGTGGCACGCGCCTCCGGGAGCAGACCCTCGACGAGCTCGGCGGTGCCGAAGCCCGCGGCTGCGAGGCGGCCGAGGGCGATGGGCGCCAGCTCCTTGTCTCCGCACGTCTCCGCGAGCTTGGCGCAGCGCGCCGCAGCCTCCAGATCGCCCGCGCGCTCGTACTCGAGGGCGCCCTCGAGGGCGAGGCGCGCGGCCTCGGCGGGCGCCTCCGTCTGGCTGGCCATCGCGCGGGTCTCGCGCCAGAGCGCTCGATCCGAGGGCGGCTCCGCCGAGAGGCGCTCGTACAGGTCCCGCAGCCCCACGTCGGTGGGGCGCCCGCGGAGGGCCTCCTCGAGCAGCGTGGACGCGGCGTTGCTCTCGCCGTCGGACATCAGCAGCGCCTCGCGCGTGAGGTCGTGCGCTCGCTCGACGGGATCCTCCGAGGCGTCGCGCCGGAACCGGAGCCAGTCGACCAGCGCCTGCTGGTCGGCGCGGGCGCGCGCGGAGATCTCCCCGAGGTGCACGGCGACCGGGAGGTGCGGCGCCATCTCGGCCGCCGCGCGGGCGCACGCGTCCCCCTCCTCGGAGAAGGCCGCGGCGTCGTCGGCGGTGTCCTCCTGGCCGAGCGCGAGGGACGCGTACCGCACGGCGCATTCCGTGAGGAGAAGCGCCTTGCCGGTCCCGCTCGGGAGCGTGTCGGCGTGATCCTTCAGCATCTTCACCAGCACGGCGGGGTTGCCGAGACCCGCGGACGCGCGCGCTGTCACCTCGTGCACGGGCTCCTCTCGGTGAATCTCGGCGTACACCTGCCGCGCGCGCTCGACGTCGCCGGTGACCTCCGCCAGCAGGGCGGCGGCGAGCATGCCGGTCGTGTCCGCGCCGCGGTCGGGGGACTCTCCCCAGGTCGCGATGGTCTGGGCGACGCGGTCCGCGGCCTTCGCCTCGATGTCGAGCTCGAGCGAGAGGGCGCGCAAGAGCGCGGTCCGCTCGGGACGGGCGGCGTCCACGTGCTGAGCGAGCTCCGTGAGGCAGGCGTCGACCGCGACGGTCCACTCGCTCTCGCCCGACGCGCTCGGGCGGACTGCGCCGAGGACACGGCCGAGGTGCGCCGCGGAGCTGGACGCGGGCGACCCGGCGGTCGCGTAGCGCAGGCGGGCGACGCGCTGGTCGCCGTGAGGGAGCGCGGCCGCGACGGCGGCGCCCGCGAGCAGGGCCACGTCCGCCGCCGCGTCCGACGCGCCCGACTCGGCGGCGGCCTCGTCGAGGAGCGGCGCCAGGTAGTCGCGCGCCGCCTTCCCGGTCGGGCCGGGGCGCAGCGCGTCGAGCGTCGCCAGCGCGACGCGGTCCGCCGGGGAGAACGCCTCGCGGTCGCGGAGGTCCACCGGCTCGCCGACCTCCACGGACAACCCCGCGAGGGCGCGGCGCGCGCCGGCCGGATCCGAGCCCTCCGCGGCCCTGCGGAGCGCGCCGATCGCCTCGGCCCGCGTCTCGGCGCGGCCCGCCGCGACCGCGGCGGTGAGCCAGCCGGCCGCCGGGCCCAGCGAAGAAGGTCGGAGCTGCGTGAGAGAGGCGAGGAGGCCCGCGCGGTCCCCCGAGGAGAGCGCCGCGCGCGCCGCGAGGAAGGCCTCGTACGGGTGCCGAGGCGCCCCGGGGCTGCCCGCGCCCGGCCGCGGCGGGGCCCGGAGCGCGACCACCTGAGCGAAGCCCGCGCCCAGCGCGGCCTGCCCCTCGGGATCGGAGAGCTTGATCTTGGCGAGCGAGGCGGCGTCCGCTCCCGTGGAGAGCGCGTCGGCGAACCGCTGGACGAGGGCGCGCGGATCCGCCGGCGCCGCGCGCAACGCGTGCTCGGCGCGCTTCTTCGAGCCGGCTGGATCCGCCAGCGCGACTCGGGTGATCTCCGCGCCGAGCCAGGCGGCGTGGACGCGCCCCTCGGCCGTGGGCATGTGCCGGACCTCGGCGTCCAGAGTCTCGAGGGCCCCCTCCCAGCCAGAGTGCCTCGCCTGCAACGTCCGGTGCTGGCGTACGGCGATCGGCAGGTTCGGCGCGAGCTGGTACGCGCGCGCGGCGCTCGAGGCGGCGGACTCGTCTTCGCCGGCGATGGCGAAGAGCTCCGACGCGACGACGTAGAGCCGCGCCCGCTGGAGCTTGTCCGTGCGCTGATCCGCCTCCTCCATGAGCCACGCCGCGCGACCGAGGAACGCGTCGCGCATGCCGGGCGTGGACGCCACGACGGCCGAGGCGGGGCGCTCGTCCTCGAGCACCGCGCTGTCCAGCGGCGGGCGCACGCTCTGCAGGATCGAGGCTGCCAGCCCGGGCTCCGCCTCGAGGCCCTCCGAGAGGTCGGCCTCCTCAGCGACGTACTCGAGCGCCTCCTCCTCGGCGCCGAGCTCGTGGAGCGCCGGCGAGGGCATCGCCGCGTAGGTGCGATCTTCGAGGTCGTCGGCGTCATCGACCGCGGGCGGCCGGGGCAGCTCTGCGACAGGCGCCGCGATGATCGTGGCCTCGTCGAGATCGACCTCCTCGTACGAGGGCTGCCGGGGCGGCGGCGCGGGCGGGCGCGGGGGGCCTGGCCGGGGTGGCGGGGCGGGCGCGGCGGGGGCCTCGACCGGGGGCGGCTCGGACTCGTACCCGGAGGCCGAGTCGATGGCTGGGTTGGGATCCCCATCGTCGAAGTCCGGCAGCGGCCCCGAGAACACGCGGGTCGGCTGGTCCTCCTGCAGCGGCGCGCCGGTGGCCCAGCCCGGGGGCGCGACGACCTCGCCGGGGATCGGCGTCGGCGGCGTCGGTGTGCGGCGCGGGTGGGCCTCTTGCGGGGCGGCGCGCGGAGAGGGGGGCGCGGGCGGCGGGGCCGGCGGCTGCGCCTCGTCCTCGGGCGCCGAGGGCCGCGCCGCGTCGTCGAACAACATGTCGAGCAGCGCGTCGCCCTCGTCCGCCGTCGGGATGGCCTCGCGGGCCGCGCCGGGACGGCTGCCGAAGACGCCCCCGCCGGGCGGGTTCTTCTTCTGGTCGGTCACCGGACCCCCATGCCGAGCTGGCGGCGCAGCTCGAGGTAGCCAGGGGAGAGGACGAAGCGGAGGAGCGTCAGCGCCCGATCGTTGTCCCGGACGGCGCCAGCGAGCTGCTGGCGCGGGAGGTTCATCATGTCACTCAGCACGTGCGAGACGTCTCCGGCCGCGAGCGCGGCCATGCGGTCCATGCTTCGGCGCGCGAAGGCCGCCCACGTCTTCGGATCTTGCCCGGCCTGCGCGACCTCCCGCGCCGCGTCCGCGCAGGCCTTCTTGACCTTGCGCGAGATCTCCTTGTGCACGGCGCGGGAGATCGTCGCGTACACGGCGAACCCGGGGTTTGGCATGGGGAACCCCGCCTCGTTGCACGTGGCGATCACGACGCTGGCGATGGCAGGATCGTCGCTGGTCCGGAGGGACGAGATGCCGCGCCGGAGCGCGAAGACCTCCCGCGCGACGGCCGACCGCGCCGCGGGATCGAGCGGTGCGGAGACCTCGGATCCGATGACGAGCGCCGGCACCTCCCCGACGACGACGCCCTGGACGCCGCGCGGGTTCTGCCCTCCGACGTAGAGCTCGAACTCCACGTCGAACCCGAGCGCGCCCATCCACTCCGCGACCGCGAGCCTGAGCGGCGGGCCGCCCTTCGAGTCGACGCGGTTCTTGCGCCCGACGCCCAGCGACTCGAGGGATGGGCCGAGCGCGAGGCTCACCGTCTCGGCGATGTGGACGAAGAGACGAGGCACGGGGCCGGCGTCCTGCGGATCCGCGATGTCGCCGAGCGCCCCGGCGTCCAGCACCGTCTGGGGGCGCGAGATGACCTTGGCGTCGAGGGCGACGAGCTCGTCGCTCAGGCCGCGATCCGGCTTGCCGAGCGCGATGAGGACGCCGAGCGTCGCCTGGCGCAGCGACAGATCACCCTGCGCTGCGGCGATGCGGGCGAGCAGCGCCACGCGATCCGCGTCGCAGGGGTCCACTTGCAGCGAGTCGAGGAGCCGCTGCTTGCCGCGAGCGAGCAGGCTCGTGCGGAACGCGTCGTCGAAGCTCGTCTGCAGCACGAGCTCGAGCCCCTCCGGGTCGTCCGGCACCTCGTCGAGGAGCTTCTTGACGGCCGCGCGCGCCTTCGCGGGCTCCTTCACTTTGTCGCGCCAGATCGCCATCGAGAGGCGCGCCGCCTCGGCGCGTCCCTCGGGCTCCGCGCGCTCGTTCATCAGGACCTCGAGCATGCCGGTCGCTTCGGCCCACGCGCCCGTGCGGGCCGCGGCGCGCGCGAGCCGCTCGCGCACCGGGAGCGTCGTGAGCCCCTCGCGATGGAGGGCGACGAGCACCTCGAGCGCCCGCTCGGGCTGGTTCAGCTTGTTCTCGAAGAGGTCGCAGGCGGTCACGCCCGAGACGAGGCGCTCCTGCTTCGGCGCGTCCTTGATCTGGGACAGGCGCGCCATGAGCGGCGCGGCGCCGGCGAAGTCCCCCTTCTGGATGCAGATGGTGCCCGAGAGCGCGAGCGCGCCGACGTGATCGGGCTCGAGCATCGTGACGTTCTCGAGCGCCGCGAGCGCGCCGTCCGCGTCTCCCCTCTTCTGGAGCACGCGCGCGCGCTCCCAGAACAGCTTGGCGATCTCGCTCTCGTCCTCCGCGACCTCGAGCCGGCGCTCGATCAGGGAGAGGAGCCGGTCGTCGTCGTTGCGACCGCGCACGCGACGGAACAGCTTGTCGAAGGCGCGCGTAGCGCGCGGATCCCGCGAGAAGGCGCGATCCAGCGCGATCTCGGCGTCCTCGTGCGCGTCCGACCGCTCGAGGAGGGTCACGCCCGCCTCCTCCCAGAACCTGGCCCCGCGCGCGTCGTCCTTGGAGAGCGCCCCGAGCTGCGCGGCCGCGAGCGCCATGTCGACCGGCTGGTCGAGCAGCTCCGCGGCGGCGCGGACCCCCTCCCAGCCCGCGAGGTCGTCCGGCCTGGCGTCGACGACGGCCTTGAACGCCTCGATGGCCGAGGCGCCCTCGCCCGCGGCCAGATCGCTGTAGCCCGCGAGGAGCAGCGCGTCGACGTACGCGTCCCCCCCGAGCGAATCGCCGAGCGCGTGGAGCGCGGAGGCGCGACGCCGCGGATCGGAGCCGGGCGGCGCCAGCTCCAGATTCATGAGCCGGCCCGCCGCGTGCTCCGCGGTGATGGGCGGGTGCGCGCCCCCGCTGACCAGCACCACGCCCGCGGACGACGCGAGCATGGCCTCGCCGTTCGAGCCGCCCAAGAGGTCGGCGATCAGGGCGCGCGCCTCGACCTCTGCGTCGAGGTCCCCGGCGGCCAGCGCCGCGCCCAGCCACTCGAGGCCGACGTGCAGCGCCGGCTCGGCCTCCGCCCAGCTCCGGGCGAGCGCGGCGGTCTCGGCCGGGTCTTGTCCGGCGTCGCGCGCCGCGCGGTAGCGCTCCGCGCGGGCGACGACGGCGCCGTCGGCGCCCCTGGCCTCGAGCTTGTAGAGCGCGGTCGCCGTGGCCTGCGCGTCGTCCGCGGCGGAGAACAGGAGCCGGCCGAGCGCGGCAGCCGCGGCGCGATCTTCGTCCCGGCCCTCGACCTCCGCTCGGTCCGCGTCGTCGAGCGCTCGCATCGCTGCGTCGACGTCGCCGCCTTCGCCGAGCCAAGCCAGCTCGGCGCCGAACCGATCGAGCGCGGCGTCGTCGCCGTCCCCCAAGGCGGCCCGCCGGCCGTCGAGGGTGGAGGCGTCGAGGCCGCGGCGGGCCCACGTGAGGAGCGCGTTCGCCGCGCCTGGGACCACGTCCCGCGCGGCGGTGATCTCGGCGACCGCGGCGGCGCGGTCTCCCGCGCTCCACCACGCGAGCGCCGCCTCCAAGCGGAGCGCGGCGGCGAGCTCGACGTCGTCCACGTGCGCGGCGCAGGCGGCGAGCGCCGAGGCCGCCGCGGCGTGATCCGGACTCTCGGCGCCGGCGCACAGCTCGGCCAGGCACACCGCCACCACGACGTCGGCCGGGCTCGCCTCGGCGAGGCGCGCGAGCCGCGCGCGAGCCCCGGCGACGTCGCCGGCGGCGAGCGCGCGGAGCGCCGCGACGACGCCGAGCCCGCGCGAGAGCCACACGTCCGAGTCGGCGGCCGCGAGCGCGTCCATCGCTTCGGCCGATCGCACCTTGCTGTCGGGCGCCAGCCCCACGGCGCAAGCCGCGAGCATCCGGCCGAGCCAGGGTGCGCGAGCGAAGGCGCCGAGCCCTTCCGTCCCGGCGAGCTGCGTGAAGGCTTCCTCCGCGGCGGTGACGTCCGCGCGCAGCAGCCTCGCCCTGCCAAGCTCGAACCAGAGGCCGGGCAGCTCGTGGGGCTCCGCGCCCGAAGCCAGGAGCTGCTCGGTGGACGCCTCGAACCAGGAGCCGTCCCCGACGATCGCGGCGAAGAGCCGCGCGAAGCGGATGACGACCGCGGGCTCCACGCCGTGGGCCGCGGCGCGCTGGAGAGCCGTCTGCGCCGCCTGCGCGTCGCGCACCAGGCACGCCCACACGTACGCCGCCAGGAGGAACGCGCGCGCCTTCGCCGCGTCGGTGACGAAGGTGGCCGCGCACCCCTCGAGAGCGCCCGCGAGCTCCGCTGGATCTTGGCCGTCGACGAGCAGATCGATCTCGATCGCGCGCGCAGGCACGGCGCCGGGGTCCGCGGTGAGCGCGTGGCGGAGCGCGTCGAGCGCCGCCGCCCTGTCGTTGACGAGCGCCGCCGCCTCCGCGACGCGAAGCCAGAGCGCCGCTGCGTGCGGCCCCGGCGCCACGCGCGCGAGCTCCTCCCGCGCAACCTGCGCGCTCGCCTCGAGGTCGCCCTGGACCTCCAGGATCCCGAGCCTGGCGCGGCCGATGACGCTCGAGCCAGGGAGCCTCCGGGAGGCCAACGCGAGGAGCGCGGCCGCTCCGTCGAGATCGCCGAGGCGCTTCTTGATCTCCGCGGCGCGCATGCATGCCTCCGCGGCGAACGCGGCGGTGCGCATGTAGCGCGGGACGCCGATCTCCTCGCCCCGGTCCGGGTCGTCGAGCACCTCCGCGACGAGCTCCGCCTGGCCCTCCAAGGCGCGCGCGAGGGCGTCCAGATCGGCCGCGCCCTGCGCGACGCGCTCGAGCACCAGGCGCGTCTGGAACCGGGCGCGCCCTTCGAGCGCGGCGGCGGCGTCAAGGTACTCGTAGGCCCGGCTCGACTGGCCGAGCTTCGCCGCGTGCTCCGCGAGCTGAATGTAGAGGAGGGCCTTGTAGGTGCCGTCCGTGACGAGGGGCAGGCGGGCCTCGACCGCCCGCATCACGCCCGCGGTGTCCCCGGCCTGGGCCGCGAGGATCTCGATCTCGAGCCATGCGGCCATCTCGTCGGGATTCTCGGCGACCGCCTCCTCGAGCCGCTGCCGCGCCTCCTCGGTGTTCTTGTCCTGCTCGAGGGCGACGAGGGCGAGATCGCGCAGGGCGCGCGCGCGCTCCTCCGCGGTCGGAGCCGCCTTGGCCATGGCGTCCAAGAGCTTCGCCAGGTTCTTGAAGGACCGGCGCCGAGAGAGGATGCGGACGAGCGCCTCGAGGGGCTCGCGGAACTCCGCGTCGGCGTTGAAGGCGGCGAGGTAGTCCCGGGCGGCGAGCGGCTCTTCCCCGCGGGACTCATGGAGGACGCCGAGCTCGTGTAGCAGCGCCGCCTGCGTGGCCTTGTCAGGCGTGGCAGCGATCTCCCCCTGAAGCTTGCCGATCAGCGCCGCGTCGTGGCCGCCCTGCTCCTGGGTGTCTGCCGTCATCTGAAGGGATGCTCTCCTCGGGGGTCGGGGGCCGAGAGTAGCCAGGCGCCAAGGGGGTCGTAAAGCTCGCCCTGCCGCTCGCTTCCGATTGCCCGAATCGGCCCCGGCCAGCGCCCAGCGCGACGAGTACCTCGCCCCACAGACCTCGATCGGTTCCTCCCACCCCCGCGACGAGGCGAGGGGGATGGGCGGACCCTCCTGGTGCCGCTCTCCGTGCTCTCGTCCCGCGCCAGGCCCTCAAGACGCTGAACCGCGCGACCCATCGATTTCGATGGTCGCGGTGCCCAAGGGAAGTCGACTAGCCGGCCAGGGCCTTGTCGAGCTTCTCGTTGACCTTGCCCTCGAGCGTGCCCTTCATGGCTCGGAGGAGGAAGGGCAGGTCGATCTCGACGCGCACCGTGGCAGGCCCCACGCTGATGGTCCCGGACGTCCCCTTCGCCATCCCGCTCGGCGCGTCGAAGCGGATGCGGTCACCGTCCCAGCGCCACACGATCCCGAGCTTCTCCTGCATGGAGGTGGCCAGCGCCGCGGCCCGCTCCTTGGCGGGCTCGACGCCCAGATCGTGCTTGCGTGAGATGTCGATCGTGGCCATGGGCAGCACCTCTACTCGATGCGCTTGAAGACGTAAAACCCGCGCGGTGAGTCGACCGGCCCGCCGATCTCCCCGGGGCCGAGCTGGAAGAGCGCCGCCTCCGCGGGCGCCTCGAGCACCTCCCGGCGCATCTCGCCAGCGTTCTCGATCCCGACGTCGGCCCGCTTGAGCGCCGCCGCGAAATCGGTCTTCGCGTCGGCCGCGATGGCGTCGGCCAAGGCCCGCGCCTCGGCGCGCGACCGAGCGCCCGGGGGGGCGCTCTCCGCGCCGCGGTACCACACGAGGGCCACGCCGAACGTGACGGAGCGGGGTGCCCCCGTGGCGAGGGCTGGGGCGTCGACGTCGGCCGACGGAGCCGCGCTCGGAGCGCCCCCCCCTTGTGGCTCCGCGGTCGGCGCGTCGGCTGGCCCCGCCGCGGACGCGGCGGAGGACACCGAGGTCGCGGGCGCGACGCCCGCGTCGGCGGTCGCGGGGACGCGCGGACGCTGCGCGCCCCGGCTGACCACGAACGCGATCACCGACGCCACGAGCAAGGCGAAGACCACGGCGGTGGTGCGGTGCATCGCGCGAAGGCGCTACCACACTTTCGCGGTTGCCTGGTTCGAAGCGTGGTACCTTTCTCCACCCAGCTGTCACGCGGCAGCGCTCGAGTGCCGAGCCAAGCGTGGCCGCTCACGACGGCATAGGTCGCTACAGATGGTCAAGGTCGAGTGCCACGGGTGCTCCGCGCCCTATCAGGTGGACGAGCGGCGGATCCCGCCGGCGGGGCTCAAGATGCGGTGCCCGAAGTGCGGCGCCAGCCTGCTCGTGACGAAGCCCGGCCAGCAAGGCCCGACGGCGCCGCCGCCGGTGGGCTCGGGACCGCCAGCCCCTCCTCAGCCACCTCCTCCTCCTGCC
The DNA here is from genome assembly GCA_964492175.1 of uncultured Polyangiaceae bacterium. Taxonomy (GTDB): domain Bacteria; phylum Myxococcota_A; class Polyangia; order Polyangiales; family Polyangiaceae; genus Xiheicaenibacterium. Next base: position 57,954 of record CAZBJI010000011.1, on the reverse strand, counting down.
GCAGCTCCCCCTTCGTACGGCGCGGACCTGCCCGCGCCCGTCGCGCCGCGCGCGCCCGGGCCGCCGCCGCGACCGCCGCCGGCCCCCGCTGCGCCCCCGCCGGGTGGGGGAGGCTTCGGCGAGATCGACCTGATGGCCGACATCCCCGGGCCCGGCGACGCGGATACGGGCGGCGAGATCGGGCTACCAGCCATGCGCGGCGCGCCACAGAAGGCGTTCCCCGACTTCGGCGGCCCAGCGGGCGGCGTAGATCTGCCGGCGCCCGCGATCGGACAGGCCGGAGGTTTCGGCGTGCTGGACTTCGCGGACTCCGACGCCGGGGGCGGCGTGGACCTCCCCGCGGCGCGCGCCCAGGCTCCCGCCCCGTTCGGCGGCTCACCGTTCGGATCCGTGGATCTGCCGGCCGCCCGGGCGCACGCGCCGCCTCCTCCCCCGCGCGGCGGCCCGCCCGGCGCGGCCCTGCCCGCTCCCGTAGGCCAGCCCGGCGGGTTCGGGGCGGTCGCGCACCTCCCGGCGCCCGCCGCAGCGCTCCCTGCCTTCGGCGGAGGCGCTGGGCTGCCCGGGGTCCCTGGGCGCCCACCTGGGATGATGGGCGGAGAGGACTTGCCCATCGTGGGCGGTGGCGGGCTTCCCGCGGCTCTCGGGGGCGCCGGCCTGCCGTCGGTCGGCGGCGCGGGTCTGCCGTCCGCGGGCGGCGCCGGCCTCCCGATGCCGGGGGGCGCGGGCCTGCCGACGTCGTCGTTCGGGGCCCTCCCGATGCCATCCCACGGCGGCCTCCCCTCCGCCGCACACGGCGGTCTGCCCGCGATCGGCAGCGGCGGTCTCCCCATGCCGGCGGGCCCCGGCCTCCCCTCGGCGGGTGGGCCCAGCCTGCCGACCGTGGGGCACGCGGGCCTCCCGGCGCCTGGCGGCCCGGGCCTGCCCATGACCGCCGACTCGCTCCCATCTCCTGCCGGCCCCGGCCTGCCCAGCCCGCGCTACGCGGGGGCCGGGTCAGAGATGTCGCTCGGGGACGATCCGCTCGACGGCGGCGGGGAGGCGGCGGGGATCGGCGCAGAGGTCGAGCTCGACATGTCGGGTGGCGCCCCTGGAGCCACCCTGCCGCGCCGCAAGGAGCGCCTCGTCGGCGACGGCTCCGAGGCGCCGTCCAAGGGCGGCCAGCTCTTGAAGTTCGTCGCGATCGGCATGGTCGCCGTGGTGGGCGCCGGTCTGATCGGCGGGTTGTTCCCGAACGTCGGCTTCTTCGGGATGAACTTCATCGACGACGCCTTCCTGTCCGGCGACAAAGACAAGGGCCTCTCCGAGCTTCGCCAGCAGGCGCTCGAGGCGCTCGACGTCGACACGCTCGAGGGAGCGGACACGGCGGTCAACCTCGCGCGCGCAGCGCAGACCGCCGCGCCGCGCCACCCCGACACCGCCGGGTACACAGCGTTCGTCCTCTACATGCGTGGCATCCGCTTCGGCCGTGAGGGCGGGAGCGAGTCGGCGGCGAAGGCGATGCTCGATTCGGTGGACCGCACGGGACAGACGGTCCCGCTCCTCCTCGCGAGCGCGGCGGAGGACGTGCTCGGTGGTCAGCTCGCGCGCGCGCGGCAGACGATCCAGCAGGTCGCCTCCCAGGCGCCGGACGACGTGGACGCCGCCGTCCTGGCCGGCGAGATCGAGCTGGTCGCGAAGGAGCCGAAGGCTGCGATCCCTCTCTTCACGAAGGCCGTCGGCGCGCACAAGTCGGCGCGCACCCTCTTCGGCTTGGCGCGGGCCCAGATGGCCGCGGGGCTCACGGCCGAGGCGGAGGCCACCGCGAAGAGCGTGCTCGAGCTCTCGAAGGGGCACGTCTCGGCGCGGACCCTGCTCGCCACGATCGCGGCAAGCACACCTTCGCGGGAGGGCGAGGCGCTCGAGCTGCTGACCGCGGTCACGAAGGACGAGAAGATCCGCAAGACCGCGAGCCAGTCCGAGCTCGTCGAGGCCTACATCCAGCTCGGCCGGGTGCAGCTCCTCGCGTCGCGCATGTCGCAAGCGCAGGAGGCGTACAACGACGCGCTCAAGCTCAACCCGCAGGCGGTGCCTGCGCTGGTCGGCAGCGGCGAGCTGTTCTACCGCGCGGGCCGCTACTCGGAGGCCGAGGCGCGCTTCGAGTCGGCCACCCGCGCCGACGCGGACAACGTCGACGCCAAGATCGGCACCGCCAAGACGTGGATCTCGCTCGAGCGCCAAAAGGAGGCCAAGGACCTCCTCTCCAAGCTCCAGACCACCCACCCGCAGGAGCCCCGCGTCTTCTATTGGCTCGGCAAGGTGGAGGATCTCTCGGGGAAGAAGAAGGACGCGGAGGGCCTGTACCGCGAGGCCATCAAGCGGGCGAAGGCGCCGGACACGGGCGTGCCTCCTTACGTCGCGCTGTCCCACCTGCTCGCGAGCGTCGGTCGGTCGGAGGAGGCCACGAAGGTCCTCGGGGAAGCCGCGGAGAAGTACCCGAACAGCGGGGACCTCGCGAAGGCCCGGGGCGACGTCGCGCTCCAGATGGGCAAGCTCGACGAGGCGCAGATCCAGTACGAGGCGGCCTTGAAGATCGCGCCGGAGGACCTCGCCGTGCGCTTCGCGCTGGGGCAGACCTTCCGCAAGGGCCGCAAGTTCACCGAGGCGATCGCCGTGTTCGACCACATCCACGGGGTCGACGCGAACTACCCCGGCCTCGCGCTGGAGCGGGGCCTCTACTACGAAGAGACCGGCCAGGTGACCGAGGCGCTCCAGATGTACCAGCAGGCGCTGGACAAGGCGCCGCAGGACGTCGACCTCAAGCTCCGCATCGGCTCCACGCTCGTCGCTGCGGGGCAAGCCAAGCAGGCGGAGCCGATCCTGAAGGAGGTCGTGCGCGAGCGCGGCAGCTCGGCCGAGGCCAACCACTTCTACGGGCGCGCCCTCCTGCTCTCCCATTCGAACCTCAACGAGGCGATGCGTCACCTCAAGAAGGCGGTCGAGCTCGAGCCGAACCGCGCCGAGTACCACCTGTACGTGGGCTGGGCCGCGAACGAGTCCGGCCAGCCGGCGGTCGCCGACGCTTCGCTCGGCCGGGCCATCGAGCTCGACGCGACGAGCGGCGACGCCTACTGGCAGCTCGGGGTCCTGCGACAGAAGCAGGGACGCACGGTGGACGCCATCAAGGATCTCCAGACGGCGCTGGAGAAGAAGCCCTCGCGGTTCGAGGCGTACGCGGCGCTCGCGCTCTGCTACGAGGAGCAGAACAACTGGACCAAGGCCGAGGAGAGCTGGCGCAAGGCGCTCTCGAGCAACGACAAGGTCGCGGACTGGCACTACCGGTTCGGCAAGCTGCTCGACCGGAAGAACGACGCCAAGAACGCGGTCCCGGCGCTCGAGAAGGCGATCGAGCTCGCTGCCACGCGGTCACCCCCCGCGGGTTGGCTGTCGGACGCCCACCTCCTCTTGGGTCGCGCGCTCCGCGGCTCCGACAAGACCAAGGCCGTCCACCACTTCAGCGAGTTCCTGCGGACGGCTCCGCCGGACAACGCCTACCGCAAGGAGGCGGAGGAGGCGGTCGAGCAGCTGAAGGGGCAGAAGTAGCCGAGCCCGCCGGGGACGGGGCCCGCCGCCCTCGGTCAGCGCGGCTTCTTCGGGGGCGGCGCCTTGGGTCCGCGCTCCTCGCGCTCCCGCTTCGCTCGGTCCATGTCCTTCATCACCCACTGTGCGAGCTTCGCGCCGAAGCTCGGGTCGGCGATGGGGAACTCGGGGGGCTTGCCAACGAGCGACTTCGGATCCATTTCCGCCTCCGGCGGATCCATTCTGCCATCACCGCGAGGCGCCTGCCATGTCCAGCACCACACCCACGGGCTCCGAGCCCGAAAGCCCCGCGCCGGACGGCGCCGGCGTCACCGAGCACCCCTTCCAGGCGGAGGTCCAGAAGGTCCTCACCCTGGTCATCGACTCTCTCTACACGAACAAGGACGTGTTCCTCCGTGAGCTCGTGTCGAACGCGTCCGACGCGCTCGACAAGGGTCGCTTTTACGGGATGACGCACGAGGACGCGGTCAAGCCCGAGGGGGAGCCTCGCATCGACATCCGGACCGACGAGACCGCGCGGACGCTCACGATCGCGGACCATGGGATCGGCATGACCCGCGCCGAGGTCATCGAGAACCTGGGCACCATCGCCAAGAGCGGCAGCATGGAGTTTCTGAAGCAGTTCAGCCAGGCCGCCAAGGAGAAGGACGACGCCATCCGCCTCATCGGACAGTTCGGCGTCGGGTTCTACGCGGCCTTCATGGTCGCCTCCCGGGTCGACGTGCACACGCGGAGCATGAAGGCGGGCTCCGAGCCGGTCGTGTGGCGCTCGACGGGCAGCGAGAGCTTCACCGTCCTGCCCGGAGAGCGCGCGACGCCCGGCACCGAGATCGTCCTCCACCTGAAAGAGGAGCAGGGCGACTACCTCCGGGCGTGGCGGCTCAAGGACATCATCCAGAAGTACTCGGACTTCGTCAGCTTCCCCATCTACGTGGACGGGGAGCTCGTCAACCAGTCCAAGGCGCTCTGGGCGCAGCCGCGGAGCCAGGTCACTGCGGAGCAGCACGCGGCGTTCTTCAAGCACCTGACCGGCGGCTCGTCGGGGGACGCGCCGGCCCTGACCATCCACTTCTCGATCGACGCGCCGGCCCAGTTCCAGGCGCTCCTCTACGTCCCAGAGAAGGCGCCGCTCGACCTGTTCCAGAAGGAGCGTACGAGCCTCCGCCTCTACGCGAAGCGGGTCCTCATCATCGAGAACTGCGAGCGGCTCACGCCGATCTGGCTGCGCTTCCTCCGGGGCGTGGTCGACTCGGAGGATCTGTCGCTCAACGTGTCGCGCGAGATGCTCCAGGAGAACAAGACGGTCGCGCAGATCGAGCGGGAGCTCGTGCGACAGGTGCTCAAGTCGCTCAAGGAGCTCGCGGAGGGGGACGCCGACAAGTACAAGGCGTTCTGGAGGACCTTCGGCAGGGTCCTCAAGGAGGGCGTGAGCGTCGACTGGAAGCACAAGGACGCCATCGTGGAGCTCTGTCGCTTCGAGTCGCTCCTGTCGAAGGAAGGCGAGCTCACCTCGCTCCGCGCGTACGTCGACGCGATGCCGACCGGCCAGGAGCACATCTACTACCTCACGGGCCTGTCGCGGCGCGCGCTGGAGGGCAGCCCCCACGTCGAGGTCTTCCGGAAGAAGGGCTTCGACGTGCTCCTCCTCACGGACCCCATCGACGAGTGGGTCGTGCAGTCGCTCCCCGAGTTCGACAAGAAGAAGCTGAAGAGCGTCGTCCACGGCGACGTGGACCTCGGGCAGGAGCCGGTGGAGGGCTCGGGCGCGGCGCTCCTCGCGATCAAGGCCGCCCTCGGGGATCGCGTGAAGGACGTGCGGTTCTCGCGCCGGCTCACCGACAGCGCGAGCTGCCTCGTCTCCGAGGAGGGCGCGCCCGGCGCGAACATGGAGCGCATCCTCCGGATGGTGGACGAGCGGGCGGGAGAGCAGAAGCGCATCCTCGAGGTGAACCCGGGCCATGACATCGTCCAGAGCATCGCGGTGCTCGCGGAGCGAGAGCCCGGCTCGGAGCGGCTCACGACGTTCTGCGAGATGCTCTACGAGCAGGCGCTCCTCGCCGAGGGCGTCGTCGAGGACCCGGCCGCGCTCGTCAAGCGCATCCAGGCGCTGTTGGCCCAGGCGGCGGGCGCCGCCGCGAAGAGCTGACAGGAGCGGTGCCACCCATGTCGAAGGCGTTCGTGAAGGAGTCCGAGGCTGGGGTGGACGACGAGGATGAGGAGGTCGCGGAGGCGCCCCGGCGCGGCGGCGACAACCACATCACCCCCGAGGGCTACCGCGCGCTGCAGCGCGAGCTCGAGCGCCTCTGGAAGACGGAGCGCCCCCGCGTCACCGACGAGGTCGCGACCGCCGCCGCGCAGGGGGATCGGAGCGAGAACGCCGAGTACATCTACGGCAAGAAGAAGCTCCGCGAGATCGATCGCCGCATCCGCTTCCTCACGAAGCGCCTCGACGCCGTCACCGTCGTGCGGCCCTCCAAGGAGCAACACGGCCGGGTCTACTTCGGCGCGTGGTTCACGATCGCCGACGAGGACGACGTCGAGAGCACCTACCGCATCGTCGGCACCGACGAGGTGGACCTCGGCGCCCGAAAGATCAGCGTCCGGTCGCCCGTCGCGCAGGCGCTCCTCGGCAAGCGAGTGGGCGACGACGCGGTCGTGCAGCGGCCCAAGGGCCCGGCCGAGGTGACCGTCGTGAAGGTCTGGTACGAGGCCTGACCGCGGCGGGCATGCCAGCTTGCCTTCGATCGGCCTCCGAGGGAGCCGCGCTCTGCCCGCGTCCCTCCGCAAGGGGCCGAGGTCGCGACCCTGGGCACGGGAGCGGAGGAGGGTCTCACTCGATGACAGGCACGTGCGGGGCAGACGTACGCGGCAGCACGCCGCGCAGCCGGGGGTCGTCGACCACCTCGATCGAGCGCGCGAAGGGGACGAAGCCGGATCGCTCGTAGAACCGTAGCGCCGCGGGGTGGTCGAGCGTGCACGTGTGGACCCACAGCCGCCTGAGCCCCGGGCGCGCTACCGCCCTCAGCGTCTCACCCATCGCCGCCCTCCCGAGCCCGAGCCCGAGCGCCCCGGGGACGACGCCGAAGAACGCCAGCTCACACTCGCCTGCCTGCCGGAGATCGAGCTCCACGAGGCCGACGTCGCGGCGTTCGGGCTCGTCGATCGCGTAGATCTCCACCGCGTCGTCCTGGACGATCTGCTCGAGGTCGCCGTCGGACATCTCCAGCCGCGAGAACCAGAGCCAAGGCTCCCCGATGCGCCGATAGAGGTCTCGATACCAGGCGATCGACGGCCTCGGTACCCGCCGGAGGACGGCCGCGCCGCCCTCCGGCGGAGCGCTCGGGAACGGCGCCGCCATCTCGAGCGACGTCACCACGCTCGCGATCTTCCCTCGCGGGAGGGGCGTATACCCAGACAAGTTGAGGGAGGGCTGCACGTCGGTCATGGCGGAAGAGCGTACTCGCGCCGGTCGCGCCCCCGACCACCTCTCGTCGCTCCGCCCCTACTCGAGCTCGTTCTCCACCGCGGCCGTAGCCGCGGCGCGCGCGCGACCCTGCGCGTCGATCGTGATCTCGCGGGTGAACTTGGAGAGGACGCCGTCGCCGTCCAGATCGCCCTCGATGATCACGGTGCACGTCTTGCCGTCAGCCGAGGTCTCGAAGCGGTACCGGTAGTAGAAGGGGTCCTTCAACGAGAATCGGATCGCCTTCCACGACGGGTGGGAGAAGTCGGCGTCGGACGGCGTGTACCGCTTGCCGGCGGGGACGTCCTTCGGCACGGCGGGGGCGGTGGGCGGAAAGCGCGCGGGCGCCTTCCCCGCGGCGGTCTCCATGTCCACGTAGTTCACGACGAGGCGGGAGATGATGCCGACGTTGTTCTTGGCCTCCGCCGCCTTCGAGCGCTGGAGGTACCTGCGCACCGCGAACACCCCGACGACGGAGAGGGCGCCCACCATCTCCATCTGCTTGACCGCGTCGCCCTTCTGCGTGACCGCGAGCAGGAGGAGGTCACCGTCGCGAGTGATCGTCGGTGCGGAGAAGGAGGGGACCTCCTTCTTGAGGTCGGCCAACACCTCCGGGAGCAGGCTGGTCGCCCTGGTCTCGAGGTCTTTCGCGGCATCCACGTCGCTCGCGCGAACCGAGACGGTGACCGTGGCGGCGCCGGCGGAGGTGGAGAGCGTGCCGTCGGCGGCCTTGATCGGAAGTCGGCCCGCTTCGACCTGATCGTAGGCGACACGGAGGGCGTCTCCCTCCGCGACGGCGAGCCGCTTCGCGACATCGCGGGACACCTTGCGCCCGGCGAGGTGGTCCCTCAGCCAGCCGCTCGTCCCTGCCACCACGTGGTCGCCGTCGACCACGACCTCGGTGGTCCCGATCCGGAGCCCCGGCCTGCCCTCGATCGTCGCCTCTTCGCCCTGGACGCCCAGCCCCTTCAGGCAAGCGAGCGCCTTGTCGGCGGTGGTGCCGAGCTTCGCCACGAGCACGAAGTCCCCGGCCTGATCCCCGCTCCAAGCGAGCTCCTCCACGACGCCGAACGGGTCGGTGCCGCACTTGGAGGCGACCTGCTCGAACGACGCGAGCGCTTCCTTGGCGCCAGGAACGGACCCCTCGAGCTTCGCGAGGTCGAACCAACCGCGGTCCTTCAGGAGCTTCACGTTCGCGTACCCCGCGTGCGTCGCGCCTTCGCGGAGCGCGCCGCGGAGCTTCTCGGACGGCGAGGATCCTCCGCGTCGGTCGTCCGTCTCGGTCGCGCCTCTCCTTCCCTCGGCCTTCTCGTCGCGCTCGGACTTCTCGTCGCGCCGCTCGTCCGAGTCCGACTGCTTCTTCTTCGCATCACTGCACCCGCCGACGGAGAGGAGGAGCGCGAGGAGCAGCGATGGCCACGTCGTGGGAGAGCGGAGCGCGAGCATGAGCGGAGCCTACTCGGGCCCGCGTGGCGGTGCGACCGCGGCGCCCCGCAGGGCGCGTGGTACCCTCGCGGCCCATGCTCGGTCGCGCGCGGACTCTCGCCGGCGTCGCACCGCTCGCGGCGGCGCTGAGCGCAGCTTGCTCGCCGCCCGCGGCGGAGCGGCCCGCGTCGGCGACCTCGACGGCGCTCCGGCCCGCGCCGACGTCGAGCCCGCCGGCGCCGCCGCTCACCGCCGACTCGAAGCCGCCGGCGTCGTCCACCCCCGTCGCCCCCGCCCCACCTCGCGATCCGGTCGACGTCGCGCTCGGCGAGCTCGCCGAGAGGCTCGTGACGCCGCTGGTGTCGGCCGATCGGAGGCTCGTCGCCAGGTTCGTGGGGGCAGAGGGTGAGGACACGGACCGCGTCACCCCGCTCCAGATCCTCGACCTCACCTCGGATCGTGCCGTGAGGTCCGTGACATTCCGGCGCGGCGACGCCTCGGACGAGAAGCTCGCGCGTCTCTCGGAGGCGCGCGACGCGCTGCAGGAGCACGCCTGGGAGGCCCTCGTCGCGCTCGAGGTCACGGACGACGCCGACGCGCCGAAGCGGCAGTTCGGGCTCGGCGAGGCGGTGGCTCGCGTGGCGCGAGGGGACGGGCTGGTCGTACGCTTCCGCGAGCCGACGCTCCTCGTGACCGGCGCCTCGGGCGCCACGCTGCTCCGTCGCGCGTTCCCCGCGTGGTCCGGCCGAAAGACGGTCTCTGGACAACCTTGCGTCGTCTACGCCGACCTTCTTCAGGCGTGGGGGAGCCGCGCGGCCGGCGTGTTGGTGGTCGAGATCACCTACTCGACCACCCCGCATTTCTGCAGCGTGCAGCCGAGCACCCACGCGGTCCGTCTGCCTGCGAAGTAGCCACGCGGAGGGCTGGTGCTACGGCCCGGGCACGATCTCCGCCCGACCGACGTCGAAGAGGGGCAGCGCGCCCGACGTCAGGCACTGCGCGTTGGGCTCGCACACGACCGTGCGGGGCTGCCCGAAGAGTCGCACCTGCTTGCCCGCGAAGTCCCCGCCCGACGTCACGAGGGACCAGCGCAGATCGTCCGCGGTGACCAGGCGGCCCGCGACGGCGTAGAAGCCCTTGGAGCGCTCGAGCTTGCCCTCGATCCGGACCGGCTCCGCGACGACCTCGACGCGCTCGAGCTGCCTTGCGCGGAAGTAAGCGCCCTCTCGGCGCTGCACCACCTCCGAGCCGTCGCCTCTCGCGTCCTCCTCGCCGACGAGCTCCGCGACGATCGCGAGCTTGGCCCCGAGGAGGCTGTCCTGGCTCCGCTCTCCGGCGCCGCGCGGCAGCAAGGCGATCAGCCGGCTCGGATCGAAGGTCACGCCGCGCACGTCGAGGCCTCCCTTGGTGGGGCGGACCATGCCCTCGAAGCGGACGCGGCCCGCGCGAAGCGGGGCTCCGTCGGGGATCGCCTCGGCGGCGGCCGTCACCGCAGGAGGAGGCGCGCTCTCGGCGCCCGACGCGTGCGCCGAGGCGGCCGGGGTGACGTCCACGTCCGGCGGCGGCGGGTCGACGCGCGGCGCGCACGCCGTGACGTACGCGATCGCCGGCGCGACCAAGACCGAGCGCACCTGCGAGGGGGCGCCGATCATGCGCAGCGCGGCACGGACGGCGCACTGCCAGGCCGCGGGGAGGGCCCCGCGACGCGCCGTCCAGCGAGTGGGGGAGCGCAGGCTCATCCGGTGGCTCGTCATCGCGTCGTCCGAGGCGAGGGTAGCACGCGGGCTCGGAGGCGCAGGGGGGCGCTCCCGATCGCCCCGCGACGCGCGTCGCCTCCGCGGCTGTGCCCACCGCGCGCCCGCGCGCTGTGTCCGCCGCGCCGGCTCGCCCGTGGTAGACCCCCGCCGTGCCCGTCCGCCTCCACGTCAACGTCGATCACGTCGCCACGGTCCGCAACGCGCGCGGCACCCGCTACCCCGACCCGCTGTTCGCCGCGCACGTCTGCGAGGCCGCCGGGGCGGATGGCATCACCGCGCACCTGAGGGAGGATCGGCGTCACATCACCGACGACGACGTCGCGCGCCTGCGCGCCTCGGTGACGTCGCACTTGAACCTCGAGTGCGCCGCCACCGACGAGATGCTCGAGATCGCGACGAGGATCGTGCCCGACACGATCACCCTCGTCCCCGAGCGCCGCGAGGAGCGCACCACGGAGGGGGGCCTCGACGTCGCGGGCCAGCGCGCACAGGTGGAGCGCTTCGTGGAGGCGGCGACGCGCATCGGGGCTCGGGTGAGCCTCTTCATCGCCCCGGACGAGGCCGCGGTCCGCCTCTCCCGGGACGTCGGCGCGCTGCAGATCGAGCTCCATACCGGCGAGTACTGCCACGCGTGCGAGCCCGGCAGGCTCTCGGAGCGCGCGGCGCAGCTCGGCCGCCTGGCGCGCGCGGCCGAGCTCGCGAGCACGCTGGGCCTGGAGGTCGCCGCCGGCCACGGGCTCACGCGCCACAACGTGGGACCGGTCGTCGCGATCCCTGCGATCGTGGAGGTCAACATCGGCCACAGCGTCGTCGCCGACGCGATCTTCCTCGGCCTGAGCCAGGCCGTGCGTGAGCTCCGTCGCGCGATCGATCGCCACGCGGCGTAGCCGCCTCGGCTCAGCGCGCCTCGAAGAGGACGCGGTGGAGCACCGCCGCCGTCTTGCCGACGTCCTCGTCCTTGACCACGAGCGTCAGGTTGATCGCCCCGAAGGCGTGGCTGATGAGCTCCACGTTCACGCCCGCCGCCGCGATCGCGCCCAGGATCTCCGCGCCGAGCCCGGCGCGGCGCGCGAGGTGCTGGCCCACCACGACGAGGATGCTGCGGCCGGACTCCACGCGCACCTCGCCGAGCGCCGCGAGCTCGGCGGCGGCGCGCTCGATCGGCGCGCGCGCGTCGCCGGTGATGGAGACGCTGATCTCGGAGGTGGTGACGACGTCGACGACGACGCCGTGGCGCGCGCACACCTCGAACACGCGCCCGAGGAAGCCGCTCTCGCCGAACATGCGCAGCGAGGAGATGGTCAGCACGTGCTGCCCTTCCTTGTAGGCGATGCTCGTCACCTCGTTCGGGTTCTGGGCGGACTCCGCGATGACGGTGCCGGGGTGGTCGGGGCGGTTCGTGTTGAGCACCCGCACCGGGATCCGCGCCGCCATCGCCGGCAGGAGCGTGCCCGGGTGCAGGACGCGGCTGCCGAAGTACGCGAGCTCGGCCGCCTCCTCGAACTTCATCGCGGCGATGCTGCGGGCGCCGGGCACCACGCTCGGGTCGGCGGTCATGACCCCGTCGGTGTCGCTCCAGATCTGCACCTCCTCGGCGCCGAGCGCCGCGCCGAGCAGCGTCGCCGTGAGGTCGCTCCCGTTCCGCCCCACGGTCGTGATCTCGCCCGCGGCGTTCTTGCCGACGAACCCCGTTACGATCGGCACGCGCCCATTGGGAAGCGCCGCGTACGCCTCGCGGGCGCCGCGCTCCCACCCGGGGACGGGCCGCGCGCATCCGAACTGATCGTCGGTCACGAACCCGAGGTCCCAGACGTCGCGCGCCGTGGCGGCGAGCCCTTCGCGAGAGAAGAAATCGGCGAGCGCTCGGACGCTCCAGCGCTCCCCGAAGCTCGAGACGAAGTCGAGGCTCCGAGGAGAGAGCTCGCGCACGAGGTGGATGCCCCGCAAGAGGTCGACCAGCTCGGCGAACAGCGGCTCGAGCAGGTCGCGAGGGCAGCCGAGCTCCTCCGCGACGCCGCGCTGTCTCGAAAGGACGGGCTCGGGATCGAACCGACCCCCCGCCGCCTCGCGCGCCGCACGGACGAGGGCGTCGGTGACCCCTTTGTGCGCGGAGCTCACCACCAGCGGCGCCCGCGTCGCGGCCGCGCGGACGATGCCGAGGACTTTTTCGATCTGCGATCGGTTGGCGACGGAGCTCCCGCCGAACTTCATGACCAGCATGCGCGCGAACCCTAACGCGACCAGGGCGGGCCCGCGAGTCAAGAGGTCAGATGCCCGACGGCACCTCCTGGGGACCGCCGGGCGGTGGGCGCGGCGGCGCGGGAGGAGGGACCGGCACGGGCGGCTGGGGAACGGCGGGGGGCAGGCCGCTCGGAGGGGTTGGGCTGGACCCGGGCGCCGGAGGCGCTCCGCCGAGCGTGACGCGGAGACGGAGACGCCCCACGCCGCCTCGGTCGGGTGGAGGAACCTCGCCGGCGCCGACGACCGCCGCGAGGCAGCCCGCGGGGCCCCCGGGGACGAGCCCCCCCACGTCCGGGTCGCGGCGGACGGTGCCCTCGCGGTCCACCGAGAGCGACACCCGTGCCTCTCGGGGCTCGTGCGCGAGGACGCAGAGCAGCAAGCCGGGCGAGATCCGCTCGATCGCTGCGCGAGCGTCCTCGGGGCGCGCCCAGCCGTGCGCCACGACCTCGACGGCGAGCGCGGGGCGCGGTCGCGCGCGCGCGCTCGTGAGCGCCAGCGCCGCCGCGGCGGGGGCGTCCGCGTCCAGCGCGAACGCAGGGTCGAGGAGCAGCGCCTGCTGGTAGGCGTCCGCGGCCTCGGACGCTGCGCCGGACGCGGCCCTCGAGCCGCCGAGCAGCGCAAAGAGCGCGGCGTGGAGATCGAGGGGACAGACCCCGCCGGCGCAGACGAGGAGCCCCGCCTCGGCGCTGCGCCCAGCGCCGGCAGGGTCGCCCTTCGCCGTGGCCGCCCTCGCCGCTTCGAGGGCTCGGCGCGCGCCGGCGTCGGGCGGGCGCCGCGGCCGGGTGTCCGGGGTCTGGAGCGTGATCTGGAAGCTCGCTACGTCCCGCGTGACCCCCGCCGACGTGGTGGTGCGGCGGACCGACTGGAGCGCCTCGACGAACGGGAGCACCGAGGCGAGCTCGGCGTCGGGCGCGACGGTCACCACGGCCTGATCGAAGCGCCGGTCCGCGGGGTCGAGGTGGCCCCCCAACATGCGCCACTGATCCCGGAAGAGCGCGTCGAGCTGCGGCCGCCCCCGCACGTCGGCGAGGCTCACCTCGGAGTGGACCAGATCCTCCACCATCCACCGGAGGGTGGGTCGCGCCGGGTCCCTCACGTCGAGGTGCAGCACCCGGTCACCCGCCATCACCGGCAGCGGACCGTGCGCGTGACGCGGCAGGACGGGCAAGAGGACCCGCGCCCCGCAGGCGGCCGACGGGAGCGAGAGCGCGACGGCGTCCGCCACGTAGGGCCCCGAGACGCGCAGCGCGGCGTCGCCGGAGAGGCGATCGAACCGCGCGGCCGTCCCCTTGATCCAGCGAGCCTGGAGGTCCCCACCCGCGTGGATGGTCGCCGGCCGCTCCAGCTCGAAGTCGGGGAGCGCCGGCGCGAGCTCGACCAGCAGCGTCCCAGCCGGGAGATCGCAGTCCGCGACCGGGCGACCCGGCAGCGCCCCGAGCTCCCGAGCGACCTGCGCGAACACGCGCGCGTGCGTCCTCGCCTCGACGCGGTCTTGTGTGAGCAAGAGCGGCGGCGCGATCGCCACCACGGCCAGCACGAAGGGCGCCCTGGGCGCCGCAGCCGCGGCCGCGAGGAGAGAGGCGCGCATCCCCATGAAGGCGGCGACGACGACCGGGACGACGAACAGCGCGGCGCAGAAGGCGCGCCGCCGCGAGGTCTCCTCCCAGAGCTTCAGGAGGACGGTCTCGGAGACGCCGCTCGAGCGGCCCGCGAGCCACTCCGGGTTGGGGGGGAGCTCGGCGACGGCCGCCGCGCCCACGAGACCTGCGACCAACGCGCTCCCCACCGCGAGCTGAACGAGCGGTGCTGCGCGCACGTCGGCGCGCGCCGCGAGCAGCACCCCGAGGGAGGCCAGCGTGCTCGGCACCAGCGCGATCCACGCCGCGGGCCCGTCGGTCCCTCCACCGAAGTGGAGGCCCAAAGCCGCGGCTCCCGCCAGCGCGGCGAGCACGCCGACGAGGGCGACGACCGGGCGCAGCGCGCCGGGCGCGAGGGGGCCGACCGAGCGCGCGCGGCGCCCGAGGAGGATCGCGGCGAAGGCGCCGAGCATGGCGCACGCGAAGAGACCCACCGCCCGCCCCCCGTGGCGGACGGCGTACTCCGCGACGAGCGCGTCGAGCCGCCGCTCGTGCGGCAGATCCGCTGCGTCCGGCGCGGTGGCCGCGGCGTGCGCCGCCACGATCATCGTGCCGAGAGAGAGCGCGAGCGCGGGCAGGACCGCTACCCACGCCGGGAGGCGCCGCCCGACGTACCGCGCCGACGCCAGCGCGAAGACGACCGAGAACCCGACGACGACGGGGAGCGCGCCGTGACCGTCCCCACGGACCGCGGACGTCAAGACCTCCCGCGCCGCCGGGACGTCGTATGCGACGACGATGACGGCCCCCGCGGCGAGCGCCGGGAGCGCGACCCCCGCGACCACCTCCACGGGCTTGGCTCCTTGGGGCACGGCGGCAGCATACCCGGAAGAGGGGAGCGCGAAGGATCCGGCTTCTCTTCCCGAGTCACGTGCGCTCCCATGGGACCATGGGAAGGGCAAACGTACTCGGACCGGCGCGGATCTGGCTGCTCGTGCTGGCTCCGCTGGGCACGCTCTCGGCGCAGGCTTGCGGCGACGACGAGACGAACGCTCCTGGCGGCGGCGGGCAGGCCGCGGCCTTCTACGACGCGGCCGACGTCGTCGTGCAGGCCCCGGCGGCCGCGGCGCCTGGCCAGACGATCGACGTCACGATCACGGCGCGCAACAGCGGCACCGAGACCTGGCGTCTCGGCGAGGTGGACTTCCAGTTCACCGGGGATCCCGCCTGGCAGGGCGCCGATCTCGCGCTCGGGGCCGAGACGGCGCCCGGCGCGACGGGGACCTTCACCGCGACGGGGGTCACGGTCGTCCCGCCGGAGGGGAGCCAGTCTCTCTCGTGGCGCGCCAGCCAAGGCCCCACGCTCTTCGGGCCCCCCGCGCTGCACAACCTCATCGTGGCGTGCGACGACGGAACGTTCTGCAACGGCGTAGAGCGGCTCACCGTCGGCGGGCTCTGCGTCTCCTCGGGGCCCCCGTGCGACGACGGCGAGGACTGCACCGCGGACGTCTGCGAGGAGGACGGGCAGCTCTGCAGCCACACGCTGGGCGCGAACTGCGCGCAGTGCTCCACGACGTGCGTCCCCGACTGCGCCGGGAAGGTCTGCGGCGACGACGGCTGCGGGCTCTCGTGCGGGACGTGCACCGGGATCGGGGAGGCGTGCGCGTCCGTGACGGGCCAGTGCGTGGCCGACGATTCGCCGGGCACCTGCGGAGCGCCGTTCGATCTCGTCCCGCTGCCGACGCCGCTCGACGGCCTGTTCATCGTGACCGACGACTCCTCCGACGGCACGTCGCAGGTCGTTCCGACGTGCAACAACACGAGCACCGCCGTCGAGCACGTCTACTCGTTCGTCGTCACGGCGACGGTGGGGATGGACGCGCGCCCGTCGGGGTACGACACCGTGCTCCACCTCCGCAAGGAGGATCCGCTCACGCTGACCTCGGAGTGCTCGGACGACACGCCGGCGGCGACGGTGGGCTGCAGCGACGACGCCTCGCCTCCCGGCGACTACGGCTCGCGGATCGCGATGCAGCTCGACCCGGGGACGTACTACCTCATCGTGGATGGCTTCGACTACACCCAGTTCGGCCCCTACGAGCTCTCGGTGAAGTTCAACCCGGGCGGGTGCGTCCCCCAGTGCGACGGGCTCTACTGCGGCGGCGACGACACGTGCGGGTCCGACTGTGGGACCTGCGACGCCGGCTTCACGTGCAACGCGATGTTCCGGTGCGAAGAGACGAACTGCACCGCCGACTGCGCCGGCAAGGAGTGCGGCGACGACGGCTGCGGGGGGAGCTGCGGTGACTGCACGGCGCCGGATCTGTGCGTGCCGGCCACGGGCACCTGTGAGGCGTTCGCGGCGTGCGATCCCGACGCGCCGACCTGCTCCGGCTGCGCGGCCGACGAGTTCTGCGGCGTCGACTGCGCGTGCCACGCCGCCGACGGCGCGCTGCCGGACCTCGTCGTGAACGAGGCGCGGCTCGCCTCGGAGATCCTCTTCGAGACGGCGGACTTCTCGCCGGAGTCGTGCGCGGTGGTGGAGGGCTGCGTCGACGCTGGCGGCGCGCGCAACCTGATGCGGTTCAGCGTGGAGGCCATCAACCAGGGCCAGGCCACGCTCGAGGTCCCCGCGCCCGACACCCGCCCGGACTTGTTCGAGTGGTCGCTCTGCCACGGCCACTATCACTTCCGGGGCTTCGCCGAGTACGAGCTGCTCGACGCGGCGAACCAGGTACTGCTCACCGGTCGCAAGCAGGCCTACTGCATGGAGGACACCGCCCAGTACCACCCGGGCCCTGGGGTCATCTGCGAGAAGGTCCACGACTGCGAGTTCCAGGGCATCGAGGCGGGCTGGAGCGATCTCTACGGCAACTCCCTCGATTGCCAGTGGCTGGACGTGACCGACGTCCCCCCGGGCGAGTACTCCATCCGGGTGCGCCTGAACCCGGGGCACAACTTCCAGGAGCAGTCGTTCGACAACAACGAGGCGGTCGTCCCGGTCACGATCCCCTGAGCGCGGGTACCATCCCGACGATGAGGCTCCTGTTCGCCTTGGCCGCGCTCGTGCTCGCGTGGAGCACGCCCGCGCTCGCGCGCGCGTTCTGCGGCTTCTACGTGAGCAGCGCCGACGGCGCGCTCTACGCCGACGCAACGATGGTGGTGCTGTTCCGGGACGGGACGCGCACCGTCCTCTCCATGCGGAACAACTACGAGGGCCCGCCGGAGGACTTCGCGATGGTCGTCCCCGTGCCGGTGGTCCTCCGCGAGGACCAGGTCCGAACGCTCCCGCACGGAGTGTTCGACCGCGTGGACGCGCTCGCGGCGCCTCGCCTCGTGGAGTACTGGGAGCAGGATCCCTGCGCCCAGCAGGGGGGCCACCGGGAGGGCGGCACCGGCGCCGCAGCGGCCCCGAACGCCGGCAACTTCGGCGTGGTGGGCCCGGCCGAAGGCGGCGTGGTCGTGGAGGCCGAGTTCGCCGTGGGCGAGTACGAGATCGTCCTCCTCAGCGCGAGCGAGGCGGCGGGGTTGGACCGCTGGCTCCGGGAGCGCTCGTACCGGATCCCGGAACGGGCCGCGGCGGCGTTCGCGCCCTACATCGAGGGCGGCTGGAAGTTCTTCGTCGCGAAGGTGAACCTCGCCCTCGTCGAGCGCGGAGAGGACGGCACCGTCCTGTCTCCGCTCCGCTTCTGGTACGACGACGACGCGTTTCGGCTCCCCGTACGGCTCGGTCTGCTCAACTCCAAGGGCTCCCAGGACCTCATCATCCACGTGCTGGCGAAGGATCGGTACGAGGTCGCGAACTACCCGAGCGCGCAGGTGCCGACGAACGTGGAGGTGAAGGACGCAGCGAGGACCCAGTTCCGCGAGGTCTACGCTGCGCTCTTCGACTCCGTCCTGAAGCAGACCCCGGGCGCGGTCGTGACGGAGTATGCGTGGGACTCGGGCTCGTGCGACCCGTGCCCAACCCCCCCGCTCGAAGGCGAGGAGCTCTGGCTCCTCGGCGCAGACACGCTCCCGGCGTGGGCGGGCCCCCACGCGACCAGCCCGGTCCTCACCCGCCTGCACGCGCGCTACGACAAGGACGGCCTCGGCGAGGACCTCGTGTTTCGTGTGGCACCGCCGCTGCTCGGAGGGCGCGCCGGTGATCTGGACGGCTCCCTTGGCGTGGCGGCCGGCGTGAACAACTTCCAGAGCCGCTTCATCATCCGGCACGCGTGGGAGGGCCCGGTGTCGTGCGCGGAGCCGATCTTCGGACGGTGGGGCGGGCCGCCTCCCGGGACGCGGAGGTCGTCACCCGGGTCGGCGACGGGCCTCGGGTTCGCCGAGCGCGGAGGCGTGCGGCTCGAGGAGCTCGTGCTCACACCGCTGCCGAGCCTGGGCCTCTCGGCCCCGCAAGCGGGCGGCTCGCGCGCCGCGATCCTCTGGAGGCTCGCCGTCGGCGCCGCTCTCGGGCTCGCCGCCGTCGCCGCGGCGCTCGCGCTCGGCGCGCGACGCGCGACGCGCTGACGCGCGCGGGACCACAAAAAGGAACAACCCCGCTGATTCGATGAACCAGCGGGGCCGGCGGATTTCTTACCCCCGCCGAGGCCGCTCCTCTGCGCCCGAGCAAGGAGCCCGAGAGCTTGGTGGAGCGGTGTTCGTCACATCACGCGCCTACTCCGCCCGAACCAGCAGCGCCTGCGCGTGTCCTTCGTCCTCTGATTTTCACGCCTCGGTAAGAGGCGCGATCAACATGCGCCTTCGCACCCCGGTTCGTCAACGGGCGCCGGGCATTTTTTTTTCGAACGGTGGGAGATGCGCCGACCTCAGTTGCGCACGCACGCATTCGCGAGCGTGGCCTCCTGGTGCTCCAGCTTGCCGTCCCGGCAGCGAGCGCTGACGACCAGGAGGTCGTCGGATCCGCACGAGCGCCGCAGGTCGCGGAACGCGTCGGTCGCGAGCGCGCCCGTCCCGTACACCTCCCGGAACTTCACGTTGCTGTCCCCCGAGGTCACGCACCGGAACGACGTGACGCACTGCCCCGCGCAGCTCCAGCTCTGCGCCGGAGGCGCGGGGGGCGGGACCGACGCGGACGCGGCCACCTCGAGTCGGGCCAGACGCTCCTCCAACGCGCCGAGGCGGGCCGCCGTCTCGCCGTCCCCTGGGCCGGCGCTGGCCGCGGCGCCGGGCGCCTGCGGTGGGGACGAGCTCGGCGCACAGCCGAGCAGCGAGAGGGAACCAGCGACGAGAGCGAGGAGCGGGAGCAGCGTGCGCACGACCCTCCCTTAGCACCACGCGTGCCCGCCGCGCGCGGCGACTCGGTGCGCGCGAGGACGGGCTCCCCCTCGAGCGCGCCGGGTTGCGCCCACGTTGCATGCAACGCCGCGCGCTCGGCGCGACGCTTGGGGCCGACGCGGTGGCCCCATGGACGTCCGCACCGGCGTCTACCGCTCCTCCGAGCGCACGACATGACCGGACGGTCCGAACGTAACTCAGACTTGCGTTACGGCTCACGCTCCGCGAAGGTGCGCGCATGAGCTCCTCTGGAAGCGCCCGTCCGGTCGGCATCGACGCCCTCGCCGTCCACGTCCCGCGGCTCTACGTCGACCTCTGCGACGAGTGGGCGCGCACCCGCGCGCCGGAGCTGGGCGAGCCGAGCGTCGAGCACCTCGTGGGCAAGGTGACCAAGGGCGTCGGCGTGCGAGAGATGGCAGTCCCGGACGCGCACGAGGACTCTGCCACGCTGGCGGCGATGGCGGCCGTCAAGGCGATCACCCACGCGGGGATCGATCCGCGCGATGTCGGGACGATCGCCGTCGGGACCGAGACGACCGTCGATCAATCGAAATCCATGGCGGCGTACGTCCTCGGGATGATCGAGCAGCACTTCGGGGTCGAACTGCGACGCGTCGGCGCCCCCCAGTTCCAGTTCGCGTGCATCGGGGCGACCTACGCGCTCGAGTCCGTGGTGAACGCCTTCCGCGCGGGGGAGGCGACCAAGCCCTACTCGCTCGTCATCGCCACCGACGTCTCCAAGTACCCGCTCCGCAGCGCCGGGGAGTACACCCAGGGCGCGGGCGCCGTGGCCATGCTCGTCTCGGAGGACCCTCGCCTCCTCGCCCTCGATCCGCGCGTGGCGGGGACGATCACGCGGGACGAGCGCGACTTCTTCCGCCCGAACGGCCTCAGCACCGCCGTCGTCGACGGGAAGTACTCGATCGACGTCTACCTGGGGGCCATGGCCGAGGCGACCGAGATGTACCTCGAGCGGGCGCGCCGCGAGCTCGGCCGCCCCGGGGCGCGCATCGACGAGCTCGCTGAGCACCTCCTCTTCCACGTCCCCTTCCCGCGCATGAGCGAGTACGCGGCGCTTCGCGTCTTGGGTGACGGCTGGCGCGTCGCCCCCTCGCTCCGCGAGACGCTCGCGGCGTCGGCGCCGCTCCTGCTCGATCCTTCGCTGGAGCGCGACCCGAAGCTCCGCAAGGAGGCGGAGAAGGAGCTCGCCCGGACCGCGCTCTTCCGCGCGTGCTTCGACGAAAAGATCGAGCCGACGCTCGCCCTCTCCCGGCGCGTGGGCAACATCTACTCGGGCTCCATGTACCTGGCGCTCGCGAGCCTGCTCGAGACGGCCCCGTCGCGCGCCGCCCTCTCCGGGACCCGCGCCGCGTTCTTCGCCTACGGCAGCGGCGCGAGCGCGCGCGTGTTCAGCGGCGTCTTCGTCGACCCGGAGCGGGCGTACGTGCCGCACGTCGCCGCCACGCTCGGTCCCGAGGCGAGCGGCGGCGCTCGCGTGGCGCTCGACCTCGCCACCTACGAGCGGCTGCACGCCGGCCCCGAGGGCGACGACGGACCGGCGTCGCTCTCGCAGCCCGCGCCGAGCGTGATCCCGCCGCGGGACGAGTTCGCCCTCGCCCGGGTCGGGACGGACTCGGGCCCCGCGCGGACCGACCTCGGCTACCGCTACTACGCGTGGGTGCGCGGCGCCGGCGAGCAGACGTCGTCCGCGGCTCCCTGACGCGCCGTCCGCCGGTCGCTCCTCCGGGGGCTCCAGCGATCGACGCCGTGACGGCGCGCACCCCCCGCGACACGCCCGCCCTCGCGGCGGCCTCCGTCACTCGGGCGAGAACGAGATCGGGTAGACCACGCTCACCGCCCCGCCCTCCGGCGCAGGGAAAGAGATCGCGTAGAAGGCCTTCGCGACGCAGGCCGCGAGCTCGGGCGGCCCGTCGCCGGTGCTCGCGGCCGAGCCGACCGCGCCGTCGCGCCCGATCACGAAGCGCGTCGTCACGCGCGCCGAGAGGGACGGCTGCGTGACCAGCGCTGCGGCGTAGCAGTGGCGGAGCCGACCGAAGTTCTGCCTGACCACCCGCTGCACCGCCTCGGGCGGGAGACGCCCGGACGTATGCGCGGCGCAATCCTCGGGCGCGGGCGGACAGCGCACGCGGGGCGGATGAGGCCGGTAGCCGCCCGAAAACCCCGGCGTGCCGAGCATCGAGAGAGCGCGTATGCCTTGGCACCCTTCGTCGCAGCCTCCGCCCGGGCCGAACCCGCTGAGCCCGAGCCCGCCGAGCGGGATCCCCTCGGCTGGCCCGCCCGCGCCCAGCCCCGCTCCGCTGAGCGCGAGACCGCCCAGTCCCTCCGATGTGCCCCACGCCGCGCCCCACGACGGCCCCACACCGTCGCCGGCCCCGGTCCACGGGCTCGCGCCGTCGGCGAGGAGCGTGCCCGAGGGGCTCGCGGAGAGGAGGCCCACCAGTCCGAACGTCGCGGCGTCGCGCAACGCCGCCTCCCGGTCCAGCGGAGGAGACGCCTCGCCTCCGCTCGGCGTCGGGCGCGGCCTCCCCCGCGCCGGGGTGTCCCGATCCGCGGGCCCGGCCGCCCCCGCCGAGCGCGGATCGATCACGGCGCCGGCGGTGTCGTCGGACGACTCCACGTCGCGGCCCTCCTCCCCCTCGGTCCGGATGGGGAGGCTCTCGGCAAGGAGCCGCGGGTCGTCGGACCGATCGGCCCAGTCGGACAGCGGTGCCCGGTACACGGCGAGGACCGCGACCAACAGCGCGTGGAGCGCGAGCGAGAAGCTGTCGGAGAGCGCGAAGCGCGAGACGCGGGGAGGCCCGCCGAAGACCGCAGGCTCGACGTCCCCCGCGTCCACCGCCACCTCGAGATCCCCGACCGAGCGCGTGACCACGTCGTGACGGCGGACGACGGCGCGCTCACCCTGGATGAGGAGCGCGAAGCCCGCCGGGTCGCCCTCGAGGTACGCCCCCTCGCAGAGCATCAGCGGGAGCTCCGCCGACCGCACGCGTCGGGAGACGAGCACCGAGGTGCCCCACCGGACCGCGACGTGGGCGGCGAGCGGACGAGCGGGGCCACACGACGCGAGCGTCATGACCATGCGACACGCCGGGCGGCTCCCGGTTCCGCGCGAGGACGAGCGCCACGCGGTTCGGGTCTCGGAGGAATCTTGCACCGAGCCCGATCCATCCGCCCCTACAGGCGCGTGCTAGCATGCTCGCCCATGCGGCTCCCTCGCCTCGCGCTCCTCCCCCTCGGCGTCGTCCTCGCGGCCGCCGCCTGCGGTGGCACCGTCGTCTTCAGCGAGGGCGACGGCGACGGCGGCAGCGGCGGAGCGGGCGGCAGCACGAGCTCGAAGAGCACCCAGACGGGGCAAGGGCCAGGGCCGACCACGCAGACCACCGTCGGCCCCACCGTGAACAGCACGAACGGGCCTGGGATGTGCCCCGTGGTCCCCGACATCCCGCAGTGCTCCGGCGTCGCGAGCACGGGGACCGGGGGAACGACCTGCTCGCAGTTCTGGTGCGACGGCAACTTCACGTACGACGCCACCTGCAGCGGCACGACCTGCGATTGCAAGACGCCGAACGAAGCGTGCACCTGCAACTGGAACGGCAACTGCGCGACGCCCTGCTGCCCCGGCGCGTTCTGACGCTTGCGCGAGCCGCTGCTCACCCGGTCCTTCGTCACGCTCTCGGCGGCGCACTTCCTCTTCGCGCTCTCGTTCTACCTCTACCTCCACCTGCCGGCGTGGCTCGTCCGCTTCGGCGCTTCGGAGATCGACATCGGGATCTTGTTCGGGGTCATGAGCGCCGCGGCGATCATGGCGCGGCCCCCTCTCGGGCGCGTCATGGACGAGCGCGGTCGCAGGCCGGTCCTGCTCGCGGGGGGGGTGCTCAGCACGGTCGCGTGCGCGGCCTACCTCCTGATCGACGGGTGGGGGCCGCTGCTCTACGCCGTGCGCATCGTGCACGGCGTCTCGGAGGCGATGCTGTTCGCGTCCCTCTTCGCGGTGGCGGCGGACCTCGTCCCGAGCGCGCGGCGCATCGAGGGCATCGGCGTGTTCGGGGTCTCGGGGCTCCTGCCGATGGCGCTCGGCGGGGTGGTCGGTGAGGCGCTCCTCGCGCGCGGGGACTACCCGCTGCTCTTCGTCGCCGGCGCGCTCGCGAACCTCGCGGCGGTGGTCCTGTGCCTGCCGATCCCGGAGCCGCCGCGCGCCCAGGGAGAGCCCCCCCGCGGGCTGCTCGCCGCCGTCCTGGACCCGAGGCTCGTCCCGATCTGGACCGCGGGGCTCCTCTTCGCGATCGCGCTCTCCGGGTACTTCATCCTCCTCAAGACCTACGTGCTCGAGATCCGCGTCGGCACCATCGGCGACTTCTTCGCCACCTACGCGCTCGTCGCCACGGCCCTCCGCCTCGTCCTCGGCGGTGTCCCCGAGCGCCTCGGGCCGACGCGCGTGCTCGGCGTCGCGATGGGCGTCTTCTGCGTGGGCCTCCTGATCCTCTCGGGGGCGACGACGCGCACCCACCTCGTCCTCGCCGGGGCGCTCGCGGGAGCAGGGCACGGCTACACCTTCCCGATCCTGATCGGCCTCGTGGTCGGCCGCGCGCGCGCCACCGAGCGAGGCGCCGCGCTGGCGGTCTTCACGGCGCTCTTCGACGCGGGCACCTTGATCGGCGGCCCCTTGCTCGGAGCGGTCGTCGAGCTCGGCAGCTATCGGATCATGTACGCGTTCGCGGCGGTGCTCGCGGCGCTCGGGTTCTTCGCGATGATGCTCCTCGACCGCCGCGCATCGGCTACCGTACCGGGGCCGTGATGCGCCGCCGCGGAGAGTCGAGCTGACGTGCCGGACTGGGCGCCGTTCGTAGGGCTCGGGATCGGCGCGCTGATCCTCCTGTGGAGGCTCCGAGAGGCGATCGTCGTCTTCGAGGTCCGCGCGGAGAAGGGCCGCGTGACGCGCGCCCGAGGCCGCATCCCGCCCGAGCTGCTCCGCGAGCTGGAGGACGTCCTCGGCCGGGCGCGCGCCACCGGCCGCGTCGAGGCCCGCCTCGACGCGGGGCGGGTCGCGGCGGTCACCCGGGGCCTCGACGACGGCACCGCCCAGCGGGTCCGCAACGTGCTCGGCCGCTTCCCCGCGGCGCGTGTCAAGTCCGCCAAGCGCCTCTGATCCTGCTCGTGGAGCCTTCTCGGGGCGCCGAGGGGGAGCTACCGTCCGGGGCATGAAGCTCGAACTCCTCCTTCGCCTCGCGCTGGCGCTCGGCGTCGCGACGACCTTGGCCCTGCCCACCGGCTGCGACGCGCTCAACAAGAAGGAGGAGGCGTCCGCCGACAAGGACAAGAAGAAGAAGAGCGACAAGAGCGAGGACGAGGACGAGGACGAGGACGAGGACAAGGGAAAGAAGAAGAAGAAGAAGAAGGACAAGGCGGCAGACGCCGAGAAGACGGCCGACAAGCCTGCCGCCCCCGCCGAGACCCAAGCCGCCACGGGCAAGGCGCCCGACGCCGCCCCCACGATGACGGGCAAGTCTCCGTCGGCCGGGCCCGTCACGGATCCTTCCCAGCAGACGTACCCCGACGTCGCGAACAAGATCGCGGACAACTGCTCGACCCCCTGGGTCATCATGGCGACCGCGCCGAACAGCGTCGGCGTCGACTACCCGTGGACCTGGTCGCGCCAGGCGATGCTGGCGAACCAGCAGTTCAAGGTCGTGTCCGGCAAGCCCAGCGTCCCGGGCGAGGTCACCTTCCAGCTCCACCTCGCGTCGGACCGCTTTCAGAACGCGTGGGTGCTCGTCGGCCAGTGCCACGACGGCGGCACGTGCAACAAGCTCGCCGCCATGTACAAGGCGATCGTGAAGGGCTCCCAGTCCCAGCCCGTGTGCGGCTCGCTCCCGATGGATCTCTCGCCCGCGACCTTCAAGAAGCCGGTGCTGCGCGATCTCGGGAACCCACAGAACACCTTGCCGGAGTCGAGCGACGTCCCCGGCCAGTGCGCGCGCCTCCAGGCCTGCAGCGTGGCGATGGACCCGCCCGCCAAGGCAGGGAAAGAGGACATCGGCTTCGAGTGCCAGAAGTCGCCATCGAAGTTCAAGACGTCGTGCGCGACGAAGTACCCGTGCGTCGAGGTGATGAAGTGCCTCGAGGGTAAGTAAGCTCGCGTGGGCTCGCGTGGAGATGACGGGAGTCGCACGCACGACCTACGCGCGGTGTGAGCGCCACGAATCAAGAATGCACATTTTGGACATATAGGTCCAAGACATGAGTTCTTTGATCATGCGCGGACGGACTGGAACTGATCGGCTCTCGCAGACACTCCCTACGGCGCCCGCGCCCGACCCGGCCGTCGTGGCGCCCGTCGCGTCGGCGCCGCCAGAGCCGACGGTGCACCGAGAACGGCGCTCAGCCCGAGCTGCCGCTCCCCGAGGTGGGGGGCATCGGTCCCGTCGCGGCCGTCGACACCGAGCTGCCACCGGGCCCGGGCGGCCCTCCGCCGGCGCCCATGCCCCCGGTGCCGCCGCCACAGAAGCTCGCGGGCGAGCAGACCCGCTCGTTGCTGTCCGCGACATCCGCGCAGCACCCGGTGGCGCAGTCGCCGTCGCCGTCGCAGATCGGCTCGCACAAGAAGCCGTCGCCGTCCACCGCGGCCACGCAGAGCGAGCCCGAGCAGCAGTCGTTGGAGTCACACGCCGCGCCCTGCGGCGTGCATTTCCCCGAGCCCGACCCGGGGTCGACGCACTCGCCGTCGTCGCAGATGCGGTCGCCCTTGCAGTCGTCGTCCTTCTCACACCCGTCGCCGCTGTTGGAGCCGCCGCAGGAGATCACCGCCGCGAGGGTGACGATCGGCAACCACCCCAGAGCTCGGACGTAGGGAAAGCGCATGACTCCCCTAGATAGGGCCGTATCGGCGCGGCGCAACCCCCGCCGTGACAGCGCAGGCTGGTGACCGTGAAGAGCGAAAGGAATCTCGCGGCTGTGGCATCCTCTCGCGATGCGCCTCCCACTCCTGCTCCTGCTCTGCGGTGGTTCCGCGTGCTCGGGGCCGTCCGGCCCGCCGGGGGGTGCCAGCTCGAGCACCGCCGACACGAGCGCTAGCGCGGTCCCGCTCGCACCTTCCGCGGCGAGCAGCGTCGTCGAGGACGACGGTCCGCCAGGCGTGAGGCTCGAGGCGGCGCTGTTCGCAGGACACGAGCGTCTGTTCGGTCTGGCTGCGGTAGCCAGACCCGCGTGCCGGGTGACGGAGCGCATCGAGATCCTCGGCAAGACCGTGAGCCGCTGGATCGAGGTCTCTTCGCCCTCGGTCGGCGAGGCAGAGCTCGCCGCGCGCCTGGATCGCGCGGCGAGCGCGATGGGGCTCTCCGTCACGGAGCAGGTTCTGTTGGGGAAGGGTGTGTTCGACGACGCCACTCAGACCCTAGCGCTGCTTGCACCCACTCGCGTCACGGTGGAGCTTCCAGGGCTCCAGGAGTGGCGCGCGCGGGGCGCCGAGCTGGCGAAGGCGGGCAAGTTCGACGCTTGGAGCCTGGTCGAGGAGCTCGGCGAGCACGTGACCTGGAAGACGGTTGCGTTCTCCCACCACCTCGCGGGCTCGGAGATGTCTCTCGAGGCGGACCGGACGCTCGAGGATCCGAGCGCGAGGGTGGCCACGTGGGTCAAGCGGCATCGACTCGAGAAGAAGGACGACGCGTGGGTGCGGTCGCACGAGCCGACCGGCAGGAACGGGATCGTCGTGAGGGTGACGGCTGCGAGCCTCGAGGTACTGGAGACCCATGGCAAGGGGCTCGGTGGGCCCGCGTGCGCGGGGGCGCCCGCCTCCGGCCCGAGCGCACGACCCGAGGCGAGCGCCGACGCCGGGCCGCGCGAGAAGCTCGACGCCGATCTGATGGACGAAATGATGAGGTAGCGCGCAAGCCACGGCGCTGCCAGACGAGACCCCTACGGCAGATGGATGACGGCGAGCAGGCCGGCCAGGGTCATCGTGATCGTGTAGGGGAGCGCCATCGGCACCATCCGCCTCTGGCCGCCTGGCGCCGAGCCAGCGTACGAGGAAGGTGTAGCCCCGTGAGGGTGCTGGGGGTGACGCCGCGCTCTCTAGCCCGCGTCCTTCGAGCCAGCGTCCGCCGAGCCCGCGTCCTTCGAGCCCGCGTCCTCCGAGCCAGCGTCCTTCGAGCCCGCGTCCTCCGAGCCCGCGTCCTTCGAGCCCGCGTCCTCCGAGCCCGCGTCCGTTGCGACAGCCTTCTTCGAGGGAGCCTTCTTCGAGCTCGCCCCCTTGCGGCCCGCTCCCTTCGACTCGCCGCTCTTTCCTGGTGAGGGGGTCGGCGCGACGTCCTCGAGGCGCGCCGAGACGAGGGCGCGCATCGCCAGGAACGCGCCGGCCCAGAACGGCACGAAGAAGACCAAGAAGAAGCCGTTCGACTGATCGAACCAGGGCAGCGCCTTGACCGCGGTGGCGAGGATGGCGGCGGCGAGCGCGGCGCGCACGAGCTTGAAGGCGCGCAGCACCGACGCGGGCTTGCTCCGCGCGACGTTGATCCCGGTGCCCGTCAGCACGATGGCCCAGGGCACGCAGAGCATGACGTTCTCGTTGCCGTACCCGACGGCGTGGTCGGTGAAGGCCCACGCCGCGAGGAAGAACCACCCGAAGAAGCCGAAGACCAGCCCCGCGAGGGAGAGGAAGGCGCCGAGCGCGACCTTGGCCACGCGGCGCGTGCGGGCGGCGCGGCCGAGCGCCAGGAGGCCCCCGCCCGAGACGAGCCCCGTGACGAGCGCGTAGGGCCACCACACGGGCGGGTCCTCCGGCGGAGGGATCTGGTTGGACGCGAGGATCGTCTTCTCGCTCTTCACGAGGGGGCGCTCCTCCCCGTCGGCGTGGACGATGGTCACCTTCCGGAGCGTCTTCTGGAGCTCCATCGGGATGAACGCCTCCTGGAACTCGTTGATGGGCTTGTCGATGAGGTCGCCCATCACGAGGTTCAGGATCACGTACTCGGCCGGCAAGCTCTCGGTGAGGCGCAGGGTGTGCTCGCGGTAGGTGAGCCGCGCCGGACCCTGCGCCACGCCGCTGATGCGCCCGCCGAGGACGCGGTCGAGCATGTCGCGCACGCGGGTGGAGCAGTTGTCTCGGTAGTAGTCGTACTTGTAGTACTTGTTCTCGGGGAGGAGGTTCTCCTCGAGGGCGCGCTGGAGCTCGAGCTCCGTCTCCGGATCCAGGTCGAGCTCCTGCTCGACGATGGCGCGGTTCTCGCGCTTGTACCCCGCGATGGTGGCGCGGAGGCTCTGCACGTCGACCCAGTACATGAAGCGGCCCAGGAAGAACTTCGGGATCAGCGCCGGATCGCCGAAGGTGAACATGCCGTAGTTGTAGACCTTCGCGTAGTCGGGCCTGCCCTTGCGCCCCTCGTCGTAGATGAGGATCGCGTTGTGCCCGAACTTGTAGAACGGGTGGTCGCCCGGGCTGAAGGTGAGCACCGACACCTTCAGCTTGTCGCGCACGCCCCCGCTGCCCCCGCGCCTCCCGGCGTCGCCGGCGCCGTCCCCTCCAGGCGCCGCGGGTGAGGGCGTGTCCCGCGCGCGCTCCGGAGGCGGCGCGTCGCCTTGGATCGGAGGACGGCCCTCGGACTGCGCGGAGGCCATGTCCGGGGACACCGCGAAGGCCAGCGCCAGGAGGCAGAGGAGCGCGGGGAGCTTGGTCACGGGCGGAGCATCCCTCGCACCCCGTGCCCGGGGCAAGCGTGGCGAGGTCCGGCGCCCGCGGCCGGGCGCCCGCGCGACCGACGCCGAGCGGATGGGGGCCTCTGGGCAAGCGCGGCGCCGTCCCGTACGCTCCGGCCCCCGATGATCCCGGTCCTCTCTCGTGGGCAGATGCGTGCGTTCGACAAGTGCGCGATCGAGAGCTGCCAGGTGCCTGGCGTCGTCCTCATGGAGAACGCGGGCCGCGGCGCCGCCGACGTGCTGTCGGCCATGATCGCCGCGTGGCCGCGGAAGGCACGCGGCGCCCTCGCGCGCCGCGCCATCTTCCCCGTCCGGCACGTGCGCGCCCCAGGGCAGCCGGCGGACTACCCGCTCGAGGCGCGCGTCGTGATCGTCTGTGGGACCGGCAACAACGGCGGCGACGGCTTCGTGGTGGCGCGCCACCACCGCGCGCGCGGCGCCGACGTCACCGTGGTCCTGACGGGCCAGGCCGAGAAGGTGACCGGGGAGGCGCGGATCAACCACGACGCGTTCATCGACCTCGGCGGGCCGTGCATCGAGCTGCCCGAGGGCGCGCCGATCGAGACGCTCGTCGCCGAGCTCGAGACGGCGGACATCGTCGTCGACGCCATCTTCGGCACCGGGTTGGACCGGCCCATCCGCGGCCATCTGGTGGCCGTGATCGAAGCGGTGAACGCGTCGCGCGCGCGCACCGTGGCCCTCGACATCCCGTCCGGCCTCGACGCCGACAGCGGCTCGCCGCTCGGCACCGCGGTCCTCGCGGACGACACGGTGACGTTCGGTCACCTCAAGGTGGGGCTGCTCACGCCAGACGGCGCCCGCCTCGCGGGGCGCGTGCACGTCGTGGACCTCGGCGTGCCCGACGCGCGCAGCCTGGAGCTCGTCGGGCACACGGCGGAGGTCCTCGATCCGATCGACGTCGGCGCGTTCTTCATCGCGCGCGAGCCGAACGTCCACAAGCACGCGGCCGGCAACGTGCTCGTGATCGCCGGCTCCCCTGGCAAGCTGGGCGCCTCCAAGCTGACGGCGTTCGCCGCCATGCGAGCAGGCGCCGGCCTCGTCACGATCTGCACCTGGCCGGAGGCGGCCCGGTCGATCGAGTCGCAGGCGATGGAGATCATGACCTCGCGGATCGAGCCCGGGGACCTCGAGGGCAGCCTGGACCGAGCGCTCGAGGGGCGGCACGTCGTCGCCATCGGCCCCGGGCTCGGCCTCGACGAGCTGGCGAGGCGCGCCGTGGACCACGTCGTCCTCCGCTGGGACGGCCTCAAGGTCGTCGACGCGGACGCGATCACGTGCTTCGTGGGCCGCGCCCGGGATCTCGCCGCCGCCAAGGGGCGCGTCGTGCTGACGCCCCACCCCGGTGAGCTCGGGAGGCTGCTCGGCTGCTCGGGCGCCGAGATCGAGCAGGACCGCTTCGGCCGCGTCGCGGAGGCCGTGAAGCTCACCCGCTCGACCGTGGTGCTGAAGGGCGCGCGCACGCTCGTCGCCACGCCGGACGGCCGGATCCACGTGGCGGTCGCGGGCAACCCCTCCCTCGCGACCGCGGGCTCCGGGGACGTGCTCGCTGGGATCATCGCCGCGCTCGGCTGCACGATGAAGGAAGATCGGGCCGCCTGCGCGGGGGTCCTCACCCACGCGCTGGCGGCGGATCAGTGGAGCGCCAAGACCGGGAGCGACCGAGGGCTCCTGGCTGGGGAAATCGCCGACATGGTCCCCGCCGTGGTGGCAGACTTGATGCGGAGAGGTCAGGAGGCCGGATAAGATGGCCTCATGCGCTGCTCGCCGTACGTCGCGCTGCTCCTAGGCTCGGTCGCCTCCGCCTGCGCCGACGACCGGCCGCGACCACCGGCGGGGGAGGGCTCGCAGGGCGTGCCGCCGCTCTCGGTCGCAGGCACGTCGACGCCCGAGAGCGTGAGCAAGGTCCCCGCGATCAGCGGGGGGACACTGCTCGTGACGCGTGACGGGGATCACGCGTACGTGTCCGACCCGGACCGCGACCGCGTCGTGGTCGCGAGCTTCGGAACCGGGACCACGCGCACGATCCAGCTCGAGCCCGGCGACGAGCCCGGGCGCCTCGTGGAGGACGACGACGGCGCAGTGCACGTCGTCCTCCGCGGCTCCTCCGCGCTCCTCACGATCTCGTCGTCGAGGACCCGCCGGGTCGGCGTCTGCCGCGCGCCGCGGGGCGTCGCGTACGACGCGGGCAGCGGGCAGCTCCACGTCGCGTGCGCCACCGGCGAGCTCTGGTCGCTCGACGCCGGCGCCGGCGCGGTGGAGCGCGTCATCGACGTCGCCCCCGATCTGCGTGACGTCGTCGTGCGCGGCGAGCGCCTGTTCGTCACGACGTTCCGCCGCCCCGAGCTCCTCGTCCTCGACGCCGACGGGGCGGTGGCGGCGCGTCACGCGCTGGGGTCCGAGATAGGCGCGTCGCCCACGGTGGCGTGGCGCATGATCGAGCTCCCGTCGGGCGTCGCCATCGTGCACCAGCAGTCCAGCAACAGAGAGATCGATCTCGCGCCGAGCACCGATCTCTCCGAGCCCTCGTTCGGTGGCACCTACACCGCGACGTCGTGCGCGGAGGTGCTCCTCCACTCGATGGTCACCACCTTCGAGGAGGGCGCGGGCGGGGAGCTCGTCCGCAAGACGGCCGTCTTGGGACCGTTCGCGCTGCCCGTCGACGTGGCGAGCTCGCCGGACGCGTCCGAGCTCGCCGTCGTCTCGGCCGGCGCGGGAGGCGTCACCCGGGTCCCCCCGATCCTCGGTCCGCCCAACTGCAACCTGCCCTTGCCCGCGGAGCCCGCGCCGGGCCTCCACCCGGTCGCCGCGGCGTACGCCGGCGAGGACCTCGTCGTCGTGACGCGCGACCCGGTCGCCGTGCACCGCTACCTCTCCGGAGGAGGCCGGCAGACCATCGATCTCGGCGGCGACGACGTGGACGACGCGGCGCTCGTGGCGTTCCATGACGGCGCGAACGGGATCTCGTGCGCGTCGTGCCACCCCGAGGGGCGCGAGGACGGGCACGTGTGGCGTTTCTTGGATCTCGGTCCCCGCCGGACGCAGACGCTCCTCGGCGGCGCTGCCTCGCGGTTTCCGCTGCATTGGGACGGCGACCTGCCGACCTTCCGCGATCTCGTGAAGGAAGTGATGGTGCGGCGGATGGCCCACGACGGCCTCAGCGGTCAGGCGGCGGACGCGATGCAGGCGTGGCTCGGGGCGCTGCCCGAGCTCCGCGCGTCGCACGAGGTGGATCCGGAGATCGCGCGGCCGGGCCGGGCCGCGTTCGAGCGCGCCGGCTGCGCCGACTGCCACGGCGGCCCCGCCCTCACGTCGGAGGGCTCCCACGACGTGGGCACCGGCGGCACCTTCCAGGTCCCGTCCCTCCGAGGCCTCGCCCTCCGGACGCCGCTGATGCACGACGGCTGCGCGGCGACCATCGAGGAGCGGTTCGACGAGAGCTGCGGCGGGACCGACCACGGCGACGTGTCCGGCCTCGATGACGCCGAGTACGACGCCCTCTTGCGCTATCTCCACGCGCTCTGACCGGGCTCCACGCGCTCTGACCGGGCTCGCTCTGACCGGGCTCGCTCCCACCGGGTCGGCGCGACGCGGCCTGCCGCTCTCTGGCCACGGGCCCGAGGGCTGTGTCTCCCGCGACCCGCAGTGCGGGCGGGGAACAACACCGGTGGTTCGAGCGTGTCCGGTTATTTCAAGGGCTTAGGCGTCCTGGGGCCGTGGCACCCCCGTTGCGAAACGAGGAGCCGGAGGTTCACGATGCTCGCCCAGTCCTGCTCCCGCCCCGGTCTCGGTCCCACCTCGGAGCTCCGCCGCGCCATGATCGCGCTCGGCCCCGAGCTGCGAGGGCGCGCGCTCCGCCTCTCTCGGAACGCGGCGGAGGCGGACGACATCGTCCAGGACACCGTCGAGCGAGCGATGCGCTTCGAGTCCCACTTCATCCCGGGGACCAACGCGCGGGCGTGGCTGTTCCAGATCTTGTTCAGCGTGTTCGTCACGCGGTGCCGGCGGTTGAGGCGCGAGCACAAGGCGCTCGCCTCGCTCGCGGGTGATCCGTGCGCCTGGACGCTCCCGGAGCAGGCCCCCGCGCTGCAGTCGCTCACGCCGACGCTGCGCGGAAAGGTCGCTGCGCTGCCGAAGGGCTTCCGCGAGGCGGTGGAGCTCGTCGACCTCGAGGAGCTCAGCTACCGCGACGCCGCCGATCGCATGGGCGTGCCCGTCGGGACCGTCATGAGCCGCCTGCATCGAGGGCGGAAGCTGCTCGCTTCCTCGCTCCGCGAAGAGCCGGTGGCCCTGGCCGCCTGAGCGCGCGCCGGCAGCGGGACGCGGGGCCGGGCGAGGCCCCTTCGACAGGAGTCGCCAGCGCGGGGCCGAAATAGTAAGAAAAGGCCACCATGTCGCTCCCCCGCTCCGTCTACGTCGTCTCGGCCACCCGGACCCCCATCGGCGCCTTCCAAGGCGCGCTCTCGCCCCTCAGCGCGCCGCAGCTCGGCGCCGCCGTCATCAAGGCGGCCCTCGAGCGCGCGAAGGTCGCGCCGGACCAGGTCGGCGAGGTGTTCATGGGCAACGTCCTCTCCGCCGGGATCGGCCAGGCGCCCGCCCGCCAGGCGATGATCTTCGCGGGCCTGCCGGACCGCGTCCCCGCGACGACCGTGGGCAAGGTCTGCGGCTCCGGCCTGCAGGCGGTGGTCTTCGGGGCGAAGACGATCGCCCTCGGCGACGCCGAGATCGTGGTCGCAGGGGGGATGGAGTCCATGTCGAACGTCCCGTACTACCTGCCGCAGGCCCGCGGCGGGTACCGCATGGGCCACGGCAAGGTGCTCGACGGCATGATCCACGACGGCCTGTGGGACCCCTACGGGGACTTCCACATGGGCAACGCCGGGGACAAGTGCGCGCGCGAGCACGGCTTCTCGCGCGAGCAGCAAGACGACTTCGCGAAGGAGAGCTTCCGCCGAGCCCTCGCCGCGCAGAAGGAGGGCCTCTTCGACAAGGAGATCGTCGGCGTGTCGGTTCCCCAGCGGCGCGGTGACGCCGTCGTGGTCTCGCTCGACGAGGGCCCGCCCTCCGGCAAGCCGGAGAAGTTCGCGACGCTGAAGCCCGCCTTCCAGAAGGACGGCACGATCACGGCCGCGAACGCGTCGTCGATCAACGACGGCGCCAGCGCGCTCGTGCTCGCGAGCGAGGAGGCCGTCAAGGCGCACAAGCTCGAGCCCCTCGCCCGCATCGCCGGCTACGGCGGCGCCGCGCAGGCACCGGAGTGGTTCACCACCGCCCCGTCCAAGGCCATCGAGGTCACGACGAAGAAGCTCGGGATCAGCACGAAGGACATCGACCTCTACGAGATCAACGAGGCGTTCGCCGTCGTCACGATGGCCGCGAACAAGGCCTGCGGGCTCGACCCGGCCACGGTCAACGTGCGCGGCGGCGCCGTCGCCCTCGGCCACCCCATCGGGGCGAGCGGAGCGCGCATCCTCACGACCCTCCTCTTCGCCATGAAGGACCAGAACAAGAAGCGCGGCCTCGCGACGCTCTGCATCGGCGGAGGCGAGGCGCTCGCCGTCGTCGTGGAGCGGTGACCGCGCGCGCGGTGAGTGTGGCGGAGCACGTCGAGCGCTTCGCGGCGCTGACCCCCACGCTCCTGCCTGCGACGCACACGAACAGCTACGCCCTCGGGTCCCGCGAGGTGGTCCTCGTGGAGCCCGCCACCCCGTACGACGACGAGCGCCGGGCGTGGATGGAGTGGGCGCGCGGCCTCGCCGCGTCGGGTCGCTCGATCGTGGCGATCTTCGCGACCCACCACCACCCCGACCACGTCGGGGGGGCCGACTTCTTCTCGCGGGAGCTCGGCGTGCCCCTGTGGGCGCACGCGCTCACCCAGCCCCGCGTCCGCGCGACGGTCGGCCGGTCCCTCGCCGACGGCGAGTCCTTCGTCCTCGACGGCCCCGAGCCGCAGCGCTGGACGGCGCTGCACACGCCGGGTCACGCGGTCGATCACCTCTGCCTCCAAGAGCCGCGGCTCGGGGTCCTCGTGGTCGGAGACATGGTCGCGAGCGTGGGGACGATCCTCATCGAGCCCAAGGAGGGCGACATGATCGAGTACCTCGCCCAGCTCTCGCGCCTGGAGTCTCTGGGGGCGAAGGTCGCCCTCCCCGCCCACGGCGACCCGATCGAGAGCCCATCACGCCTGTTCCGCGCTTACCGCGCGCACCGCTTCATGCGTGAGGAGCGCATCGCCGCCGCCGTCGAATCCTCCCCGGGGACGCTGGACGAGCTCCTCCCTACCGCGTACGCCGACGTCGGGCCCGAGATCTATCCGATCGCGAGGCTGAGCCTCGAGGCGCACCTCGTGAAGCTGGAGCGTGACGGCAGAGTGATGCGCGACGGGGATCGATACCGGTCGGCCGCGGCGGCGACCGATCCGGCCGTCGGGTGAGGGCCGGCCCCGGCGTGACCCCGGGCCGACGAAGCCCCCGCGCGGAGGCTCTCCGGGCGCGCCTCTCGGAGGCGGGGCGAAGGCGCTCGGCTGACAGCAGGAGGCCATCGGCGTAGAAGGCGCCCTGCATGCTGCGCTCCTTGCTTCTCCTCACCCTCGCCGGGTGCGCCGCCGCGCAGCCCGAGGTCGTCCTGTCGGAGTCGGTGAACGCCGAGGTCGAGCACGTCCCCGTCGGCCTCGCCGGGGTGGGGACGACCTCGCTCTGGAGCAACCGCAAGCGCGTGACCGTGGACGAGGCGGTCCTCTTGGTGCGCGACCGGGGCGCGGCGCACATCCGCAAGCAGAAGGTCTGGGTCGGCGATCGGATCACGATCGGGTCCGGCGTGTGGGAGGTCGTGGCGCTCCAGCCCGGCACGCCGACGACGCCCGCGCAGATCACGCTGCGCCGCGTGGCCGATCGGTGAGGCCTCGGGGGCCCCACGCCGGGCGCGCTCGAGAGCGCGCGATCGGCGTGCTCCAGGCTGCCGTCCCTTCTCGTTGCCTCGGCGCGGAGTGCGTGTGGTATGCGTGCCGCGTGGCTCGGCCTCGGTACGCTCCTCGGACGCAGGACCGTCGGGCCACCGGACCTGCCGGCGCTTCGGGGCGAGCTCGCCTCTCGCTCGCGACCATCGCGTCGCTGGCCGCGTGCTCCGGGGAAGCTGCGCGCGTCCCAGCGCCGAGCGCCGCGCCCCTCGCCTCCACCTGCGATCTCGCGGCGGCGGGCGAGCTCGAGGCGCGCGGCGAGCTCGACGCCGAGCTCGCGCGCCTCACCGGCTGCGACGCGGCGACCCCAGAGGCGCTCGCCCGGCGCATCGCGGTTCTCCTCGAGCTCGGCGAGATCGAGGCCGCGAAGGCTGCCGCACGCACGGTCCCGGCGAGCGCGCCGCCCTCGCTCCGCGCTGTCGCCGCCGATGCGCTCTCACGGTCGGAGGCCGCGGCCGACGAGCTGGCGGGGCACGCGCGCGAGGCGGTGCGGCGCGGCCTCGCCGCGGAGCGGCCGGCGGACGCGCGCCGAGCGTTCTCGCGGGCGCGCCACCTCTTCGAGCGCGCGAGCGGCGCGCCGGGACGCCTCGTCGACGTCCAGCTCGAGGGCGGGGTGCGCTGGGTCGGCGATCGCCCCGTCTTCGCCGCGCGTCTGGCCGGCGAGCGGGTGTTCGTCGTACCAGAGCTCGATCGCGCTGCGCAGCGGCTGCGGCCCGAGCTCGCGTTGCCGTCGGACGGAGTGAGCGACGTCGTCGCGTGGCCGGGTCGCGACGGCTTCTTCGTCGCGGGCCCGCGCGGCGGCGCGCTGGTGGAGTCGTCGCGCCGCGCGGGCTTCTCCTTGCCGCGCGGGCAAGCGGTGTTCTCGCGGGATGGCGGCATCGTCGTCATCGCGACCGACGGGAACCTCGCGGGCTTCTCGACGGCCGATGGCGCCCGGCTCTTCGAGGTCGCCGGCCTCGGCGCGACCGGCCGCGGCCGCTTCCTGGGCGCCGCCGGACCCTACGCCGAGCTCGGCGACGCGACGACGTCCTTCGTCGTGGATCGAGGGGGTAAGGTCCTCTTCGCCGAACGCGACGTGCCCGCGTCCGCCGCCTCGGACGCCTACCTCGCGGTGCTGCGACCCCAGGGCGCGGACGGCGGCGTCGCCAAGCTCTCCGTCGAGACGCGCCCGCTCGATCGCTTGGACGGCTCGAAGGTCCGCGCGACCACGGTGACGAGCCCCATGGACGTCGCGCGCTTCGATCTGCGGTTCGAGGGCCCGACCCTGGTGGTGACCGCCAGATCGCTCTCGGCGCTCCGGACCGAGGGGACGACGTACACGCTCGCCGAGATCGACGTAGCGAGCGGCGCGAAGGTCAGCCGCCGCGCGCGCGAGCCGGCTTCGCGCGCCGACCTCTTCGCGGCCCTCGCGGCGCGTGCGAAGGCCGCGCTCCAGGCGCCGCGCGCGGCCGTCGACTTCTGGTTGCATTCGCAGACGTTCGATCGCGATCTGCGGAGCCGCGTCGACGCCATCGTCACGGGCGTGCCCGTCCGCGGGGGCGCGCCGAGCTCCGTCGACGCGCCGAGCCTCCTCTTCCTCGACGCAGGGGGCCGCGTGCTCGCAGACGTCCCGCTCACGAGCGGCCGCGCCGTGATCGCCAACGTGTCGCTCGCGCCGGGCGGCGAGGCCGCCGTGGTCGTCGCCCAGGACGCCTCGTGGCTCGTCGATCGCGTGCGCGGCATCGCGGTGAAGGTCTCGCTGCCGCGGGACCACGACCTCGCGCCCCTCTGGTCGAGCGCCGGGGCCTTCTTCCTCGGCGCCCGGGAGATCGTCGACGTGCGCGCAAGCGACGCCGCGCGCGGCGCCGCGACGCGCCCCCTCGCCTTCGTGGGTGGCGCGGCCGCGCTGGCGGCGGCCTGCTGGTTCCCGCCCTGGCTGGCCCCGGCCGACGTCTGCCGCTGAGCGACGCCGGCCGCTTGGGGTCGCGCCGGCCGCGCCGGGCCCCCCGATCGCGGCTCGGAGCCGCTCCTCGGGCGAGCGGCGACCGCTCGGGCGGCGCAGGACGACCGGCGCCGCCCCTCAGTCGTGCTTCTTGTCGCGCGCGACGATGACGGTGCAGCCGGCGAGGCGGACCACCTTCTCGGCCACGGAGCCGATGATCAACCGACGGATCCCGGTACGACCGTGCGACGAGACGACGATCGCGTCGGCGTCCACCTTGCTGGCGAGCTCGACGATCTTCTGGGCCGGATCACCCGCGTCGGTGTGGATCTCCACCTTGGGCGCCTGCCCGCCCCCCTTCACGTGCTCGGAGACCCGGGCCTTCATGAGCTCTTGGAGCTTCTTGGCGTCCACGCCCAAGAGCTCGGGGGCGTTCATGTCCTCCGGAGGCTTCACGTTCGCGATGTTCGGCTCGGAGACCCAGATCACGTGGACCGTGCCCCCTCCGCCTGCCATGTGCAGGGCGCGGAGCGCGACGAGGTTCGACCCTCGGTGGAGGTCGATGGCCGCGACGACCACCATGGAGGATGCGGAAGTGTCGTTCGTCTCCTGTGACA
The DNA here is from genome assembly GCA_964492175.1 of uncultured Polyangiaceae bacterium. GTDB lineage: Bacteria > Myxococcota_A > Polyangia > Polyangiales > Polyangiaceae > Xiheicaenibacterium. The sequence continues at coordinate 19,419 of CAZBJI010000011.1, read as the reverse complement.
TGCCTTTCCCCCTTGTTAGGGCTCTTCGCTTCGGGCAACAAGAGCCTCGTGCAAGGCGCGCCGAAGGTAGCCGTGATCATGGGGAGCCGGAGCGACCTCGAGACCATGTCCGCGGCCGTGGAGATCCTCGAGGAGCTCGGGGTGCCCCACGAGGTCCGCATCGTTTCTGCACATCGGACCCCTGATTGGATGATGGAGTACGCCGCCGGCGCCGAGGGCCGGGGGCTGGCCGTCATCATCGCGGGCGCGGGAGGCGCGGCGCACCTGCCCGGCATGGTCGCCGCCAAGACGCTCGTGCCGGTCCTCGGCGTCCCCGTCCCGGCCACCGCCCTGATGGGGGTCGACTCGCTCCTGTCGATCGTCCAGATGCCGAAGGGGGTCCCGGTCGGGACGCTCTCCGTCGGCAAGCCGGGCGCGGCCAACGCGGGCCTGCTGGCAGCCGAGATCGTCGCGAACCAAGACGCCGCGCTGCGGGAGCGCGTCCGGGCTTGGCGCGACGCTCGCCGCGATGAGGTGCTCGCGACCCGAGAGGTCAAGGGCTAGCGCGTGCCGGTCCTGCCTGGCGGCGTGCTCGGCGTGCTCGGCGGCGGTCAGCTCGGCCGCATGACCGCCATGGCCGCGCGGGAGATGGGGTACCGCGTGCGGGTCCTCGATCCCGACCCGGAGTGCGCCGCCCGCAACGTCTCGGACGCGCACATCGTCGCCCCGTTCGACGACGTGGACGCCGCGCTCGAGCTCGCGCGCACCTGCGACGTCGTCACGGTGGAGATCGAGACGATCGACGTCCGGTGCCTCCGCGCGATCGCCGAGGGCTGCCCCGTTCGTCCCGGGGCCCATGTCCTCGACGTCGTCCAGGATCGCGTGCGGCAGAAGACTCTGCTCTCGGATCGAGGCTTTCCGGTCGGGCCGTTCCGCGTCGCCAGCGACGAGGTGTCCATCGCGGAGGCCCTCCGGGATCTCGGCCCGTCGTTCGTGAAGGCGGCCCGCGGCGGCTACGACGGCCGCGGGCAGCTCCAGGCGGAGGGCCCCGCGGACGCGCCGGAGGCGGCCCGTGTCGCGGCCGGGCAAGCGTGCGTCGTGGAGCGGGCCCTGCCCATCGAGCAGGAGATCTCGGTGATGGTCGCGCGCCGGCCGAGCGGCGACGTCGCGTCCTATCCTCCAGCGCTGAACCACCACACCGACAGGATCCTCGAGTGGTCCGTGCTGCCCGCGCCCATCGACGGCGCCGTCGGCCGGCGCGCCGAGGAGATCGCCCGGACGGTCGCCGAGGCTCTGTCGGTGGAGGGCCTGCTCTGCGTGGAGCTGTTCGTCGTCGGCGGGGAGCTCCTCGTGAACGAGGTCGCGCCGCGGCCCCACAACAGCTACCACGCGAGCGTCCTCGCGTGCGGCGTCAGCCAGTTCGAGGCGCACGTGCGCGCCGTGTGTGATCTCCCGCTCGGCGCGACCGAGGCCCTGCGCCCGGCCGCGATCGCGAACCTCCTCGGCGAGCTGTGGCAGGACGGCCCGCCGGCGTTCGAGCGCGCGCTGGAGCTCCCCGGCGTGCGCCTCCACCTCTACGGCAAGCGCGGGGCGCGGCCCGGCCGAAAGATGGGCCACCTGTCGGCCACCGGCACGACGCCGGAGGAGGCGATCGCGCGCGTGATGGCAGCCAAGCGCGCCCTCCGCCCGGCGCGCTGAGATCGGGCCGAGCGGCGCGGGGGCGCCCCAGACGGCAGGGCGCCGCGCCGCGTCAGGCCGCGCTCACTCCGGGACCTCGACGATCGCGCCCGCGGGCGGGATGAGGAAGTAGACGTTGCGCGAGTCGAGCGGCGAGCCGTCGCCGGTGACGGTCAGGATGGCCTTGTAGAGCTGAGGCTCGTCGGTGGCCGGGACCGTGTTGTTCATCGGGATCGCGACGAGATCCCAGCACACGCCGGTGCCCGGGTAGAGCTGAGGGAACGTCTCGTCGTACGTGTTCATGTCGATGTCGGCCTTCGGGTTCACGTCGGTGCACGGGAAGCCCGAGCCGTTGATCACCAGGTGATCGATGAACTGCGTCGCGTCGACCAGGTTCCCCGGGTCGCCCGGATCCATCGGATCGTCGGCGGCGGTGATCGTCGTGTAGAGCGGGACGCCCCGGACGATCTCCAGGATGCCCGCCTTGGCCTGGTCCACGACGGCCGCGTCGAGGGCGGGGTAGGTGAACGGGTTGCCCATGGCGTCCACGGTCCCGGACGCGACGCCGATCATGTCGGCGCACATCTCGGGCGTGGTGCACTCGGTGCCGGCTCCGTCGTCGCCGGTCCCCCAGAGGCTCGCGAACTTGATCTCGAGGCTGGAGAGCGCCGTCCCGGCGTTGGCGACCGTCGCGGCGCCGCCGCAGGTGCCGCCCTGGTTGTCGGCGTCGGTGATCTGCATGAGCACCCGGACGGCGTCACTGCGGAAGCCGGGGCAACCGACGGGGTTCGGGTTGCCGGGATCGGCGCCGCACTGGTTGTTGTTCGAGCACTGCGTCTCGTCGGCGACGCACATGGCGGCCTGGACCACGGCCTCTGCGCTGCCACCGCCGGTGCCCGGCACCGCGTTCGCCGTCACGACCGGGTCGGACTGCAGGCTCACCAGGTTGATGTACGTGTTGCAGTTGTTGAAGCTCCCGACCCCCGTCCACATGTCCGGGATGCAGCCGGCGCCCATGTTCGCGACGAGCGGGTCGTCGACGCAGCCGTTCTGGAAGCAGATGTAGTTCGCCGGGCAGTCCGTGTCGATCACGCACGCGGTGTTCGCCGCGTCGGGCTTGCAGGACAGCTCGTCCACGATCTGCGGGACGCTCGTCGCCATGGCCGCGAGCTCCGCGCTCATCGAGCCGGTGATGTCGAAGCTGAAGTACACGTCGGCGAACTGCACGCTGGTGCGGAACTCGAGCGTGTCCTGAGGCGGCGAGGTGACGTCCTGGTAAGGAACGATGAACACGAAGTCGCCGTTCGCCTGGGGATTCGAGAGCGGATCGGTCGGGTCGGTGCCGGCCGCGCTCTCGACCAGGTCGGTCACGCCGTCGCCGTCGGTGTCGACGTTCGTCGGATCGGTGCCGAGCGCAACCTCTTCGATGTCATCGAGGCCGTCGTTGTCCGAGTCGGTGTCGCGGAAGTTCGGGATGCCGTCCCCGTCGGAGTCGATCGGCGGGGTGGAGAGATCGGCGTCGCCGGCCTCGACCGCGTCCGGGATCGTGTCGTTGTCGGAGTCGAGATCGTAGCGGTCCCGGATGCCGTCCCCGTCGGTGTCGATGGCGCCTTCGTGGATGTCGCCGATCATGTCCCCGTCGCTGTCCGGGTCCTGGTAGTCGGGCAGACCGTCCCCGTCGCAGTCCTTCGGGGAAGCCGACGTGCCGAGGGGGTCGGGTGTGCCGTTGCCGTCGCAGTCGCCGCCCTCGCCGGCGATCTCGTCGACGTCGCTGAGCCCGTCCCCGTCGTCGTCGATGTCGCGGAAGTCGAGGCGGCCGTCTCCGTCGACGTCTCCCTGCGAGTCGTCCTTGTCGAGGATCCCGTTGTTGTCGGAGTCCGGATCCAGGAAGTTCGGGATGCCGTCGTTGTCTGCGTCTTCCGGGGGCGTCGCGAGATCGCTGTCGCCCGCCTCGACCGAGTCCGGGATCCCGTCGCCGTCGGAGTCGGTGTCGAGGTAGTTCGGCGTCCCGTCGCCGTCCGCGTCCTCGGTGCCTTCGTCGGCGTCCGATATCGTGTCGCCGTCCGCGTCCGCCAGGTTGTTGCTGCCTCCGCCGTCTCCGCCGTTGGCGCTGGAGGAACCGGTCTCGTCGCCGCACGCCGCGGCGGCGAGGAGCGCGAGGAGCGGGAGGGCGTAAGCGAGCGGGCGAAGCGGTCGGGACATGGGGCCTCCGAGTAAGAACCTAGGAGGATCCTAGCGCGCGAACTCGGCGCCGCGACTGGAATATTCCTATCCTACCGCAACACCCATCCTGCTCCCTTGTCGGATGCCGGCGTGGTCCACAGCGCGCCCGGGAGCGCTCGCGCGCCGCCTACTTCTTCTTGCTTGCTCGGAAACCGGCCGCGCAGGTCCCCTCGAGGACCGCGGGGACCGACTTCATGACCTTCACCACGCAGGCCTCGATCTTCGGATCGCCCGCGCTCGCATCCGCCGTCGTGACCCGGCCTCCTCTTGCGGTCCAGCGCAGACGGACGTCCGCGCCCTTCGGCGCGCACGCGTCGAACGCCGCCTTCTTCTTCCCCATCGCGCCGGCGACGGCCGGCCCGAGCAGCAGCGCCGCGAGGCCCGCGTCGGTCTTGCACTTCATGTCGTTCAGGGTGAACCCGTCGGCGGTGATCGAGCCCATGGTGATGTTGGCGCCTGGCACGTCGACGCCGCCGGCCGCGCTCGCCGCGAGCTTCTTCTCGTTCTCGCACGCGTTGTCGTCGCCCGCGGCGCAGCCCTTCTTGAAGGCAGCAGCCGCTTTCTCTTGGTCCTTGGCGAGGCCGCCCTTTCCCTCCAGGAGGAGCACGCCGAGGAGGTCGCAGCCACCGGCCTGCTTGTCGCCGCAGGACGCCTTGGCGAGCTCCGCCGCCACCGTGAGCTCTCCCGCGTCATGGGCGTGGAGGCCGCCTCGGACGCACGCCATCGCCGCGAGCATCTCATCGTCGCCGGCGTTCTTGCACGCCTTGGCGTAGAGAGGGACGGCGTCCTTGGGCTTCCCCTTGCGGAGCTTCTCGGCCGCGTTGAAGCAGCTGTTCATGGAGCCGGCCTCGCAGCCCTTCTGCCAGATCTCGGTGGCTCTCGCCTCGTCGCCGTCCTCGTTCTGGAGGATCGAGCCCCACTCCGTGCACCCCTCGCCGTGCCCCTGCTGGCACGCCGCCTCGAAGGCGGTCCGAGCCGCCGCCTTGTCCTTCGCGTCGTTGGCCTTCTCGCCGGCCCCGTAGCAGGCGGCGGCGTCCCCGCACGCGAACTTGGGACCGCTCGGCCCGTCGCTCGGCTTGTCGTGCGTGGGGACGGCAGTGGGCCCCTCCACGGGGGGAGTGACCGGCACGGGATCGGCCGACGAGCAGGAGACGAGAACGGAAGCGGCGAACGCCCGGCCGAGCTTCGTGCGTAGCATGGGGCCCCATATCACCGCGGCGCGAGGCCGCGAACGCGGATTGTGGCGCTGACGAGCCCACGCACGAAGCCGACCGGCGGCCGTCACACTCCCTCCGCCCCGCCCGACGTCCCCTCGAGCCGATGAAGAGCCTCGCTCGAGTGGTCCTCTGTTCGTCCCTCATCGCAGCGGGCTGCGCCGGCCCGACGAGCCCCCCGCCCTCGCCCGCCTCGACGGCGCCGGCGGCGCTGGGGCTCGCCGTTCCCGACGCGAGCCATGGCGCCGCGGTGATCGCGACGGAGGAGCCCGCAGATCCACCGCCCGCGCCGGCGCCCGCGCGAGACGTCCGTCGCCCGACCGACTGGCGCGGTGACGACTCCGTCCCTGGCGTTCGGCGCGCCGAGGTCGCCACCGCGAACCGCAAGGAGGTGGTCCAGTCCCTCTTCGAGGAGGCGGGCGTCTCGTTCCCCCCCGCAGAGGTCTTCTTTCGCGTCTTCAAGGCGGAAGGAGAGCTCGAGGCGTGGGCTTCGGAGAAGAAGGGCGGCGCGATGACGCTCATCGCGACCTACGGCATCTGCCGGGCGAGCGGCGAGCTCGGACCCAAGCGCCGTGAGGGAGACCTGCAGGTCCCCGAGGGCTTCTATCGCCTCGAGTACTTCTGGCCGGACAGCGCCTTCTATCTGTCCGCCAAGGTCTCGTACCCGAACGTCCTCGACAAGCAGCTCGGCGGCCCGGCGCCTGGCGGGGAGATCATGCTGCACGGCGGATGTGCGTCGATCGGCTGCATCTCGATGAGCGACGAGCGCATGGAGGAGCTCTGGGTGATGGGGACGAGCGTTCACTACGCCGGCTCCCCCGTGGCCATGCACATCTTCCCCACCCGCGACCTCCACGCCCTCATCGAGGCGAGCGCCGCCTCACCCCACCGCGCCTTCTGGCAGAACCTCGCGGAGGGCTTCGACGCGTTCGAGGACACACATCGTCTCCCGACCGTGGTCGTCGGCTGGAAGGGTCGGTACGACGTCACGCCCGCGTCGGGGAGCTGATAGCCTGCGGGGCATGGTGCCCCTCCTTCGCCGCTTCGCCTACCTGTCGGTCCTCGCCGCGCTCGCGTGCGGTGATCCCGAGCTCGTCTCGCGACCCGACGGCGACGGCGGGGGCGGAGGCAAGGGCGCTGGCGAGCCGACGGGCGGCGGCGGACAGAGTCAGTTCACGACCTCGGACACGAGCTCCTCCGGCGTGGTCGATCCGTGCGACGGCGTCGCGTGCGACCCCGGCCTCGAGTGCGAGGTCGACATGGGCATGGCCGTCTGCGTGCCCGTGACGTGCGCGGAGCTCGGCTGCGGTCCGACCGAGGAGTGCCAGCTCCTCCCGAACGGCGGCGCGATCTGCGTCGACATCTCGTGCAACCAGGACATCGACTGCCCGGCGGACCAGTTCTGCAACGGGACGATCTGCGTCGACGACACCTGCGTCCCGGGCGCCACGGCCTGCATGGGCGACGTCCTGCTCGAGTGCCCGTCCAACGGGAGCCTGCTCGGCGCGCTCTACACCTGCGGGAGCGACGCCTACTTCCTCAGCGCGTGCATCGACGACGGGATGGGCAACGCGCACTGCGGATGCCAGGACGACTGGGACTGCCCCGCGAACACCGTCTGCGACGTCGACCAGTGCACCGGCACCGGCGTAGCGCCGACGTGCCAGCTCCCGCCGGTGCCGTTCACGCAGCTCCTGCCTGCGCCGGAGATCGTGTGGGGCGGCGCGGACGAGGCGAACAGGCTCGCCGTCGGCAAGCCCTACGAGAAGTCGGCGCAGGTGGTCATGACGCCGCTCGTCGTGAACCTGGACGACGACAACGGCGACGGCAACGTCAACGAGCGGGACTTCCCGGAGATCGTCTTCATGACGTTCTGCGACTCGCAGTTCACGACGAACGGAGTGCTCCGCGCGCTCCACGGCGGTGGGCCCAACAAGGGCGCCGACTACTTCGCCGTGTGCGGCGCCGCGACGTGGCGGGAGGGCGACCCGCTCCCCACCGACTGCGCCACCGCCGTGAACGACTGCAGCACGGCGACGCTCAACTCCACGGCCGCGATCGCAGCCGGGGACCTCGACTACGACGGCCTACCCGAGATCGTCGCGCTCACCGAGGGGCGCGGGCTCCAGATCCACGGCTCCGACGGGACGATCCTCCTCACGACCGCGGGCGGCCTCTGGCCGACGACGGGCTACGGCAACCCCGCGCCGGCAATCGCGAACATCGACAACGTCGGCTTCGCCGAGGTCGTCGTGGGTCGGTTCGTCTTCACGTTCGCCGACGACGTGAACGGCAACCTCACGTTCGTGGACGCGTTCAGCGGCTCGTTGATGAACGGCACGCAGGGCCAGGGACCGGTCCCGTGCATCGCGAACCTCACCGGCGACACGCGGCAGGAGATCATCGCGGGCACGACCGTGTACGCTCTCCCGCAGCCGCCGGTCGGGGCCACCAAGATCGCCGACTGCGCGATGTTCCCGCCCGTCACCCCGGAGGAGACTGCGTTCTGCGCGGGTCAGCTCCTCGTGGTCTGGGACGGCCAGACGGTGAACGGCGCGGCCGCGATCCCGAATGGCCAGCGCGACGGGTTCTGCGCCATCGCCGACGTCCTCGGCGTCGACCCCGCCATCGCCCCGAGCCCGGCGAACCCGCTCGACGGCAACCCGGAGGTGGTGCTGATCAACGAGGGCAACCTGCTCATCCTGTCGGGCGCCGACGGGACCCTGCACCGCAACGTGGCGCTCGGGGCGGGCACCGACGGCGGCGCGCCCAACATCGACGACTTCGACGGCGACGGCTTCCCGGAGGTGGGCAGCGCCTTCGGCGCCGGCTACTACGTCATCGATCTCCAGGACCCGGTCGCCGAGTGTCCCGCGTGGCCGGCGGTCCTGGACGACGCCATCTCCCTCAGCGGTCCGCAGACGAACCCGCCGCGCACGCCCCCGCTCATGGGCTGCGCCCAGGACTCGGATTGCGAGGCCGTCACCCCCGGGACCACCTGCAACGAGACGACCGCCCAGTGCGTCTGCCTCCACAACGGCTGGAAGCGGCTGACGGAGGACGACTCCAGCCGCGTGACCGGCTCGAGCGTCTTCGACTTCAACGGCGACGGCGGCGCCGAGGTCATCTACAACGACGAGTGCTTCTTCCGCATCTACGACGGGCTCACCGCGAGCGTCCTCTTCAAGGAGCCGAGCGAGAGCCGCACGCGGATCGAGTACCCGGTCGTGGCGGACGTCGACAACGACGGGAACGCCGAGATCGTCTTCGCCACCTCGAACGAGTCCGGGTTCTGCTCCGTCGGTGCGTCGTTCAACTACAACAATGGCCTCGAGGTCTGGGGGGATCCCTCGGACACGTGGGTGAGCGCGCGTCGCACCTGGTCCCAGCACGCCTACCACGTGACGAACATCATGGAAGGCGGCGGCGTCCCGGTGATCGAGCCGGAGAGCTGGAAGCCCTGGAACGGGCGCCTCTACAACACGTACCGCTCGAACCCCCGCTCCTTCGGGGTGGCCCCGGACCTCGTCGTCACGGCGATTCAGTTCACCTCCCCGGGCGAGACCTGCGGCGTGCTCGGGGATGTCCTCGACATCACCTTCCAGATCGACAACATCGGAGACCTGCGCGTCGGCCCGGGCATCGTGATCTGGTTCGAGGGGACGTGGACGGGGCTCGGGCTGACCGAGCCGCTGTACTCCGACCTCGCCACGATGACGCCGCTCGAGGTCGTGCTGCAGACGAGCCTCGAGCCCGGCGACTCGATCCTGCTCACGGTCACCTACGACGCGATGCAGAGCGCCCAGGGGACGGTGCCGGACCTCGTGAACGTCATCGTCGACGCGACCGACGCGGCGAGCGAGTGTGACGAGACCAACAACGAGCTCGCGGAGGTGGTCCAGGCGGGGGACATGCTCGCGGACCTGCGCGTCGAGCTCGGCACGGTGATCGGCAACTGCCCGCCCACGGTGAGCACGACCGTGTTCAACGACGGAACGCTGGACGCGACGGGCGTCATCGTCCGCTACTACGCCGGGGATCCGAACCAGGGCGGCACGCCGATCATCGACGTCGCGGTCCCGGGGACCGTGCCGGCGGGCGGCTCCGTGATGCTGTCGCCGACCCTCAACGGGTTCCCGAGCTCCGCCTCCGGGGTCACGATCTTCGCGATCGTGGATCCGGACAACGTCATCCCCGAGTGCAACGACGGCAACAACAAGGACTCGGCGAGCCAGCAGGTGACCTGCGGCCCGGCCTGACGGGCGCGGAGCCGGCGTCCCCTCGCCGGCGCGCGCTCAGGCGACCCGCGCGCCGCGCCGCTCCGCGGCGGTCAGCGCGGCGACGAGGGCGGCCCCGCTCTCGTGGCGCTGCGCTGGGTCCCAGGCGAGGCAGCCGCCGATCACGTCGGCGAGCCCGGGCGCGACGGGGGCGGCGAGCTTCCGCGCGACGTCGGCGCGCCAGGGGGCCGGGACCGTAGGGTCGATCGGCGCGCCGGTGAGCATCTCGAACAGCACCAGCCCGAACGCGTAGACGTCCGCGCGCACGTCGACCTCGCCGCCGAGCGCCTGCTCCGGCGCCATGTACCGGGGCGTTCCGACCACGAGGCCGCTCTCGGTGAGGAGCGGCGTCGCGGAGACCGTCGAGGTGGCCCCGTCGGTGAGGCGCGCGAGCCCGAAATCGACGAGCTTGGATCCGCCGGCCGCGGCGAGCATGACGTTCTCCGGCTTCAGGTCCCGGTGGACGATCCCCTTCGCGTGTGCGGCCGCGAGCCCTCCGGCGATCTCGAGGGCCACGCGGTGCGCGGCCTCGACCGGGAGCGGGCCGCGCGCGAGCCGGGCGCGCAGCGCCTCCCCCTCCACGAGCTCCATCGCGATGTAGGGCGGATCCCCCTCCCCGAGCTCGAAGACCGCCGCGACGTTCGGGTGCAGGACGGACGCTGCGGACCGCGCCTCCCGCAAGAACCGCCCGAGCCGGACGGGATCCGCGGCGAGGTGCGGAGGGAGCAGCTTGAGCGCGACGTCGCGGCCGAGCCGCTCGTCCCGCGCCCGATACACGACGCCCATGCCGCCTGCCCCGAGCTTGCCGCGGATCACGAAGCCCCCGACGCGCGTCCCGCCTGGCAGCTCGACGATCCCCGAGGGCAGGTGCGCCGGCGCCGGCGCCGGCGCCGCGGCGAGCGCGCGAAGGAGCGCCCCCGTCGTCTGGCCCGTGTGCGCCGAGACCGACTGGGCTCGGTCGGCGGGCGCCCGATAGGGGAGGAGCGCGCGGGCGCTCAGCGGGGCCCCGTCCTCCACGCTCCCGCGCACGAGCGACGCGATGGAGGCGACTCCCATCACGCCGCTCGGTACGAGGCCGAGGAGCACCATGTCGAGGGTGCCGCGCGAGTTCGTGAACGAGAGGAGCAGCCCGAGCGCCGCGAAGAGCCCCGTGACGCCCCCGATGACGCGGAAGAAGAAGCGCACCTCGGCGCGCGAGGTCCGATCCGTGTCGGCGACGGGCACGAACGCGGCGCCGAGCGCCAGCACCCCGAGGAGGAAGCCCGGCACGAGGAAGTAGAGGTGCGTCTCGGCAGCGGCCGAGAACGTGGAGCGGGTGCCGTCATGACCTCGGTACCAGAGCGGCTTCACGTACGGCTTCAGGGTGAGCAGCAGCGCCGGCGCGGCGGCGGCGAGCGCGCCGAGGCGCGGCGAGCCGGCGGCGGCCGCGAGGAAGATCCCCGTGCCGCCCAGGAGGCCGGCGACGGCGCCCGCGATGACGGACACGTCCCGTGCGTCGGACGCGAGGAGCACGTGGACGGCCCAGAGGAGCGAGAGGAGCGCCGCGAGGCCCGTCGATCCCAGGAGGACGCGGCGACCGGTCACGACGGAGGCCGCTTTCCGCTCCGCCTCTGGACGAGCCCCTCCTGCTCGGCGCGCGTCCGGATCTCCTGCTTCAGCCGCTCGAAGCGCTTGCGCAGCGCGGCCGAGCGCCTCGCGAGGGCGTCGGGCGAGGCCTCGTCTCCCTCGAAGACGCGCGCGATGTCGGCCCAGGCCATCTCGCGGTCGACGCGCAGGACGAGGAGCGCCCGATCCTCTTCGCTGAGCTCCTCCCGCAGCTTCGCGACGCCGTCGCGGACGCGCGCCGCCAGGAAGCTCGCGGTCGTCGCGCGCAGCTCGGCCGCGACCTCCGAGATAGGACCCAGCGCCTCGATCGACGTCCGCCGCTTCGTGTACGGATCACGCCTCACCCGGAGCCCCGCGTGCCGCGCGAGGGTGTACGCCCAGGTGCGGAAGCTCGAGTTGCCCCGGAACGCGGGGAGCCCCCGCCAGAGGTCCTCGCAGAACTGCGAGAACGCGTCCTCCGCGAAGCCCGGTCCGAGGGCGACGAGGAAGCCGAGGATCTCCGGCCCGTAGCCGCGGAGGCCGACCGTGGCGGCCTCGTCCAGCCGCCCGCGGCGGAGCGCGTCCGCGATGCTCCCTTCGATGACCTCGAGCACCGGCTCATCTTACTTGCTGGTGGTAGAGATGGTTGCCGGGACGTTGTGACGGAGGCCAGCGCGGGCGGCCCATTTTGGTAGGATGGCCCGGTGACAGACAGGCCCAAGCGACGAAAGCTGCTGCTCGCCGGCTTGGCCGGCGTGACGGCCGCAGGGGGAGCCGGAGCGTACGCCTGGCTCCGCCGGCCGAACCCGACGCGGGGCGGCATCCGCGTCGAGGGGGCCGCCGTCGCGGAGCGACGGGTGCTCGGGCGGACCGGCCTCCCGATCTCGGTGATCGGCATCGGCGCGGGGGGGATCTCCGAGCCAGACCTCCTAGCGCGCGCCGCGGACCTGGGGATGAACTTCGTCGACACCGCCACGTGCTACGGCGACAGCGAGGACGTCATCGGCCGCGCCCTCGCCGCGCACCCCGGCCTCCGCGACAAGCTGGTCATCGCCACCAAGTGGGACCCGGCCGCGAACACGCCGCGCGACCAGATGCTCGCGTCCCTGGACAAGAGCCTGCAGCGGATGGGCACCGACCACATCGACGTCATGCAGATCCACTGGCTCGGTGGCGGGCACCGGGGGATCCCGGGCGACGACGGCTTCCGCCGCCTCGACAACCCCGAGCTCTACGAGGCCATGGCCGAGGCGAAGCGGTCCGGCAAGGTCCGCTTCTTCGGCGCGACGTCCCACGACGCGAAGCGGAGCGCCATCCTGCGACACGCGATCGCGAAGGGCTCCTTCGACATGGTGCTGGTGAAGCTGAACGTGCTCGATCACGTGGAGGCCGACATGCCGGCGCTCCTCACCGCCGCGCGCGAGGCGAACGTGGGCGTCGTCGTCATGAAATCCCAGCCGAGCGGGGGCGCGATGCCGCCGGGCTTCGAGGGCTCCAAGTACAACGTGTTCCAGGCGAACCTGCGCTGGGTCCTCTCGCAAGACGTGACGTCGGTCGTCCACTCGGACATCGGGACCAGCGCCGAGGTGCAGGACGTGGCCGTCGCGGCGGTGCAGGAGGCGTTCCACGCAGGGGACGCGGAGCTGCTCGAGCGCTACGGCGAGGCGATGAGCCCCCACTACTGCCGCGGCTGCGACGGGCTCTGCCACGACGCCTGCCCCGAGTCGATCGCGATCGGGTCGGTGCTCCGCGCCCACCTGTACGAGACCGCGTACGGCTGGCCCGAGCGCGCGCGCTCGCTGTACGAGCGGCTCCCGCCCGCGCTGCGCTCGTCCGAGCGCTGCGCGTCGTGCTCGGCCTGCACCGAGGCGTGCCCCTACGGCGTGGACGCGGCGTCTCGCGTACGCGCCGCGCGCGACCATTTCGGCGCCGTCGCGCCCGCCGCCGATCGCGCCTGAAGGCGCGCCTCGGCCGGATCGGCGCCCCCCTCCCGAGGCGGAAGCAGCGCGCGCGATGCCGCGGCGGCGGACGCGGGCCGATCCTCCGGATCGGCGGAGAGCAGCCGCGAGACCACGGCGGCGACGTTCCTGGGTACCCCGCGGCACCCGACGAGGCTCGGCGGAGATCGGGTGAGCCGCACGCCGACGCTCGCCGGCGCGGCGTAGTCTGGGAAGGGCGGCGCACCGGAGAGCGTCTCGTAGAGCATGACCCCGACGGCGTAGAGATCGCTCGTGGGCGCGGGCGGCGCGCCCAGCAGGCGCTCGGGCGCGAGGTAGCGGCGCGTGCCCCGCCAGCGTCCCGTCGCCGCCGCGTCCGCGGCCAGGCTCGTGCGCGCGGCGACGCTGAAGTCGAGCAGCGTCACGCGCCCGCGCCAATCCACGAGGACGTTGTCCGGCTTGATGTCGCCGTGAACGATCTGGTGCGCGTGCAGGCGGGCGAGCACGCGGAGGAGGGACCGAACGGCCGGCGCCATCCGACTCCACCGCCGGCGCCCCACGCCGGGGAACGGGGCGCCGACCGCGAGCTCCATCACGAGGAAAGGGTGGCCGTCGTGGGTGCCGTCGGCGAGCCACCGCGCCACGCCCGGCAGCCGCGCGCCACGCAGCAACGAGATCTCGACGGACGGCTCGGGCGCGGCGGCGGCGTCCAGGATCTTCACGGCCACCTCGCGCCCCGTGAGCGTGTCCACGGCGCGGTGGACGACGCCGTGCGCACCCTGCCCCAAGCGCTCGGCGATCCGATAGCGACCCCCGACGATCCTCTCCAAGCTCTGCACGAGCGGTGAGGCGGCGAGCGCGGCGCCAGCGTGAAGGCGGCGCCGATCGACCGAAAAAGTCGCCGGAGTTTCAGCAACTTGAGCGGCCCAGAAAAATTCCCTGTCGTGAGGAGCATGGGTCCGTCGCCCAAGCGGGGTGGCGTCATGAACCGTCCCCGAAGCGCGACGTCCGTTTCCGTGCCCGACTCGGGAAGCTCGCTCGGCGCGCGCCGTCCCCACCCCCTCTCCTTCCGGCTGGCGCCCCGGGCCCTCGACCCCGGCTCGCCTTCGCCCGCGACCCCCCGACGAGGCTGGGGCCAGCCGCTCGATTTGGGACTAGCCTCGCCCGCCACGGTGGACGACGGGCCCGAGCACCGAAAGCAGCGACTGGGCGTGCTCATGCGCCAGCACGGCGCCGCCGTCTTCACGTACTGCGTCCGAATGATGAAGGATCCAGCCCTGGCGGAGGACGTCCATCAGCACGTCTTCGAGCAGGCGTACCGCGACCTCGGCGCGCTCCGCGAAGAGGAGCAGGCCAAGAGCTGGCTCTTCGGAATCGCGCACCACCGGTGCCTGGACCGGCTGAAGTCGGAGCGGCGCTGGAGCAGTCGCGTCGGGGGCCGGGATGAGGATCTCGCAGAGGTACCCTCGCGCGAGGTGGAGCCCGGGGAGGCGCTCGACCGCCAGAGGACCTTGGAGGCGCTGGACGCCTGCGTCCGGAGCCTGCCGCCGGAGGCGCGCACGGCCGTCCTGCTCCGGTTCCACCAGAGCCTCACCTACGAGTCGATGGCGACGACCCTCCGCGAGAAGGCGGCGACCCTGCAGGCGCGCGTGACGCGGGCGCTCCCCGCCCTCAGGAGGTGCCTGTCGGCCAAGGGGGTGGCGCCGTGACGGAGGAGGCGTGCGATCGCTTCGCGCGAAAGGGCCTCGCCGCGTGGGTCGCGGGGGACGCACCCCCCGAGCACGAGGCCGCGTGCGCGGCCTGCCAGCGCGAGCGCGCGGCGTTCGAGCGGCTGGCGGGCGCCCTCCGGGATCTGCCCGCGCTCGAGCCGCCGCGCGGCTGGGAGGCGCGTGTCCTCGCGCGCGTGGAGGCCGCAGACGCGGCTCGCGCGCCCTCGGCCGCCTGGCGGTGGGCGGCGCCGCTCGCGATCGCCGCGGCCGTGGCGGCGTTCTTCCTCCTCCGCAGGCCCAAGGGCGACGAGCAGCTCGCCGTGCGCCAGGAGGTCGTCGTCGGTGAGACCGCGCGACGAGCGGACACGGCCGTCGTGGGGGACCGGCTGCGCGCGCGCGCCGGCGGCGCGGGCACGCACAGGGAGCTCCGTGTCTACCGCGACGAGCGCGAGGTGGTCGCCCGATGCCCCGGTGACGAGCGGTGCCGGGACGAGGGCGGCGAGACGGTGCTCGAGCTCGACCTCGACGCCCCTGGGCGCTACCGCTCCGTGGTGCTGGCGGGGCCGCGGCCGATCCCGAGCCCCACCGGCTCGCTCGACGACGACGCGCGCGCGGCCTCCGAGGCCGGCGCCCGAGTCGAGCTCACCGGGCGGGTCGACGTGGAGTAGCGAGCGATCAAATGGTGAAGAGATACCGCTGCAACCAGTCGCTGTCGGGCGGCGGCGGCGGCGGGTCTTCCCCGCCGGACATGACCCTCTGCTGAAAGCCGCTGAGCGTGGTCGTGATGGAGGGCGCCTGCACCGTCGGCTGGCCCGGGGCGCGGTACGTCGAGTTGAGCTGGGCGAGGGAGAGCGGCGTGGTCGACACGAGCACCTCGAACAGGTGGGTCGCGGCGTTGGCCTCCATCGCGAAGCTGTTGTTGGCCGGCGTCGTGGATTTCGGATCCACCACGGGGGGCGCAGGCGGCGCGCTCGCGACCTCCTGGCAGCCTCGAACGGCGAGGCTGACCCACGGCGGGAAGGCCGTCAGCGTGAGCCGGTTCGGCGTGGTCGTCGATCGGAAGTAGTAGCGCGCGATGGTCATGACGGTCGGTCCTCACTCCGCGGCGTCGGCCCCTACCATCGAGTACGCGACGAAGTAGCTCCAGCTCCGCGGCGGGGCGATGGATATCATGGCGCGCTGGGCTCGGGCGAGCGCCGCGACGGGTCTCTCCCGTACGCCGTTCTCCAGGAGCCCGCGGACGAGCGCGCGCGTGTCTCGATCGTCGATGGACGCGACCGCGGCGATGACCGCGCCGCTCCCGTTCGCGAGGAAGCTCGCGGCGAGCGAGCCC
Organism: uncultured Polyangiaceae bacterium; assembly: GCA_964492175.1. Taxonomy (GTDB): domain Bacteria; phylum Myxococcota_A; class Polyangia; order Polyangiales; family Polyangiaceae; genus Xiheicaenibacterium. Next base: position 3,486 of record CAZBJI010000011.1, on the reverse strand, counting down.
GACACCTCCGCCCGCCGGCTCACCGCCGACGAGCACGCGGCCAGGATCACGACGCGCGCGCGGACGCCCGAGAGGAGCGCGTCGTGCGCCGTGAACACGCCGTCGGCCGTCCGGACCCAGGCCCCGCCCTCGCCCACCCCGCCGTGCAGCGCCACGTGCAGCACGTCGACCTCGCCGAGGTCCCACAGCGCCGCGGCCGTGGCGTCGGCCCCGAGGAACAACTCCGCGCCGAGCGCGCGCGCGACCTCCCCGGCCTCGGCGCGCGCCGCCGGGAGCGAGCCATCCGCGTCCGCGAGCACGACGCCGCGGGACCCTCGCGCGGCGGATACCCACGCCTCGGGACGCACCAGGCTCGGGGAGAGCGCGAGGTCGCGGTGCTCCACCAGGAACCTGCCCCGGTGGCGCAGCGCGGCGAAGGGCAGGCGGCTGAAGCTCCCCGACGGGACGATCGTGAGAGGCTGGTCCCCCGCTTGGAGGCCTTCGGGCAGGAGCAGCGCCCCGAGCTCGCGCGCCGCAGGCTCGGCCGCGGGGTCGGCGCGGAACGACGAGGCGAGCTCCCGGGCGCGCGCCGCGGGACCTCGGTCGAGGATCGACGTGGCGGCGCCATGCTGGTGCACGACGTAGACCCGGTCCAGCGCCTCCACGATGGCGACGAGCTCCCCCTCCCCCGCGCGAGGCGCGCCGCTCTCCCTCCGCGCGCCGAGCGCGCGCCACGCCTCGAGGAGCGCCTCGCGGTCGGCGAGGGCTCGCTCCGAGTCGAGCCGCCCCGCCACGATCAGAGAGTCGAGGAACGAGCGCGCGGTGAGCGAGTCCAGCGCCGCGAGCGCCGCGCCGGTCCGCCCCTCCCGCGCGTGGAGGGCGAAGAGCGCCTCGTACGGCTCGCGGCGGAGCGGTAGCACCCAAGGCTGGAGATCGGTCAGCTCGAGCTCCGCGTAGAGCCGCTCGATCGCGCTGACCGCCTCCTCGTACGAGCGCGCGGCGGACGCAGGGTCCCCGAGCCGCTCTTCGACCCGTCCTCGCGCGTACCAGCCCTCCCAGAGGCGGTCGTCGCTCGGCGCGAGCTCGAGCGCGGCGACGAGGCTCGCGCGCGCGTCCTCGAGCCGCCCCTCGTCGGCCTCGAGCGCCCCTCGGTTGAAGAGGTATTGAAAGTCCGGCGCTCCTTTCCAGGCGGCGAGGTAGCGAAAGCCCCGCGCCGGCTCCCCGGCGAGGTGCCCATCCCACGCCAAGTTCAGGAGCGCAGCCTGCTCCGCCAGGCCTTGCCCGGAGGCGCGCGCGAGCGTGAGCGCCTCCTCGAACGAGGTGCGCGCGAGGTGCCGCAGCCCCAGATCGCGCCGCATGATCCCTTGCTTGAGTCGGACGAACGCGAGATCGCTGCTCCGCGAGGCCAGCGCCCGCGCGGCGTCCTCGTACCCGCGCTCGGCGGAGGCGGCGTCGCCGACCGCGCGCAGGACGTCCGCGCGCATCAGCGCGACGTGCCCGAGCATGCGCGCGTCCCTCGCGCGCGACGCCGCCGCCTCCGAGGCCGAGAGCTCCGCGAGCGTGTCCCCGTACTCGGCGCGCGACCAATGCGATCCCGCGAGGCCGTAGTGGGCTCGTGCGACCTCCCCGGCCGCGTCTCTGCGCGCGAAGAGCGCCGCCGCCTCCCGGAGCGCGGCGCGTGCACGCGCGGTCTCTCCGCGCCGGTCCAGGACGATCCCGACGACCTGGAGCGCGCTCGCGCGGTGGGCTCCGTCGAGGGCGGAGGACGCGAGCTCGAGCGCGCGGTCCTCCCGCCCGAGGTGCATCTCGGCCTTGGCCAGCCGGACGAGGTCGCCGTCGCCCGCCCCACGCTCCCAGCTGGTCTGGCAGGCGCGCGCCGCCTCGCGCCAATCGGTCCTGGCCGCCGCGGCCCGGCACTGTTCGGTCCCGGACGCAAAGTCGCCGCCGATGCCGAGCCACACGAGCGCGGCCAGGACGCCGGGGCGGGCGACTCGGCGCAGCGAGGGCCTCCGGCTCACGGGGCGCCCGCCGATCCCCCGTCACCGCGGCGGATCACCGGGGCGCCGACGACGCGGACGCGGCCGGACCCGCCGCGACCGTCA
>CAZBJI010000011.1:0-1395 GCA_964492175.1 uncultured Polyangiaceae bacterium | reverse complement strand
GGCCAGCTTCTTCGCCCCCGCCCGCTTGAGGAGGTCCATCAGCTCGACGACGCGGCCATACGGGAGCGAGCGGTCCGCCTCGATGAGCACAGCCGACTCCGGCGCGCGCTCGAGGCGCGCCTTCACCGCCGCGACGAGCGCCTCGTCGGAGGCAAAGTCCGTCGCGTCGAGCGAGAACCTCCCGTCGGCGGCGATCCGCACGACGACGGCTGGGGCCTCGGGGAGGTGCTTCGGCACGTCCTCCGCCCGCGGGATGTCCAGGACCGTGACCGGCGTCGTGGTCGCGCTCGTCACCGGCGCGGTCGCCGCCGCCGTCGCGCTCACGTCGCCGCTGCTCGACGCGCCGGGGGCCGAGACCTCTCGCCCTCCGCACGCCTGCGTAGCGACGACGAGGGCCACCGCGACGAAGCGCGCCTCGATCCCTCTCCTCGCCCTCACCGCGCCCGACACGCGCTGCAGGCTACCACGGCCACTCGGTGAGCCGGCGCGTACCACGTGAGCCTTCGCCCGGTCGGCCCTCAGAAGCTCGTCAGCACGCGCTCGGCCGCGCGATCACACCGAGCGACGGCGCCGCTCGGATCCTGGCAGGGCCCGAGCCGGAAGGAGCCCCCGCTCTGGGGGATCGCCTCACGCTCCCATTGCCACCGGGGGGGCACCGGGTCCGCGGGGCCGCCCGCGTGCAGCTGGTTGACCCAGTCGAAGTCCTCGGTCGACGCGGCGACGGTGACGCGGCTGCAGGCCATCGCACGGCCCCGCGGGGTGCACGCCACGCGGAACCGCGCCGCGGCCTCCCACGGGGGGCGGTCCAGGCGGAGCCACTCTGCCCGACGCGTCGCGTACTGGAAGACCACCACGGGCGGCTCACCGTCGCGCCCGACGAGGCTCGTCTGCTCGAGCCTCGTCACGCCCGCCTGGCCACAGCCCGGCCCGAGCTCCGAGCGGTCCAAGAGGACGCCGGTCGGGAACCACCCAGCCTCGGTCCTGACGATGACGCGGTCGACGAAGGCGAGGTCCTCGACCACGCCGATGACCCGGACCTCGTAGGGCGGCGGCAGGGCCTCCTGGACGCCGGGCGGGCGCGCCGCGGCGCAGCGCGCGACGAGCTCTCCGACGAAATGGTCGTGAGGATCGCGGGCCTTGGCCGCGTCGATCTGCGCAGCGCTGATGGCGGTGTGCCTCGCGCAGAGCGCCTCCGCCGTCGCGAAGGGCGCGGCGTCGAAGACGTCGCGGAAGGAGCGGAGCCCCGCGCCGTCAGGCTCGTGCCGGCCCACGGCGACGTGAGGCGCCGCGGCCGGGACGCGCGCCGCGGCGGTGGCGGTGCCGAGCACCGCCAGCTCCGAGATCGCCACTTCGCGGAACGAGGCAACGATGCAGCGTTCCTTCGCTCCGTGCCGC
>CAZBJI010000010.1:0-86182 GCA_964492175.1 uncultured Polyangiaceae bacterium | reverse complement strand
CCGGAACCGCATGCGATCGAGCTCGTGGATGAGGTCGATCGGTAACACGAGGTCCGCCTTGTCCACCTCGTCGATCAGGACCACGCGCGGCTCCCCCGCGGCGAACGCCTGCCCCAGCGGCCCGAGCTTGATGTACTGCTTGATGTCGCGGACGTCCCCGTCGCCGAACCGTGAGTCGTAGAGGCGCTGGACGGTGTCGTAGACGTAGAGCCCGTCCTGCGCCTTGGTGGTGCTCTTGACGTGCCACGTGATGAGCGGCGCCGCGAGGGACTGCGCGACCGCCTCGGCGAGGAGCGTCTTGCCCGTCCCCGGTTCGCCTCGGACGAGCAGCGGACGGCCGAGGGCGAGCGCGCAGTTCACGGCGGCCTCGAGGGCCTCGTTCGTGAGGTACTGCTCTGTCCCCCTGAAGCGGCGGAACTCTTGCATGATTTTCGCCAGCCTAGCACCCCGCGAGGCCGGAGCACGCCCCCGCGGACGCGCCCGAGGACCGCGTACATACTCGTGCGAGCTCAGCCGCCGCGGGACTACGCTCCCCGGGCAGCCGATGCGAAACCCGCTCCTTCTTCCCCTGGCGCTGCTGCTCGTGGTCTCGTGCGCGCGACCGACGCCCGCACCCGTGTCGACCCACGAGGCGGTACCCGCGCCCGTCATCGTCCCGGCCGGCACCCCGACGCCGGACTTCGCGCTGCCTTGGTTCATCCCGGCCGGCGCGGCCGACGAGCCTCCGCCCGCCGAGCGAGGAGACGACGCCCCCGCCGAGATCGTGCCGTGCCTCACCGAGGCGACCGGCGGCCCGGCGTGCAAGATCGCCCTCGCCAAGATCGCCGCCACCGGAACCGGGGAGAGCCACACGATCGAGGTGTACCGGCGCGCCTGCGACGCGGGGGAGAAGCTCCTCGGGTGCGGGATCTTCCAGTCCACCGCCATCACGGAGGAGGACGATCCGATCCTGCGACGGCTGATGCTCTGCGAGCACGGATGGTACGAGGGCTGCGAAGACGTGAAGACCCGGGCGGCGCCGCTCCTGGCGTGGCTCTCGACCCTGAAGAAGATCGGCTGCAAGCGCGGCGCAAACGCGCTGTGCCCTGACTTCCATCAGTGCAAGGCGCCCGAGCGGTGGACCTGCCACGCGCAGCCGGGCGGGCCGAAGGTGTGCGGGTGCGCGGCCCCTTGCAGCGGGACGCTGACGTCGATCGCGCACACGAGCAAGCGGTGGCCCGACGGCTCCCACCGCGGACAGCTCGGCTGCGCCGCCAGCGCGCCCAGGTGACCGCCGGAGACGGCGCGGCCAGCGTCGTTCCAGAGCTCCCCGCCGACCCTTCTCAACGGCTCGGGATCCGGTAGCCCAGCTTCCGGTACGTGTGCGCGTCGAAGAACGCGAGCAGGGCGCCGATGCGCGCGTCGGCGTCCGGGGCGCGCTCCACGAGGTTGTCGGCCTCGAGCGGATCAGTCGTCAGGTCGTACATCTCGAACGACGACTCCCGAGCGGCGTGGATCACCTTCACGCCGTCGGGGAAGAAGAGGGCCCGCTGGTGCTTCGCGCTGTCCAGCACGATGGGGCGCGTGAGGCGGACGTCGCGCCCCATCGCCAGCGGCAAGAGGCTCTGGCCCATCAGGTGCCCAGGCGTCGGTACCCCGAAGAGATCGAGCACCGTGGGTGTGATGTCGATGCCGCCCGCAGGGTCGGGCACCCTGCGCGCCCGCACGCCCGGGATCCTGATGATCAGCGGGACGCGCGTGAGCTCCTCGTACACGTTCCCCCCGTGGAACTGCGCGCCGTGATCGCCGAAGGACTCGCCGTGGTCCGCCGTGACGATGACCACGGTGCGCTTCCAGAGGCCCGTCCGCTTCAGCGCTTCCACGAGCGCGCCGACCTGGGCGTCGGCGAGCGCGATCTCGCGGAGCTGCCGCTCCCGGGGCGCGCCGTGGGTGCCGCCGAGATCGTAGGGCTCGTGCGGATCGAGGAGGTGGGCGTAGACGAACCCGCTCTGCTCGGGACCGAGGCCCTCCGCGAACGCCTTGACGAGCGGGATCAGCGTGGCGCTCATTCGGTTGCCGGTGAAGTCGGGGCCGAGCGGGGCGCAGCCGCGCACGATGCCATACTCCGGCTTGAGGCCGTCCGTCGCTACCGCCGTGGCGGCCACCACGCCTCGATCACGGAGGTAGTCGCAGAGCCCACGCGCGGTGTCGCGCGTGAGGAACGTGCGGTTCTTGCCGAGAAAGTTGGTGCGCGTCCAGTACCGCTGCGAGTAGTAGAGCCCCGAGAGCATCGAGGCGACGCTCGCGACCGTGGTGGAGCCGGCGGAGTGGGCGTGCTCGAACTCGACGGCCTGCCCCGCGAGGCGCTTGAGGTGAGGGAACAACCGCGCGTTCGCCGGGTCGGCCCAGGTGTCGTAGCGGAGCGCGTCGATCGACAGGAGGATCACCAGGGGCGCGGCGAGCTCCGGTCGACCTTCCGTGGGCGCCACCTCGGGCGCGTCCGTCCTCGACCGGAACCAAGGCTGCATGTCCTCGGGCACGGCGGCCAGCGACGCGGCGTAGCGAGGGCCTCGGAGCGGCGCCACGAACCGATAGAACGGCGCCGACTCGTCGCGGATGATCTCCACGGCGACCGTCGCCGCGGGCGCGAGCGCGAGGCTCGACGCCGCGAGGAGGCACGCCGCGCCGAGCGCCGAGAGGCGCGCCACGAGCGGCAAGACGCCGGGCCGCGGGAGCCCGGCGAGGGCGGCCCCGGCGGCCACGACGGCGCCGAGACCCATCCCGAGGTGCGCGCCGGGGTAGTTGATGCGCAAGGTGAAATGGTTCGCGATCGCCAGGGCGACGGCCGCCGCGAGCGCCGCGAGGCGCGCCGCGAGCCACCTGTCGCAGGCGCGCCGCACGTCGGGCACGACCGTCGCGGCCAGCGCGACGCCCGCGACCACGCCCGCGCGGAGCGCGTCGCCGAGCTGCAGGGTGTCCTCCTCGAGCAGCAGCAGCGCGCCGCCCGCGCCGAGCGCGAACAGCACCGCACGCGCGATCCACCGCCGCTCGCCGACGAGGCGTGCGGCGCCGTCGGCGAGCGCGCCGGCGACGAGCCCCAAGCAGAGGAGCTCCGAGGTCGTGCTGAGCAGGTGCAGAGCCCGGACCGGGGCCCCGCCCGTCGGCATCGGCCACGTCGTGAGGATCACGATGGCGTTGACGAGCGCGGGCAGGAGCGGCGCGACCCGGAGCGCGCTCCCGAAGGTCCACACGCGCAAGTCGCTGGCGACGGCCTGGCCCACGTCGCGGCCTCTCTAGCACGTCGGAGGAGGAGCGACGCCGTCGTGCTCCCCGAGGCCGTCCCGGGGCTCACGCGAGGGACACCGTCGGCGTCCGCGCGAGGAGCCGGACGACGCGCCCGGATCAGCGGGGGGCCGGCAGCGCGACGTCGCCCATGACGGGCTCGCCCATCGTCCGCACGTGCTCGACGGCGCCCATCGCGGGCGGAGGAGGCCGCTTGGCCAGCCTCTTCGCGACCCGGTCGGCGCTGATGTCCGCGGTCAGGCGCTCGAGCTGCGGCGCCTCCGCGCGCACCTTCCAGAGCAGGGCGCTCGCCGCGAGCAGCGTCCCGGCGGCGGCGCCGGCGACGCGCTGGCGCCGGGTCTTCTGCCGCGCGCCGACGGGGCAGTCGGAGGTGACGACCGTCCCGTCGTGGCGCCGGGCCATGCGGACGCAAACACGCTCGGTGCCGAGGATGAGGGCCTCGGCCTCCTCTCGCGACATGTGGGAGAGGTCGTACACGTGCTTCTCGCACGTGCCGCAGTAGCGGACGCGCTCGTCTCCGCGCATCTCTGCCCAGCTCGCCTGGCAAGGCGAGGCGATCTGGAGGTCCTCCAAGAACGAAGCGGGGTCCACGGCGTGGCGCATGGGCCTTCTACGGCTCCCCCGGCCCGAGGATCTGATCCCTCGCGCTTCGCGATCTCGGCTCAGGGAGGGGGCGCCTGCTTGGGCAGGCGCACGATCTGGCGCCGCGTCCGCACGTAGAGGCTCGCCTGGCCCGCGGTGAGCTCTCGCACCCAGTCGTCGTCCCACCGCTCCGCGAGGTAGGACTTCTCCTGGCTGCCGCGGTCGTAGCGCCGCACGTACGAGTAGAGCCCGCTCTCCGAGTCGGAGTTCTCCCCGTAGAAGATCGCGTCCGACTCCACCACGACGCCTCCGAAGCGCCCGAGATCCATCACGGGCTCGGGCATCATCCCCCCCACCTCGACCTCCAGCGGGTCCACCATCGGCACCCGCCAGATGTCCACCTCACCCGCGAAGTAGACGAACCCGTCGAGGACGTGGAGCGGGGAATACACGGGCATCGACGTGTAGATCCTGAACTGTCCCGACGTCGAGCCGATCGACTCGATGCCCAGATCGTGCGCGAGGAAGAGCAGCTCCCCGAAGTTCGACCGCGACTCGACGTCGATGTGGACCGGCTGGTTCGGCGCGAAGAGGTTGTCGGGGTAGGCCCAGTCGGAGTCGCCGAGCCCGGCGACGAGCCGATCCTCGTCATCGCCGAGGAGGTCCGTCGAGAGGAGAGAGAGCCCGCCCACGGGGGAATAGACGGAGAGCAAGAGCCGGTCCGGGACCTCGGGGAGGTGCGTGACGGCGCGGATCCGCTCGGTCTGGCCCGCGCCGTACTCGCGGATCACGATCGCCTCCCCGCCACTCCTCGGGAGGCGCACCAACCGCCCTGGGCGCTCCACGGGGAGGTAGATCGCGCCGTCCACGAACGCGGGGATCCCTCCGACGCTGTCGGCCCCATGGAGGAGCGAGGGCTCCCCGCCGCACGGATCGAGGCGGTAGAGGCCGGGGGCGAGGGCGCCGCTCTCGACGACGAAGTAGAGGTAGCCGTCGCGCACCGCGTGCCATGTCGCGGACACGTCGTCGACGAGCACGCGCCCCGCGCACGGCGGCTCCGAGCACGCCGGCAGCGGGCACCGATCGTCCGGATCGTCCTCGTTCTCCGACGATGCACCGGCCGCGCCGGCGCCGTCCTCGCCGGAGGAGAGGTCGGATCGTGCTCCACACGCCGCGAGCCCGGCGAGGCCCCACACCCAGAAGAAGCGAAGCATGGCGTGAGGGTACCACCCCTCAGAGCGCCGCCGAGAGGCGCCGAAGCACGAGCTCGCCCTGCGAGACACGCGCGAATCCTGCCGCCACGGTCGAGACCCTGCTCCGACCATTTCGGCATGGAACGCCGGTGTTACGGCTTGGACATGGCTCGTTCGCTCCTGCTCGGCACGCTCCTCGTCGCGACCCTCGCCACCTCTTCGCTCTCGGGATGTCGCGGCCCCCGTGAGCCCCTGTACGCGTCGCCGGTCGTCGTCGGAGACTCGGTGCTGGTGCGCGTGCACGACGCTCACGCGCGCGGGAAGCGCGTCGTCGTCAAGGCGTGGATGGAGAACCGCACCGACGAGCGGGTCACGCTCGACCCGGACGCCCTCACCCTCCGCCTCCGGGAGGGCGAGGTGCTGCACCGCGCGGGCCGCGCGAGGCATGGTCAGCAGATCGTGCTCGATCCCGGCGAGGGCCGCATGGTGCACCTCGACTACCGCGGGCGGCGCGGGAGGCTCGACGTGTCGGAGGCGTCGTTGGTGCTGGACGGCGTCCGCTTGGGTGACGACGCCCCGCGAAGCCTCGGCGAGGTGGCGCTCTCGACCGACCACCGCGCCCCCCCGCCGGGCGCGCCCGCGACCGCGCCAGCCCGAGCGGACGCGCCCGAGCCGCCCGCCCCGGAGGAGGTCGGCGACGAGCCGGCGGACGCCGCGGAGGAGGCTCCCCCGGGCGAAGAGGTCGAGGAGCCCGCGGAGGCGTGGCAGGTCGGTTCCGGGGGCTGACGGCGGCCCCAGGGCGACCGCGTCAGTCCGCGGCGCCCTGGGTGGAGGACCGGTCGAGATCGGGTCCCCACATGACGACACGGTTCCGGCCGCGACGCTTTGCCGCGTAGAGGGCCTGATCCGCCCGCTTGACGAGCTGGAGCGCGGACGTGACGTCCCCCTTCGGCTCCGCGATCGCGACGCCGAAGCTCGCCGTGACACGCACGGTGTGGCCGCCGACCCGGATCTCCGTCCCCTCGACCGCCGACCGCAGGCGCTCCGCGAGGATGATGGCGCCGCCGGTCCCCGTGCTGGTGAGCACCACGGCGATCTCTTCTCCGCCGTACCGAGAGACGATGTCGGCCTTCCGCACGCCCCGAACGAGCGTCGACGACACGGCCTTCAGGACCTCGTCGCCGATCACGTGCCCGAGGTCGTCGTTGACGCGCTTGAAGTGATCCACGTCGGCCAAGACCAAGGAGAGCGGCTGACCGTACCGGACCACGCGCGCCACCTCCACGTCGATCACGTTGTTGAAATGGCGGCGGTTGAAGAGATCGGTCAGCGGGTCGGTGCAGGAGAGCTTGTAGAGCTTCTCGTTGGCCGCCTCGAGATCCTCGGTGAGGAGCTTCAGCTTCAGGTGGACGCGGACGCGGGCGACGATCTCCCGAGGATCGAACGGCTTGCGGACGTAGTCGGACGCGCCGCGCTCGAACAGCGCGACCTTCCGCTCGATCTCCGCGTCGGCCGTCAGGATCAGCACCGGTATCCCGGCTAGCTCGGGCTTGGCGGCCCGCAGCCGCAGGAGCTGAAGGCCGTCACACCCCGGCATCACGAGATCGCAGACCACGACGTCGGGGCGATGCTCCGCCATGAGCCTGAGCGCGAGCAGACCGTCGTCCGCCTCGAGCACCTCCTCGAACTCGCCCGACTGCACGAGCGTCGCGACGACCGCGGCTCGCTCCGGCGGGCTGTCGTCGACGACGAGCACTCTCCCTCGGGCCATGCCCCCGCATGATGCACGAGGCTGGCGGGGGCTCCAAGCACCGCATGCCGAGGGCGCGCGCGGCGAGGGCGCTTCGACGCCCTCGGGGGCATGGTCACGCAGCATCGCGAACCAGGTGCTCGAGGTCCGGGGCCATGCGCTCGATGGGAAACGAGAAACGGACGGTGGTCCCGCGACCGATCTCGCTCTCGATGCTCAGCGAGCCGCCGAGCTCCGACGTCGCCGCGAGCACCGCACCCATGCCGACCCCACGACCGGAGACATCGGTCACCTGCGCCGCCGTCGACACGCCGTCCGCGAGGAGCGCAGCGACCAGGTCCTCCTCGGTCTCGGCGGCGAGCCCTCGTCGCCCGGCGAGCTCCTTGATGTGCCCCCAGTCGATGCCGCGGCCGTCATCGGAGAGCTCGACCACGAACCGGCCCGCGTCGACCGCCGCGCGCATCCGGATGAGCCCCACCTCGGGCTTGCCGCTCGCCCGGCGCTCCTCCGGCCCCTCCAGCCCGTGGTCGACGGCGTTCCGGATGACGTGGACGAACGCGCTCCAGAACCGGCCCCACGGCTTCGGGTCCAGGCGGTCGCCCTGGTCCTCGATCTCCACCTCGGGCGACGGCTTGCCCAGCCGCGCGGCGATGCGCCGTGCTTGCTCGGCCGCGTGCTCGGCGCGCAAGCGTACGGGCTCCAGCTTGAGCTCGAGCACTCGGCGGAGCAAGCGGAGGCGGCTCTGCCCGTCGCGGATGGCCTCCAGCAGGCCGCGGTGCTGCGCCTCGTCGATTTCGATCGCCGAGCGGCCGCCGCTCATCATCTCCACGTCGTCAGCCAGCCGCCGCAGCTTGTCCTCGAGGCGCGCGAGCGCGTCGGCGCGCGGGCGACACCCCTCCTCCACGATGTGCGACTCCATCTCGTGGCAGAGCTCCGCCACGCTCTCGAGGCCGAAAATCCCCGCGTTCCCCTTGAGGGTGTGGAGGCCGCGCTTGACCGCCGGGAGGTCCGTCTCCGGCGAGCGGCACACCGTCTCGACGATCTCCTTGCCCTCCTCGACGAACCCTTTGAACGCTGCGCGGTCCGTCAGCATGCGCTCGAGGATCTGGAGCGTCTCCCTGCGTTCCTGCTCCGCGCTCACCCGCGCGCGCTCCGCGGTCACGTCGGTCACCACGGCGAGGAAGCGCTCCGGGGCTTCGACGTCGCCGACGCCCCGATACTCGAAGCGCCACGTGATCTTCCCGTCGGAGAGGTCAGTCGGCATCTGGGCGAGGCTGACCTCGAGCGGGAGGAGCCCCTCCACGACCTGATCGAAGGCCAGGGCGGACTGCTGGGCAAACTGAGGGAAGCGCTCGCCGAGGTGGAGGAACAGCGAGGTCCCCGCCGGCGCGCCCGCGAACCAGCGATCGAACGTCGCCGAGCGCTCGGGGGACATCGTGCCCGCCCTGTCGATCGTGACGAAGCCCTGCTCGACGTTGTCCAGCACGAGGCGCATCTCGGCGGTCCTGGCGTCGAGCTCGGCCGTCCGCGCCCGAACGATCTTCTCGAGGCCGATCACGTTGTCGAAGAAGCTCCGAGCGATGAAGCACGTCGCCGTAGCCTCCAGGATGACGAAGACCGCGTGGACCACCACCACCCAGAGGGGCGCGGCGTAGTTGAACACGCTGCTCGGGAGCACGAACCAGAGGACGAGGTGGTGCAGCGCCACGGTCACGGTCGCCGCCACGATGACCACGGGGTTCGCGAAGATCGCGAGCATCGCGAGGAGGGCGAAGAAGTAGAAATGCATCTCGATCTGGACGGGGCCCTGTCCGAAGTGGACGAGCAAGCCGCCCATGAACATCGCCGTGACGCCGTGCACGACGGAGATGACGCGTGGGCTCCGGAGCGCGAGCGACGCGACGAGCGGACCGACCAGCACGCCCGCCGTGAGCACCACCGCGGCGAGGGGCCCCGTCGCGTTCACGTAGGCGAGCAGCGCGAAGGCCGGGACGTGGAGGGCGAAGAAGACGAGGGCGACGCGGTTCACGCGGGCCAAGTAGGCGCGCTCGAACTCGGAGATCGCAGGAGGTAGGACGATGAACCGTAGGACTCTTCGCATCTGCGGCCCTCAGATCCCCAGTGGGTTGAGCTGTGCCTGGAGGCCCTGGCTGACCGGACACCCGTAGAGGGGAAGCTCCTCGGGCGACGCGCCCGCCTGGAGGTGCTCGACGATCTCCACGTCCTTCACCTCGAGGCTCTGCTTGCGGGCGGTGTAGCCGCCCGCGTATCGGATGCGGTCGTCGGTATCGAGCACGACCAGCAGCGGCCCGGCCTCGATGCCGAAGCTCTCGCTGAGGCGCCGCGCCGAGGTCGGCACGACCTCGAAGCCGGCGGCGACCAGCCGCGCTCCCTGCTCCCCGTCGCCGACCAGGAGCACCCGCTCGACCGCCCCCTCGGGGCGCTCGGTCGAGGTGAGGTGGTCGACGATCCGATCGGAGCACCGACACTCCGTGTAGAGGACGTGCACGACCGTCCACGCGCCCTCTCCTCCGTCTCCGCGGAGCTCCGCGAGCCTCGCGCCGGACGCCTCGCTCGCCTCCGCGACCGGCAGGGGCACGAGGTGCCTCGCCATCAGGGCGGCGCCCACGAGCACCATGACGCCGAACCACGCGGAGAGCGCGGCGGGAACCAGCCAGCGGCGACGCGCGGTCGCGATTACGCCCACGCGACACCCAACGGATCAATGTGACGAGCTCGATAGCGGCTCGTTCGTCGCGCCGAGCGCCGAACCGACGGAGCGCCGCTTTCCCGTGCTCTTTCACGCCCGCAGCTCCGGTCCTCGGCTACGCGTGGCGGTGCGCAAAGCGGCGGAAGGCGACGTCCCACGGTGTGCGAGGGAGTGCGCCAGATGGCGCGTCGCGCCCCACGCTACACCCTCAGAACACGCTCGGACCGACCTTCAGCCCGAAGCGGGCGCCGGCGCCAGCGGGCGCAAAGGTCGAGCCCGACACGTCGTTTGCCGTCGTGCCGTCCAGCACGCCCTCGGGGAACGTCGCGTCCCAAGGCGGCGGCGCGGGAGCCCACGCACGGTCGCTCCACACCAGCGCGCCGTTGGAGATCCCGACGACGTTCGCGGGCTGGGCGATCTCCGTGGCGGACAGATCGCCGCTCTGGTCCGCGTCCCGCACCACCAGCAGGTACGCCACCGACGCGCGGAACTCGCCCGAGCACGCACACATGCTCACCTCCGGACACGGCCGTTCGCAGAGGAGATCCACGTCCGGCGGCGGGGCGACGTCCGCCAGAGAGAACGTGACCACGTCGGCGCCCACGTCGAACGGCGCGGCGTACCCGACGGTCGGATCGTAGGCGATGGATCCCTCGACCCTGAACCAGATCGCCGCGAAGATGCCGGGCTGCGGCTCGCCCTGCCGGTCCACGTCCAGGCACACCTGCCCAGCCGGGCAGACGGCCCCGCCGGTCCCCGCGCTCCCGCCGCCTCCCGCGGCGCCGCCCGCGCTCGCGTCGTCCCCGCACGCAGAGGCAGAGACCGAGACCAGGAGGCACGCCGCGGAGGCGAGCCCGATCCTCTTGTGAACCCAGCGCACCATGGGCAAAGAGTGTCGTAGACTCCCGCGCCATGCAATCCACCCGGGTCGTCTTCGACACCACCTTCGGCGCCTTCACGATCGAGCTCGAGGACGAGCGCGCCCCGAAGACCGTCCAGAACTTCCTCGCGTACGTGGACGCCGGACACTACGCGGGCACCGTGTTCCACCGCGTGATCGACGGGTTCATGACCCAAGGCGGCGGCTTCGACGCGACCTACGAGAAGAAGGCGACGCGGCCTCCGGTGCAGAACGAGGCGGACAACGGCCTCAAGAACACCCGGGGCACCGTAGCGATGGCGCGCACGAGCGATCCGCACTCGGCCACGGCGCAGTTCTTCGTGAACGTCGCCGACAACGCCTTCCTCGATCACAGGTCGAAGGCAGGGTCCGAGTGGGGCTACACGGTCTTCGGCCGCGTCGTCGACGGGATGGACGTGGTGGACAAGATCAAGTCGGTCAAGACGGGCGCGCAAGGCCCCTTCGCCAAGGACGCGCCCCTCGAGCCGGTCGTGATCCAAGGCGCCCGGCGCGCCTAGTACCTCGCCCCACAGATTTCGATCGGTTCCTCTCACCCCCCGACGAGGCGAGCGGGATCGGAGGAACCTCCTGCTGCCGCCTCTCTTCCCTCCTCGATTCTCCTTGGGTCCGGCCACCCATCGAAATCGATGGGTCGCGGTACTGGCTAGACTCCTCGGGGCCGCGAGGGAGAGACTCGCTCTCTTCCGCCCACGCACGGGCCGCGGCGCTCAGGTCGCGTCCCGCTCCGCCCAGAACTTCGCCATCGCGGGCCACAGACCCGAGGCCGCTTTCTTGGAGACCACCGCGCCCACGTGCCCACCGGGGAGGTGCATCCGGTGCTTGTCGACGGAGCCGGCGAGGTCCATGACCACCGCCGCGCTCTGCCACGGCACGATCGCGTCGTGCTCGAAGGTCACCGTGAGGAGCGGCATCCGAAGGGCCGAGAGCTTCACGGGGAGCCCGGACAGCGTGAACGTCCCTCGCACCAGCGCGTCGTCCCGGTAGAGCTCCTGGATGTAGCGCTCGTAGCACGCGCCCGGGAAGGAGACGTTGTCGCTGCCCCACGTCTCGAGCGCCAGGAAGCCGTCCAGGAACTCGTCGTCCCACGCCTTGTCGAGCATGGTGGTGGCCTTCGCGAGCGTCATGGTCGGCCGGAGCAGGTGGAAGGCCGACTGCATGAGCTGCCACGGCACGTTGCCGACGCCTTCGACCAGCGCGCGCACGTCGAACCCTCGCGAGCGGGTCCAGCGAGAGAGCAAGCCTCCGTCGTGGAACCCGATCGGCGCGGCGAGCAGCGTGAGCGAGGCGACCCGCTCCGGGCGCACGCACGCGTGGATCGCCGCGATCGTCCCGCCGAGGCAGTAGCCGAGCATGTGCGCGTGGCGCGCGCCGGACGTCTGGCTCGCGACGCGGAGCGCCCGCGCGACGTAGCGGTCGGCGATCTCGTCGAACGTGAGGAACCGATCTTCGTCGCCGGGGGTGCCCCAGTCGACGCAGTACACGTCGTGCCCACGCGCCACCAGCCACTCGGCGAAGCTCTTGCCGCGCATCAGGTCAAGGACGTAGTGCCTGTTGATGAGCGACGGCACCAGCAGCACCGGGGTGCGGTACTGCGTGCCTTCGGGCCGCGGGACGTAGCGTAGCAGGCGCCACTTGTTCTCCCGGTGCACCTCGTGCGCGGGCGTCTGCCCGACCGCTGGCAGCGGGCGCGAGAGGCGACGGGTCAGCGCGGCGAGGCGATCCAGCACGGCTCAGCCGCCCTCGTACAGCGCCTCGAAGTCCCGAGCGAACGTCTCGTAGACCTGCTTGCGCCGGACCTTCAGCGTCGACGTGAGCAGGCCCCCCGCGACCGTGAGGGGCGTCCCCATCACCTTGAAGCGAGCGATCTGCTCGAACCTCGCGAGCTCCCCGTTCACGCGCGCGACGGCCGCGGCGACGAGGCGCTGGAGGGCCGCGTCGCGCTCCCCCGACGGCACGCCGTCGGCCTCCAGCCGGGCCGCGCAGGCGTCGGCGTCGAGCCAGAGCCCCGCGACCAAGTACTTCCTCCCGTCGCCGTAGACCACCGCGTGCGACACGAGGGGCTCGTCCGCGAAGCGCACCTCGATGTTCGCCGGCGGGACGTTCTTGCCGCCCGCCGTCACGAGGATCTCCTTCTTGCGGTCGACGATCTGCAGGAAGCCGTCCTCCGTGAAGCGCCCCACGTCTCCGGTCTTGAACCAGCCGTCCTCGGTGAACGCCTGCCGCGTCGCCTCCGGATCTTCGTGGTAGCCCCGGAACACGTTCGGTCCGCGCGCCAGGATCTCGCCGTCCTCCGCCAGGCGGAGCTCGAGCGACGGCAGCGGCTTGCCCACCGAGTCGAAGCGGAAGTCGCTCGGCCGGTTCAGGGTCAAGGTGGGCGAGCACTCCGTCAGGCCGTACCCCTCGAGGATGAGCCACCCGTGCCGGTGGAACAGCTCCTTCACCGCGCGCTTGAGCCCCGCCCCCCCCGACAGGCAGAACTTCAGCCGGCCTCCGGTGCGCGCCGCGAGCGCGGCGCGCTGGGCCTCGGGGCTCGGCTCGGCCAGCGCAGCCGACGCGAGCTTCTCCCAGTACGCGGGGACGCTGAAGAAGACGTCGGGCCGGACGCGCGCGAGCCGCGAGAGCGCGTCCGCGGGCTCCGCGAGCGTGGTGGTCCACCCGAGCGAGTCGCCGATGCAGGCCTCGCCGAACCCGAAGATGTGGCTCATCGGGAGCCACAAGACGTCCGTGTAGCCCTCGTCGAGCAGGGGCGCGAAGCACCGCATCCAGTCGAGGCCGTTGTGGCCGACGTTCGCGTGCGTGAGCGGTACGCCCTTCGGGTTCCCCGTCGTGCCGCTCGTGTAGAGCATGAGCCCCGGCATGTCGGTGCGGACCGACGCCAGGCGGTCGGCGAAGACCCGCGGCGCCGCCTTCGCTCGCTCCCTGCCCCGCGCGACGGCGTCGCCGTAGCGCACCGAGCGCGCGTCGACCTCCTCGGCCGGTGGCGGCGTCTTCCCCCGGTCCCGGACCGCGCCGAGGGCGGCGGAGAGCTCGCCCACGCGGGGGAGCAGGACGATCGTCCGCACCCTGTCGTGCTCGCCCCACGCCTCGAGCACCCTCGCGAGGAGCTCGTCACCATCCACGAAGAGCACCCGCGCGCCCGAGTGTCGCGCGACATAGGCGGCTTGCGCAGGCGTGGAGGCGGGGTAGATGGGGACCAGCACACCGCCGACGGCCTGCGTCGCCATCGCCGCCGTCATCCACTCCACCGAGTTCTGGGCGAACACGGCTGCCCGCTCGCCCGGCTCGAACCCGACGCTCGCGAGGAAGAGCGAGAGCGCCTCGATCTGCGCGGCGTAGCTCTCGTACGTCACCGCGCGGTAGTCCGAGCCTTCGGGCACCATGTAGCGCACCCGCGTGGCGCGCTCCTCCAGGCGGTCGAACACCGCGCGCGGCGCGGGGCGGATCTCTTCGTAGCGGGCGAGGTCGATCACGTTCGTCTCCAGTCAGCGGCGGCTCAGGAGCGCGCCTTGAGGTCGGCGATTTGCTCTTCGAGATCGAGGAGGCGGCTCTGGATCTGGTTGAGGGCGTGCAGCGCCCGCTCCTGGTCACGCTTCGTCGGGAGACCGACCGATCCCCACGCGTTTGCGGTGGCCTTGTCGGCCTGCGCCTTCATCTTCATCACCGCCGAGAGCCAAGCTCCAGCCGGCTCCAGCACGAGGGGGCTCTTCAGCCACTCCTCGGTGTACTTCGCGGTCAGGCCCTCCCAAGCGTTGAAGTACTTCTTGAACAGATCCCAGCCGGCCATGATGTGCTCCTTGTTCCAGTCTCAGAGTCCGAGGCGACGAAGCTCCGCCGCCGTCGAGAAGAGGTCTTCGGTCTCGCCGTCGGCGCTGGTAGCGCGCGCGATCTCGGCGAAGCACTCGGCGTAGAACGACACCTGGCGCCGCACCACCGAGGAGCCCACGGCGGGCTCCACGGTGACCTTGGTCCTGACGCGGTGGACCTGCTCGAAGGTGAGCTGAGGCAGATCGACGACGCCCATGGCGTCCACCGTGACCTCGTACGTGTCGCGCCCGGCGTACGGGAGCCCGCGGACGAGACCGCCGGTGATCTGCCCCGACGACACGTACACCTGCCCGACCGTGACCGGGATCGCGAGCACCGTGATGGGCGTGTCGTAGACGAGCAGGGTCCGCCCCTCGGCCGGATCGGCCTCCCGGGAGGCGAGCCCGAGGAGCTGGATGGAGTCCTCGCGCGCGAGCCCGATCGACTCGAGCGTCCCCTCGCGATCGAAGGGGGTGACGAAGGCGCCAGCGGCGAACGACGCGGCGTACCACTTGCCCTCGAGGGTGGACGGCGTGACCGTGAGCGCCTGGTCATCGGCGTAGTCGATGGCCAAGTCCCACGCCGTGTCGCCCCCGTCGGGCCTCCCGACGAGGTCCACCGCCCGTGGGACCCCGGGAGGGGAGACGACGTAGCGGATCGACGTGCCGATCGCCGGGGCGAGCTCCTCGGAGTCGATCGAGCCGTCCAAGTTGGGCAGGCACGTGAGAGGCGCGAGATCCGGATCGGTCGCGTCGGCCCGGTCGGGCACCTGGGTGAGGTTGTCTCCGCACCCGCCGCCGACCATGAGCGCCGCCGAGAACGCGCCGGTGACGACGGGGCAACGCGCCCACCTGGGAATCGCACGCGTCATAGTCCCACTCCGAACTGGTATGCGAGGCGGAGCCGCCACACCTGGGCCGGCTGGGCGGGGAGGTTCTTTCCGTCGAAGCCGGAGAGAGGAAACAGCGTGCCTTGCTCGAGCGCCGCGGAGAAGCCCACGTCGCTCTCGTAAGAGAGCGACGGATCGAGCTCCACGCCGAGCGGTCGCTCCCCGCTCGGCGTCGACGCCGGAACCGCTGCGAACGAGACCACGCCGGCGAGCGCGAGCGTGAGCTTCCCCCGCAGGCTCGTGAGCAGATGGTATCGCACGTGGGGACGAAGGTAGATGGCGTCCGTGACCGTGCCGAGGATCTCTCGGAACAGGATCTGATCGACCCGGAAGTCCGGGTGGAACCGGAAGTTTTGCACCTCGCGGTCGAACGGCGGGTTGGCCTGGGGGCCGTCGAGGTCGCCGGGGCTCGGGGGAGGGCCGACCGCCGGAGGAAACGCTCCGAAGCCGGGCGCGCCGTCTCCGCTCGCGAAGCCCGCGTCAAGCCCCCCTCGGAACCGGTCCTCGTCGTCGCCGGCCTCGCTCTGGAACGCCACCCCGAACTGGTTGGAGAGGACCGGCTCGCGGTAGGCCACCCCAGGGATCAGGCTCGCTTGCTCGACCTCCGCGTGGAGGTACGCGGCCTCCGTCTCGACCCGGAAGTTCCTGCCCTCGAACCGAAGCCAAAGGTCCGAGGCGAACGCGTCGTAGCCCCGCGCCATCACCTGGCCGGGCTCGAGGGCGACCGGCTGCGCGGTCGGCAGGTAGGTGGCCGGGATGTCGTTGTCCTGAAACCGATAGGACAGGAGCAGGCCGTACTCCGGCGTGACCTTGCCCGCCTTGGAGCGACGCGCGCGGGCCACGGGGCCTCGGAAGTTCGCGACGGCGAAGCTGAAGGTGTGGACCATGGCGGAGGGCTCGACGTCGATCACCACCGACTCGGTGCGCGCCGGCTCGAACGGCCCGGTCGCCGAGAAGTCGTAGGCGACGGCCCAGAGGTGCCCTCCGAGCGGCGTGACGAAGGCGACGCGATCGGCGGAGTCTCCGCCGTCGCAGTCGAGGCAGTCGCCGCCGTGGGCGAGCATCCCGAGCCCCCAGTGCGCCCCCATCCGGCCCACCGTGAGCAGCCCGAGCGGCGTGAGCAGCTCGCCGTAGAGCCGCCGCACCCTGAGGAAGGGCTGGTCCGCGCTCTGGGTCGTCGACGCCGCCGGGACGCCGACAGGCGCGCTGCCGAGCGCGACGTTGTCGAGGATGTCGATCCGCGACTTGATGGCCATGTCGCCCCACGGCGCGAAGATGCCGAGGTCGGCGCGGCCGCGCATGTCCGCCGCCGTGAGCCACTGTCCCGTCCCCTCGACGGGAACGGGGAAGAGCGGCCGACCGGACGGCGTCGGCCCGCGATCGAGATCCAGGTTGTAGAAGAGGGCGCCGCGCGTGCGGAAGTAGCCGTCGAGCCGGAGGATCGACTCGGGCGCCTGGAGGTCCTCGCCGTGATCGGTGAGGCCCGAGGCCCTCACGTCGAGCGACGAGGAGAGCGCCGCGACGCACGCGATCACGCAGAGCGGCCGCCTCACGGCGCGGCCCCGGGCTCGCTCGAGGGGTCCTCGGGCTTCGGCGGCTCCGCCGGCGTCGGGGGCGGGGTGGTGACCACCGGCGTCGGCGCCGGCGCGGGTGCGGCGGCGGCGAGGAACGCGACGAGATCACGGGTCGACGGCTTCGCCGCCTCGATCATCGGGAAGTGCCCGCAGGCCGGGTAGACGACGAGCTTGGCGTCCGGCAGGTCCTTGGACAGCCGCTCCCCTACCGAGAGCGGCGTCACGCGGTCCTCGCGCCCCCAGAGGAGGAGGACGGGCTTGTCGATGGTCCCGTACCGCTGCTGGATGTCCTCGTACCGCTGGCCGCGGATGGCCGCGAGCGCGGCGGCGCGCGTCCCAGGCCGATCCATCTGCGCCTCCACGGTCTCGACGAGCTCCTCGGTCACGAACCGCTGGTCGTGAAAGCCGATGGCGATCTTGTCGTCTTGGCGCTCCGCGTAGAACGCCCCGACGAGCGCCTCCCCCATCCCTCCGGCGCGCATCCAGAGGAACGGCATCGGGATCTGCTCCTCGTAGACCCACGCGTCGTAGAGCGCGATCCGGGAGACCCGCTCGGGCTGGAGGAGCGCGACCTCGAGCGCCACGCTCGAGCCCCAGGAGTGCGCGACGAGCGCCACCGGCCCCGAGACGCCGCGCACGTCGAGGAGCCCGAGGACGAGCTCCGCCTGAGCGCGGGGCGAGTAGTCCCCTTCGGGTCGGTCCGTCCAGCCGAAGCCCTTCAGGTCGAGCGCGATCACGCGGTGGTGCTTCGCGAGCTCGCGGCTCACGCCGGACCACGCGCCGAGCGAAGACGCGAAGCCATGGATGAGGACGACGGGCGGCCCCGCGCCGGTGTCCGTGTAGTGGACGCGCGTCCCCTTCACCTCCGCGAACGTCGCCCCGCGCGGCTCGCCTGGCAGCGGCCCTGCATGAAAAGAGAGGCACCCGCTCACCCAAGCGGCCAGCACGAGCACGAGGAGCCGCGCCGACCGGATCATGTCAGGGCGAGAGCCTCCGTACCTCGGCGGCGCTCGTGAACTCGACGGAGGGCTCGTTCGGCTGAGAGACGACCGTCGCCACGCTCCCGAAGCACTCGGTGACGAACACGTACGTCCGCGTCGTGGTGGGGAACGCGCCGAGCCACCGCGTCAGATCCACGCGCACGCGGAGCACGTCGAACGTCGCGAACGGGGTCGTGAGCTCCCCGCGCGCGTCCACGATCACGTCGTACTCCTCGAGGTAGGTGGAGAAGATCCCTCCCGCGAGCCCGCTGACCGTGGAGTCCGTCGACCAAGCGCTCCCCACCTCCAGCGGGAACGCGAGCACGGGGACCGGCGTGGAGTAGGTGAGCTCGGTGCGGCCGACGCCGTCCTCGGGCGACACGACGCCGCGGAGCAAGAGCGCCGCCGGCGTCACCTCGAACACGCCGAGCAGCGTCTCCGTCTGCGAGAGCCGCGCCGCGTAGGTCGCGCCGGGGTAGACCGGCCCATACCAGGAGCTCGCGAGGCTCATCGTCTCGAGGAGCGAGAGCTGGTCCCCCGCGAGCGGACCGGCGAGGTCCCACACGCGCACGCCGTCCACCGTCGCCCCAGCCGTCGACACGGGGGCGTCCACGGCCGAGAGGAACTTCGCCGACAGCCCCACCTGGATGGGCACCTCGTCGCGGGTGATCGTGCCGTCGTTGTTGGGCGAGCACACGACGGTCCCGCCGCCCGCGCCGCCCCCGCCAGCCCCGGATCCCGAGGTCGTCGTCGAGGCGGCAGCCTGACCCCCTCCGCCCTCCGGGACGCCCGGATCCACACACACGCGATCCCTACACGCCCCGCTCTCACAGTCTGCCCCGGTGTCACAGTCTTGGCCGAGCGGCCCCCCGACGGCGCAGCCGAGGAGGCCCGCGGCGAGCCAGGCCGCGGCTGCGCCGCGGGGACCGCCCGACTGATGGTGCGTTGCAACACGCATAGGGGCGCCTTATATGCGCCTTGCGCCCGGAACTGTCAAGCCCTATGGTGCAACGCGAAACTCCGGCGTGCCCCGAGCGCGGCGAGCCTCGGGGCACGCGTCGGGACCGAGGCGGCACATGACCACCACCATCAAGAAGTACTCCAACCGTCGCCTCTACGACACCGACGACAGCCGCTACATCACCCTCGAGGAGCTGACGGACCGCATCAAGCGCGGGATCGACGTCCGCATCATCGACGCCAAGTCCGGCGAAGATCTCACGCAGGCGACGCTGGTGCAGATCGTCCTCGAGACGCGCGCCGCGAAGCTCCTGCCGGTGCCGCTGCTGGCGCGCATGATCCGCATGCAAGACGACGCGCTGGGCGAGTTCTTCTCGCGGTACGTGACCGGCGCGCTCGAGATCTACCTCGCCGCCAAGCAGGGCGCCCAGGCGGTCTCGCCCTACTTCCCCCTGGCTACGTTGCCGTTCAACGCGGGCAACGCGCTCGCGCGCGCGATGAGCGGGATGCCCTTCTGGGGCCAGCCCGACGTCGCGCCGTACGCGCAGGCCGCCTACCCGCCGGCCAGCCAGCCTGCGTCACCACCGCCGCCGCCCCCCGCCGTCGATCCGGAGGTCGCCGCGCTGCGGAGCGAGCTCGACGAGCTCAAGAGAGAGATCCGCGGCCGGCGCAGCAAGCGCGCCTGATTGTTGCGTTGCAACATTTTTTGCCTTGACCGAGCGGGGCGCGCGACCTAGGTTCCGGGCGCTCGACGAAGAAACCGCGCAATCGAGCGCGTTGTCGAGCGGAAGGACACCCTCCATGTTCACGAACGCCTTTTCGCAGTCGCAGCATTGGTTGGATCTCTGGGTCAAGGCCACGCAGGAGCAGACGGCGCGGATGGAGCAGATGGCCGAGCAGCTCCAGGAGGCGCAGGGCCAGGCGGTCGAGCGCTCGCGCGAGGCGATCGACGAGACCGCGCGGCTCATGAAGGAGTCGCTCTCGTACGCGGTGCAGCTCTCCACGGAGTGGCGGAAGATCACGCTCGAGGCGACGAAGAAGGCGACCGAGATCGCCGTGCCGAAGGCCTGACGCATGCAGCTCGCTCCCTCGCCGCGCGACACGCTGTGGGCGGACGGGACGGCTCGGCTCTATCGCTTCCGCGATGGGGCCGAGGCCGGGGCGCCCGTCCTCTTGGTCCCGTCGCTGATCAACCGCTGGTACGTCCTGGACCTGCGCAACGGGTCCAGCCTCGTCGCGGCGCTCGCCTCGGCGGGGCTGGACGTCTACTGCCTGGACTGGGGCGAGCCCGGCGACGAGGATCGGTACCTCGCGTGGGACGACGTCGTCGCCCGCCTCTCGCGGGCGGTGCGCAAGGTGCAGCGGCACACGACCGGAGGCCCCGTCGGGCTCCTCGGGTACTGCATCGGAGGGACGCTGGCGTCGATCCACGCTGCGCTCCAGCCGACGTCGATCTCCTCCTTGGTGAACCTCGCCGGACCGATCGACTTCTCGTGCGCGGGCTTCCTGGGACACATGACCAACCCGCGCTGGTTCGATCCGGCCGCGATCGCCGGCGCAGGGAACATGAGCGCTCCCCAGATGCAGGCGGGGTTCACGGCCCTCAGGCCGACCGCGGCGATCGCCAAGTGGGTGGGGATGCTCGACCGCCTCGGCGACGCCGAGCGGACCGAGGCCCTGATGGCCCTCGAGACCTGGGCCGGCGACAACATCGCGTTCCCGGCGGCGGCCTACGTCCGGTACATCACGGAGCTCTACCAAGAGAACCGGCTGGTGCGCGGCGAGCACGCCGTCCAGGGTCGGCGCGTGGAGCTGTCCGCCATCACCTGCCCCGTGATGGCCGTCACGACCACGCGAGACGTGATCTGCCCGCCCTCGGCCGCCCTGGCGCTGCTCGACCGGGTCGGCTCCACGGACAAGCGACACATCGCCATCCCGGGCGGGCACGTGGGCGCAGTCGTCGGCGAGAAGGCCCGCTCGACGCTGTACCCCACGCTCGCCGCGTTCTTCCGAGAGACGGCAGCGGCGGCCTGACAGCCGAGAGAGACACACCATGGACCTATCGAATCTCAAGATCATCGTGACGGGCGCCGCCCAGGGCATGGGGGCCCACTTCGCCGCGCGCTTGCTCGAGGCGGGCGCGCGGGTCGCTGCCGGCGACGTGGACGAGGCAGGCCTCGCGGCGCTCCCGGCCGGCGTGGACCGGCGGCGGCTGGACGTCTCGGACGAGGCGGACGTCACCTCGTTCGTCCGGTGGGCCGCCGACGCCATGGGCGGGCTCAACGCGCTCGTGAACAACGCCGGCATCCTGCGAGACGGCCTGCTCGTCAAGCGCGACAAGAAGACCGGCGAGGTGAAGAAGCTCTCGACGGCCGACTGGAACGCCGTCCTCGGCGTGAACCTGACCGGCGCCATGTGGATGGTGCGTGAGGTCGTGGCGTCGATGCTCGAGCGCGAAGAGCGCGCCGGGGTCATCGTCAACATCTCCAGCATCTCGCGGCACGGCAACCGCGGGCAGTCGAACTACGTCGCCGCCAAGGCGGCCCTCGCCGCCAACACCGTGACCTGGGCGAAGGAGCTCGCACCGTACGGCATCCGGGCCGTGGCGATCGCGCCCGGCATGATCGAGACGCCCATGACGCGCGGGATGCACCAGGCCGCGCGCGACGCGCTCGTGGCCAGCATCCCCGTGGGGCGCATCGGGGTGCCGGAGGACATCTGGCGGGCCGTGCGTTTCGCGCTCGAGTGCGACTACGCGAACGCCAGGACCTACGACGTCGACGGCGGCCTCTCGATGTAGGCGGGCGGCCTCCAGGGCCGTACGTCGCGGCATGCCGCAACGGCAGGTCACCCGTTTCCCGTCGCGCGGCCGCGAGCGATGTGCTTAGCCTCCCGGCGACCCGCGCATGACCTCCGCGATCCCGCGCCGCAAGCTGCTGATCCTCGACGACCGCGCGGACGTCTTGCGGAGCCTGGCGCGGTACTTCGGGGCCTACTTCGACGAGGTCCACACCGCGCAGTCCCCGGAGGCCGCGGAGCGGATCCTAGCCGACTCCGAGCCGGAGGCGCTCCTCTGTGACTACTGGCTCGGCCACGGCATGCCCACCGGCACCGAGCTCGTGGCCCGGTGGAGGGCCCGCTTCGGCTGCCTGCGCCGGGTCGCGCTCATGACGGGGACGAAGGACTCTGCGCTGAGCGGCACGGAGAGCGTCGACCGGGTCTTCGAGAAGCCGATCGATCTCGAGGCCGCGAGGAGCTTCCTGCTCGCGGCGCTCTGACCGGCCGCGTGCCGAGCAGCTCCGCGAGAGCGCCCGGGAGCGCCGCGGGGGCGCGGGCCAAGCGCCTCACCATCTCCAAGGTGAGCAGCGCGACCTCCATGGGGCTCATCCCGTAGTCCGGGTCGTCCGCCACGTGGACCTGGCAGCGGTCCAAGATCGAAAGCGCCGGGGCCTCCAGCGCGCGACCGAAGCGACGGAGGACGCGGTCGGCCAGCGCCACGCTCCCCGCGAGCGTGGCGGGAGAGAACTCGGCCACGTAGGCGACGGCGAGGCGGTTGGCCGCCCACTCCTCGTGCCAGTGGTCGTGGGTGAGGCGCCCCGCCACGTCGCGCCAGTAGTGGAAGAGCTCGTGCGCGACGACCGCGGGGAGCTGCGCCTCCAACACCCGGGCCGTGTCGCGGAGATCGCGCTGCCCGAGGAGGGACGCCTGGAACGGAAGGATCTCGTCCGGTAGCCCGTCGACGTCCGGGTAGAAGATGGTCTCTTGGTCCGGCGCGTACATCCAGTGGGGTGCCTGCCAAGGAGTGAAGGTCGGCGGTCCGGGGAAGCCGTGCGGCCCCATCCGTGAGGAGAAGCGCTCCACCTCGCGCCGGACCAGCCGATCGAAGCGCGTCCTCGGCTCGAAGAGCGCGCGGCTCGCCCGCACCGGCGGAGGCGCGTAGACGCTCGTCGCCAGCCCGTCGCACACGGCGAGCAGGGTCCGCAGGTACGCGGAGGTGTTGCCGGTGGAGGCGATGGCCCGGTGCATCCCCGCGCGGAGCTCCTCCATCTTCTCGGCGCAACGGGCGACCACCCCGGCGCGGTAGAAGAGGCTCCGGATCTCGGACATCGACTCCGGTAGCGCCTCGACCAGGCGCGCGAGCTCCGCGGCGAGCGCAGGCTCCCCCGCCTCGTGGAGGCACGCGACGGGGTACGTAACCTTCCCGGTCGTGAGATCGGGGCTCACCTCCCGGCCGAAGACGTCACGCAGATCGTCACGGATCTGGATGAAGCCGGCGAGCTGCTTGCCGAACGCCGAGACGGCGCGGCGCTGCGGCGCCGAGAACCCCGCCAGCAGCGCCCCGCACTCGACCACGAGGGCGGCGCTGGACGTCTTCGCTTGCTGCATCGCCAGCACCTGCTCCGTGTTGGTCGCGCCGCTCTCCCCCATCAGGTCGAGCTCCTGGCCCGCCGCGGCGGCGACGCTCGCGCGGTTGAAGAGGCGAAGAAACTCCAGCCGGCGCTCGTCCGAGCGCTCGAGCTCCATCACCCGTCGCAGCTCGTCGAGCGCCAGGAACATGAGGGTGATCGCGCCGTTCACTGCGAGCGGGGGCCCCACCTCGCCATACGCCTTGCCTGCGAGATCGTCGTCCTGGACGTCATCGAACAGATCGAGCGCGAGCACGTAGAGCAGACAGAAGGACCCGGCGTGGACGACCTGACGGTCGGCGGCACGTCCCCCGGCCCGCGCGATCAAGTAGAGCAGCGAGAGGGGATCGCCCGACGGGTTCGCCTGGGAGCGCGCCCGCGACGGCTCCACGGCGGCGGCGAGGCGGCGCCGTTGGGGCTCGCAGAAGCTCGCGCGAGAGAGGGACGCGCCCACGCGACCGTGGACGGCTCGAAGGAACGCGGGGAGGTCGGCTGCTCGCGTCGTCACACCGCACGCGTTACCGAGGTCCGGGCCGGTTGGCCAAGATCGAGCCCGGCCCCGGTGCTATCCTCGGCGCTCGGCCACTGCACCGAGAGAGAGCATGAAGGCCTGGTCCGCTTGGAGAGACTCATTCTTGGCCGACGAGGCGGCCGCCGGCTCGAGCCCAGCGGGCATCGTGGGCTCCGGGGCCGCCCTCCTCGCGCTCCTCGGGGTGCTCGGCTACTTCCCGGCGCTCGTACCGAGAGTGCAGTTCCAGCTCCCCTGGCTCTCGATGGCGTTCGCGCTCACCGGGAGCGTCCTCACGTTCGTGGCGTGGAGGGAGCGATGCCGGGGTCGGGTCGGGGAGGTGGCCACGCTCCTCGACAACGTCTTCTACTCGGCCGCCCTCACCTTCGCCGCGGTCAACGTGCAGCCGGCCTACGGATACGCGCTCGCGGTGATTCACGGGCTGATGCTGATCGCGATGCCCGCGCAAGTCTACGCGCTCACCCTCGTCCTCGCTGCGGCGCTCGCCGCCCCGCTGCTCCTTTCGCTCGCCCTCTTTCAGCCGTCCCTGCGCGTCGCGATCGTCCTGGTGGCGTCCTACGTCCTCGCGATGCTGGCGAGCCATTTCACCAAGTTGCGGCGCCAGATGGCCCGGGAGAAGGCCAAGCTCCGGGAGGCCGTCGGGGCGGCAGATCGCGTCGCGGAGGAGAGCTTGCAGGCCGCGCTCGCTGCGACCCTCCTGAGCCTCGGGAACTTCCTCCACGAGCTGCGGAACCAGCAGACCGTGGTCGTGACCAACCTCCAGTACCTGCTGGAGAAGACGGACCCCAAGGACCCCATGCGGGAGATGCTCACCGAGGCGCTGGAGGCTCAGCACCGCGAGCGCGAGCTGGTCGTGAGCACGATGGATGCCCTGCGGAGCCGGGCGAGGCCAGCGAACACCGTCTTCCTCCTGCGGGAGGTCGTCGAGCACCTGGCGAGCGACACCAAGGGCCTGCGCGTCACGGTGACCTCGGGGCCGGAGCGCTTCCTCGTGGACGGGCCGGCGGAGTACCTCCGCATCGTCCTCGGAAACCTCCTGCGGAACGCAGACAACGCCGGTGCCAGCGCCCTGTTCATCGATCTGCGCGCCGAGGGGAGCGGCCAGGAGGTCCGCATCACCGTCCGAGACGACGGACCGGGCTTGCCCGCCGCGTCCC
The DNA here is from genome assembly GCA_964492175.1 of uncultured Polyangiaceae bacterium. Taxonomy (GTDB): domain Bacteria; phylum Myxococcota_A; class Polyangia; order Polyangiales; family Polyangiaceae; genus Xiheicaenibacterium. Next base: position 61,444 of record CAZBJI010000010.1, on the reverse strand, counting down.
GTGCGAGCGTCTTTCAGCCGTTCGCAGAGTCGACGAGCCCGGACGGTACCGGCCTGGGCCTGTATCTGTGCCGGCGGTACGTCGAGCTGCTCGGAGGGACGATCTCGCTCGAGGCCCCGCGGCCGTCCGAGGGCGCGACCTTCGTCGTGCGGCTCCCTTGTCGCGTCACGCCCGCCAACGAGTCCGCGCCCGCCAACGCCCAGACGGGCTGAGGTCGCGGCGACGGCCGAGGCGCGCCTCGAGCGACCGAAGTTGGCCCGTGCCATCGCGCTTGGCAGCCTCGAACGGCCGCGCCAAGCGGCATGCGGAGGTCACATGAAGAAACGAAGAAACAAAGTGGAGCTCCGGCCTCAGGCCGAGCTCGAGCAGCGACTGTCAGCGGAGGACCTGAGAGGCGCCCCGAAGACTTCGGCCGAGGCCGAAGCGACGGGCTTCTCGGTCTGGTCGGCGACCGGGTTCTCCGTCTGGTCAGCGACGGGCTTCTCGGTCTGGTCGGCGACCGGGTTCTCCGTCTGGTGAAAGGGGGGTGCCGGGCACGCGAGAGTGTGCCCGGCACCATTTCGGTCTGGCGGCGGGGAGAATGATGAATTTGTGAGAAGCGGGCGCCGAGAATGACGAACCTGTCATGAGCTGCGAGCGGCCCACTTCGCCGAGCCTGGCCGGCCCGAGCCAGGGGGCGCCGGAGGCTTGCTGCCAGGGGTGTCGGCGAGGACCAAGCGGTAGCCGACGCCGTGCACCGTCTTGATCATCCACGCATAGTCCCCGAGCTTCGCGCGCACGCGGTAGACGAGGGCGGGCAGCCCGCTGAGCTGCGTCGGCTTGCCCTCCCAGATGCGACTCAGCAGGTGTTGGTTGTCGACCAGCTCACCGGGGCGGCTCGCCAGCTCGAGGAAGAACTGCTGCTCCCTGACCGACAGCATCACGTTGGTCCCGTCGGGGAGCTCCAGGCGCTGGCGCACCGGATCGAAGGTGAGCGGCCCCACCGCGACCGGCGTGGACCGGGTCCGCCGGAGGAACGCGTCGACGTGCGCCACGTAGATGCGCGCGTCCTGGCCCTTCGGCATGTAGAGGTCCACGTGCTGGTCGTAGCCGTCGAGCACCTGGTCGGCCGCGTCCCGCGCCGTCAGCACGAACACGAACATGGTCGAGCCGCTCGCGCGGAGCTCTCGACAGAGCACGAGCCCGTCGCCGTCGGGCAGGTGACGATCGAGCAGCACCGCCTCGTACGAAGTCCGCGACAGCATGCGCCGCGCTCCGGCGAGGCTGTCCGCGTACTCGACGGCGTACCCCGCGCTCTGGAACGTGCGCCCTATGGCGCGGCGTACCAGCTCATGATCCTCGACATATAGGATTCGCATCGAGGCTCCCCGAGAGAGCCTACGCGGCGGCTCTCACCGCCACAAGCGCGGGAAAGCCGGGCGCGAGCACTCGATCAGATCTTGCCTTCGACGGTGAGGGTCCACTGGGAGCTCGGGCCGCACGTCGAGCCCGAGACGTACTCCACCTCGATGTTGAGCCAGACGCTGTCGTCCTCGCCCCCGAAGCCTTGATCGTCGTCCCACGAGTCCGTCACCGTCTCCGGGGTGCCGGCGCCGTTCTTCGGGGCGACGGTGCAGTCCGGCGAGCCATCCTGGGGGCCTTGGTACACGCGCAGATCGTAGTTCATGCCCGGCGGGGACGTGAGGGTCACCCGATAGGAGAGGTCCGTCTCGAAGACGTTCGAGTCCTGCTCCTGGATGTGGACTTTGTACCACTTGGAGGAGTCGCCGGTCCGCGTCACCGTGGGACCGTCGACGTCTCCGGCGATGGCGGGGAGGATCTCGGCGTTCGGGCACGTGTCCGGGGCGGTGAAGTCGCACATCATGCTCGAGCCCGTGGTGGACGTCGCCGAGCTCGTCGACCCGCTGGTCGCGGTCGATGCGTTGGCGCTGGTGCTGGCAGGGCTCCCCGACGTGACGGGACCGGACCCCACGGTGGACGGGCCCGCGCCGGTGAGGACCCCGCCCTCGCCGTTTCCACCACCCCCCTCGCCGATGTCCGAGCCTTCCGCGCACGCAAACACGACCACGAGCACGAAGGGACCGGCGAGCAGGATACGGCGAAGCATGCGATCGAGCCTACCCCAGGAGCCTCCGGGCGGTAAGCCGGTGTAGGCTTCCTCGGTGGCCCGGCACAACGAGGAGCTGCCTACGCTGCCGGCCCCGCAAGGGGAGCGTGTGGAGGCTACTCCTTCCGCGAGCTCGCCGAGCGGGGACGGTCGGGGCCAATCCACGCGAGGCGGCCAGCGCACCCTGGGCCGCTACCGGCTGCTGTTTCGACTCGCCCGCGGGGGCATGGGCTCCGTCTACGCCGCCATCCTCTCTGGGGCGCGGGGGGTCGAGCGCCCAGTGGCCATCAAGCTGCTCAACTCGTCCGACAAGAGCGCCGAGGATCTGGAGGCCTTCGTACAAGAGGCCAGGCTCACCGCCCGGATCGCGCACCCGAACGTCCTCGAGACCTTCGAGCTCGGGATCGAGGCAGGCGAGCCGTTCCTGGTCATGCCGCTCGTGCGGGGGGTGTCGCTGGCCAAGGTCCTTCACGACCGCAAGCCGCTGCCCCCGGCGCTGGCGGCGTGGATCGTGATGCAGGTGGCGGCGGGGCTCCACGCCGCGCACGAGCTCTTGGACGACGACGGCACGCCGCTCGGCGTGATCCATCGGGACGTCTCGCCCCAGAACGTCCTCTGCTCCTTCGAGGGCCGCGTCCTGCTCGTCGACTTCGGGGTGGCGAAGCTGTTCGAGCGCGGGAACGCCACGGCGTCCGGCGTGATCAAGGGGAAGTTCGGGTACATGTCGCCCGAGCAGATCCGCGGCGAGCCCCTGGATCGACGAACGGACCTGTTCGCGCTCGGCATCGTCCTCCACGAGATGTTGACGGGGCGTCGACTGTACGCCGACCTCACGCCGGCGCAGGCGACCTTCCGGATCGCCACGGACCCGGTGCCTCGGCCGAGCGAGGTCCTGCCGGACGTGCCGCCGGAGCTGGACGAGCTGTGCGTCCGCTGCTTGGCGAAGAGCAAGAGCGATCGACCCGCGAGCGCGCAGGAGGTCCGAGACACGCTCCGCGCCTTCCTACGCGGCCGGGGCCTGACCGTAGACGAGACCGATCTCGCGGCGGCCTTGCTGCCCCGGTTCGCCGACGTGCGCGACGCCTTGGAGGACCGCCTGCGCAGCGCGGAGAGCGCGCCGACGCGCGAGGTGGCCGAGCCGGAGGCCGCTCCCGCGGCGCCCGCGTCGCAGGCGAGCAAGGTCTCGATGACGACGGGACCGCGTCCGACCTCCTCGTCGCGCGGGGGCCTCTTCGCGGTCGTCGGCGCGGTAGCGCTCGTCGCGATCGGCTACGCCGCCCTTCGGCTCGCGAGCGCGCCGGCGGACGAGGCGAGCGCGTCTCGATCGGCGCCGCCCGCCGCCACCGCGCCGGCGCTCGCGCCGCCCGCGCCGCCGGAGCCACGCGCACACGCCTCGACGAGCGCCGCGGCGACCTCACCGACGACCTCCGACGTCCCCGCTCCGCCTCCCGCGAGCTCACCGGCCGCGGGCGCTCGCCCCGCGCCGCTGGCGCCACAGAAGAGGTCAGGAGAGCCTCCCGTGCCCGAGGTCGCACCCCCGCCCACCGCGTCCGCCAGCACGAGCCCGCGAGGCGAACCCTTCAGGAACTTCTGACACGCGGGGGCTCAGGCCTCGCCGCCGAGGTCGAGCACACAGCCGCCCGCCACCTCACCTCGCCATTTCGCCCGCATCGCCTCTCGGACGTCTCGCCACGCGAAGCGGTGGGACACGTACGGTCGGAGCTCCCCGCGGCTCGCCCACTCCAGGATCTGGCGCAGGCGCGGCGCGCGGATCGAGGGGTCGTGCACGGTCGAGATCACCGTCGGGCAGCCGAGGACGTCGAGGCCCTTCATCATGACGAGGTTCGTGGGCAACACGTTCGCGTTCGGTGCGCCCCGCCCCCCTTTGCCCTTGGCGACGAACGGGGTGGCCGCCCAGCCGACGATCAGGAAGCGCGCCCCGAACGCGACGCACCGCAGGCTCTCGACGGAGATCTCCCCGCCGACGCCGTCGTAGACGACGTCGACGCCGCGGCCGTCGGTCAGCTCCTTGACCTGGTCGCGGAGACGCGCGGGGGAGCCATCGGCGGCCTGTGTGAGGAGCGTGTGATCGGCCCCCTGCGTCCGGACCACGGAGAGCTTCTCCTCGGACCGGCCGGTGGCGATCACCCTGGCGCCGATCAACTTGGCGACGTGGACGGCGGCCAGGCCGGTGGCGCCGGACGCGCCGTGCACGAGGACGGTCTCGCCCGCCTGGAGGCGGCCGCGTGCGATCAAGCAGTGGTAGGCGGTCTCGTAGTTGCCGAGCAGGTTGCACGCCTGGTCGAAGGAGAGCTCCCCGGGGATGGGCAAGACGGCGTCGCCCGGCGCGACCGCGTAGCTCGCCCACCCACCCCAGCGCTGGTAGTCCCCGAGCGACCGCGGCCCGCTGGCGAAGCCGTCGTTGAGGACACGGTCGCCCACCGAGACGTGCGCCCCAGCCTCCGGCCCCTTCCACGCGACGACGCCCGCGTACTCCATGCCGGGCGTGTACGGCGGCCGCGGGAGGTGCTGGTACTGGCCGCTCGTCATGAGCAGATCGACCCAGCCGACCGCCGCGCTCCTCACCTCGATGAGGACATCGCGCGGCGAGAGCTCTGCGGGCGCAGGCGCGGCCATCGGCTCGAGGGTGACGAGGCGGTCGATTGCATCGAGCGGCGTCTCGCCTAGCTCCGTGACGACGACACGATGACCAGGGCGCATGGCGGGCAACGGTACGCGCTCCGGCGGGTCGACTGGAACCGGAAACCTCGCTCGGCGCGGGCGCCCGTGGTTCGGACGGCAAGCCACGTGAGCCCTCCACGAGCACGCAGCCGCCGCCGCGCCCCGCCCACCTACTTGGAGGTCAGGCGCTCGAAGCCGTCCCAATCGGAGGCTGGCGGGGTCGCCCGGTAGATCGCGCACCGGTCGGCGAAGATGCCCGGCACGGCGTCCTCGGGATCTTCGGCGGCCATCCGACGAAACTCCGCCTGCGCATGCTCGAACTCGCGCTCGACGTAGGCGCTCATGGCCGATTGGAGGAGGGCGTGGGTCCGGCGCTTCGCCTCACGCCTCCCCGGCGGCTCCGCGTCCAGCACCTCGTAGAGCTCGACGGCGGTGTCCTTCCCCTTCACCGCCACGCGGTCCACCTTGCGGATGCACAGGCTTCCGGGATCGCGGAGGCTCCGGAACGTGTGCTCCCCGATGAGCAGGCGCGCCCGGTAGACCTTGGTGAGCTGCTCGATGCGGGACGCCAGGTTGACCGCGTCCCCGATGACGGAGCACTGGATGCGCTCGCGCGCGCCGACCGTGCCGAGCACCACCGGCCCGGTGTTCACGCCGATACCCATCCCGAGCTCGGGCTGACCGCTGGCGCGCGCCCGCTCGTTGAAGACGTCCAGGGCGCGCCACATGCCGACGCCGGCCCGCACCGCCGCGTCCGCCGAGGCGTCGAACAACGCCTTGATCTCGTCGCCTGCGAAGGAGTCGATGAACCCACCCGCCTCGGCGATCGGCGCCTCCATGCACACGAAGTACCGGTTTAGCACCTCGATGATGGCTCGCGGACCGATCCGCTCCGCGAGCGGCGTGAACCCACGGAGGTCCGCGAACATGATGCTCATCTCCTTCGCGACGTGCTCCCCGAGATCGACCCGCGCGATGTCACGGTGGTCGAGGCTCTCGAGGAACTGGCTCGGCACGAAGCGGCGCTGCGCCTCGATCAGGCGGGTCTGATCCTCGTAGAGCTTGGCGTTCTCGAGAGAGATGGAGACCTGCGCGGCGAGCAGCTTGACGACCTCGATCCGGTCCTCCGTGAACACGCCGCTCGTGAGCCCGTTCTCCATGTAGATGGCGCCCTCGAACCGCCCTTGGCGGACGAGCGGAACACAGGCGACCGACTGGGGTCTGCGCGCCACCAGGTAAGGATCCCGCGCGAACACGCCGGCGCGGTCCGCGGCGTGCAAGACCACGGGGCTGTTCGTGCGGATCACGTGGTAGACGATCGACATGGGCAGCGCGAGCGCGGCGTCGGCGCTCGCGATCGGGACGCCGCGGGCGGGCGCCTCGTCGGTCCCGACCTCGCTGCGGCCCTCGAAGACGAGCTGCCCCTCTCTCTGGAGGACGAAGCAGCCACGCTCCCCGCCGGCGTTCTCCAGCATGATCCGCATCGTCGTGGACCAGAGCTGCTCCAGCACGATCTCGCTCGAGATCGCCTGGGAGGCCTTCATGACCGACGCCAGGTCGAGCGACGCCGAGTCGATCGTCGAGGTGCCCGCCCCGATGTCCGCGGCGCGCAGCGACGGGCGCGCCCCCCGGGCGGCGCCCGAGAGGACCTCGGAGAACTCGAGCTCGAGGTGCTCGACCTTGCGGCGGGCACCCCAGCGCTCGTAGAGGTGGTGGGCCGCGCGGAGGTAGCCCTCCGCCGATTTCGGCCGGCCGGCCGCGATGAGGTGCCTCGCGGCGAGCTCGTTGCCGGTGGCCTCGTCTCGGAGAAACTCGCTGGCCCTCGCCGCTTCGATCGCCTGGTCATAGAGCCCGAGGGCGCGGTCCACGCGACCTTCCAGTCGCGCGAGCTCCGCCCGCATCAGGAGCTCCAGGTGGGCGAAGTTCTCCGGGCAGTGGGCGGCCCACCGCGCCACGCGGGCCAGGTCCTCCCGCAGGCGTCGCTCGGTCAGGACCCGCTCGGCCTCCTCCATGCCGGGCAGGCACGCCGCGCGGATCAGGAAGGCGGCCAGGTAGTACCGGACGATCTGCGGGAGCGCCATGGAGGACGCGACCAGCTGGTCCTGCTCGCGCACGTGGACCATGGCCTCCTCGTATCGTCCATAGAGACGCGCAATCTCCATCTTGTAGATGTGATAGTTCGCGACGCCGGTCATGAACCTCCGGCGCCGCATTCCCGCGAGACAGCGCTCCTCGTCGAACGTGGCGTCGTTCAACGAGCAGAGCTCCGAGGTGGCGCCGAGCAGGTTGCGCTGGAGCTGGAGGAAGAGCGTGCCCGAGTCGAGGGAGTCCTGGTACTCGCAGTCGCGCACGATCTTCAGGTACTCGGCGTGCTCCCTCTCCGCCGTCTCGAGGTCCAGCCTGGGGTCCCAGATGATGCAGTCCTGCGCGCTGTACGCGAGGTAGAGCAGGTCCCCCGATTGGTAGCCCGCCTCGATGCCCCGCCGGAACCAAGGCGTCATGGTCGACCAATGGTTGCTCCAATGGTGGACGAACATCGCGTAGACGTAGAGGACCCGCGACTTGAGCGGGATGTCGTCGAAGCGCTCGTTCATCCGCACCGCGAGCTTGCCGAACTCGTACCCGAGGGCCGGCTCGTCGAGCGCGCCGCACAGCAGCATGCCGTACGCGGCGTACGCGAAGGCGGACTCCGGGGAGCTGCCGTGCCGGAGCGAGATGTTGACCGACTTGAGGACCAGGAGAGGGAATAGGTTGCCGCTCCCCGAGAGGAACGCGGCAGGGAAGATCTCCATCAGGAGCCGGATGGCGACCTTCTGCTTCGGGTCGGTCAGCACCGGCTGCGCGATGAGATCCTCGATGCGCCGCCCCGCCAAATTCCGCTTCACGAGCAGGCGCTCCCGACGGACGACGCGCTGATCCGGGTCGTCCGTGACCCGGATCCCCAGGAGGTGGAGCCCCTTGATCGCCGCGCGGATGGAGTCCTCCATCCGCCCGGTCGTGGCGTACTGGCGCGTCCGCATAGCGAGGATCTCGGCGCGCTCGAGGTCCGACCGAGCGTGCTCCAGCATCTGCTCCAGCCACGCCTCCGCCTCCTCGTAGCGCCCCGTCCAGTACGCGCACTGCTGGTACTCGGTCGAGAGCGCCATCGTGAGCTCGTACGCGCAGCTCCAGCGGTCGGGTGGTAGGAGCTCGAGCCCGACGTTCAGGTATCCGACCGCCGCCTCGTAGGCAGCGGCGCGCTCCGCCACCAACCCCGCCTCCAGGTTCCGCCGAGCGAGGTCGAGGCGCTCCGCCGGGTCGGTGATGTGCCGCCGCCCCTCGTCGAGGTGACCGACGATATCGATGACCCGCTGCTCCCGCTCCTCCTCGGAGGCGTGGCGGAGCATGAGGCGCCCGATGGAGAGATGGAGCGCCTGCCGCCGGTCCGGCTCGATGAGGGCGTAGGCCGCCTGCTGGACCTGGTCGTGCTGGAAGCGGTAGGTGGGGTTGACCCCGCCGGCCGCCGCCGCAGCTTCGCGGGGCCCTCCTGCGACCGCGCCTCGCCCGGCGAGCTTGTAGTCCTCGTCGAGCGGGACCACCAAATGGCGCTGCAGAGCAGGCAGGAGCTCGTCGGCCGTCTCGTCCATCGACCGCTCGTGGATGATCGCGAGTGTCCGAAGATCGAAGGTGTTCCCGATGCAGGCCGCGAGCTCGAGCACGCGCTGCGTAGGTGGCGCGAGCTTGCGGAGGTTCGCGACGACGAACTCTGCCAGGGTGCTGCTCACGCCGCTCCGTCGAACCGCCTCCAGGGTCCAGGTCCAGTGGCCTACCTCGGGCGAGAAGGTAATGGCGCGCTCTTGCTCCAGCGTGTGGAGCATCTCCGTCAAGAAGAAGGGGTTCCCCTGCGCGCGATCGTGGAGGAGGACGCTCAGCTCGCGGCACGCTGCCGGGTCGACGTGGAGCGTGTCCGCGACGAGCGCCTCCGCCGCGGAGAGCGAGAGGGGGGCGAGGGGCAGCTCCATGACCGCGTTCGTCTCCCGGATCTCGTTCAGGGCCGCCCGCAGCAGGTGCGCCCCGTCCACCTCGTTGCTCCGGTACGCGCCGATCACGAGCAGGCGCCCGAGGTCTCGGGTGGTCACGAGGCGTCGGAGCAGGCCCAGCGTGGGCGCGTCGCCGAACTGCAGGTCGTCCAGGAAGATGACGAGCGGGCGCTCCGTCGTGATCACCTTGACGAACGTCGTGAGCACGAGCTGGAACCGGTTCTGGGCCTCTGCCCGCGGCAGCTCCGGCACGGGGGGCTGGGGACCCAGGAGGAGCGCGAGCTCGGGCACCAGCTCGACGAGGAGCCCGGCGTTGGGAGACACGGCCGCGAGCACGCTCTCCCGGAACGCCGCGATGCGGTCGTCGGGCTCGGAGAGGAGCTCCGTCACCAGGCCACGAAACGCGGTGGCCACGGCGGAGTACGGCGTGCCGCGCTGGAGCTGATCGAATTTTCCTTGGATGAGGTAGCCGCGGTCTCGCACGAGCGACTTGCCGAGCTCGTTCACCAGGGCCGACTTGCCGATGCCGGAGTAGCCCGAGACCATGCACACCCTGGGGCCGCCCCGGCCTAGGCCGTCGCAGAGCGCCGACAGCGCGGAGAGCTCCCCCTCACGGCCGTAGAGCCGCTGGGGCACGCGAAACCGCTGCGAGACGTCCCTGCGACCCAGGGCGAACTGCGACACCGAGCCGGTCTGAGCGAGCTCGCGCCGACATCGCTCGAGATCGTCGATCAACCCGAAGCTCGATTGGTACCGGTCCTCGGCGTTCTTCGCGAGCAGCCTCAGGACCACCTCGGCGAGGGGCTCGGGGAGGGACGCGTCGATCTCTCGGGGGGATCGGGGGCGCTTGCCGATGTGGCTGTGCACCCACTCGAGCACCGTCGTCGCTCGGAACGGGAGCTCACCGGTGAGGAGCTGGAAGAGCGTCACCCCGAGCGAATAGAAGTCCGTCCGATAGTCCAGGTCCCGGTTCATTCGGCCGGTCTGTTCGGGAGAAATGTAGGGCAGCGCCACCTCCGCCTGGCGCGTGACCGCGCCGCTCTGGCGCTCGCGCGAGAGCTCGGAGGACATGGTGAAGTCGATGATGCGGACGCCTCGCGCGGCGTCCCAGAGGAGGGCGCCCGGCTGGATGCCCTTGTGGACGACGTCCAGCTGGTGCATCCGGCCGAGCGTCTCTGCGACGGAGATCGCGATGGACAGGCAGAGCTCGGGCGAGAGCCTGCGCCGCTCCGCCGACGCGAGCTCTTCGGCGAGCGACCGCCCGAACGGCTCGAGGACCAGCGCGACGTTGCCGTGGCCGTGCGGCTCGAGCCCGTGGACCCGGATGACGCCCTCGATCGAGCGGAGCCGCTGGGCGATGGCGAGCTCGTGACGAAGCTCGGCCACGGCGTGCCGCGTGGGGTACTCCGCCGCCGACGTCTTGAGGACGACGGGCACCCCGTCGGCCTTGCGCACGGCGCGGTACACGACGCGAGACCGCGACCGGTGGAGGATGCCCTTCGTCTCGTACCCGACGATGTTCACCACGACGCGCTCCGCGGGGCCTGCGTCGTGACGCGCCCCGCGCTCGTCGGCCCTCGTGAACCGGCGGGGATGCCCCGCACCTCAGGCGCCGAACACGCGCTGGAACCTGTCGGCGTAGGCCTCTCGGGCCGAGTCACGGAGCGGCGAGCCGTGCCCGCAGAGCGCGTGGCGAAACGGCAGCTCCCGAAGCCGCGCGTAGTCGCTGCCCTCCGGCGCGCACACCTTCATGAACAGCGGGCCCAGGTTCGCCGGCTGGAAGAAGCCCGCTTCGGTCATCATGGCCCGAGACTCGTCCGAGAAGAACTCGTTCGGCTCCACCCAGTTCTGGAGCGCGTCGCACGCGACGAGGATGCCGCCCTCACGATCGATGCGGAGGATGGCCTCGGGGAGCTTGGTCGTCCGGAAGACGAACACCGAGCAGCCCTCGAAGGGGACCTCGCCCCCCTCCACCAGGTCCTTGTCCGCCGTGAGGCCCGGGGCGTGGCTCATCCCCGGGACCGCCCAGAGCGTGGCCCCGCGCGCCTTGTAGAACGCGTCGTCCAGGCCGTGCAAGGAGCCGATCTTCACCACGTGCGCGACCCGGCCGAGCTTCTCCAGCGCGGCGATCCCCGCGTCGTCGAGCCTCACCGAGTTGATCAGCGTCAGCGCGCCGCGGTCTCGCACGACCGTCATGTTGCGGCTGAAATGCCAGGGCGTGCCCCCTATCTCCGTCTTCATCGTCCCCGTGACGAAGAACACGTCGGGGAACACCTCGACCAGTTGCCCATGCGGCTGCGCCCGCGGGAAGTCTTCCATCGTGCTCTCCCTCCTCGAAGAGCTTGCCAGCGTACTTCGAGGCCCTCCCCACGGGCAAGGCCGCACGCGCCGGGCACCTCCGAGGAAGGCCGCCTCAGCCGACGTCGTAGACGTACCGCCCGACGTAGCGGTACTCCCGGCTGTACTCGTACAGGTACTCCTCGAGGCACAGGCGCTGGGCCGGAGTGAGCAGGTCGCGGCGGACGTCCTCGATCGACTCTGCGCCGGTGGCGCCGTCCATCCGCCTCAGGTGGAACGTCGTCATGTCACGACCTCCGAAGAACCGCTGCACGTAGCGGTGGTGGGGCCGAGCGTCGGTCATGTCGAACACGGCGCCGGCGACCGCCGTGTAGAGGGGATGCCGCGCCAGCGTGGCCTCGTCGAACGTCGGGTGCTCCCCTGGAGGCGGGGTGAACCGCGGAAACGGGACCTTGGCGTGGACGGGGTGGCGACGCAGCTCCTCCACGTACGCCGGATCGAGCCCCGCCTTGGTCGCGCCCTGGATCAGGATGTTGAGGTACCGCTGGGTCGGGAGACACGCGTCGTCCAGGATGAACGCCATGCCGACGTAGGTGACGGCGCGCCGCTCGCCAGCGTCGGTCGCCACCGCGACCTCGATCCGATCGTAGCCGTGACCGTACGCCTCCGCGGCGTCGAGCGCCGCGAGATCCCCCTCTTCGCACGCGTGCACGACGCCTCGAACGACCGCGCCTGGCTCAGTCGACGGCTCGATGTTGCCGACGCCTCCCTCGTGCCGGAACCAGTGCTGGACGTTGAAGCGGAGGCGCCAGCCTCGGAGGAGCGCCCGCTCCGACGCGCGGGGGACCACGCCCTTGGCGCCGAGCGACGTCAGATCCATGTTCGACCCGTAGCCGAAGTACCAGAGCACGCTCAGCCGCCGCGCTTCAGATAGCCGTCCACGCGCTTGCGCTTCTCGGCGCGCATCCGCGCCAGCTTGTCGAGCTCCTCGCGCCAGGAGTCGGCCAACCGGAAGGACACGGTCAGCTCCTTGGCCTGCGCCTCGAGGACGTGCGGCCCGGTCGGCGCCTTCGTCAGACCGAGGCCCACGAGCGCGTCCGCGAGGTCCGCCAGCGAGACCGCGTGCGTCTCCAGCAGCTTCGCGTTCGCCTCGTACGCGTCCCGCTGCCCCGGGGGCAGCGCCGGCACCAGATCGTGCACCGAGACCTTCTCGGCGGCGCGCTGAAGCTCGGCGCGGCTCCGCCCCGCGCCCTTGGCGCCGAGCAGGTACGCGCTGGCCTGCTGCAGGGCCTCGGCGATGCCGGTCTGGGACATCATGACCGCCTGAGGGTGCAGCATGTGGAAGACCCCGTACTTCGACCACGGCGCCCCGCGCACGATCGCCGGCGGAGGAGGCGCGGTGGCCGCCGGATCCGGCGAGACCTTCCCCTCCGCAGGCTTCTTCGACGCGCGCGGTTTCTTGCCCGGCTCCTCCGGGCTCTTCGGCGTCGGGGCGGGGCCTCGGAGCTCGGACGCCAGCCCGCGCTCGATGCGTGGATCGTCGGGAGGGAGCAGCACGCCGAGGAGCGCGTTGTAGACGCGGCCCTGGAGCGACGCCTCCTTCTCCGGGATGCCGTGCAGCAACGTGCACGGAGGCTTGCCCACGGTGAGGACCAGCTTGGGGCGGCACGCCTCCACCTCCCGCTCGATCCATTGCTTGCACACGCGAGCAACCGGCAAGAGCTGGCTGTAGGACTCCTCGACGCGCACGTCGGTCCAACCCAAGCTCTGGTACGAGTCCACCATGCTCTGGTGGAACAGGAAGCACTTGATCATGTTCGTCAGCCAGACCTGGGTCTCCAGATCCACGCCGACGGCGCGCAGGTAGTTCTGCTGAAAGAAGACGCCCGCGGCGACGTTCCGCACCTTGTATCCGTCGAAGTAGCTCGCGTCCTGCATGGGCGCGAAGACGTCCCCGACGGGGACGAAGAAGTTGTTCGTCCGACGCGGCTTCGCAGGAGCCTTGCCGAATCGGCTGGGCTGCGCGGTGGCCGACGGCACCTCGTGGATGCCGCGGACGATGTCCGAGAGCTCCTCGTGATAGGGGGACGGAAGCGGCGAAGGGCCGTCGAGCGAGGCCTCGACGGCCTCCTCGGTCGCGGCGAGCGAGGCCTCGAGCTGCTGCTCGTCCGTGATCACGGGGAGGTTGTTGCTGCTGCGCGCCGTGAACTTGGCGGTCGGGTAGTCCCCCATCACGAAGAGCTGCTGCCGGTTCGTGAGGATCGGGACCACCGGCATGCAGGGGACGCGGAAGCCATACGCGTCGCCCGCCTGCGCAAGCACCTCCGCGTGATAGTACGGGTGCAGCTTGGGGACGGCACACCGAGCATCCCGGCAGGGCGCCATTTCGCCGAGCAGGACGCGGACGTCGTCCGGCATCCTGCTTTTTTCGTCGAGGCTGGGGTTGTACATCCACTCTTGCTCACCGGGCGCGAGCCCGGTGGGAGCCGGCGGCGTCGGAGCCGGGCTGGGCCCTCGCTTCTTGAAGCCGACGACCCAGGAGCGCAGACGATCCATCCGGGAGCGGTAGAACGGATCGTCGACGACGAGGAGCTTCGGCCGCCGGGAGCCGAGGACGCGATCCGCCACCTCCAGCATGGAGGCCAGCGCGTCGACCGAGATCTCCCCGTCCGAAGGGAAGCTCACCACCTTCTGGGAGAGGACGCCGGCCGCCGTCCTCGCGCCCGGCTCGTCGGGCAGCGGGGCGCCGGAAGATCCCAGCTTCGCGAGCGCGTCGCGGTCGCCATACAGCGCTCGACCGCCGACCAGCACGGCGCGCACGTCCCGGTCGGTCGCGGCGTAGAACGCCCCGAGGGCGTCGTCGGGGCGGACCCCACGCGGCCGGCGCAGGATGAGGAGGTCGGCCAGGTTGCCCTTCTTGATCCGGCCGAGGGGGGCGCCGAGGAGGTCGGCGGGGACGGAGGTGACCGCCTGGAAGCAGACGCGTGCGGCGTCACCCTTCCAGCCCATCCGATCGAGAAAGAACCTGGCGAACTTCGCCTCCTCCCACACGTGCTTGGAGCCGCTCGGGGACCAGTCGGTGCCGAGCGCGACGGGGACCCCACCCTCCAAGAGGGGCATCACGTTGGTGGTGTCCTGGTAGAGGAGCAGGTTCGAGACGGGAGACCACACGACGCCGACGCCGTAATCCCGGAGGAACTTCACCGTTGCCTTGGTCGTCTTGGCGTCGGTGACGGTGTCCATGCCGCACCCGTGCACGAGCGCCAGCCGCGCCTTCCGCACCGCCTCGATCTCGTCGCCTCGGTAGGTGCGCGTGAGGAAGGCACGGAACGCGTCGAACTCCCCGCGCGTGTACGCGTCCGGCCCGCGCTTGGTCTGGAGGAAGCCCGAGCGCCCCTCAGCCACGTGGACGATCGTCCCCCGCGTCCGCGGACGCGCGACCGTTCCGGCGAAGTCCGCGACGTAGGTCGCGCCGTCACGCGCGCCCTTGGCCGCCTCCTTCACCTCCCAATGGCTCGAATCCTGAGGGGGCGTCCTGGGAGCGCCGTACGGCCCCGGCTCGTAGAACTCGAGCACCGAGGCTACGCGGTCATCCTCTCCCAGCCCGAGGTCGGGGGCGTGGCCGGTGCTCCGGATCAGCACGTGGCCGGAGCTGGGAAACCCGCCCCGGTCGAGGTGATCGTTCTCTTGGAGGACCGTGGTGCCGCCGGCGACGGCGATGAGCTCCGAGAACGCGGCGAACGCCTGGTACCCCTTCGATCCGTGCCCGAACTCGGAGAGGATCTCCCGGTTCTTCTGGCCGATGTTCTTCTTGTAGTCCGCGTTCGCGCGCCATTGAAAGCGGTTGTCCCACGCCCAATACGGGGAGTCCCACAGCGGCAGGAGGTTGTACGTCGTGTGCGTGTGCAGATCCAAGAGCGCCGGGAACAGGAGCTCGTCGGCCGCGAGCTCGTACGTGCGCAGTCCTCGCGCGCTGGGCTTGCTGGAGGTGATGGATTGTATCCGCCCGTCGCTGACGAGCACGTGTTGGCGAGGGGACACCGATCCGTCCTCGCGGACGACGCTCCCTCTCAGGCACAGCGGCGGAGTGCGGGCAGGCGCGTACATGCTCAGCCCACCTTCCGGACGGCGCGGGCGATGCCCTCGTAGAGCGTCCGCAGGGTCGTGGCGCTCCCCAGGATCTCGTCGGAGAGCCGCGTCGCCTCCGCCGGGCTCAGGCGGTGGCCGGTGAGCGCCCAGACGAGGCGAGGCGCCATGAGGCGGTGGAGCGAGTGGAGCGGCGTATCCTCCGCGGGCGCCCCCTTCTGGGGGTAGTCCTTGTCGTGCGGAGGCGTGAAGACGGGCCGATCCTTGCGCGCGGCGCCGCGCTGGAGGACGCCCTCGAACGTGGGCGCCGCGCGGACGCGCTCCCCGAGGCCCCAGCGCCCCTTGGGGATCCCCTGCCATTGGAGCAGCGTGGCCAAGATGGAGGTGGAGTCGTACGCGACCGGGCCCCCGGACCGGAAGACCGTCTTCTCCTTGATCCAAGGCGACACGAGGATGGTCGGCACGCGCGGGCCCATGAGGTCGAAGGAGAACCCGTCGATCCGGTCGTTGGGCCAGGGGTTCTGCGCGTACGGCGGCGGGACGTGATCGAACAGCCCTCCGTGCTCGTCGAAGGTGATCACGAAGAGCGTCTCGTCCCAGGACGGGCTCGACCGGAGGGCGTCATAGATCGCGGCCAGCCGCCGCTCCCCGGGCACCACGCTCTCCCCTGGGTGGTAGGAGGACGTCCCGGCGAGGGAGATCCAGATCGGCTCGAGGAAGCTGAACGCCGGCAGCGTTCCCCCTTTTGCGTCGGCGAAGAACTGGTCGATGCCGGCGACGTAGCTCGCGGTGTTCGCGTCCACGGTGGGGATCTCCCCTTGGAGGAACAGGTGGTACGTGTGGACGAAGCCGAGCCACTCCACCGAGTTGTAGATCTTCCAGCTCGTCACCCCGTTGGCCCAGAGCACCCTCCAGATGGACGGGCGCCGGTTGGTGTTGGGCCAGTATTGGTAGGTGGTGCCATTCTGAAAGTTCTCGATCTGGCCGAGCGCCGAGCCCGTGAACGCGAAGGCGCGGTTGATGTCCGTGGCGCCGGGGACGGAGCAGAACCAGCGGTCCGAGACGCCGAAGCTCTTCGCGAGGCCGTTGAGCACCGGCAGCTGCTCGGGCGAGAACGTGAGCATGACGTCCGGCGTGCCGTTGTTCCAGACGAAGCCCTCCATGTTGGGGGTCCTCCGGGCGGCGTAGCCGTCGGGGTCGTCGAAGAAGAGCTGCCGCATCACGTCGGCGTTCTCGTGGTACGGGTCGGCGCCCTGGCTGATGGTGTCCAGCGGGAAGGCGTCGCTGACCTTGCCGCCTTGGTACTTGCTGAGGAACACGCGGTCGTGGGACGTGAGGTCGACGCGGTTGCCCATGTCGACGCTCGCGCCGTCGAACGGCTCCCGCGAGCCGACGTAGTTCACGTGCTTCTCGCCCTTGTCGTGCAGCCAGCCACACACGTGGTCGAACGCGCGGTTCTCGAGCATGTAGTAGACCACGTGCTTGATCTTGGACCGCATGAAGTCCATGGTCCCGGGCGTCGCGCCCATCTCGATTCGCACCGGCACCTGAGTCTGGAAGCCCATCAAGGTGCCGTGGGCGTCGATGCCGCGGGGGAGCTTGCCGGACCTCACGGGCCCCACGAGCGGATCCGGGCGGCTCGGGTCGAAGCCCCAGAGGCGGTAGGTCCCGTCCCTCGGGACCCAATCGAGGACGTGATCTCCGAGGGGCACGAGCTTGTGCGCGGCGCCCATGCCGGGCCAGGTGCCACGCTGCAGCGCGGGCCGCGCGAGCGGGATGCAGCTCTGCGGATCGAAGCTCCACAGCCAGAACTCGCTGTTGTTGCCCTTCGCCCGCCGCGTCAGGACGAAGTTGCCCATCGGGAGGTATTCGTCCGTGGACCGGATGGCCTCGAACGCTCCGCGAGGCGTGTACGGAGCGGGCAGCGGATCGGCCGAAGGGGCCGCGGCGGTGCCCGGATCGAAGTTCCAAAGCTGGAACGTCTCCCGCCCCGGGTTCGGGATGACGTGGAGCAGGAAGTTCGGCAGAGGGACGAGCATCAGCCGCGCGGCCACGTCGAACGTCTTGCGCGCGCCCTGCGGGTTGCCGAAGTCGGGCACGTTGGCCCAGAACTTCTGCTTCGGCCACGCGCCGTGCCGCACCGTGGGGCCGGCCAGGGGGCCGGTGACGGCGGCCTTGCTCTTGGGATCGTCGGCCAACGTGACGTCGGGCCGGAACAGACGGTAGGGGAAGCACGGGGCGTACTCGCTCAGCGCCAGCGGCCCCCACTCGAGCAGGTACCCTCCGATGGGCGCGAGCTGGTGCGTCGCGGCGAACCGCCCTCTCTGCGCGAACGTCAGGAGCTCCTTGGACGAAGGATCGAACGACCATAGCGAGTAGCGGTCGTCGCCCGCCCGGGTGCTGCGGCTGATGATCCAATCGCTCCCGGCGGTGGTGCCGGACCCTACACTCCGAGAGTTCTTCGCCATGCAGCGCGCCTCCACGTCGAACGGATTCAGCGGCGCATTAGGCGCTGCCCACTCCCGTTCTGCAAGCGTTGTCGATCGCGCGGGCCGCGCGGCCGTCGGAGGCTCACCCCCTCGACCCCGGAGTTCCCCCGTGGCAAGAGGGCGGATCCATGCGGCTCACCCCTCGCCTCGCGCCGGCGCTGCTCCTCGTGCTCGTCGTCTCTCCTACCGCCTACGCGGTGGAGCTGCCGAGCTTCGACGCCTCGTTCGACCTCCCACCCGCGGCGCCGCCCGCGCGGCCGCGGCTCGCCACCGATCTGGGGCTCGTGGCGTCGACGGACGACCGGACGGGACTCCCCACGTTCCTCTGGGGCGGGCTCTCGCCGGCCCCGACGTCGGCGACCGGCTCGGCGTCGGACGCGGCGCTCGCGCACGTCCGCGCCCGCGCCGGGACCTACGGGCTGACGGACGCGGCGCTCGCCACGGTGAGCGTGGCGCACGTCCACGACACGGGTCGTGGCGGCATCCTGGTCGTGCTGCGACAAGAGCTCGACGGGGTTCCGGTGGTCGGCAGCGACGCCAAGGTCCTCCTGCGGAGGGACCTCTCGCTCGTGGCGATCAGCGGGGCGCTGCGGGGAGACGCGGTGGAAGGCCCGGCCGCGACCTTCCCTCTGCCTCACGCCGGGGCCGTCGCCCGAGCGCTCTCCGACCTGTACGCCACGACCATCCCGTCCTCGGTGCTGGCGCCGAGCAGCGACGCGACGCGCGGCGGGTACCGGCGCTTCGACGCGGCGTCCACGGTGCTCAGGTTCGATCAGCCTGCCCGCGCGCGGAGGGTACATTTCCCGATGGGGCGCTCCCTCGTGCCCGCGTACTACGCAGAGGTCTTCTCCTCCCTGGACGGGGCCTCTTGGGACGCCTACGCCTACGTGATCGACGCGCACACGGGCGCCGTGCTCCAGCGCCGCAACCTCACGGCGCACGCGGCGTTCAGCTACCGCGTCTTCGCCGACGCGAGCGGAGACCTCCGGCCGCTGGACGGCCCCATTGCGGACTTCACGCCGCATCCGACGGGCGTGCCGGACGAGAGCTACCCAGCGTTCATCGCTCCCACGCTCGTCACCATCGACGGCTTCAACCAGTTCGCCGACCCATGGCTGCCCGCGGGCGCCACGGAGACGGTGGGGAACAACGTCGACGCGTACACCGATCACGACTCCAACAACGGCCTCTCCCCGGGCGACACCCGCGGCACCCTGACCGGCCCAGCGGAGTTCGGCCACGTCTACGATCCGTCGCTGTCCCCGCTGGCCTCGGCCGAGCAGCAGATGGGCTCGGTGACCCAGCTCTTCTACACGACCAATTGGCTGCACGACTATTGGTACGACTCCGGGTTCGACGAGGCTTCGGGCAACGCGCAGTTCGACAACTACGGGCGCGGCGGGGACGGCTTCGACCCGCTGCGCTGCGAGGCGCAGGACAGCGTGGACGACGGGGCCGCGAACAACGCCAACATGGCGACGCCCGCGGACGGCGCCTCACCGCGGATGCAGATCTACCTGTGGAGCGGCCCGGAGACCCGCTCCCTCACGGTGGACGTGATCGCCCAGCCGCTCACGTCCAACGTCGCGGGCTTCGGTCCGTCGTCGTTCGACGTGACCTCGACCATCCTGTTGGCCGACGACGGCGTCTCGACCACGACCGACGCTTGCGAGCCCGTCGTGAACGATCTCACCGGACAGATCGCCCTCATCGATCGCGGCAACTGCACCTTCGAGTCGAAGGTCCTCGCCGCCGAGGCCGCCGGCGCGGTGGGCGTGCTCATCGCGAACAACCAGGGCGGCAACCCGCCCTTCATGCCCGGCTCCGCGAGCCCGACCATCCCGGTGATGAGCATCACGCAATCGGACGGGGCGACGATCAAGACCGCGCTGCTCGGGGGCCCGGTGACGACGACGATGTACCGGCTGGCGGGGGCGCAGGCCGACGCCGCCCTCGACAACCTGATCGTCGCCCACGAGTGGGGCCACTACCTGCACCACCGGCTCGTCGACTGCGGTCTGAACCAATGTGGTGGAGAGAGCGAGGGCTGGGGCGACTTCCTCGCGCTCACGCTCGCGCTCCGTCCCGGCGACGATCTCGGGGGCGTCTTCTCCGCCGCCGTCTACGGGACGATCCGGGACCCGGACGCCGCCTACTTCGGCACGCGCCGCATGCCCTACACGGTGGACCTCACGAAGAACCCGCTCACGTTCCAGCACATCCAGGCGTCGGCGACGCTCCCCGTCGGACCGCCGATGTCGCCGGGCGTCCCGGTCAACCAAGAGGTGCACAACACGGGAGAGATCTGGGGCTCGATGCTCTTCGAGGGCTACGTGGCGATGCTCCAGCAGTCGCAGCTTCCGTCGCCGCCGTACTCGTTCGACGAGGCGCGTCGGCGCATGACCGACTACGTCGTCGCGGGGATGAAGCTCGCGCCCGTGGAGCCGACGTTCACCGAGCAGCGCGACGCGATCATCGCGGCCGCGTACGCCGCGGACCCGAACGACGCGCTCCTCATCGCGGAGGGCTTCGCCAAGCGTGGCGCTGGCTCCTGCGCCGAGTCGCCCCCGCGCGACGCGTTCGACAACGAGGGGGTCGTGGAGAGCTTCGTCGTGGCGCCCGCCGTGGCGGTCACCTCGCTCTCGCTCGACGACGCCCCGATCACGTGCGACGACGACGGGGTCCTCGACCCCGGCGAGCTCGGCACGATCACCGTCTCGATCGCGAACCACGGCTACCTGGCCGCGCCGGGCACGACGATCACGGTGTCGTCGCCGACCCCTGGCGTCTCGTTCCCGAGCGGCGCCGTCGCGGACGTCGCGAACCTGGACGGCTTCGCGACCGAGGACGTCGCGTTCGAGGTCGAGATCGTGGGCGTGCCCGAGGCGACCGTGATCGAGCTCGTGGCGACCGTCGAGAACCCTGCGTCGTGCAACCCCACGGTCGTGCGGTCGGTGGCGCCGCGGACCAACTTCGACACGGCGCTGGCGTCCTCGAACACCGACGACCTCGAGAGCCCCATCGATCTCTGGATCCCCGAGGGCGCCGCCAGCCAGCTCATCTGGGCGCGCGAGGAGGAGGCCTCGGGCAACCACCTCTGGCACGGAGTCGACTACGCGTCCCTCTCGGACACCGCGCTCGTCTCGCCAGAGCTCACGGTGTCGGCAGACCAGCCCCTCGTGCTCTCGTTTCTCCATCGGTACAAGTTCGAGGCCAGCCTGCTCGACCCGAACGATCCCGGCAGCCTCGTCACGTGGGACGGCTCGGTGATCGAGCTGAGCACGGACGGCGGGACGACCTGGGAGGACGCGAGCACCTGGGTGGATCCCGGCTACACGGGCCAGATCGCGAACCTGGCCGAGAACCCGCTCTCGGACCGCATGGGCTACGTCGGGGAGAGCGCCGACTGGCCCACGCTGCAGCCCGTCACCCTCGATTTCGGCACGGCGCTCGCAGGGGAGACCGTGACCTTTCGCTTCCGCATCGGCAGCGACCAGGCCGCGAGCGAGATCGGCTGGGAGCTCGACGACTTCTCGTTCGGTGGCATCGTCGGTACGCCCTTCCCTACGATCGTTGCGGACGCGCAGGCGTGCGAGGAGCCGCCGGTCGAGATGCCCGAGACGCCTCCCGAGGAGGAGCCGACCGAGCCCGAAGGCCCGGTCGACCCGGCCGCGCTCCTCGCAGGCGGTGGGTGCCAGTGCCTCGCGGCCGGGAGCGAGCCCGGGCAGCGCGGCTCCGTCCTCGCGGCCACGCTGGTCGCGCTCGCGCTGAGGTTGCGGCGCCGGGCGGCGCGAGGCGTCGGCCGCTGAGCCGGCGCGGCCCCGGCGTCACCGCTTGCGCCCGGTGAGCGCCGTGAGCCACTTGACCGTCCCCGGCATGACGCGCGCCGCCCCGTAGAACGCGCGGAGGAGCGGTGGGTGCTGCACCTCCGCGCGCGGCCGCCTGATCACGCCGGCGATCACGTCCGCACACTCCTCGGGCGACACCTCCCGGATGAGCTTCCCGACGCCGGGGATGTGATCCTCCGAGCCCGGGTTGTTCTCGAAATAGGCGCTCGACACCTTGCCGAACACGACGTGGCAGCTGTGCACGCCCGTTCCGCGGAGGTCCTGGCAGAGCGCCTCGTGGAGCCCGCGCAGCGCCCAGCGCGACGCCCCGTACGCGACGGCGCCGGGCCAGGGCAACATGGAGAACGGTGAGCCCACGTGGACGATCACGCCCTGCTTCGCCGCCAGCATGTCCGCCATGAACGCGTGCGTGACGTTGAACGCGGCGCCATACGGCGCGCCCATCATCGCGGTGGCGGCGTCGGGCGGGGTCTCCTCGATGTAGCGCCAGACGCCCGCTCCCGCCGAGTTCACGATGACGCTCGGCACGCCCACGCGCGTCCGGACGGTCTCCGCCAGCGCGAGCACCGCCGCGCCATCCGCGGCGTCGGCGGCCATGGGCCACGCGCGGCCACCGGCACGCTCGATCTCGTGCGCCGCCTCCTCGAGCCTCGCCTGGCCGCGCGCGACCAGGACCACGCTCGCGCCGTCTCGCCCGAGCCTCCGCGCCGTCGCGAGGCCGATGCCGCTGGAGGCGCCCGTGACGACCGCGATGGCGTTCTCGATCCGCATGGCGAAGCATGCTCGCACGATCCCGCCGGGCGATTCCCCCCTTTCGCTGGCGCCCGCTCAGGTGGCGCGCGGCGGCAGCGCCGACTCGAGCGATCGGCGAAGGAGCGCCCACTCCTCGTCGGTCGCCTCGACCACGCCCGCCGACCAGGTGAGCACCTCGCTGGGGCGCTCCGCCGCGCGCGCGACGGGCACCACGTGCCAGTGCAGGTGCGGCGTGCTCATGGGGACACCCAGCAGCGCGGTCCCGAGCGACGCGGTGTACACGCGCGCCGGGTCGAGGACGCGCTCGAGGGCGCGCGCGGCGGCCAGCGTGAGGCGCGCCGCGTCCGCGTGCTCGCCGTCCTCGAGCTGCGTGAAGCGCGTCACGTGCCGCTTCGTCACGACGAGCAGGTGTCCCCACCGAAGGGGGAAGCGGTTGACGAGCAAGGCCACCCGGTCACCGCTCGTCAGCACGTCCACGTCCCCGCGACCGAGCGCGTAGCACATGGCGCACTCCCCCTCCGGGATCGACGCGGTGAGGCGCGCCAGCGCCTCCTCCTTGGCGACGACCCGCGGCATCAGTCCGCGTTGATCCCGGAGCGGCGCATCGGTACGCACTTCCTGTTGGCGTCCTGCGTGCAGCGATTTGCCGGCAGGCACCCTCTCCGCGGGAAGCTGCGATCGCCCGTGTCGGCCAGGATGCAGTCGCCCTTCAGCGGGGCGCGGGGCCCGCCGAGCGCGAACGATCTCCGAGGCGTCCCCGCGCCGTCGAGCCCGTCCAGGCCGATGCGCGCGAGCTCCGCGCCCAGCGCCTCCACCCCCTCGCGGTCGATGGTCGTCTGGAACGCGAGCGTCTGCGCGAAGAGGGAGAGGAGCGGGGCGCCTGCCTCGGCGGGCAGCGCGCGGAGCGCCGACGCGAGGCCCTCGACGAGCGCCCGCTCCTCCATGAAGGCCTTCGTCACCTCCGCGGTGCCCACCGCCACCGCTCGCAGCTGCGACTCGTTCACCACCACGTACTCACGGTACCCCTCCCCCTCCCAGTAGACCGCGGCGAGCCGTTCGGGGTTGGCGAGGAGCTCCTCCAGCGAGCTCGGCTTCCCGCCCGCCGTCGCCACCTTGCGGTCCCCGTAGTGGAGGACCAGCGCGTCGGGGGCTAGGTCGAGCCGGAGCAGCACCGACCCGTAGCGCTCACCGCCACCTCCGAGCGCGGTGGCGTAGGCGTTGGGCCAAGCGAAGCGCTTCTTGGCGAAGCCCGTCCGGAAGAGGAGCCGGGCGAGGGGGTCGCCCCTCTTGACCGCGTCTTGCAGCATCCAATCGAACGCGGACGGTCCGTACGTCGGCGAGACCTCACGCGAGAGGACGGGGCTCGCCGCCAGCAAGTCCCGCCCTTGCTCCTCGCTCGTCCAGGACCACAGCGTGGCGGTCGCGAACTGCCTATCGGAGACCCCGAGCGGCGTCAGGCGCTCGCGCCAGGTCGCGAGGAGGTCGGCCGGCGGCGTCGGATCGCGCTGAGGCCAGGCCGACGCGTGCGAGGTGACCGCGGCCGGCGGCGCCTCGAGGCGAGACGCAGAGGCGCTCACGTGCGGAGGCGTCCGCGTCGGCGGAGGAGGAGGGGCCGCCTGGGTGCACGCCGCCGCGGCGGCGACGGAGCAGAGGGCGACCCTCACGGCGCCTTCGGGGCGGACACGCAGCGGAAGCCGATCCCGTGGTTGTAGGTGCGCGGGACGTTGCCCCAGCGGTACGCGGCGCGCACCCACGTCGGCTCCTTCGCGTTGAACGCCCCGCCGCGCACCGCCCGCTGGTCCCCCGACGCCGGCCCCTTCGGATCCTTCGCCGCCTCGGCGCCGTACGGACCGAACCAGTCCGCGGTCCACTCGAACACGTTGCCGGCGAGGTCGTGCACGCCGCTCGGCGTCGCCCCGGCGGGGAAGGAACCGACAGGAGCGGTGCCGACGAAGGTGTCGTCGGCGTCGTGGATTTGCCCCGGCTTCTGGGCGTTCTTCTCCGCCCAGGCTGCGAACTCGCGCCCGGCGGCGTTCAGCCGCGTTGCGTCGGGCGGCTGGGTCCCCCAGGGGTAGTCGCGCTGCTCCGCGCCGCGGGCCGCGAACTCCCATTCGGCCTCGGTGGGCAGGCGGCCTCCCTTCCACGCGCAGTACTTGCTCGCCATGTCCCAGTCGACGCAGTTGATCGGGTGGTCCAGGCGGTCCGGCTTGCGGGCGTTGCAGAAGGGCCGGTAGAGCTCCTTCGCGCCGTCTGCCATGCCGGCGTACTCCACGTCGTCCGGGGTCCGCTCGCATCGCCCCTCCGCGACGCAGGCCTCGTAGGCCCGCACGGTGACCTCCGTCGCGTCGATGCAGAAGGCGGAGACCGTCACCGGGTGCGTGACGCGGGCCTCGGTGTAGTCCGGCATGTCCTTGGCGCCCATCACCGTGGTGCCCTCGGCGTGGAAGATGCGACCAGCGTCACAGCGGGCGTCGCCGCGCGCCTGCGAGCCCGCCGTCGCGGAGGCCCCGGCGCGGGCGGGCGCGCTCGACGCGCCGGCGGCCGCAGACGCCGCTGGGGCGCCCGCGGGCGCACCGGGTCCCCGCCCGAACAGGAAGTAGGCTCCACCCGCGAGCGCGCCGGCGGCGAGCGCCGCCGCCGCCACCGGGGCGAGGAGCGAGCGCCGCCGCGGCGGAGGCGTCGCAGAGCTCCGCTCCGCCCCGCCAGGATCCGACACCGACACCGCCGCGGCGCCCGTCGTGAGGTTCGGGCCGGTGGCAGCGGGCACGTCGCTCGACGCGACGAACGCGGTCGCCGCGACGGCGAGATCCGTCGTGGCGCCCATCGCAGAGGCGTCCACGGACGTGGTCTGGATGACGAGCCTGCGCTCCTTCGGGAGCGCCTCGGCGAGCTCGACGAAGGCGCGCACCGCCTCCCCTCCCTCGGCGAAGCGCCTGTCGACGTCGCGATCCACACACCGCGCGAACCACGCGTCGAAGCCGGGGGGAAGCTTGTCCGCCACGCCCAGCTCCGCCGCGCGCTCGGTCGCGGAGGCGAGCGGGTCCACGATGATCTCGCGGAGCAGGACCTGGAGCGAGTCACCCTCCGCCTCGCGCCAATAGGACCGCCCGGTCAGCAGATGGAACGTGATGAGGCCGAGCGCCCACACGTCGGTGCCGGCGCAGATCCTCCCCTTCCGCTCGGTCTGCTCGGGGGCCATGTAGAGGGGCGAGCCGAGGGGCTGGGTGCCCGTGCGCTGCATCCCGTCGGCGACCAGCTTGGCGATGCCGAAATCCAAGATCTTGGCGGTGTAGGGGACCTCTCTTCGCCGCGACGTACAGAGGAAGATGTTCTCCGGCTTGAGATCCCGGTGCACCACGCCGTTCGCGTGCGCCTGCTCGAGCGCGTGACCCACCTGCGCGAGCACCTCGGCGACGTCCGCGACGCCGAGCGGCCCGGCGCGCGTCACCGCGTCGGCGAGCTCCTCTCCGCGGAGCAGCTCCATCACGATGTAGGGCGCGCCTGTCTCGTCGTCGACGCCCGCGGTCACCGTCTCCACGACGTGATCGCTCTCGATCCGCGACGCGGCCTTGGCCTCACGGACGAAGCGCTCGCGGACCTCGGGGTTGTGGACCAGCTCGGGCGCCATGAGCTTGAGCGCCCGCTGCTTCCCGGTCGAGAGCTGCTCGACGACGTACACGGCGCCCATGCCACCGGCGCGGAGCGGCCGCACGATGCGGAAGTCCCGCGCGAACAGGGCGCCGGGCTGGAGGTTCAACGGGGTGCTCACGTGCGCTTTGCCTACGGAGTTCGGACGGTTCCGGGTTTGGTTTCAGGTCCAGGGTAGACGTGACGCGCGCACTTTGCCCACAAGTCCGCTCCGAGCCCCCGGTCGGCCCGCCACGGCCGGCCGAGCCCGAGCTTTTCCCTTTTGATCCGTGCGGCGGACCGTGGGAGTTGACCCACCATGTCGAGTCCCCGAAAGGTCCGCGCGCCGCGCGGCTCCGAGCTCACGTGCAAGGGCTGGGTGCAGGAGGCCGCGCTTCGGATGCTCCACAACAACCTCGACGAGGAGGTGGCAGAGCGCCCCGACGACCTGGTCGTCTACGGCGGGACCGGCAAGGCCGCCCGGAGCTGGGAGGCGTTCGACGTGCTCGTCCGCGAGCTCCGTTCGCTGGAGAACGACGAGACGCTCCTCGTCCAGTCCGGCAAGGCCGTGGGTAGGTTCCGCACCCACGAGGACGCCCCCCGCGTGCTCCTGGCGAACTCGAACCTCGTCGGCCGGTGGGCGAACTGGGACGAGTTCCGAAGGTTGGAGGCGCTCGGTCTGACGATGTACGGCCAGATGACGGCGGGCTCCTGGATCTACATCGGCACCCAGGGCATCGTGCAAGGCACGTTCGAGACCTTCGTCGCCGCGCGCAAGGCATACGCGGCCCGCACCGGCCGAGCCGACGGGCTCTGGACGCTGACGGCGGGCCTCGGGGGCATGGGCGGCGCGCAGCCGCTCGCCGCCGTCATGGCGGGGCTCTCCTGCCTCGCCGTGGAGATCGATCCGGCCCGGATCGACAAGCGTCTCCAGACCCGCTACGTCGACGAGCGCATCGACGACCTCGACGCCGCGCTCGCGGCGGTGAGAGCGAGCGCCGAGCGAGGGCAGCCGCGGAGCATCGCCCTCTGCGCGAACGCGGCCGACGTGTTCCCGGAGCTCGCGCGGCGCGGGATCGCGCCGCCGCTGGTCACCGAGCAGACGGCGGCGCACGATCCGCTGGTCGGCTACATCCCCCAGGGCCTCACGCTGGAGGAGGCCGCGGCCCTCCGCGGGAGCGACCCGGCGACGTACGTCGCCCGCGCCAAGCGCTCGATGCGGCTCGAGGTGGAAGCGATGCTCGCCATGCGCGACGCGGGGAGCGAGGTCTTCGACTACGGCAACAACATCCGCACGTGCGCGGAGGAGGTCGGGTGTGAGCGTGCGTTCGAGATCCCGGGGTTCGTGCCGGCGTACGTCCGCGAGCTCTTCTGCCAGGGCAAGGGGCCGTTCCGCTGGGTGGCCCTCTCGGGGGATCCGGCGGACATCGCCGCGACGGATCGCGCCGTGCTCGAGCACGTGCCGGGGGATCCGGACCTCGCGCGCTGGCTGGAGCTCGCCCGCGACAAGATCTCGTTCCAGGGACTCCCGGCCCGGATCTGCTGGCTCGGCTACGGCGACCGGGCGAAGGTGGGTCTGGCCTTCAACGAGCTCGTCCGCCGTGGCGAGGTGAAGGCGCCGATCGTGATCGGGCGCGACCACCTCGACTGCGGCAGCGTCGCGTCGCCCTTCCGCGAGACCGAGGCGATGAAGGACGGCTCGGACGCGATCGCGGACTGGCCGCTCCTCAACGCCATGGCCAACGTCGCGGGCGGCGCGTCCTGGGTGAGCTTTCACCACGGCGGGGGCGTCGGCATCGGCAACTCCCTCCACGCCGGGATGGTGATCGTGGCGGACGGGACGGACGCGGCGCAGAGGCGCCTCGAGCGCGTCCTCACGATCGACCCCGGGACGGGCGTGATCCGCCACGCGGACGCGGGCTACGAGACGGCCCAGCGCGTCGCGCGGGAGCGGGGCGTCCACGTCCCGCACCAGACCGGCGAGCGCCGGCCCGCTACTCCGCGGGCGTGACGGCCGCGTTCACCTCGTCCGCGATCGCGTCCGCGTCTTCCTGCGCCAGTCCGAGCGTCGCGATGAGATCGAGATCGAACTCGAACTCGCGGTCCGCCGCGTCGAGATCGCTCATCGCCATGAGGCACGACACGCGGTACGCGGCCAGCTTCGCCGCGCGGTCGTCCCCGAGCGTCCTGGCGGTCTGCTCGAGGCGCTCGAGGATGCTGGCGCGGTCGAGCTCGTGGGCGAGCGCGTCGAGCCGCGCGATCATCGCGGCCTCGTCGGCGCGGCCGGAGAGCTGGAGGGCGATGGCCTGGAACGCAGCGAGCTCCTCGTCGCGCAGCTCCTGATCCACCGCCATCGTGAGGTACGCGATCTCGAGGATCGCTTCGGTGACAGGGCGCGAGAACGGCCCGGTGCCCTTCAGGGCGCGCTTGATCGCGTCGGGGTAGGTTCCTTCCATGGGAGCGACAGGCATCCTACCTGCCATCCGGGCCTTGCGCACCCGGGCGGCGCAGCCTAGTTCTTGATCCCTTCCGGCGTTGAGCTCGGCCGCTGACCATCGCTCGACGGAGGCCTACCTGCATCGTGTGACGCCACCTCGCATCCAGCGCGTACGGGAGATCTTGGAGCCCTCCCTCCCGCTGGCGCCCGATCGAGCCGCGGCGCGGGCGGCCGCGGTCGCGACGATCCTGCGCGAGGGGGCTCAGGGGCTCGAGGTGCTGTTCATCCGGCGCGCCGAGCGCGCTGGGGATCCTTGGTCGGGGCACATGGCGTTCCCGGGGGGCCGCCGAGAGGACGCCGACCGAGATCTGCTGGCGACGGCGATCCGCGAGACGGAGGAGGAGATCGGCGTCGACCTCACGCGGTCGGCGGAGCTCATCGGGGCGCTCGACGAGCAGGACGCCACGGGGCGCGCGACGAGCGATCCGCTCCCGACCCGACCGTTCGTGTTCGAGCTCCTCGGGGACCCGAACCTCACGCTCAGCGGCGAGGTGACCGAGGTGCTCTGGGCGCCGGTCGGACCGCTCGTCCGCGGGGAGCGGCGCACGTCCGTCGAGGTGGCCTATCTCGGGGAGAGCTACACGCTGCCAGGCTGGGACGTGGACGGTCGGGTGGTCTGGGGCCTCACGTACCGGATGCTGAGCATGCTCCTGCGACGGCTGTAGGCTTCCTCGCGGGGCAGCGTCAGCGCGAGCGTCGCGCCAAGAACGTCACCGATCGTGGGTGCTCCGGCGCACTGCGAGCGCTTCGTGGAAGCGCCCGAGCTTCGCGTCGACCCGCGCGTACACCGAGTCCTCCGCGTCGGCCGATCCGGCCGGGACGCCCGTCAAGAGCTCGATCCCCTCGTCCACGGTGTTGATGGCGTAGAGGTGGAAGGTGCCCGCGACGACCGCGTCCACGAGATCGCGCCGGAGCATCAGCGCGTCCACGTTGTTCCAGGGGATGAGCACGCCCTGCGTTCCGGTGAGCCCGCCCTTGGCGAGGCAGATGTCGAAGAACGCCTCGATCTTCTCGTTGAGCCCACCCACCGGCTGGATGCTCCCCCACTGGTCGACGCTGCCGGTGACGGCCAGGTCCTGTCGGATGGGGAGCCCGCTCAGCGCCGAGAGCAGCGCGTAGAGCTCGCTGGACGAGGCGCTGTCTCCGTCGATGGCCTCGTAGGTCTGCTCGAACACGAGCGACGCCGAAAAGCTGAGGGGCCGCGTCTGCGCGAACCGCGCGGCGAGGAAGCCCTTCAGGACCAGCACGCCCTTGGCGTGCAGCGGACCGCTCATCTCCACCTCGCGGGCGATGTTCATGGGCCCCTCGTGGCCCGGGTACACGACCGCCGTCACCCGACACGGGCGCCCGAAGGAGACGGGGCCGTCGGAGAGCACGCTGATGGCGTTCACCTGACCCACGATGGCGCCGGTCGTCTCGATGCGGATCAGCCCGCGCCGCAGGAGGTCGTGGAGCTCGTCGCGAAACTGCGCTCCGCGCCGCTGCGCGCCCCCGATGGCGCTCCTCACGGCCTCACCGTCCACCAGAGCCTTGCCTCCCTTCGTCGCGAGGTACGACGCCTCGGTGGCGACCTCCGCGATGAGGCCCAAGCAGCTGGTCACCTTCGTCTGGCTCTCGGCGGCGCGGCCGCCGAAGAAGACGAGCTCCGCGACCGCGTCCGACGTGAGCGGAAGCAGCCCGCGCTGCTGGCTGAGACCCGCGAGGAACGCCGGGTAGGTGCGGATGGCCTCGGGCCACGGCAGGGTCGACTCGAAGCGCGCCTGGATCTTGAAGAGCTGCGAAAACTCCGGGTCCGCCGCGTGCAGCTCCTGGAAGAGGCCGGGACCGGCGACGAGGATGATCTTCACGTCGATCGGGATCGGCGGGAACAACAGCTCCTCGCTCGACCCGCGGTAGTACGACGGGTTCTGCTCGGGGACGACGAACTTCCCGGAGAGGAGGCAGGCCTTGAGCTGCTCGTAGAGCGCCTCGTTCTTGAGCAAGGCGGTCGCGGGCAGCACGAGGAAGCCCCCCGTCGCCTGGTGGAGCGCGCCCGCGACGGCGAAGCCCGGCTCGGGCGGGAAGGCCTCGTCCGGCGGGGAGTGGCTGCGACCGAAGAGCGACGTGAGCGTAGGGTGCGGAACGTCGACGACCGGCGCGCCGCTCCCGGGCTCGTGCTCGGTGAGGAGGGTGGGCACGACGAAGCCTCGCGACAAGATCGCCGTCTCCTCCCCCCTCGGCTCGTCGATGAGGCGGTGGACCTGGGTGACGACCGCGCCCTCGAGGTCGGTCAGGAACGCGCTCACGTCCGCCCTGGGCGCGTACCGGGGGATCATGTTCGCGAAGTGGCCCTTGATCGCCTCCCCGAGGAAGCTCTTGAGGCTGGCCCGCAGCTCGGCCTCGGCCTCTTCGTGGACCTCGGCGAGTCGCCCCTCGAACTCCTCGACCGCGACCTTCACGAGCTCGAGCGGGTCTTGGCTGTCGCTGCCGACGCTCTCGGGCGGCGCGCTGACCGGGACCGCGCTCTCGGGCGGCGCGCTGACCGGGACCGCGCTCTCGGGCGGCGCGCTGACCGGGACCGCGCTCTCGGGCGGCGCGCTCGGGGACCCGCCGCTCTGCGGTCCGTCTCCCGGCGCGTCCGGGCCCTCGCCGAGCGGCGCGATCTCGATCTCGTCGCCGTTGCGCTCGAGCCGGAAGCCGAGCAGACGAGCCTGCTCGGTGAGCACCGCCTCGATCTCCGCCTCCGCCCGGCGCGCGTTGCGCTGCGCACGCGCCTGCGCTTGCTTGAAGCGCTCACCCTCGGTCGCCGCGTGCAGAGACTCCACGAGCTTGCCGTAGAGGCCCGCCATCGCGTCGCTGAAGTCGCGCCCCTCGCCGGCCGGGAGGAACAGCGCCGTGGGCTCGCTCGGACGGCGCGGGTTCGGCAAGAGGAGCAGGTCGTCGGGCGTGGGCAGCGTCCGCGCGATCCGCTCCGCCATGCGGCGCGCGCTGAAGGTCCGGCCGGAGCCGGCGCTCCCGACCACCACGACGTGGAACCGAGGCTGGCGCACCGCCAGACCGAACTCGAGCGCCTCGAGCGCGCGCTCCTGCGCGAGGACGCCCGTGACGGGCTCCACCTCGCCCGTGGTCGCGAACGGGAACGCAGAGGCGTCTATGAACTTGCGACACTCTTCGGGCAACAGCTCACGGGCAGCCACGGCCGGAACGTTACCATCATTCGGCGCGCGGGCGGCGGCGTCGCGCCGCGGGCTTGGCCGGCGGCGCCTTGCCGGGCGCGCGCGCGCTGCGGCGACGCGCGAGGAGCTCGTCCACGCGGACGCCATCGATGGTCAGGCCGCCGATGTCGGCGTCCTCGATCACCACGTCGCGCAGATCCACGTCGCGGAGGCGCGCCCCGCGGAGCGTGACGTTCTCCATCCGCACCCCACGGAGGTCGCAGTCGGAGAGGGTGGCGCTGGCGAGCGTGACGTTCTCCACCACACCGCCGCGCATCGAGGCGTCTCGGAGGACCGCGCGGTCGAGCTTGACGTTCTCCCACCGTGACTCGGTCGCGTCCGCGTCCACCACCACCACGCGGGCGAGGGTGACGTTCGTGAGCTTCGAACCCTCGAGCGTCACGTCCGAGAAGACGGCGTCCTTCAGGCTCTCGTCCTCGAACCGTCTGGCGGCGGGGCGCTTGGGTGTCGGCATCCAGCAAGCTTGCGGCTTCGGGTCGCACGTGCCAAGCCCGACGTGCCTTGGGCGGTCGGATCCTCGCTCACCACCTGGTTTCTGCCGAAGGAGCGGCCCCCGATCGCTGGTGCCTCGTGCTCCACGGCGTCTTCGGTCAAGGCACCAACTTCCGCACCGTGGCCCGCGGGCTCGCCGCGAAGCGACCCGACTGGGGCTTCGTCCTGATCGACCTCCGCGGGCACGGAGAGTCGCAAGGCTTCGAGGGGCCGCACGACCTCGACGCGGCCGCCGCGGACGTGGAGCGGCTCGCCGCGTCGCTCGGGCGCCGCGTCGAGGCGGTCATCGGGCACTCGTTCGGCGGCAAGGTCGCGCTCACGCTGCTCGCGCGGCGCGCGCTCCCCCTGCGGTGCGCGTTCATCCTCGACTCGGCGCCGGGGCCCCGCGCCCCCGCGCTGGAGCACGACGCGGTCGCCGCAGTCCTCGCCGCGCTGGAGTCGCTGCCCCCGAGCCTCCCGTCGCGCGAGGCGTTCAAGGTCGCCCTCGCCCAACGGGGGTTCTCGGCGCACGTCGTCGAGTGGCTGGCGATGAGCGTGCGGCGTTCGCCTGGGCGCGCGGACTACGCGCTCCGCCTGGACCTACCGGCCATCCGCGCCATGCTCGAAGACTACTGGGCGAAGGACCTCTGGTCGGTGATCGAGGAGCCTGGGGCCGCAGAGCGGCTCGTGCTCGTCCTCGGGGGCCGGTCCACGGTCGTCTCGGGGGAGAGCCGAGCCAGGGCGGAGGCCGCCGGCCGGACGAGCGCGCGGGTCGAAGTGCTCACGCTGGCAGGAGCCAGCCACTGGCTGCACGTCGACGACCCAGACGGCCTGACCGCCGCCATCGCGCCTCGCCTCTCCGGGGGGTAGGCAGCGGTCCTCGGAGTCTGTAGCTTCAGCGGAGCGGGTCACCGTTCGGGCGCGCGACACGAGCACCGAGGAGAGACAGACACAGCCGCGATGTCCAAAGGCGGGTTCAAGGAAGTGCGCGGCCCGTTCCGCGATCCGCGCTCCGACGACACCGGGGCCCCGGTGGCGTCCAGCGTTCGAAAGCCGCTCTCTTCGAGCCCCGGGCGCCCGAGCCTCGCGGACGTCATGCGCGAGCTCTCGCTCGACATCCCACCGCCGCCGCCGCAAGCATCGGACGGCCCCGCGTACGCCGGCGCCGCCGCCAGCTCCGGCGCCGCCGCGGCCCCGGCGCCGCCATCGAGCGTCCGAGACCCCTTCGGGATCGTCGGCACGGTCCAGGCCGAGACGTTCGAGGTCCACAGCGTCGTCGCGCACGGCGGGTTCGGGGTCATCTACAAGGCCCGGCATTCTCGCTTCAACGCGCCGGTCGCGCTCAAGTGCCTCAAGATTCCGACGAACCTGAGCCCCGAGCAGCGGGATCAGTTCTTCGAGCGCTTCCGCGCCGAAGGGGAGGTGATGTTCCGGCTGTCGGGGAGCATCCCCGAGGTCGTACGGCCCATCCACGTCGACGCGCTCCGTCTCCGGGACGGGAGGTTCGTGCCCTTCATCGCGCTCGAGTGGCTCGAGGGCGAGACGCTGAAGGACGTGATCGTCCGGAGGCTCTCGAACGATCTTCGGCCGCTCTCCCTCCCCCGCATCGTCTCGGTGCTCACCCCCGTCGCGCGGGCGCGGGCCCGCGCGCACCACTTCCCGGGCCCCGAGGGTCCGCTCGCGATCCTCCACTGCGACATCAAGCCGGACAACCTCTTCCTCTCGAAGTCGGACGCGGGGGAGTGCTTCAAGATCTTCGACTTCGGGATCGCGAAGGTGCGCAGCGCCGCGACGCGCGTGGCGGGCGGCGCCACCACGGCCGACGCCTCTTCGAGCATGTTCACGCCCGCCTACGCGGCCCCGGAGCAATGGGCGCCCGACAAGTTCGGACAGACCGGCCCCTGGACCGACGTCTTCGCGCTCGCGCTGACCGTGACGGAGCTCGTCACGCAGAAGCCCGCGATCGACGGGCCTCCTGCGGCGATGCTCGCGCAGTGCATGGATGCGTCGAAGCGGCCCACGCCGAGGCGCCTCGGCCTCGACATTCCGCCGGCCGTCGAGGCGATCTTCACGCGCGCCCTCGCGGTGGATCCCAAGCAGAGGACCCAGAGCGTGGAGCAGCTCTGGGGGGATCTGGAGCGCGCGCTCGGGCTGCCGCTGATCCTCGGCGCGAGCGGGCGGGCGTCGGTCCCCGCGATCAGCCCGGTTCTGCCTCCGGGCTGGAGCCACGGAGAGGACGACGGGACGATCGGAGGCCTCGGCGCGGCGGAGGCCCCGGGAGCGGGCGCGCTCGCGACGGCGGGCCCGTCGCAGGACCTGCCATCGCTGGACCTCGACTTGCCTCGCTCCGCTCCCCTGGCGGCGCCCCCTGCGCCACCGCCGCCGGCCGTGGCCCAGCCCGCCGCAGGCGGCTTCCCCGGTTTGGAGCTCGGTGATCTCGCGCCGCCGCGCCCTCCTGCTTCGCCGTACTTCGCCCCGCCCCCTGCCTCGGCGCCGAGCCCGATGGTGGCGCCCGACAGGGGGGCCCTCGACTTCGAAGACGCGGCCGGCGACATGTCAGGCTCGTTCGATCTCGCCGCCGAGCCGGCGCGTCCGGCGGGCCCGCCGCAGGCGACGATGGCCGCCTCCGCCTACCTGAGCCCGCCCGGCTACGGCCCCCAAGAGGTGCCGTCCGCGCCCGCCAGCTCCCAGACGCGCGATCGGCTGCAGCAAGCCGCCGCGAGGGCCGGCGCCGTCGCCAGCAAGGCCGGCGCCGTCGCCGGCAAGGCCGCCGTCATCGCGGCGGGCGCAGCGGCCAGCTCGGCCAAGTCGCTCGCCATCAAGGCCGTCACGGTCGAGCGCGTCGAGGTGCGCCTGGACCAACCGTCGACCTGGGTGAAGCCCATGCGCGGCCCGCTCGTCGCGATGCTGCTGAGCTTCCTCATCGCCGTCGTCGCCGTCATCGCGAGCAAGGCGACCGGATCGACGTACAAGGTCGGCTACGTCACGATGCCGCTGCTCTTTGGATCCATCGGCTTCGCCGTCTACCGGTTCCTCAAGCTCCAGCAGGGCGGACCTCCCTAGCTAGCTAGATCCCGCGCGGCATGAAAAGCCCGGGCTGCTTCTTCCCGGTGCCCCGCGGAGCGCGCTTCCTCGCGCTCGCCGACGGCGCCGGAGGGAGGTCGTCGACGGCGGTGGCCTCGGCCGCCGACGGGGCGGGCTCCGGCTCCTCGCGCGGGGTCGACGTCGAAGGCTCCGCGGGCACGAGGACCGAAGGGGTCCCGGCGACGTCGGGGCCCTCCGCCCGCGCAGATCCCGTGACGGAGGGCGCCGCGCCCTCCGCGGGCGCGCGCGTGACGAGCCACACGGTCACCGCAGCGGCCACCGCGCTGACCGCGCTCCACGCGACCACCGACCGCGCGCGGCCCTGCGGCGCCGGCATCGGCGGGGCCGAGGGGTGCGTCGAGCGCGGATCCGAAGACGCGTACGCAGGGTCGAGCCCGAACCGCACGGGGGCGCTCGGTCGCTCCGATCCGTCTCCCTCCGCGACCCCCGGCGGTCGAGACGAGCGCGACGCTGCGTCCAGCACGGGCAGCGACATCCCCTGAGGCGTCCTCAGCGGCGAGAGCTCCTTCGTCAGATCCAGGTGGGTCGGCGGGTCGTCGTCGCCGGTCACCACGTGGGTGGGCGGGTCGTCCTCGCCGGTCACCACGTGGGTGGGCGGGTCGTCCGGCGGCGGCGCGATCGACGGCACGAGCTGGATGCCCGTCGGGGTGTCCTCCTTGGCGCCCGGCCGGAGGTCCTCGAGCGCGCGCAGCAGCTCCACCATCGACTGGTAGCGCTCTCGCGGGTCCTTCTTGAGCGCGCCGTCTACGATCTGGTCGATCGCCTTGGGCAGCTTCGGTCTCCGGACGGAGGGCGGGACGTGGGCCTCGCGAGTGACCGCAAGGCCCACGGCGGGCGCGTTCTCGGCGACGAACGGAGGCAGGCCGGTGAGCATTTCGTAGAGGATGACCCCCATGGACCACACGTCGCTGCGCTCGTCGGCCGCCTTCGCGGAGCGGAACTGCTCCGGCGACATGTAGAGCGGAGAGCCGAACAGCGCCTTGGTCAGGGTCACGTGCTGGTCGGTCCGCTGCACGAGCTTGGAGATCCCGAAGTCGAGGACCTGGAGGGAGCGCCGCCCCTGTCGCGTCGCCAGGAACAGGTTCGATGGCTTCAGGTCCCGGTGGATGATCCCGGCGGCGTGGGCCGCCGCGACGCCCTCGCAAGCCTCGGCGATGAGGCCCACGGCCTCCTCGAGCGGGAGGACGCCGCGCAGGTCGAGCTCCTTCGCGAGGTCGTGCCCCTCGAGCAGCTCCATCACGATGAACGGGCGGTCCGCCTCCGTGGTGCCGAAGTCGAAGACGCGGGCGACGTGATCGTTGTCGATCGCCATCGCGGTGCGCGCCTCGCGGCGGAACCGAGCGAGCGCCTCCTCCTCGCGGCTGAGATCCTCGCGGAGCACCTTGAGCACGACCCGGCCCCCGGAAGCGCGGTCGGTCGCCTCGTGGATGTCCGCCATCCCACCCCGGGCGAGGAGCCGGGTGACGACGAAGCGGTCGGCGACGATCGACCCCGGTCCCACCGCCCGAGCTTAGCAGCTTGTCCAGCGCGACCGGCGTCGGGCAGGTCGATCAGGGCCTGATCGTCACGCCGAACGTGAAGGTCGGCTGCGAGAACGGGCCGACGTTGGCGCCCTTCAGCGCGCTCTTGATGCACGACTCGGCGGACTTGCCCGCGGCCCAGCCGGAGACCGCGACGCTCTGCACCGCACCCGACGAGCCGAAGGTGATCGTCGCACGGGACACGTCGTCCGCGCCCGCGACGCACGACTTGGCGCCGCCCATCACGGCCCCCACGGCCGCGGTCACGGAGCCCGTCGGCGGCCGGTCGGGGATGTTCGTCGGACGGTTCGTCTCCTCGGCGGCCGGCGTCGCCTCCTTCTTCTCCTCGGCGCCCGCCGCGTCCCGCATCGCCTCATCGAGCGTCCCGTCGGGGTTCACCTTCACCGGTTGCTGGTCCTTCTTGGCGGGGTCGTTCTGCGCGACCGCGCCGCCGGGCGCCTCGGGAGCAGCGGCGCCCGACTCGACGGGCGCCGCGCTCGCCTCGGCCAGCTTGTCGATGTCGACCGCGCCGTCCTCCTCCTTCGGCGCGTCCCCCTCGGGCGCCGGCGCGACGCTCTCCGCCGAGGCCTCCTCTTGCTTGGGCGCCGGCGCCTCGGTCTGCTGCGTCGTCGGCCGATCCGCCGACGCGGGGGCCTTGAACGGATCGGTGCGCAGGAAGAAGAACAGGCCTGCAGCCGCTGCGACCCCGACGAGCGCGATGATGACGCCCCCATAGGAGCCGCTCTTGCGCTGCTCCGGCTCGGCGCCTTGCGCCTTGGCCGACGTGATCGGCACCACCGCCGCCACGCTCGCCGGCACCGCCGAGGGAGGCGGCGACGACCCTGGCTGGACCGACGAGGGCCCGGCCGCGGTCGAAGAGGGCGGCCCCGACGGCAGGGAAGGAGGAGCCTTCTGAGAGAGCGGCGCCGCCGACGACCCCGGCAGGGGCGTCGCGAGGGCCGCCCCCGGGAGCGGCGTGGAGATCGCCGGGGTCGACGCGCGGGCGGCCATCTGCTGGGCGACCGCACTGAGCGAGCTCGGCCCCGCGGGCAGTGGCGTCGACGTCGCCTTCTGCG
This sequence comes from uncultured Polyangiaceae bacterium, assembly GCA_964492175.1. GTDB lineage: Bacteria > Myxococcota_A > Polyangia > Polyangiales > Polyangiaceae > Xiheicaenibacterium. The sequence continues at coordinate 23,651 of CAZBJI010000010.1, read as the reverse complement.
AAGGTGGCGCCACCGACGAAGGAGGCGGCGTCTTCGAGACGCGCTCAGCGAGCTCCTTCAGCGACGGCCGTGGGCGCTGGCTGTTCGGGCCCGACGCCAGCCGCTGCGACATGGGCGCCTGGGAAGCGGGGCCGACGGACGGGGGTGCTGCGGACGGGCTCTTTTTCTGATCGCTCTCGGACATCTTGGAAGCTCCTACGATGACTGCGGAAGAAGAAGCGGGCTCGCCCGGCTCGGCGAGGAGGGGGGGCGCCGCGAGCAGCGCGTCCAGCTCGGCAGCGCTCCTCGGATGGGACGCGCCAGAGGCTCGGGCCCTCTTCATGATCTCTGCGGCGTGCTCGTCCCAGGAGGCGTCGTCGCCCGCCGAAGGCGCTGGCCCACCGCCGGCGCGCGTCGGGAGCGGCGGGACCGCCGCGCCCGCGAGCCAGCGGTCCGGATCGGTGCCACGCGGTTCGCTCATTCGACTTCGCTCCCAAGGCCGCGTTCGGCCAAGAACAACCTCAGTTTGCGCCGCGCCTCGTGGACCCGCCACGCGATCGTCCCCTCGGGGCACCCGAGGACCTGCGAGGCCTCGTCGTGGGAGAGGCCGTCCAAGCACACCAGGAGCAGGGTCGTCCGGAGGGTCTCGGAGAGGCCGTCGATGCCTTCGAGCAGGGCCTCGGCGACCCGCCGCTCGTCGGCCGACTTGCCAGGATCCCCGCCGAGGCTGGTGCGGGTCTCCGCGAGCAGCGACTCGACGCGCGGATCGTCCTCGAAGCTGGCGTGTTGCCGCGTCTTTCGGGACCGGATGTGGTTGAGGGAGAGGTTCACGGCGATCCGATAGAGCCAGGTGAAGGGCTCGCTGCGGCCGTCGAACCGGTCGACGGCCTGGTACGCTCGGACGAAGGTCTCCTGGGTGACGTCCTCGGCCTCCGCCCCGCTGCGGGTGAGGTGCGCCGCCAGCCGGAAGATTCGCCGCTGGTGGCGGCGCACGAGGAGGCCGAATGCCTCTGCGTCGCCGCTCTTGGCACGTTCGAGAAGCTCTCGGTCCGAGGCGCCTGCCATGCGTTCACGCTCGTACCCGGGGGACGCGCGCCCGACTCCGCCGCGCGCGTGCCAACCGAGCGGGGGACCCTTCTTGCTGGTCCGGAGGATCGGGGGCTCCCACCGGGATGGGGCAGCCCTGCGGGAGCTGGACGATAGCCGAACACAGCAGTTGGACCAAGAAGGTCGGCCCACCTTGGGGTTCCATGAGCGTCGTCCTAGGATGCTCCTACGCCATGAGCCCCGCGAACACCCCCCCTCGCCTCCGTCGCACCCTCGCTTCGCGCTTGTTTTCGTTGGGAAAGCTCGCCGTGGTGGCGGCTGCGGCCTACGCGTGCGGGTCGGCGAACCTCGGGCGGCCGGCCAGCGCGACGGGGCAGGCCCAGAGCGCCTACCTCCCGTTCGACCAGATGTCGCGGGTCCTGGTCCTCGTAGAGCACAACTACGTGATGCCCGCGCAGCGGGAGAAGCTGCTGGACGGGGCCATGCGGGGCATGGTTGCGGAGCTCGATCCGCACTCCTCGTACATGAGCGCCGAGGAGTTCGCGCAGTTTCAGAGCGACACCGAGGGCCGCTTCGGTGGCATCGGGGTCGAGGTGGATCTCCGCGACGAGCTCGTGACCGTCATCGCGCCCATCGAGGGCTCGCCGGCGGCTCGCGCGGGGATCCGCCCCGGCGACCGCATCCTCGCCGTGGATGGGAAGGCGCTGCGAGGTGCGCGCATCGATCGCATCGTGAACCTCCTCCGGGGAGAGGCCGGCACGAAGCTCCACCTCACCGTCGGGCGCGAGGGCGTCGACGAGCCCCTGTCCTTCGACCTCACGCGAGAGGTGGTGCGCGTCGCGAGCGTGGAGGCGAAGCGGCTCGACGGAGACCTGCTCTACGTGCGGCTGAAGCAGTTTCAGGAGACGACCCACGAGGAGCTCCTGCGGGACGTCGCGCGAGCGCGCGCCGAGAAGAAGGAGCCTCTCCGCGGCGTGCTGCTCGACATGCGCTACAACCCGGGGGGCCTCGTCGATCAGTCCGAGCTCGTCGCCGACGAGCTGCTCGCGAGCGGCGTCATCTACTCCACCCGGCACCGCGGCGAGGTGCTCGATCTGGTCGAAGCGCGGCCCGGCGGCGCGCTCGCGGACCTCCCCAACGTCACGCTCGTCAACGAGTACACGGCCAGCGCCGCGGAGCTCGTGGCGGGTGCCCTCCAGGACGCTGGTCGTACGACGGTGGTCGGCGCCGGGACGTTCGGCAAGGGCTCGGTGCAGACCATCTTCGAGCTGCCCGGCGGCGCCGGGCTCCGCCTCACGACGATGCGCTACTACACGCCGCTCGGGCGGGCGATCCAGGCGCAGGGGATCGAGCCCGACGTCCTCATCAAGCCCGCGAAGACGACCGACGTGCTCCGCGAGCGCGACCTCGAGGGGCACCTGCAGGCGGAGCGCGGTGGACCGAAGCGACCGGGGCAAGAGGTGCTGATCGCGCCGCCGGACCCCGCGCCGTTCGCGCCCATCCGCGTCGCCGAGATCCCCCCCGACCCGTCGAAGGGCAAGGACTTCTTCCTCGCGGAGGCGTATCGGCGCCTCAAGAAGAAGGTGGACGGGTAGGCGTCTCTAGACGGCGCGCGTCAGCGTGAAGTACGCGTTCTGCGAGACGCCGAGCTTGTAGGCCTTGCCCACGAGCACGCCGCGCGCCACGCGCCGGCAGAAGTCTTTCATGTTCATGAAGACCGCGCGCGAGAGCCCCGCGGAGTTGGGCTTGAACTCGGGCCAGCCGGCGGGGACCGAGGCGGGCGCCGTGGTGTAGTCGAAGAAGAGCTCGTCCGGGTGCGCCTCGCCAGGCGTCGGCGGTCGCACGACGAAGAACCCTGGCCCCGTGGCGAACGACATCAGCTGGTGGTTGTAGCCAACGACCTCGTCGCCCTGTCGCGCGAACCGCTTCTGGAAGCGCGAGAAAGCCGGCAAGGAGTTCTTGCCCTCGAACACCACGGTCCGCGTGTCGCCCTCGGGCACGAAGTCCGCGAGGGTGAGCGGCTCACCGCCGCCGACCGCGTCGTAGAGGCGCCCGACGAGCCCTGTGCCCACGGCGACGACCTGCTCGAGCCGCTGCGACGCCGGGAGCGCGTCGAGGTGCGCCGCGATGTCCTCGCGGCTCGCCCGGCGGCGTACGAGGTCCACGAGCGTCGAGCCAGCGCGCGCTCCGGTGAAGGTGTCAGCCTGGGCGGTCATGACCGTCGAGTATAATGCCGCTCGAACGGAGACGCCTCTCCCGACGGCGGCCTCGATGGCCGCTTGACACGGGTAGGCCCGAGGGATACTCCATCGCCGCTCGGCCCAGCCGGGCGATGCGCCCGTAGCTCAGCTGGATAGAGCATCGGACTTCGAATCCGAGGGTCGTAGGTTCGAATCCTTCCGGGCGCGCGGGCTCACGCGGGTCATTAGCTCAATTGGTAGAGCAGTGGACTCTTAATCCATTGGCTGAAGGTTCAAGTCCTTCATGACCCACCGACCTCCCGAGGCGACCGACCCTCGTCGCCTCGCGGAGCGGCCCTCACGGGGCGCCGTAGATCTGCTGCACTCCCTGGACGTCGATCTCGCTCAGCGTGCCGTCGCCGGACCACGCGGGGTTGCAGTAGTTCATCACCGAGTCGAGGTCCCAAGGGCCGATCACGGTGTCGCCCGATCCGTGCGCGTCCTCGCCGCACCAGGACGGTGAGTCCGGGCGGTTCTGCTCGTGATCGAAGCCGAGCGCGTGCCCGAACTCGTGCACGGCGATGACGCGGATGCAGTACTCGCGCTGACCTTGGCAGACCGGGCTCCAGTTCGCGAACGTGTGGTTCAGGAGCATGGAGTGCTCGCCGCTCCACTTGGACCCGGTGCCGACGTACGAGTAGGGCCCCGCGTCCGCGATCTTGATCCGGACGCCGTTCTTGCTGCCGGTGCAGGTGCCCCAGCCGACGAAGCGCACCTGCGACACGGCCTCCCAGGTGCTCGCGACCGCGTCACGCGTCCACTCCATCGCCTCCGCGTCCTGGGGGCCGGGGTTGACCCAGCACACGGGGATCGTCGGCGACGGCCAGACGGTGCTGCTCGCGACGAACAGGGCGTCCTCGCTCTCCTCCGACGACTCGGCGTCGAGGGCCTCGGTGGGTGGGGCGCAGGCCGAGGAGGCGAGGAGGACGAGGCCGACGAGCGTGAGGCGGCGAGTCGCGGAGGTTCCAGCGTGCATGGGCGCCGGGCCCTGAGCACTCCGCGTGCCGGCCTCGAGCGGCGCCCGCGTTAACGGCGCCCTCGTGTTTCGGCGCGGCGGCACGGCGTGCGCAGCAAGTGCGACACCGCCATCGATGGACGAGCACCGATCCGAGCCTGGATTCGCGCCAATTCAGCGGCGGTGTGCGTGCTGCACCGTGGATGCGGGGGCGTCGCGCCTATTCGGGCACTTCCTGACAGCAGCCGTTCACGCACACGCCGCCGCACGGCGGATCCCCGGCGTCGCCGCACGGGTTCTGCCCGGGCGGGCACACGGGGTCGTCATCCGGGATGATGCACGCCGACAGGTCGAACAGCATGAAGAGCAGCACCTTCTCCTGCTCGGTCAGCGGGTCGTCGTTGCACGCGCTCGGGAAGTCACCGTCGGGATCCCCGGCGCCCGCCGACACGTGGATGTCGGAGAACACCATGCGACCACACTGCATGTCCTCGGGCACGCCCACCGGCGCGTTGAAGGAGAAGTAGATGGTGTCCAGCACGTAGCGGACCCAGATCCTCGCGAGGTTCGTGTCGACGGCGATCGTGTGCCTGCGACCGTCGACGACGTCGAACTGACCGAGCGGGCTGGACCCGTCGACGAAGAGGAGCCACTCGGCGAGCGCCATCCCCTTCGGGAACGTCTGATCGATATCGACGATGTCGTTGAACGCGTTCAGCGTGCTGGTGAACTGGGCCACGGACTGGAGATCCGGCGGCGCGTCACCTTGGAACCAGTTGTAGTGGAAGTGCGTCGCGAAGACGCGCCCCCCGAGATCGATGTAGTCGCGGAGGGCGACGCGGTTGCCGTTCTTCTCGGAGGGATGCTCGTCGCCCTCACAGGAGAGCATGACGATGTCGTAGCTCTGCCAGCCGTCGGTCCACAGCGTGGTGGGCCCGTTCGGGAAGCTCGCGCCGGGGCTCGCGCCGAAGCCGTTGTCGTAGGCCTGCGATCCGTTCGCGCCTTCGTAGAAGTGGATGCGCGCCGGGCTGCCCGCGACGCCGTACTCCTGGTCGTCGATCCCGAGCCTGCGCAGGAGACAGAACAGCGGATCCGCCGAGCCGGTGGTCAGGGCGATCCTCGGGATGTTGCCCTCCACGCTGCTCCGCGGGAGCCGGGTCACCTGAGGATCGGTCAGCGGATTCTCGACGCACTCCGCCACGGTCGGGATCGTGATCTGACGGCGCCACTTGCCCACCTGCATGACGAGCGGGATGTCGGCGCCGACGGGGACGTTCGTCAGCGTGAACTCGCCGTGCGTGTTCGTGATCGCGGACACGAGCGGGTCGCCGCTCAGCTGCGCGTCACACTGGTCGCACGAGAGGCCGTCCGGCACCGGCTGCACCTCCGCGTTCGGGATGTACACGACGACGTTGTAGAGCGGCAGCGTGCCGGATGGGTCGTAGACGGAGCCGGTGATCGTGGTCGTGAGGCCGCCGGCGCACTCTACCTGCTGGCACTCGAGGTTCACGCACTGCGGCGGGCTTCCGCCGCTGCCCGTCCCGAACGCGCCGGTCGTCCCGCCGGCCCCCGTAGACCCGGTCGGCGCCGTCGCCCCCGAGCTCGTGCTCTGCCCGTCGCCCCCGGTCCCGTCGCCGCCGTCGTCGCACGAGCAGCCCGACGTGACGCCGAAGCACACGGCGAGCGTCCCCGCGAGAGCCTTCATCCAAGCGCGCATGGCTGTCTCCTCGGGAGGTGAGCCCTCCGAGGAAGATCGTACCGGGGCGCGGTGGGATCACCACCAACCGAAGGACGGGCACGCCCGGATCGGTGAGCGGATCGGTCACATGTGGGGTCGCGCGTCGCGTCCGTCATCTGGCCCGCGTGGACCGCACGCGCGCCGCTTCACATCATGAGCAGGTACTCGGAGAACCCGAGCAGCAGCGTCGGCGGCACCACGATCAGGAACGCGCCCAAGATGAACATCTGCGTGCGCTGGGAGAGGAAGTGCACGAGGTTCAGCTGGAAGAACGGCTGGAGCCACCAGGGCGGATCGAAGAACGCGAACATCACGAAGCCGAACCCGATCAGCACGCAGATGCCCGAGATGAGGAACGGCAACATCATGATGGCTGCCCCAAGCGTAGCCCTACGCGGGCTCCGTTGCGAGAGGGGTCAGTCGCACGGGTCCGTGACCTCCCCGCCCACGCAACCGGAGAGCTCGGGGTGCGCGCAGAGCCCCCCGGGGCAGGTGTTCGCCGCGACCCCCGTCGTGAAGAACTGGTCGATCTGGACGCGAGCCTCGTCGAGCTTGCGCAGCTTTCCGTGGGGGTCCTCGCACGCCGTGAGCGGGATGTTGCAGAGGGGCTCCGGCGGAAGGCCGAAGTCGTACTCGAAGTAGGTGGCCCCCGGCTCGTCCACGGGGCCTGCCGTGGGCTCCAGTCCGAAGACGTCGCGAAGCCCGGTGTCCACGTGCTTCGCGCCCATGGCGCGCGCCATGACATGCGCGCCGTAGGTGGTCACCTGGTGATCCCCGAGCGCCACGCGCATCATCACGCGGCGGTCCGCCGGGCTGCCGGGGAGCTTGTCCTCCACCGCGTACTTCGCGAACCCGTTCGGCTCGACGCGGTCCCAGAGCATCTGGACGAGGCCGAGGAAGAGCTGCTGGTCGCGGCCGTCCGGGAACGAGACGTTCAGCACGGCGACGAAGGGCGCGAAGTCCACGCTGCGGTTCAGGAGCACGTTGTAGGGCTGCCCCATGACCTCCAGGACGCCGCGCTCGACGTCGGTCGAGAGCGCCATGTACGTCCCGCCGAAGATGCCGCCCTGGCTGATCCCCCAGTAGAAGCGCTGGGTGCCGTCCAGGTACGCACCGTAGGTGGGATCCGTGTCGAGGCCCGTCGCCATGAGGCGCATCCCCATCAGGTTGTTGAGCATCCCCTGGTGGAGCCGGTCGGTGAACTTGGAGAGCTCGTCGGTGCGGCCACCCGCTACTTGCGCGATGATGAAGCCCTCGTCCTCCTCCGCCATGCCCGCCATCTTCACGCTGAAAATGGCGTAGCCGAACGTGTTGCAGAACGTGCGGAAGTGCTCGCTCTCCACCTGCGTGTGGCTCCCGAGGAGGCCGTGGCCGTACTGCAGGATCTTCGCGGGCGTGGTGAGCGCGCTCTGCGGGATGAGGAGCTCCCACTCCACGCTGTACGTAGGCTGGCGCGTGTTGACGGTCGGCAGACCGGTCACCGCGTCGAGCAGGAGCACCGCGCCCGGGTCGGGCTGATCGAGGTAGAGGGGCACCTCCATCGTCCCGTGGAGCGCGTACGCGATGTTCGCCGGATCGAGGTCCGTGACCACGCTGTCGATCGTGTAGGCGGGCCCGTCGACCCCCACGCGCGCGAGGGCGTCGTCGCGCATGTGGAGGAGCGGGCCGGTGTTGTTCTCTCGGCTCGCGGTGGTGAAGTCCCACGCCAGCTGCAGGTCGCTCTGCCCAACCCCGGCGGACTCCAGCGCGGCGAACAGCTCCGCGTAGAGCGGGCGGCGGGCGTCGATCGAGGGGTGATCGAACGCGCCGCCGTCGCGCAGCGCCGCGAACGCGGCCGACGGGGGGATGTCCGCGCCCGAACCGTCCTTCACGCCGCGTATCGCGACGACGTAGCGAGTGTTGTCCACGAGCGGCACCGCGGGATGAAGCAGCAGCGTGCGCTCGATCTCGTCCGGGGTCGAGCGGTCGACGTCGGTCCAGTGAGGCACGAGCTGGCCGGTCGTCATGTCGAGGATGACGGTCGGAGAGGACGGCGTGACCGAGTCGGCGACCTGATCAGCGTTGGGGAGCCCGGTCGGGCTCGCGCCCGGCAGGTACGCGACGATCGCCGAGCCCGGCGAGAAGCCGTCGGAGCGGTTCCAGGGCTTCTCGACCGGCAGGTACCCGTTCGCGGCCGGCGGAAAGAAGTCGTCGAGGAGGCTCACGCGGCGCCCGGTGGGCGTGCCGGGATCCGCCACGGTCTGGACGTTGGAGGGGAACGGGAAGCCGCAGTGCTCGGGGACGAGCGGATCACACCCGAGGTTAGGCCACTTGTCCGAGGGGGCTCCGCCGCCGCCCCCGCCGGAGCTGGTGCTCGTCTGACCGCCCGCGCCCCCTTCGGAGCCGCCGCCTTGCGGCGCCGGCTCGATCTCTTCGTCCATGCAGGACGGCGCGGCAGCCAGCCAGAGGGCCGCCAGGACGACGCAGGGGGCGAGGTGCTTCATGCGCCCTCTATGCCACGGCGAGGGCCGCGCTTGCATAGGGCGCGGCGGAGGACTATAGACTTCCCCCCTTTCGTAGGAGCGAGACGAATCATGAAAGCCGGCATCCACCCCGCGTACCCCAAGGCCACCGTCACCTGCGCGTGCGGATCGGTGGTGGAGACGTACTCGACCCGCGGCAGCTTCACGACCGACGTCTGCTCGGTCTGCCACCCGTTTTACACGGGCAAGCAGAAGCTGATGGACACGGCCGGGCGCGTGGACAAATTCCGCAAGAAGTACGCCGCCACCGCGGCGAAGTAGGGTTGCCCCCCGTCGCCCGCTGCATCACGCTGTCGGCAGATTCACATGGTGACGCAAAGCGGCGGCGAAGCGGGCGAGACGCCCAACCCCACCAACGTCGGGGGTCAGGCGGTGATCGAGGGCGTCATGATGCGGGCGCCTGGCGCCCTGTCGATCGTCTGCCGGCGGCGGGACGGTTCGCTCGCGGTCCGTGAGCGCACGATCGAGGCTCCAGCCGGCGGCTGGGTCAAGCTCCCGTTCTTCCGGGGCATGTACACCTTGGTCTCGTCGCTCAAGCTGGGGCACCAGGCGCTCCGCTGGTCCGCCGACCTCTTCGAGGAGGACCTCGAGGCCGAAGAGCGCGAGGCCCAGAAGGCCAAGGCGGCCGGCGTCACCACCGGCAAGGCGCCCGCGGCCAAGCGCGCGGAGGGCGAGGGAAAGCGGTCGGCGCCACCTGGCGCGGTCTCGTCACTCTTGCTCGGCGTCGCGCGTCCGCTCCTGCTCACCGGAGAAGAAGAGCCCATCGCCCTGAAGGAGCCCGGTGGCCCCAAGGCGAAGGAGAAGAAAGGCGGCGGCCTCGCGATGCTGATCCCCATCGCGCTCGCGCTCACGCTGTTCGTGGCGCTGCCGCAGGCCGCGGCCAAAGGCGTCGACTCCATCTTCGATCTCGGGTTGGACGTGCGGGCCCCGCTCTTCCAGGTGCTCACGGGAGGCGCCAAGCTCCTCATCATCGTGAGCTACCTGAGCCTGCTCCGGCTCATCCCCGACGTGAAGCGGGTGTTCCAGTATCACGGCGCGGAGCACAAGGCGATTTCGACCTACGAGATGGGCAAGGACCTCGTGGTGGAGAACGCCCGCGGAACGACCGCGCTGCACGCCCGCTGCGGCACGACCTTCATCATCATGGTGGCCTTCGTCAGCGTGGTCGTCTTCGCGGTCACCGGCAGCTTCCTGCCCCCGCTGCCCGGGTCGGAGATGGTCCAGAACGTGATGTGGTTCGTGATGAAGCTGCCGCTCCTCCCCGTCATCGCGGGGATCACCTTCGAGCTCCAGCGCTTCTTCGCGCGCTACTGCTCGACGGGCCCGCTGCGCGCGCTGCTCTGGCCGGGCTTCCTCGTCCAGAAGATCACGACCGCGCCCCCGGACGACGACCAGCTGGAGATCGCGCTCGCCTCCCTGCGGACGGCGCTGGCGAACGCCAAGGTGACCTTGCCGAAGGATCACCCCGACAAGCAGTTCTCTTCGTACGCGACGCTCGTGTCGGATCCCGTGTATCACGGGTGACATGCTCCCTCGGGCCAAGCTCGAAGCCGTCGAGCGGCGCTACAAAGAGGTGGAGCACCTCCTCTGCAGCCCGCGCGTGCTCGGCGACCCTCGCGAGCTCCAGAAGCTGAACAAGGAGCGGACGGACCTCGAGCCGGTGGTCGCCGCGTGGGATCGGCTGCTCGATCTCGAGCGGCGGATCGGCGAGGACAAGGAGGCCCTCTCCGACCCGGACCTCGCCGCGCTGGCCGAGGCGGAGCTGCCGGAGCTGGAGGAGGAGCGCGGGCGCTTGGAGAGCGATCTGCAGATCCTCCTGCTGCCCAAGGACCCGAACGACGGCCGAAACGTGGTGGTGGAGATCCGCAGCGGCGAGGGCGGCGAGGAGGCAGCCCTCTTCGCCGCCGATCTGTTCCGGATGCTCACGCGGTTCGCAGAGCGCAAGCGGTGGACGGTGGAGGTGCTGAACCTCAGCGAGGCGTCGGCGGGCGGCTACAAAGAGGTGACCCTCCTCGTGACGGGCGCGGAGGTCTACTCGCAGCTCCGGTACGAGGGCGGGGTGCACCGGGTCCAGCGCGTCCCCGCGACGGAGGCGCAAGGGCGCATCCACACGTCCACGGCGACGGTGGCCGTGCTCCCGGAGGCGGACGAGGTCGACGTCGTCCTGGACGACAAGGACCTCGAGATCTCCATCGCGGCGAGCGGCGGACCGGGCGGGCAAGGGGTCAACACGACGAACAGCGCCGTACAGATCCGCCACGTGCCAACCGGGATCATCGTGAAGTGCCAGGACGAGCGCTCGCAGCTGAAGAACAAGGCACGCGCGCTCAAGGTCCTCCGGTCGCGGCTCCTGGAGCTCGAGCAGCGCAAGGCGGAGGAGGCGCTCAGCGCCGAGCGCCGAGGCATGGTCGGCACGGCGGAGCGCGCCCAGAAGGTCCGGACCTACAACTACCCGCAGAACCGAGTGACGGATCACCGGATCGGGCTCACGCTGCACAAGCTCGACGCCATCGTCGACGGGGATCTCGACGAGATGATCGGCGCCCTCCGAGCGCACCGGCAGGCGGAGCTCTTGAAGGGGAGCGCCGCGTGACCTCGGTCGCCCCGGCGCCGGCCGCCGGGTCCGTGGATCCGGAGGGCATCCTCTGCGCCCTGGCGCTCGCGCCTTCCACGTACTCCCGGAACAAGCACCCGTCGCTCTACGCCGACCCCGCGGTCCGCCGCGCCCAGCGGCGCGCGCGGCTGCTCCGCGGCCTCGTCCGCCAGGTGCTCCGGTTCGGGATCACGTCCACGGAGGTCGACGGGGAAGGGGTGGTGCTCCGCATCGTCGCGCCCGACCTCGCCTACCGCCGAGAGGCCAGGCTCACGTCGCTGGAGCACGACCTCGTCCGGTACCTCGCCGCGCGGGCCGAGGGCTCACGCGCCCCGGAGGCGTGCGCGCGGATCGAGGCGGTCCTCGCGCGGCTCGCGCTCTGACGCCAGGGCGCCTGCAGGATGGTCCGCAAGATCGGTCGCGCGGAGAGTGACGCGGTCGAACGCGCACGGCTAGCCTGAGCGGGAGATGCTGAGGCGCCTCGGCTTCCTCGTGCGCAGGGACGAACGCCGGCAAGTCGCGGCGGCCTTCGTCTTCTTGATGAGCTTCGTCGGCAGCCACGCCGTCCTCGAGACGGCGCGCGACGCGCTGTTCTTGGCGCGGATCCCCGCGACCCACCTGCCCTTCGTCTACGTCGCCATCGCCTGCCTCAGCTTCGTGATCGCCCGCTTGCAGGCGCGCTTCGCCCTCGGCTCGCCGCGGAAGGAGATGGCCGCCTGGACCGCGATCGGGGGTGCAGGCAGCATCGCCTTCGGCCTCGCTCTGCCGGCCATGGGCGTATCCGGCCTCTACGCGCTCTACGTCTGGCCCGGCGTCGTCTCGACGCTCACCCTCGTCCACTTCTGGAGCCTCATCGGTGGGCTCTTCACCGCGACCCAGGCGAAGCGCCTGTTCGGGATCGTCAGCCTGGGGAGCATGGTGGGCGCCGTCGCGGGCAGCGGCGGGATGACGGTGGCGCTCCAGTTCGCCTCACCCCAGACGCTCGTGGTCGCCGCGGGTCTGGCGTTCGTGGTGAGCGCGCTCGTCCCGCTCGTGTTCTTCCGCGACGAGGTCTCGGCATCGGTCGTGGCCCCCGACCGCGGGGGCGAGCGCGCGACGAGCCTCACGGAGTACTGGTACGTGGTGCGGGGTCCGTACGTGCGCCGCTTGGTCGCCATCGCGGCGGTCGCCTCGGCGACGCTCACGTTCGCGGACTTCGTGTTCAAGGCGACGGTCGTGGACGCGCTGCCGCCGGAGCGGCTCGCGGAGGCGTTGAGCCTCATCTACACGGCGCTGAACGCGCTGTCGCTGGCCGTGCAGCTCGCCGGCGTCGGCCTCGTCCTCCGCAAGCTCGCCCCCCCGGTGGTCCTGGCCATCCTCCCGCTCTTGCTCACGGTCTCGGGCGCCGGCGTCGCGCTGACCGGGGTGCTCGCCGCCGCCCTCGTCGTGAAAGGCTCGGACGGCGCGCTCCGCTACAGCCTGCACAAGACGGCGCTGGAGCTCTTGGTGGTGCCGCTCTCCGACTCCGCGCGCCGGACCGCCAAAGGCGCCATGGAGGTCGTCGGCCAGCGGGGCGGTCAGGTCCTCGCGTCCGCCGCGATCCTCGCGGCGACTTCGCTCGGGTCGGGGCCTTGGCTGGCCTGGCTCCTCGCCGCGTCCGCGGCGGCCTGGGCCCTCCTCAGCGTCCGCCTGCGATCCCACTACGTGGAGCAGTTCCGCAGCCCGGTCACCGCCCGGAGCACGACGCGCCTCGTCCACGCGCCGAAGCTCGACGTCGCGTCGCTCGAGACGCTGGTCGCCGCCCTCGACAGCGCGATGATCGACGACGTGCTCGCGGCGCTCGTCGTCCTGGAGCGCGAGAAGAAGGCCCACCTGGTGCCCACGCTGATCCTCTACCACCCGGAGGAGGAGGTCGTGGTGGCCGCGCTGCGCTTGTTCTCCAGGACCAAACGCCGCGCCGCGGTGAGCGCCATCGACGCCCACCTCTTGAAGGCGCCGAGCCCTCGGCTGCGCGCGGAGGCCTACGGCGCACGCGCGGCGATCGTCCCGGAGCGTGCGTTCCTCGAGCGCGCGTGGGAGAGCGAGGAGCTCCCGGGGGCCCGGGCGGCGATCGCCGCGGTGCTCGCGTCCGAGGGCGGCCGAGGGTCGCGCGCGCTGCTGCAGGAGGCGCTCGAGGGAGCGAGCCCCGCGACCCGCGTCGTCGTGTGCGAGGTCCTCGGCTGGCGCCGGGCGGAGCAGCTCGACGACGTGGTCGTGCGTCTCGCCGACGACGCCGACCTCGACGTCCGCAAGGCAGCGGTGCACGCGCTCGGGGACCTGGCGACGCCCCGCGCCGTCGGTGCCCTCGTCACGCTGCTCGGCGAGGAGGTCCTGCAGCGGTCGGTGCGAGCCGCGCTCGCGCGGACGGGCGAGGTCGGCTTCGCCGCGCTCGCCGAGGCGCTCGCCGACCCCACCCGGGCCGCGGCCGCGCGCTGGGCGGTCCCGCGGGCGCTCGCGCTCCTCGATCCCGAGCGGGCGGCGCCCCTCCTGCTCGAGAACCTTCGGAAGGAGCCGGACGGCATGGTCCGGTTCCGCAGCATCGTGACGCTCGGTCACGTCGTCGAGCGGCACCCTCGCCTGCGGCTGGATCGGCGCTTGATCGACCACGAGATCCGCGTGAACGTCGCCCGTGCCTACCGCTACCTCGACCGAAGGCTCATCCTGGAGGCGGGCGCCCGCGAAGACCCCCTCCGCAAGACGCCGGGGCACGAGCTGTTGGTTACGCTCCTCCGCGACAAGCACCGAAGCGCGATCGGGCGTGTGTTCCGGCTGCTGTCCCTGGCCTTCCCGGAGCATCGCTTCGTCGACATCTACCTGGCGATCGAGAGCGGAGAGCGCGGCTACCGGGCCGGCGCCGTGGAGCTGACCCACAACCTCCTGGACTCGCCGCTCCGCGAGGCCGTCGTCAGCTTGGTCGACGACATCGACGACGAGGCGCGCCTCCACGCGGCGCCCGCGTACCACGCGCCGAGCGAGCGGGGCTACGAGGCCCTCGTCGGGGAGCTCTTGCGCAGCTCGAGCGCCATCGTCCGTGACATCGCCGCGTTCCACGTCGCCGAGCTCGGCGCCGTGACCCTGATCGACAGGCTCGAAGAGCTCACGCGCTCGGGCAAGGGGTCCGGGGACGTGGAGCGCGCGCTCTCCATCCTGGACGGCGCTCCCCCGCCCTCCGTGGGGCTCAGCGGGAACCCGAGGCTCGCCGATGCTGGCTGATCTCGCGCAGGACGGCCTCCGGGACCGCGCGCTCCTCCTGCGGGCCAACCCGAGCTTCGCCACGCTGGAAGACGACGATCTGCTCCGCATCGCCGAGCACGCGCGGCCGAAGCGCGTCGCCGCGGGCACCCTGCTCATGACGGAGGGGGATCCGCTGCGGCGCGTGTACCTCGTGACCGAGGGGCACGTCGTGGTCCGCTGGAAGGGCCGGGTCGTCGCGGAGGTCCGAGGGCCGGGGGGCGTGGGGTTCCTCTCCCTGTTCGCCGGGCTCGACGTCGCGCCGGAGGCCCGCGCGGTCGAGGACTGCTCGCTCCTCGAGCTGCCGACCGAGGTCGTGCGCTCCAACGTGTTCGAGAGCTTCGCCATCGCGCGCAACACCCTGCGGCTGCTCGCGGCCGCGATCCTGGAGCGCCGCGGGACCCTCCCGAGGGAGGGGGGCGGGACGGCGGAGATGGGCACCTGGCGGGACCGCGCCCCCACCGCCGTCGAGCGGCTCATCCTCATGCGCCGCCTGCCGCCGTTCGCCGGCGCGCACCTCGACGCCGTAGCGGAGCTGGCGCGCCGCGCCGAGGAGGTCCGCTACGCGGCGGGCGACACGCTCTGGCAGATCGGGGATCCGGCCTCGTTCTCGGTGCGGATCGAGTACGGCAACGTCGAGTGCACCAACGCGAGAGGGGAGGCCGTGACCATGGGGGCGGGCTCGGTGCTGGGCATCATGGACACCTTCGCCGCCGTCCCGCGGACCTACCACACCGTGGCGACGACGCCGGTCATCACCACCCGGATCGAGGCCGCGACGCAGCTCGCGGTCCTGGAGGTGCACCCCCAGCTCACCTCCACGCTCCGGGTCAATCTCGCGCGGTTGTTCTTGGAGGTTTGAGCCTATAGCCTCGGCCGTCTCGAGGCCCAGCGGGCCGGAGGGAGCCAGCGTGCAAGACGAGACCGGATCCGACAAGAACGACGATCGCATACGGCTCCTCGCGCCGATCGCGGAGGTCCGGCGGAGCGAGCTCGGACCGGCGGTGGTGTCGCTGCTCTGGATCTTCCTCGCGATCACGGCCTACTACATCATCAAGCCGATCCGAGGGCAGGCGCTGCAAGACCTCATCGGGGTCGACAACAAGCCCACCGCGCTGGTCGCGACCACGATCTTCATCGGGTTCTTCGCGTACGGCTACGGCAAGATCGTCCCGCGCGTCGAGCGTCCGAAGCTCATCGTCGGCACGTACGTCATCTTCCTCGCGTGCATCGCCGCCTTCGCCGTCGCGCTGACGTCCGCGGGAGCCCTGACGGGCTACATCTTCTTCGTCTGGGTCTCCACGTTCAGCGTCATGATCGTGTCGCAGTTCTGGGCCCTCGAGGCGGACATCTGGACGCGGGACGAAGGCGCCCGGCTGTTCGCCTTCATCGGCCTCGGCACCGTCTCGGGCGGGATCGCGGGCTCTGCGCTCACCAAGGTGGCGAAGTCGCTGCCCACCTGGCAGATGCTGGCCGTCTCGGGGGGCATCCTCCTCATCTGCCTGCCCATGGCGCTCTACATCCTCCGGTATGGCGCCCGGAAGCAGTCGGCCGCCGCCGCTGCCGCTGCCGCGGAGGCGCCCAAGAAGGACGCCGCCCCGGAGAAGCCGGAGAAGGAGGTCAACGCCATCAGCATGGTGCTCGGGTCTCCCTACCTCCGCCTCATCGCCGCGATGACCCTGATCCTGAACCTGGTGAACTCGAACAACGAGTGGATCCTGGACAAGCTCTTCGGGCTGCAGGGGGACGGGGACTCGCGGACCTTCTACGCGGACTTCTACTTCTGGCAGAACCTCCTGACGGCGTTCATCCAGTTCTTCATCACCGGGCGGATCCAGCGGAGGTTCGGGGCGCGGGTCGCGCTCCTGTTCCTGCCCCTCGTGGGCATGCTCGGCGGGAGCGCGTTCCTGCTCGTCCCCACGCTGGCGGTCATCCGGGGCATGAAGATCGCGGAGAACGCGACGGACTACTCGATCCAGTCGAACACGCGCGAGTTCCTCTACCTCCCGACCACCAAGCTCGAGAAGTACGCCGCCAAGAACGTGAACGACACTTTCGTCGTGCGCATGGGGGATCTCGTGGCCGCCGGGTCGATCGAGGTCGCCAAGATCCTCATCCTGCAGATCCCGGAGGCGGGGCTGAAGGTGCTCGTGGGCGTGAACTTGGTCCTCGCGGCGGCGTGGCTCTTCATCGTGGTGCGGATCGGCGTCCTCAACGGGCGCCTGATGCAGGAGCGCGGGAAAGCGTAGGTGGATCCCTTCGCGCTCGCCGCGCGGCAGATCGCGATCGATCGCGACTCGACCGCGCGGCGCGACCGCCTCTTCGAGCGCAAGCGCCAGCGACTGCAGCAGAGCCCTCTCGGCTTTCTGCGCGGCAGCGCCAGGCTCTTCTACGAGATCTTGGCGGCCGACCCCCGCCTCTGCCTCGACGCGCCCCTGCGCGGGTCCGTGGTCGGCGACATGCACATCGAGAACGTCGGCGCCTACCGGACGGCGGACGACGATCTCGTGTTCCACCTCAACGACTTCGACGACGCGGGGGAGGGACCGCTGTGGGTGGACTCGCTGCGGCTCGCGACGAGCGTCCTGCTCGCCGGGAGGTCGTACGACGCCACCGCGAGCGAGTCGCTCGCGCTCGTCCGCGAGCTCTTGGAGGCGTACGACGAGGCGCTCGCGGGGGTCGACGCGCCCGCGACGACGCCGCGACCCATCGCCGAGCTCTGTGAGCGCGCCGCGCGCAGGACCAAGCGACAGCTCCTCGACATGCGCGCGCCGCTCACCCCCGCGGGGCGGCGGTTCGTGCGCGGGGACCGCTACTTCGACCTCGATCCCGACGAGCAGGAGGCGCTCGCCGGCCTGGTGGCGAGCTACCGCGACGCGCTCGGCGCGCGGGCGCCGAGCCACGCGGCGAGCTGGAAGGTGGTGGACGCCGCGCACCGTGTCGCGGGCAACGGGAGCCTGGGCCGTCGCCGCATCGCGCTCCTGTTGACCGACCAGCTCGGCGTCGAGCGCATCTTCGAGCTGAAAGAGGAGAAGCCGTCCGCGATGGAGGCCCTGTTCGAGCCAAGCCCCGTGGATCCGGCGACGCGCGTCGTGGCGGCGGCCCGCGCGCTCGTCGCGGCGCCGCCGCGGCAGCTCGCGGCGCTGCCCCCGACACCCTTCGGCTTCTTCGTGGGGAGGAAGCTCTGCCCGGAGGAGGACAAGCTCGACCTGGCGAGCCTCAGCGTGGGCAAGAAGCTGTCGCAGGTGGTGCGCCGCGTCGGCGCCATCCTCGGCGGCGCCCACCGGCGGGCGTGCCCGGCCGCGCCGAGCCGCCCTCGGACGCGGGCGGACCGCGACGCCGAGGTGGACCGCGCAATACGGCTCGCAGGGATCATGGAGTCGGTCTACCTTGCGTACGCTCGCCTGACCGAGGCCCCGCCATGAACCGCCAATCGTTCACCGAGGAGGGGGGAGGAGCACGCGACGGGTGAACCGGTTCGCCGCCTTGTCGCTCGTGCTGGCTGCGGCCACGACATGGCCCCTGGCCGCTCGGGCCCAGCAGGAGCCGCCGCCGGTAGGGCTCCCCCCCCCACTCGGTACGGCCGAGCCACCTCCGCTGGCCCAACCCAGGCCTGCGCCGCCGCTCTCGGAGCTCGAGCCCCAGCCGCCCGGGCCGCGGCAGCTCCAAGCCGACATGAAGGAGCCCAGCCTCGGCTCGCGGCTCTCCTGGCGCTTCCCGGAGTTTCGGCCGTACCAGATCGGCTTTGTGATCGGGCAAGTCCTCGCGGCGGTCGGATCGGTCGCCATCCCGGGCGCGGAGCGCATGAAGGGCCGGAACGCCTTCGACGAGGCCGCGCGCGACGCGCTGCGCGTGAAGATCCCGGAGGGGGGCCGCTACGCGCGGGACGCGAGCGACGTGGGCCTCGTGCTCCTGATCAACCAGCGCTTCGTGGACAACCTCATCGTCACCTGGTGGTTCCACAACAAGGGCAGCACGGCCTGGCAGATGACGCTGATCGACGTCCAGACCGTGTCCTTCTCCGCGTCGGTCAACAGCCTGGTGGCGGGCTCCGCCGGCCGCGAGCGACCCTACGCCCGAGGCTACTGCACCGAGTCGCCCGAGGCAGAGTCGACCGACTGCACCGGCAACAACCGCTTCCGCAGCTTCTTCAGCGGCCACGCCACCGCTGCGTTCACGTTGGCCGCGCTCACGTGCGCCCACCACATCGAGCTGCCCCTCTACGGCGGCGGGCCTGGGGAGGCGGTGCCGTGCGTCGCGTCGATGGCCCTCGCGAGCGGCGTCTCGGTGCTGCGCGTCGCGGCGGACCAGCACTACCTGAGCGACGTGCTCACCGGCGCCGCGTTCGGCACGCTCTCCGGCTTCGCGGTCCCCTACGCGTTCCACTACGCCTACGATCTGGCCGCGGACGACGACGCGGCGAAGCCTCCAGTGTCCGTCGTCCCGACGGGGACCGGGCTCACCGTGAGCGGAGCGTTCTGAGGATGCGCCTCGCCGCAGCCCTGCTCTCGCTCGCCGCCATCTCCGTGTCGGCGCGCGCCGCGCTGGCGCAGGACGTGGGGTCGCTCCCCGCCGGGGCCGACCCGCCGCGGGAGCTCCGCACCGGGATCGGCGCGCTGCGGCCCTACTGGGCCGCGGGGCAGCCGCGACCCTTCGTCGGAGCGGTGTTCGACACGGGCGGCGTCTCGGCGCGCACGGAGCTCGATCTCGGCTACGGCAGGCCCCACTACCTCTGGGCGGGCGGGGAGATCTCGTCCTCGCTCAGCCTCCGAGGCCTCACGATGTTCACCGGTGCGCGCGCGGTCGCGCCCTTCGGGAGCCTCCGCGCCGGTGCCCGCTACGTCGCGATGATCCAGCAGCGGTACGTCGAGCCGAGCACCCAGATCACCCGGCCGGATCTGGACACCGACGTCGGCGAGCGCTCCCGGTACCTCAGCATAGACGGCGAGGTCCAGTTCGAGATCCCGCTGCCGCTCGGCAAGATCGGCGCCGTGGCGTCGGTCCACGGGCTGCTCGGCGTCCCCGACGACGCCTTCGTCTTCGAGGACGCGCTCCGCGTGATCGCCGACGATCCGGTCATCTGGCGCGCGCGCGCCCAGTACCTCGCCGGCATCGGCGAGCCCGCGACCTTCCGCGTCGGGGGGATCGTGGAGGTCATGGGGAACCCGACGCGCGAGGCCTTCTGGGTCAGAACGGGTCCGGCCGTGAGCGTCTCGCTCACCCATCACCTCGAGGCGATCGGGGTCGCGGCGTTCACGCTCCTGTCGCCTGACGAGATCGGCCTCGCGGGGGCGGATCTCGGTCAAATTGGCCTCCGGTACCGGTGGGCGACCGGGGACCTCTGGCCCGAGTTTCCTTGAGCCTGGTACGCCGCCACGGCTCACCTGTAGAGTAGCTCCGTCATGCGCCTGCCGGTCCTCGGAGCCCTCCTCGCCACGTCCCTCGTCGGCTGCGCGCACGAGCCGCGCCGGTTCCCGCTCCGGGACCCGGTGTGGGTCGACGACGACCTGCGCCCGGTGTCGGTGCCCTGCTACGAGCACGAGGACGACGGGGAGAAGGAGACCCACTGCAGGCCGAAGGACTACGTCTCGCCGTTCGCCTGGGACACGGCGGAGAAGACGCTCTTTCGTCCGCTGGTGCAGCTCTTCGCCGCGGACCTCGGGTTCGAGGCCAAGAACGTGAACTCCATGGACGAGGTGCCCGACTCCTCCTGGTTCACGAACCGCATCGGCGTGCGCCCCTTCACCGCCGAAGACATCCGGCTCGGCTCTTGCCCCAAGGAGAACCTCGACCCCGCCACGGACCCGGACGGATCGTGGGTGATCGACCAGGGGAAGCCCAACGGCGCGAACCCGGGCTTCCGCATCAACATCGAGGGCAAGGGCAAGTTCATGCTCAAGGCCGATCAGGCGCGCGAGGGGGAGAAGGCCACGGGCGCCACCGCGATCGCGTCGCGCCTCTACCACGCGGCCGGCTGGTGGGCCGCGTGCGACACGCCCGTCTACATCGACAAGAGCCTGCTGAAGCTGAAGCCGGGCCTCATGTCCGCCGACAACAGCGGCGTCGAGCGGCCTTTCGACGAGGCGCGGCTCGACACCGTGCTCGCGGGGGCCCAGCGGCGGGACGGCAAGTACCGGATGCTCGCGTCGCGGTGGCTCGCGGGCCGGACGATCGGGCCCTTCAAGTACGAAGAGACGCGCAAGGACGACCCCAACGACGTCATCCCGCACGAGGACCGCCGCGACCTGCGCGGGGCGAGGCTCATCGCGGCCTGGCTGGGTCATTTCGACTCACGCGAGCAGAACTCGATGACGACGTGGCACTCCGTCGACAAGAAGAACAAGGACTCCTCCCCCGGGCACACGATCCACTGGTACATCGACCTCGGCGACTGCTTCGGCAGCCACTGGGAGTGGGAGAGCCTGAACCGCCGGATCAACAAGAGCTACTACTTCGATCCGGGCGACGTCGCGCTGGACCTCCTCACCCTCGGGATCCTCGAGCGCCCCTGGGACCGCGCCAAGATCACGCCCGGCGCGGAGCTGTTCGCGTACTTCCCGGCAGACGAGTTCGAGCCCGAGGCGTGGAAGGGCGGCTACCCCAACCCAGCGTTCGCCCGCATGACCACGCTGGACGGCCACTGGGCTGCGCGCATCCTCACCCGCTTCTCCGACGATCTCGTCAAAGCCGCGGTCGAGGTGGGGGACTACACCGACAAGCGCCACACCGACGTGCTCGTCAAGACGCTCATCAAGCGGCGCGACAAGATCCGGGAGAGGTACTTCGCGGGGCTCTCCCCCGTGGCCGACCTCCGCGTACGCGGCGACGAGCTCTGCGGCACGGACCTCGCGCGGCAGGCCGGCACCTGGCCCGCGGCTCGCTTCACGTACGCGTCCAGCGCGTGGTCCGGCACGATGCTCGATCAGACCCAGACCCTCGCGACCCGCGTCGGCGAGGCCGGCGAGGTGTGCGTCAAGCTGCCTCGCGTCGGAGCCGGGGACCTCCCGGAGGCGCACCCCGAGCGCTACCTGGTCGTCGACGTCCTGAACGGCGTCGCGGAAGGCCCGCTGCGAGCGCACCTCTACGATCTCGGGCCCAAGGGTCACAAGCTGGTCGGGATCGAGCGGCCCGACGACACGGATCCGACCTGGTGATCCCGATGACGGCGGAGCTCGGCGCGGGACCGTGAGCGGCGGCGCGGCGGCGCCCGTCGGGTGGGGGCGGGGGCTCGTCACGCTGCTGGCCGTGCTGTGCGTGCTCGGCGCGACGCGTGTGCAGGTCCCCGACCTGCCGCCCGGACTGCTCATGCCCGGGTCCATCCTGGAGCTGTTCGGCGGCGGGGACGTCGTCATGGTCGAGCTGAGCGTCGTCGCGCTCGGCCTCGGGCCCTACCTGTCGGCCAGCACGCTCGTCGCGCTCGCCGGCTTCGTGGTGCCGTCGTGGCGACGCGCGGAGGAAGAAGGTCGAGCGTCTCCGTCGACGAGGCGGCGGATCGCGACGACGCTCGGCGGCGTCTTCTCCGTGCTCCTCGCGTGGAGCCACGCGCGCCTGCTCTCGGAGGCCCACGGCGGAGAGCCGTCCTCGCTGCACGTCATCACGTTGATGGGCGGGTCCGCGCTGCTCATGGCGATCGCGTACGTCGTCACACGACACGGCATGGGCGGCGGTGTGGTCACCGTCCATGCAGCGTACCTGCTCGCCGGAATCGGCGAGCCCATCGCGTCGGAGGTCGCCGTCCTCACGGTCCTCTCGGTGGGCGTCTCGACGGCGCTCTGTGTCTGGTCGGTCACCTGGGGCGGCCGCGCCCGCGTGCGCGCGGAGCCGAGCGCCGCGCTCGTCCCCGCCGTCCCGGAGCCCGTGGGCGGGCTCTACCTCCCGCTCCTCGCGCTCACCGCGCTCGGGCTCGGATCGCTGGCCGGCCTCGCGGGCGGGGAGGCGCCGTGGCTCGACCGCCTCCCAGGCGTGGGGGCGCGGCCATGGCTGGCGGCGCTGGTGCTCGCGGCCGGCGCGGGGGCGCTCACGCTCGGGTTCGCGTACGTGGTCGCGTGGCCTGCGCGCCTCGCGGCGCTGTGGTCGCGCGTGGAGCGCGCGGCGCGGACCGAGGACGTCGCGTACGCGCTCCGGGCGGAGGTGCGCGACGCGGCCGTCCGCTCCGCCATGCTGTCGGC
Organism: uncultured Polyangiaceae bacterium; assembly: GCA_964492175.1. Classification (GTDB taxonomy): domain Bacteria; phylum Myxococcota_A; class Polyangia; order Polyangiales; family Polyangiaceae; genus Xiheicaenibacterium. Next base: position 1,160 of record CAZBJI010000010.1, on the reverse strand, counting down.
GGCCGTCACGGCCGTGCTGCTGGGCCTCCAACCGGAGAGCGCGGCGGGCTCGCTCACGCTCGCCGTATTCGGCGCGACCGCGATCCTCGAGCTCCGAGACGACCTGCGAAGGCCGCCCGATCTCGTCGCGGTGGACGAGGACGGGCGGGCGTGGGCCTCGCTCGCGAAGCGGGAGGCCCTGCGCCGCGCGGGCGTCGAGGCGACGACGCGCGGAGCCCCGCTCGAGACGCTGCTGCCGTTCGTTGGGCCGATCGCGCCCGTCGTCGTGCTCGTGCGGAGGAGCGACGCGGGCCGAGCGCGCCGAATCCTCCGCGGGCTCGACGCCGCGACGGCGTCGCCCGAGGGTGGGGCCGCTCCCGTGCGCGTCGAGCGCCCGGAGGCCCGCGGCACGGTCGTCTTCGCGGTGCTCGCGATCGCGCTCCTCGGCGGGCCGGCGGTGGGCGCGTGGCGGAGCGGCGCGTCGCCGGCGGCTCAAGAAGACCTCGCGGCGAGCCCCACCACGCTCGAGCTCCGGTTCATCGATGACGAGACGAACCTCCTCGAGGATCCCAGCGTCGTCGGCGTGCTCGACGAGCGCGTCGTCGTCAGGCGCGAGGCGGTGGGCCGGAGCCGCAGCGTGCCGTACCTTGCCCTGCCGGGGCTGACCGGCGCCGACCCCGACGTGCGCCGCCGTATCGCGGAGCAGCTCGGGCCCCACCTCCCGGGGGACCGCGTCCTCGCGTGGGGCCCGGAGCGCCAGGACGACGACGAGCCGGTCGCGGGCCTCCGGAGCTACTTGCTCGCGGGCGAGCTCATCCTGGACCAGAGCCACGTGGCACACGCGGTCGCCTCGGAAGACGAAGGGGGCCGCCCGTTCGTCGCCCTGGAGCTCACGGCGGACGGGGCCGACCGGTTCGCCGAGGCGACGAGCCGTTGGATCGGGCGGCGGATCGCGATCGTCGTCGACGGCGTCGTCGTGAGCGCGCCGCTCATCCACAGCGAGATCGTCGGTGGCCGCGCGCAGATCACCATGAGCCACGGATCGCTCGACCAGCAGCGGCGGGAGGCCCACGACCTGGCGCGCGATCTGCGCGCTGGGCAGAGGCGCGGAAGGTAGGCGCGGCGGCGCTCGCGGGGCGGGCTGGTCAGGAGAGGACGGGGGCCCTCGGGGGGCGCTCGCG
>CAZBJI010000009.1:0-88309 GCA_964492175.1 uncultured Polyangiaceae bacterium | reverse complement strand
CCAGACCGTCGATCTGAGCGTGCGGCTCGTCGGGAGGAGGGGGTAGCCATGGCCTGGGAAGCTGCGCTCGAGACCGAGCTGGTGGATTCGGAGGACGTGCCGCTGTTCGAGCGCGTCGGGGTGGTGAGGCGCGTCGACCTCTCCTTCGACGGGCGGGCCGATTCGACGGAGGAGGTCCCGCTCGCCACGGGCGTCCTCTCCGACGACTGGGTCTCCGCCGTCCTCGTGGTCACGCTCCACGCGAAGTCGGCCTGGGCGCCCGCGTCGCCGCTCCTCTGGATCGTGGCCCGGAACGTCTCCCTCTCCGCGGACGAGCCGGACGTCGTGTTCATCGGCGACGCAGTCGCCTCGGTGCGCATCTCGGACGGTGACGCGCCCGCCTCGGTCCAGGTCGAGGCGCTGGGCCCGTCGGGCGCGTCCTTGCAGGTGATCGCTCGCTGGACGCAGGGCGCCGTGGAGGGCGCCGGGCCCCACCGCGCCACCCTCAGCGTCGACCTCGTGGGGCGGAGGCACCGGATCCCCCGCGAGATCGCGCCGCCCTGGGCGTGACGCGCCCGGTCGAGGCCTCGCGCCCTCAGGGGAACGTCGCGTCGACGCGGTAGATGATCGTGTTCTGGCTCTGCGCGACGAACCAGCTCGGGTCCGCGCAGTCGTCTGGCCAGCGCGCGCAGTCGGGCGCCCCGTCGAGCTCGCTCGAGTAGTTGTAGATGCTCACGACGCCGCCGCCGTGGTCGACGCGGGAGGCGAAGCACGTGTCTCCGCGTGACGGAAGATCGAGCTCGAACGTCACCTCGAGGCCGACGGGGTCGACCCGCCAGAGCGAGCAGCGCTTGGGGTTGAAGGAGTAGTCGATCTCGTAGGTGCCGCGCTGATCCGTCAGGCTGAGATCGTCCCGGTCCAGATCGTAGTTGCCGCTCTCGGTGAGGTTCCGGCGGCCGACCAGCCACACGTCTGCGCCCTGGCGGAACACGAGCGGCGAGTCGTACTTCCTCTTGTCCGCCTTGCACGTCCACGCCGAGAGCGCGCCGGCCTCCGCGCGGCAGATCTTGGAGCCGAACCCGAACTCCGCGTCGCCCGCCTCGTTGCGGGTGACCGCCACGAGCGAGCCATCGTCGAGGATCTCGAAGTCGGTCTCCGAGCCGCCGCCCTCCTGCACGACGGCCTCGCCGGGCGTCACGGGCGAGAAGGTCCTGCCGTCGGTCGTCGTGAGGAAGTGGACGCGGATCGGGTTGGTGCTCTCGTCGTAGATGGCTCCGCCGCCGACGTATCCGATGAGGTACGCGGTGCCGCCGATCACCTTGGCGCGCCAGGGGATGAACGTCGGCTCGTAGGAGTCCTCCGGCGCCGTCCAGGTCCCGGGGCCCTGGTACTCCGTCACCTTCATGCCTTGCGGCTCGAACTTGGTGCCGTCGGTGCCGAGCACCGCAAAGTAGAGGAAGAGCCTGTCGCCGAGCACCAGGAAGCGCGGCTCTCGCAGATCCGTCATGAGGAAGAGCTCGCCCTCGAAGCGCCAGCCGTCGGGGCCCTCGCTCGCGACGTACAAGCGGGTCTCCGGCGAGGCGAAGTGCGTCGGCGCCGTGCGCCACGCGAGGAACGTTCGGTCCTGGAAGCGCACGACGTCGAGGTTGTTGTTCGCGGTCTGCGTCGTCACTCCGGCGAAGGTCGACTGCGCGGCCACCACGACCTCGTATGCGCCCAAGGTAGGTTTCGAGGGTGGATCGAGCGGCAGCTCGGGATCCTCGCAGCCGAGCCAGATGGCGCTCGCGCAGGCGAGCGACGCGGCGCGCGTCCAGGTTCGGGGTCGAGAGGGAGCGGTCCGAGTCACGCTCGAGATCCTAGTCGTTCGAGGGTCGAGGGGCTTCCGCGAAGCAAGGTTCTTCCGTACGATCACGCGATGAGCCGGCTGCTTGCTTCGGGCCTCGGTGCGGCGGCGCTCGCGCTCGGTTTCCTCGCGTGCGGCGGCGGAGGAGGCGGCGGCAGCGACGACGACGACGACGGTTGCTTCTTGGGCCAGTGCCAGGACGGCCAGGACGGATCCGCCGCCGCGGGGGACGACGGGCCGTCTCCGACGGGCCCTTCGGTCGGCAACGGCGGACCGGCCGGCGCGACGACGGGCGGCGGCGACGGCACGGTGCAGCAGCTCTGCGTCGACCTGATCAACGGCTACCGCGCCACGGTCGGCGTCCCCGCGCTCGCGCGTTGGACCTCGGCGGAGGCGTGCTCGGACGCGGAGGCGCTCTCCGACGGCCAGACCAACACGCCGCACGGCGCGTTCGGGATGTGCGGCGAGTTCGCGCAGAACGAGTGCCCCGGCTGGCCTGGCCCGCCCGAGCAGCTCGTCACCGAGTGCCTCCAGATGATGTGGGACGAGGGGCCCGGCGGGGGGCACTACGAGAACATGCGCGGCGACTACACCGAGGTCGCGTGTGGCTTCGCGACGATGCCCGACGGCAGCATCTGGGCCGTGCAGAACTTCCGCTGAGGAGCTCCGATGTCCAAGAGAACCCTCGTCGTCCTCGCGCCGCTGTTCGTCGCGGCGTTGGCTGATTGTTCCTGCTCGGACGAGGCCGGGTCCGGCGGGCAAGGCACGTCTTCGTCGAAGGCCGGTCCGGGCTCGGGCGGCGCGGGCGGATCCATGGGCAGCTTCTCCACCGGCTCCCAGATGGCGTGCACGCCGGGCACCCCTTGCACCACGTCCGACGATCAGCTCGGCGTGTGCACCGAGAACGTCCCCTGCTGCGTCCTCTCGAGCGCGTGCGGGACCACCTGCTGCGGGAGCGGCCAGGTGTGCTCCTTCGCGGAGTGCGTGACGCCGGGCATCGACTGCACCGACGACAAAGACTGCGGGCCCGACGAGTTCTGCGACTTCTCGCTCGGCGATCCTCCCGCAGAGGGCGGCGGCGGCGCCGGCGGTGGGCCGAGCTGCCAAGGCGGCGTCCCTCAGCCCTCGGGCAAGTGCATGCCGAAGCCGCCCGTCTGCCCCGACGGGACGGAGCCGGGCGATCCCCCGACGTGCGTCACCTCGTGCCAGTACATCCCCCCGGCGGGCGTCTTCACGCCCGAGCTGAAGTACGCCTGGGGGGATCCGCTCAGCGTGACGGACAACGTCATGATGAGCCCGATCGTCGTTCAGCTCGACGACGACAACTGCGACATGGTGGTGGACGAGAAGGACATCCCCGAGATCGTCTTCTTCACGTTCGACAACGGCGACTACAACAACGGCTCTGGCACGAGCTCGACCCTCCACGCCATCAGCATCGTGAACGGTCAGGTCGTGGAGAAGCTCGCGATCGGGACCGACGGCGTCTCCGCGGACTCGCCGGGCCGCAGCATCGCTGCGGGTGACATCGACAACGACGGGCTGAACGAGATCGTCGTCTGCACCAAGGACGGCCGGCTCCGCGCGTACGAGACCGACGGGACCGTGAAGTGGCTGAGCGCCGCGGTCGCGTGCTTCATGCCGAGCATCGCGGACCTGGACGCCGACGGCGACGTGGAGGTGATCGACGTCGGTCACGTCGTGGAGGGCGCGACGGGCGCCACCGTGGCGACGTTCCAGACCGATCGGTACGTCGTCGTGTACGACGTGGACGGGGACGGCTTGCTCGACATCGTCTCGCCATCTCGCGTCCACGCGGCCGATGGCTCCGTCAAGGTCGACACCGGCCTCGCCGGCACCCACGCGGCGGTCGGAGATCTCGACTTCGACGGGGTGCCGGAGATCGTCGGGGTCCACACGGGGTCCCACACCATCAACGTGTGGCACGTCGACCCGGCCCAGCCCGGTGGCTTCCAGATCATCCGGTCCGGGATGGATCTCAACGAGGCGATCGCGACGAACCCGTGCTGCGCCGCCAACCCCGCGTCCGCGGGCTGCGTGTCCGGCGGCGGGACCCCGACCATCGCGCACTTCAACGACGACGTGTACCCCGACGTCGGGCTGGCAGGCGGCATCGGCTACGTCGTCTTCGACGGGCAGAAGCTCATGGACACCTCCTTCACGTCGCTCGAGACGCACCTGTGGCTGACGCTCACGCAGGACTGCTCCTCCGCGCAGACGGGCTCGAGCGTCTTCGACTTCGACGGGAACGGCGTGGCCGAGGTGATCTACGCCGACGAGAGGATGCTCCACATCTACGACGGGCCGACGGGGATGCCCCTCTTCGAGACCTGCAACACGAACGGGACGCTCTGGGAGTTCCCGCTCGTCGCGGACGTGGACAACGACGGTCACGCCGACATCGTGGTCGCGTCGAACTCCTACTCGAGCTTCAACTGCAGCGGCGTAAAGACGACGGGGGTCCGCGTCTTCGGCGACCTCGAGGGCAAGTGGGTCCGCACCCGCCGCGTCTGGAACCAGCACGCGTACATGGTGACGAACGTCGAGGAGTCCGGGGCGATCCCGCAGGTCCAGCCGTCGAACCACCTCCAGCCGGGCCTCAACAACTTCCGGCAGAACGTCCAGCCGTCCGGCCAGTTCGCGGCGCCGGATCTGGTGGTCAGCGTCGCGCCCGTCTGCGACGGGCCCTACGGTCTCCGCGCCCGCGTCCTCAACGTCGGGGAGGCGCCGGTCGAGGCGCCGGTCGTCGTCGGCTTCTACGAGGGCACGCCCAGCACGGGCACCCTGCTCGGCCAGGTCCAGACGCAGCTCACCCTCTACCCGCTCACGTACGAGGACGTCGTCCTGCCGCTCGGCGCGACGCCCGCGGGCACGGTCTACGCGGTCGTCGACGATGGGATGCCCCCGCACCCCTGGCACGAGTGCCGCACCGACAACAACACGAGCGCGGCCGTCGAGCCGGGCTGCGGCATCCCGCAATAGCTGCGCCCGGGCGTGTGCCTGGCGCATGCTCTTCGCCCTGTGCACCCGGTCCCCTTGCTGCGGGGGGTGTCAGCCGCTAAACACGGCTCCCCACAGGAGAAACTGCCATGGCCACGAAGATCGGCATCAACGGGTTCGGACGTATCGGGCGCTGCATCCTCCGCGCGCTCGTGGAGCGGAAGGTCACCGACCTCGAGCTCGTGGCCATCAACGACCTCACCGACGCCAAGACGCTGGCGCACCTCCTGAAGTACGACTCGATCCACCGCGAGTTCAAGGCGGCCGAGGTCAAGGCGGGGGACGGCTCGGTGATCGTCGGCGGCCGCGAGATCAAGGTCCTCGCCGTGAAGGATCCCGCGGAGCTCCCGTGGAAGGCGCACGGCGTGGACGTGGTCCTCGAGTGCACCGGCCTCTTCACGGACGGGCCGAAGGCCGGCGCGCACCTCAAGGCGGGCGCCAAGAAGGTGATCATCAGCGCGCCCGCGAAGCAGCACGACCTCACGATCGTGATGGGCGTGAACGACTCCTCCTACGACGCCAAGTCGCACAACGTCGTCTCGTGCGGGTCTTGCACGACGAACTGCCTCGCCCCCGTGGCCAAGGTGCTCCTCGACAACTTCGGCATCGAGCGAGGCCTCATGACCACGGTCCACTCGTACACGAACGACCAACACATCCTGGACATCCCGCACCGCAAGGGGGATCTGCGGCGCGCGCGCGCAGCGGCCGTCAGCATGATCCCCACCTCCACGGGCGCGGCGAAGGCGCTGAGCGAGGTCATCCCCGCGCTCGCAGGCAAGTTCGACGGGCAAGCCGTTCGGGTGCCCACGGTGGACGTGTCGCTGGTGGATCTCACCCTGACGACCGAGAAGCCCATCTCGAAGGACTCGATCCACGCCGCCATGAAGAAGGCCGCTTCCGAGGGGCCCTTGAAGGGGATCCTCGCCTACCAGGACGAGGAGCTCGTCTCGAACGACTACATCGGCCACCCCGCCTCGAGCATCTTCGACTCGACCATGACGCAGGTCCTCGGCGACCGCTTCGCCAAGGTCTTCTCCTGGTACGACAACGAGTGGGGCTTCTCGAACCGCATGATCGATCTGGCGCTCCTCATGGCGAAGAAGGGTGCGTGATGCGGACCATCGAGGACCTCGCGGGCGGGCCCGCCGGTGACGGGCGCGGGCTCGAGGGCAAGCGCGTGTTCATCCGCGTGGACTTCAACGTCCCCCTCGACAAGAAGACCGGCGCGATCACCGACGACGCGCGGATCCGCGAGGCCTTGCCGACGATTCGCTACGCCGTGGAGAAGGGCGCGAAGGTCATCTTGGCGTCGCACCTCGGCCGGCCGAAGCCCGGAAAGACGGAGGGCCTCTCCCTCGTCGCGTGCGGGGAGCGGCTCGCCGAGCTCAGCGGCCTCGAGGTCCACGTGCCCGAGGACTGCGTCGGCGACGCGCCCAAGAAGGTGATTCAGGATCTGCGCGCCGGGCAGGTCTGCCTCCTCGAGAACCTCCGCTTCCACCCGGAGGAGGAGGCGAACGACGAGGGCTTCGCGCGGCAGCTGGCGGAGCTCTGCGACGTCTACGTGGACGACGCCTTCGGTGCCGTGCATCGGGCCCACGCGTCGGTCCACGCGCTCCCGCTCCTCGTCCGCGACCGGGCGGCGGGCTTCCTCCTCGCGAAGGAGCTGAAGGCCCTCGGCCGCGTCGTGCACGAGCCGGAGAAGCCCTTCGTCGCCATCTTGGGGGGCGCGAAGGTCAGCGACAAGATCGACGTCGTCGAGGCGCTGCTCGGCAAGTGCGCCGCGCTCTGCATCGGCGGCGCGATGGCGAACACCTTCCTCGCTGCGCAGGGCAAGGACATGCAGAGGTCCCTCGTCGAGGCGGACAAGCTCCCGCTCGCGCGCACGATCATGGAGAAGGCGCGCGACAAGGGCGTCACGCTCGTGTTGCCCGTCGACGTGGTCGTCGCCGACGGCCTCGACGCCACCTCGGGTGAGGTCGTCGCCGCGGGGGCCGTCCCGGCCGGGAAGCTCGCGCTCGACATCGGCCCGAAGACCACTGCGCTCATCGAGGAGCAGCTCGCGACGGCCAAGACGGTGTTCTGGAACGGTCCGATGGGCCTCTTCGAGTCCGCGCCGTTCGCCGAGGGGACCCTCGGCGTCGCCCGCGCGCTCGCCAAGGTCTCGGGCTTCACCGTCGTCGGCGGCGGCGACAGCGCGGCGGCGATCAAGCTCGCCGGGGAGGAGGTGGTCGGCGGCATCGATCACATCTCTACGGGCGGCGGCGCCTCGCTCGAGCTCATCGAAGGCAAGAAGCTGCCCGGCGTGGCGGCCCTGGAGTCAGCATGAACCCGTTTCGACGCCCGCTCATCGCGGGCAACTGGAAGATGAACGCCGGCGGCGGGGACGCGTGCACCCTGGCGCGCGCGGTCTCCGAGGCCACCAAGAGCGCGGACCGCGTGGACGTGGTGCTCGCGCCGCCGTTCACCGCGATCGCCGCCGTCGCCCACGAGGTGCACGAGTCCCGCGGCAGCGTGGACGTCACCCAGGGCTTCGGCGTCGGCGTCGCCGCGCAGAACATGCACGCCTCGTCCTCGGGGGCGTTCACCGGCGAGGTGAGCGCGCCCATGCTGCGCGACGCGGGGGCCACCTGGGTGATCCTCGGTCACAGCGAGCGCCGGCAGCTCTTCGGGGAGACCGACGAGGGCGTCGCGCAGAAGACGCGCGCCGCCTTCGAGGCGGAGCTCCGCCCCATCGTCTGCGTCGGGGAGACGCTCGCCGAGCGGGAGGCGGGTGAGACGCTCGCCGTCGTCGAGCGCCAGACCCGCGCCTTCATGCAGCAGCTTGCCGACGCGCCCGGCTTCGGGGTGATCGCGTACGAGCCCGTCTGGGCCATCGGTACGGGCAAGGTCGCCAAGCCCGAGGACGCCCAGGCCGTGCACGCGCACATCCGGGAGCTCTTGCTCGAGGTGAGCGAGGAGGTCGCCGAGGCTACGCGCATCCTCTACGGAGGGAGCGTGAAGGCCGACAACGCCGCAGGCCTCTTCGGCCAGGACGACGTCGACGGCGCGCTCGTCGGCGGCGCGGCGCTCGACGCCGCGGGCTTCGCGAAGATCGTCGGCGCCGCGCAGATCGTCGCGACCCGCCAGGCGGAGGCGCCGCCCATGCTCGACGAGGATTCGAGCGCGGACGCGAGGGAGCCGGACACGGTGAGCGCGCCCGCGCCCGCCGCGGCGACCGGCACCGCAGACTCCGTGAGGCCCACCCCCCTCTCGAAGAAGGGCTCGGCCGAGGGCGTCGCGAACGACAGCGACGGCGACGGTTGAGGTAGCCGAGCGGGGCAGCGGGCTCGGCCGCCCTGGGCGGGGCGTCGCCGCGGCGCTAAGCTCCGCCCATGCTGCTGCGCCTCCTTCGTCTCGCGCACCGCCGACCCCTCGCGGCGCTCGCGCTCGTCGCCACCCTGCTCACGCTCGCCGTGGCCCTCGTCGCCGCCGGCCGGATCGGCTCGGGAGCTGCCCCCTTGGAGGAGGACGCCGCCAAGAACCCGCGGCTCATCCTCGGGCGCGCGTGGTTCGACAGGATGCCGGAGAAGCGCACCGACGCCGTCGATCTCTGGATCTTCTTCGGCGGCGGGATCGGCATCCACGAGAACGGCTCGCGCTACCGAGCGACCTTCGAGATCTTCGAGATCGAGCGGCAGGGCTCGAAGCTGGAGATCCAGTACCTCCACGAGAAGAAGAAGCTCACGACGTCGTTCACCGTCGAGCCATGCCACGACAAGCCCCACTTCAACCTCTGCCTGACGCTCAAAGACATGCCCGGCGGGCCGCTCAAGCTCTACGGGTTCGAGTACGACGACGACATGGACGCGGCGATCCCGTGGGGCCGGTCGCGGCTCGAGGCCGCCAAGGCGCTCGCGTCGAGCCCGCGGGAATAGCCGCAGGCGCGGGCGGTTTCGGCTCGGCCTAGCAGGAGGGTGGCGCCTCCCTCGGATCCACGGTATGCCCGCCGTTCCAGCCCCATGCTGCACACGTTCCTGAGTGTTCTCCACGTCTTCGTCTGCCTGTTCCTCATCCTGGTGGTGCTGCTCCAGCAGGGGAAGGGCGGCGGTCTCGGCGGCCTCGGCGGCGGCGCCGCCACCCAGGTGTTCGGGGGACGCGGGGCGGGCAATTTCATGACGCGGCTCACCGCGGCGTGCGCCGTCGTGTTCATGCTGACGAGCATCAGCCTCGCGTACCTGTCTTCCAGCGGTGACCGCGCCCTCCGCGATCTCCTCGAGCAGCAGAACGTGCCGTGACCCGCGTGTCCCGGCCTCGGCGAGCCCACCGTGCCGCCCTCGCCCGCGCCGGCTGACCATCGCCCACGGCCGTGGCGGGAGGTCGGCCTCGTCGCGCTCAAGCTGGTCGTCTCGGGCGTACTGCTCGGGTCCGGCTTTCATGGCGTGAGCGACGACGACTTCGCGCGCGTCGTCATCGCCCAGGGCTTCGCCCGCGAGCCGCAGCTCGATCCGAGCGGGACGAGCTGGCTCCCGCTGCCGTTCTGGATCACGGGCCTCGCGATGCGGCTCTTCGGCGGCACCGTGGGGGTCGCGGTCGCGGTCGCCGTGCTGCTCGGCGCCGCCTCCGTCGTGCTCGTCCACCGCGCCGCCCTTGCCCTCACGAAGCGGTCCGACGCGGCCCTCTGGAGCGCGCTCTTGGTCGCGATCCTGCCTTGGAGCGCGAGGCTCGGCGCGTCCGCGGTGCCGGAGCTGCCGACCGCCGCGTGCTCGCTCTTCGCGATCGCCTCGCTCGTCCCAGGGGCGACGCCTCGCGCGCGCCTCGCTGGCGCCCTCCTCCTCCTCGCCGCGTGCCTCTCGCGCTATGAGCCGTGGTTCTTGGCCGCAGGCTTCGCGCTGCTCTGCTTGCGGGACGCTGCGGTGCGCCGGGAGGGGAGGGCGCCCCACGTCCTCGCCGCGGTCGTCGCCCTCGCCGCTCCGGTCGCCTGGTCCGCTTGGAACGCGCACGCGCACGGCTCGCCGTTCCACTACCTGGACCGCGTCGCGGCCTACAAGCAGGCGGTCGATCAGGGCGCGATCCTCGAGCGCGCGACGAGCTACCTGCTCGCCGTCTTTCGGGCCGAGCCCGAGCTCGCCGGGGCCCTTGCGTTCGTCGGCGTCATCGCGCGCCGCGAGCTCCGCGCCGCGCTCCCCCACCTCGCGCGCCCCCTCGCGCTCCTCGCCTTCCTGCTCCTCGCGCTGACGCTCTCGAGCATCAAGGGCGGCGCGCCGACCCACCACCCCGAGCGCGCGCTCCTCACGCTGCACCTGTTCCTCGCCGTGCTCACGGCCCTCGCCGCGCGCCTCGCCCTCGCGGCCGACCGGCTCCGGCCCTCCGCCGTCGTCGCGGCGATGCTCGTCGTAGGAGGCGGCGCCGCGACGCTCCGCGCGACCCTCCTCTTCAAGGAGTCCGTCGCGCAGCGCGAGGCCGAGCTCTCCATCGGCCGCGAGGTCGCGGGCGCCGTCCCAGCCGGAGAGCGCGTGCTCCTCGAGGTCGTGGACTACGGATACTTCGCCGTGCTCGCCGGCTCGGCGCGTCCGTGGGACTTCGTCCTCTCGGACGAGCTCCGCCCCGGCCGGCTGGGCGAGCCGCTCGGCGAGGCGGCGCTCCTCGAGCGCGCCCGAGCGCGCGACCTCGGGTTCGCCGTGGGGCGGGGCGAGGACGGGGCGCTGCGGGTGTTCGTGGTGGGGGAGTGAGGCAGGGCCGGCGCTGCGGCTTCGAGTCCTCCGGGACCGGCCACGCGGTCGGCGCACCGCTCCGGCTCGCGCCCACGCCCTGGCGAGCGGCGGCGACGCGACGTAGTCTGCGCCTCTCCATGACCGGCAAGCTCGTCCACCCGGCCGCCGTCGTCGAGGACGGAGCCGTCCTCGGGGAGGGGACGCGCGTGTGGCACCACGCGCACGTGCAGTCCGGCGCGCGCATCGGGGACCGGTGCACCCTCGGCAAGGACGTCTTCGTCGGCAAGGCGGCGAGGGTCGGGCACCGGGTCAAGATCCAGAACGGGGTCTCGGTCTATGACGGGGTGGAGCTCGAGGACGACGTCTTCGTGGGGCCCCACGCAGTCTTTACGAACGTGAACGAGCCGCGGGCCTTCGTCGATCGCAAGCACGAGATCCGGCCGACGCTGGTGGAGAAAGGCGCCACCATCGGCGCCGGTGCGGTCATCGTGTGCGGCCACCGGATCGGCGCGTACGCCTTCGTCGGCGCGGGGGCCGTGGTCACGGCGGACGTCGCGGCCCATGCGCTCGTCGTCGGTAACCCTGCGCGTCGCGTGGGGTGGGTGTCCCGCCTCGGCCGCCGCCTCCCGAACGCGCGCGTCGCCACGTGCCCCGAGTCGGGTGATCGGTACCTCTGCGACGCGGCGTCGTGTCGACCCCTCGCGGACGGGGAGGAGCCGCCGCCCGCTCCGCCCGCGTTCGTCGACCTCGCGGCGCTCCACGCCCCGCTCCTGCCCGAGCTCCGGGCGGCGTTCGACCAAGTCGTCCGCGGGGGCCGGTTCATCCTCGGGGAGGAGGTCGCCGCACTCGAGCGGGAGCTCGCGGCGCGGATAGGCGTGCGACACGCGATCGGCGTCTCGAGCGGCACCGACGCGATCCTCGCCTCGCTGATGGCCCTCGGCGTCGGCCCGGGGGACGAGGTCGTCACGACGCCCTTCTCGTTCTTCGCGACGGCGGGGTGCGTCGCGCGCTTGGGCGCCACGCCGGTCTTCGCCGACATCGAGGACGAGAGCATGAACCTCGATCCCAAGGCTGTGCGCGCCGCCATCAGCCCCCGAACGCGGGCCATCTTGCCCGTGCACCTCTTCGGGCGACCGGCCTCGCTCGAGCTGCTCGATCTCGCGGCCTCCCGAGGCATCCCCGTCGTCGAGGACGCGGCCCAGGCCCTCGGCGCGTCCACTTCGCGCGGGCCGGTTGGGTCCCTCGGTGCGCTCGGCTGCTTCTCGTTCTTTCCCACCAAGAGCCTCGGCGCGCTCGGCGACGCAGGCATGGTCACGACGAACGACGACCAGATCGCCGAGCGCCTGCGCCTCCTCCGTGTCCAGGGCGCGCGGCCGAAGTACCACCATGTCCTGGTCGGCGGGAACTTCCGCCTCGACGAGCTCCAGGCGGCGTTCTTGCGCGTGAAGCTTCCGCACCTCGACCGCTGGACGGCCGAGCGGCGAGCCCTGGCGGGGTCTTACGAGGCGTGGTTCGCGGAGCTCGACGGTGGGATCCGCACGCCAGGCCTGATCGACGGCCACGTGTACCATCAATACGTCGTGCGCACGCCCGATCGTGAGGCGCTGCGCGCGCGCTTGGCGGCCGCTGGTGTGGCGACGGAGGTCTATTACCCGGAGCCTCTGCACCTGATGCCGTGCTTCGAGCAGCTGGCCCGAAGCCGAGGGTGGGGGGAAGGGAGCTTCCCAGTCGCCGAGCGCGCGTGCCGGGAGGTGGTGGCGGTAGGGGGGGGGCTCGTGGGGATGACCGGAGACTCGCGGGAGAGAGCTAGCTAGATCGCCCGTGGCTGCTCGGCCGAATCGGCGAGCGACTCCGTCGCCCGCTTCCGAGCGACGATCAGGAGCCCGTGGTCGCCGGAGAGATCGTGAATGGTCCGAACGATCTTGCGAGCCAGACGGCGACGCAGCGCCCCGCCCGCCGAGACGGTTCGCATCGGACCGGGATCGACGACGAGCAAGGGCTCGAACTCACGGCGGACGAGCTCCTGGATGCTCCGGCGTGTGAAGAGCTGGAGATGATGTGGCACTTGAAGGACTGCCCCCGCCAGCGGAGGCACCCAAGCTCCGACGAGGACCGACAGCAGCTCGTGACCAGGCACTTTGGCGACCAGAAGGCCTCCAGGCTGCAAGAGCCGCGCAGCCCGGTCGATGAACGCCCGAGGCGACGCGAGGTGCTCCAGCACGTCCCAGAAGGTCACGACGCCGAAGGGCTCCGTTCCGAAATCATGGGTGGGAAAATCCGCGACCTCGGCGTCCAGCTGCTGGCGGCGGCAATGGTCGACCGCGGCCTGGGAGACGTCGACGCCCCGGGCCGCGAAGCCGAGCCTCTCGCCGACGCGAAGGACGGTGCCGTTGCCGCACCCTACGTCGAGGAGCCTGGCGCCGACCGGCACCCGGGGCAGCACGTGCGCTCGCAAGACCGACTCCGCCTTTGCCTCGAACTGCGGGTCTGGACGGAAGCCGGCGTAGGACATGTCGTCGTACGCGGTGTGCGCGTCGAACCGCTCCGGCACCCCGAACCGATGCCCGCACGCGCCACAGGCGCGCAGCCCCAGCTTCTTGCTGCCGCCGAGCGGGGCCCCCAGCGGCCTCGTGTTTGCGTCACAGATGGGACAGAGCATCGAGGTCGCGGAGAAAGGGAGAAAGATCGGCTCGCATCCTACCACTCGAGTCGGCGCGAGCAAGGCTCGCGCCTCGATGGGTCGGACGCGACGCGCGATTGGCGCGTTCGCAACGGGGAAGGCTCCACGCGTCCGTCGGGCGCAGGGCTACGGGGTCTCGGCGCGACGATCGGGCTCCGCGTACTCCTTCCAAGGGCCGCTCGCGAGGCGCGCTTGCTTTCGTCGAAAGTTGAGCCGATGCCAAAGCACGCGGAGCGGATCGGTCGCTGCCCACACCGGCTCGGTGTCGATGTCCAGGCCGTGCAACCAAATCGCCAGCCGTCTGACTCGGCCGATCTCCAGGTGAAACCGCTTCCGACCCAGGTTGGAGGTGCTCCCGTCCCCGGCCACGGTGACGTCCGACTCCGCGATGACGCCGCGCTCGAAGGCCATCGCCAGCAGTGGGACCTCTTGCGGCGAGAATCCCATGACACGAGCGGCCACAACGTCCACGGCCAAGACGTCGTCTCCCGCGAGGAGGAGGTCGCACCTGACGGGGTCGCCGCGACGCGTGCTCTCGCCCTCCAGTCCCACGGTTCCATCGACCAACGTCACGCACGGGACGTGACGAGCCAACTCCAAGAGCTTGTCGCTCAGCTTCGCGTGGTACTTCCGGCGATCGACCGGGAGAAGTCCGAACAGGTTCTTCGTGGCGCACGAGATGACGGCGTGGCCATGCGTATGAAACACGGGCGTGTTGAGCAGCTGGACCTCGCTGAGGGCTCTCGGCAGCCCGCGGTCGTCGCGTGGTAGTCGCTCATAGGAGAGGAACGGAACCGCGAATGGCTTCAGCGTGTCGAGCAGGCCGGTGCTCACCGCCATGTCCTCGGCGCGAAACTCCGGTAGGTCGCCCTCGACGATCGTGGTCAGGCGAAAGCGCCGCGCACGAAGCACCTCGAGGAGCGCGCGGACGAACCAGAGCGACGTGTTGGAGCCGGGATACGCGAGGTTGAAGTTTCCGTTGACCTTCACCCAGGTCGGGCGATCCGGATCGAGCCCCCGCAGGGGCTCCTCGGCGAACGAGCGGTCGATATCGTCCCGTAGCGTGGCCGGCGACGTCTTGAGCGCGAGCACGGTCTTCATGTCAGGCCCTTCCTTGCGATCAGCTCATCGTATGCCTCGGTGACCCGCTGCACGGCGGCGTTCAAGTCGAAGCGGTCGAGCGCGTCTCTCCGTGCCGCTTCGCCCATCACCTGGCGCTCGAGCGGGCTCTCCGCCAGCCGCCGCAGACCCTCGGCGATCGCCCTCGGGCTCCGGACGTCCACGAGGTGTCCGGTCACCTCGTCGATGACCACCTCCCGGCAGCCGCGGACGTTCGTGGCGAGCAGGGGTTTGCCCATCGCGGCTCCCTCGATCAGGACGCGCGGCATGCCCTCGCGCCAGGAGGCGAGGGCGACGACGTCTGCAGCGTGGAAGATCGCGGGCATATCCCGCCTCTCGCCCAGAAAGATGACCCCTGCTCGCCGCGCGCGCGCCACCGACTCGGCGGAGGGAGCGTCTCCACGCTCGGCGTCGTCCCGTCCCGCGATCGCGATCCGCACGTTCGAATCGCGGAGGAGCTCGGACGCGTCGTAGACCTCCTCCAGCCCCTTCTCGCGGACCATCCGCCCCGCGAAGACCGCCAGCACCTGCTCGGGCGCGACGCCCATCGACGCGCGCAGGTGCGCTCGCCCTGCCGCCGTGTACAGCGCCGGATCGAACCGGCGCAGATCGACCCCGTTGCCGATGATGCGCATCTTCTGGGGTGGAACGACGCGCATCTTCAGGAACGCGTCGCGGTCCGCCTCGGACTGGGTGAAGATCAGGTCCGCGGCGAGCGACGCCGCGCGCTCCAGCAGCGCGTTGACGCTGCGCTTCGGCTCGGGCGTGTCGATGGACC
This sequence comes from uncultured Polyangiaceae bacterium, assembly GCA_964492175.1. Classification (GTDB taxonomy): domain Bacteria; phylum Myxococcota_A; class Polyangia; order Polyangiales; family Polyangiaceae; genus Xiheicaenibacterium. The sequence goes on along the minus strand of CAZBJI010000009.1, from coordinate 73,196 downwards.
ACGTCGCGCCGTGCACGGTGTGCACGATGATGGGGACGGCCGCGGCCCTCGCGACGACCCGCCCGACGAGGCCTGCTTTGAGGTTGTGGGTGTGGACGATGTCGAACTTCTCGCGGAGGAGCGTGCGCATCAGGTGAGCGGTGGCCGACACGTCACCCAGCGGGTCCATTCGTCGGGTGAACCGCGTCGGAAAGTAGCGATACCCGCACGCGGACGCGCGGGACACCTCGGGACCCTCAGGTGCCAGATAGGCGATATCCCACCCGCGAGCGCGCAGCGGGAACGAATACGGGAGAGAGCCCGGGATGCCCTGGTCCGAGGAGAAGAGGTGTGCGAGTCGCAAGGGCCACCAGGCTTGCCTCCGGCTTACCACAAGGCGCGGTCATCGGCGATGGCTGGACGTGGTAGACAGCTCGCGTGAAGGCGTTGTTCTTCGCCGATGTGCCCCATCGCCTCGCCGGCGCGCAAAAGAGCCTGCTCCTCTCGCTGTCGCGCCTCGCCGAGCACGGGGTCGAGCCGGTCGTGGCGTTCCCCCACGCGGGCATCTTCGAGGCCGCCTGCAGACGCGCTGGGCTCGAGGTTCGGGTCTTGCCGTCGCCCGCGGCGTTTCAGAGCTTCGGTAGGGCCCTGATGCGGCTCGGGCCGCTCGAGCAGGCGGCCGTCCTCGCCCGGCAGCTCCTGCCGTTCTCGCGCCGCCTTGCGGAGCTCGCTCGGAGGGAGGGCGCCAGCGCCTTCCATTTCAACACGCCGCGGGGCATCACGATGGCTGGGGCGGCGGCCCGCCTGGCCCGGCTCCCCGCGATGCTCCACCTGCGTGGCGTTCCGGCGATCCCGCGCGGGTATTGGCTCCCGGCCCAGGCGCTCGCCGACCGATTGATCCTGGTCGCCGGTGCGCTGGCGGAGCACGTCGCCCCCAGCGTGCGCCCGCGCTCGCGGGTGGTCTACAACGGCGTCGTGACCAGCGCGCCGATCCCACGGGATCAGGCGCGGGCGCGGTTGGTCGAGAGGCTCTCCGAGAGGGGCGTCACCCTCCCGGAGAGCGCCAGCCTGCTCGTCTGCGTCTCTTCCCCCACCCCGTTCAAGGGGCTCCACCATTTGCTGGCCGCCGCGGAGCTCCTCGCCGCGCGGGGCCACGACCTCTTCGTGGTGTGCGCCGGCGCCGGAAGCGGGGAACCCTACGAAGCTTGGCTCGATCGCAGGGTCGCGGCGAGCGCCGTTGGTTCCAGGTTCGCGCTCGTCGGGTTCTGGGACGACGTGCACGAGCTCCTCTCGGCTGCGGACGTGACCGTGCTCCCTTCGGTGCAGGAAGAGACGTTGATCATGGACGGAAGCCCCCTGAAGGTGAGGGGCACCGAGGGTCTTCCGCGCGCCATCCTCGAGAGCTTCGCGGCCGGGGTCCCCGTGGTCGCGTCCGACGTCGCGGGGGTTCGAGAGCAGGTGGAGGACGGCGTCTCCGGTCTCGTCGTTCCGCCGGGCGACGCGAAGGCTCTCGCTGCCGCCTGCGACAGGGCCCTCTCGGACCGTGCGTGGCGTTTGCGGGCCGGGCGGCGCGGGTCCGAGACCGTCTTGGATCGCTTCACGGTCGATGCCGCTGCTCGGGGCCTCGCCCGCGAGCTGATCGACTTGGCCGCGCATCCCCCCAGCGACCTCTCCCGCGTCCAACGCTTGCTGGCGCTGAGCCGCGACTTCGCGATGGGTCGCGCCTAGTACCTCGCGGGCGCCGACTCTACCGAACGACGCGACGCGCGAGGACGAAGGCCTCCGCGTACTCGCGGGTCACGATCTGGCCCCAGTACTTGGCGCGTGCCCGCAGCGCGTCGAGCGACCGCGGGTGCGGAGCGTCCCGTAGCTCGCTCTCGTAGCACTCCATGGCTCGGAGCTTGGTCTCGATGGTGGTCCCCACGTCGACGAAGTAGTTCGGGACGAAGGCCGAGGTCGGATCGGGGGGCGCCCACTCCGTGGACGAAGGTGTCTCGAAGAGCAGCACCGTGTGCGGGTATTGGTCTCCGATCGGACGGACGGCCACCATGACCGCTTCGGAGACGATCCGGTGGTCCCGGTTCATGTCGCCCCAATGGTGCGTGTAGAGAACGTCGGGACGGAGATCCTCGATCTCCCGCTCGAGGCGCTGGGTTACCTCGATGAGCGGGACGGTGTCCAGCCGCTGATCCGGCAGGCCGAGGAACCGGATCTCTTGCAGGCCGAGGACGCTCGCCGCTCGCCTGCCAGCGGCCTGTAGCGCGTGGTCGGCTCCGGCCTCGTACCGAGAGCTGGCGCCTTCGGAGACGACCACGGCCCACACGTCGTCACCCGCTGCCGCGTGCTTCGCCAGGGTCGCCCCGAGCCCCAGCAGCTCATCGTCCGGGTGCGCTGCAACTGCGAGGACTCTCATGCGTTCTCCTCGTGACTAGAAAAGTAGCTCTGCGCTCGTTCGCCCAAGTTGAGCCAGGCGTCGAGCGCCGAGAGTCCCTTCGTCTCCTCCTCCGACGCCTGGCGCCGGGGATACGGGGCGGGCGTGAAGCGCTGGACCGCGATCTCGATCCCGGACGACTCGAAGTCCTCCGCCTCCAGGTACTTGGCGCCTGTCTGCCCCGACAGGTACGTCGACGCGCCGAGCGCCCTGCAGATGTTCCGCACCAGCTCGCCCTTGTCCCCCTCGACCTCCAGCGTGGAGGAGCGCACGACCTCCTTCGGACGGACGCCGAACGCGTCCAGGAGGAGATCGACGCTCGCGCAGAGGGCATCCACCAGGCGCGGGTGCGGGGTGGTGAAGAAAGCCTGGAGCCTCGGCCAAGCCACGCCGAAACCGGGCGCTCGACCGTAGGCCGCCTGCACGCTCTTCATGTGCTTCGTGGCCCACCGCGGGTCGGCGAACGCTACGTCGAGCATTCGCTGTGGGAAGTTGTGGCGAAATGGGATCGTCAGCCAGAGAGGCCCGTTTGCACCCAGGAGCTTGGCGCGATGCTGCAGGCTCGAGCGGTCGAACTGGACGCTGTCGAGCAGGACCAAGGCGTCGACGCTCCGAGCCTTGTCGAGGAACCCCAGCCACGGGAAGTACTCGGGCTGATGGATTGCGACGGTCTTCTTGACCGAGGGGCTCATCCGCCGTCGGCGAGCTCGCGAAGGACCGCGACGGACCTGGAGGCGTCGTCGAGGCTGACCTTGGCGTGCATGGGCAAACAGATCTGTCGCTTGAGGGCCCTCTCCGCTCTGGGCAGGCTGCCCGGGCCAGCGCCCGGAGTCGCCTGGAACACCGGCATGAGGTGACAGGGCGGGCTGTAGAGGGCGCCCAGCTCGATCGCGTGGTCCGACAGGGCCCGCTTTCGTACGACGTCGCGGTCCGTGCCCTCCGGCAGGAGGATGGGGTACTTGTAGTACGCCGCCTTCAGCTCCGGATGCAGCACCGGAAGGACGAAGCGGCGGTCGCCCCGGAGCAACCCCTCGTAGTGCGCCGCCAAGGCTCTGCGATGCGCGAGGAAATCGTCGAGCCGCCGCAGCTGGGCGCAGGCGAGGACCGCGCGCACTTCGTCCAGCACCCAGTCGTTACCGGCGTGCACGATCTCCTCGAGCGATGCCCCCTGGCCGTGGTGACGGGCCGAGCGCGCGAGCTCGGCCAGGGCGTCGTCGTTCGTCGTCAACATGCCGCCCACGCCGCAGGTGAGCACCTTCGTCGGGTAAAAGGAGAAGCAGCCGACGTCCGCGAGGGAGCCCGCCTCCTTGCCGCGCAGCGTGCTGCCGTGAGCATGTGCGCAGTCCTCGACGACGGCCACGCCCCTCCGGCGACACTCGGACACGAGGTCGTCGAGGCGTCGCGAGATGAAGCCGGCGATATGCACCACGATGACCGCCGCCGTCCGCGGAGTGAGCTTGCGCAGCGCGTCCTCGACGTCGACGCAGTAGTCGTCCTCGTCCATGTCGGCGAAGACGACCGACCCGCCCGCGTAGCTGACCGCGTTCGCCGTCGCGACGAACGTGTTCGTGGGCACGATGACCTCGCGGCCAGCGACGCCGACGTGTCGGAGCGCGATCTCGAGCGCCGCGGTGCAGCTGGAGACCGCCACCGCGTGCTTGGTCCCCACGCGCTGGCTCCAGCCGGACTCGAGCTCACGGGTCTTGGGACCCAGGATGAGCCGCCCCCCTCGCAGCACCTCGCCGATCTCGGCGAGTACGCCGGGGAGGTCCTCCTCCGGGAAGTAAGGCCGCGCGCCGGGGATGGTCGATTGGGAGCTCGCTGACACGGGACCTCCGTTGGGTACAAGATTCGGTGCTCGCCGGGAAGTCGCGATTCAGCAAAAAAAAAGGCCGCGACATCCTCAGGCGTCGTGCGCGTTCCGCTCTGCGCGCTCCGTCACCCACGACGTGCACCCGAAGGCCGCCAGCGCGACGAGGAGTGAGGCCATCGCCAACGGGCCGTCGAGAAGGGCGAGCCCCAGCGCCGCCAGCGACCCCACGAGGGCAAGCAAGGCGTAGAGGCGTCGTACGCGCGAGTGGCTCCAGCCGGACGTCACGAGCCTTTGGAACAGGTGGCGCTTGTGAGGATGGAGCCAGTCCTCGCGTCGGACGATGCGCATGAGCAGGGTATAGGTCGCGTCCCACATGAAGGACCCCATCGCGAGCACCAACGCTCCGAACGGCAGGCCGCCGCCGCCCCCAGGTGCGGCCAGCACCACGGCGAGGCCGCCGAGCAGCGCCCCGACGTAGAGCGCGCCTCCGTCCCCCATGAAGATGCGTGCGGGTGGGTAGTTGACCACGAGGAAGCCGCAGCACGCGGCGGCGCCGAAGGCTGCGACCCAGGCCGCGGCCGAACCGGCTGGGGGCCCGAGCCACGCGAGCGCGGCGACCGTCGCGAAGAACGCGACGCCGCTCCCGGCGGCCAGGCCGTCCATCCCATCCATGAAGTTGTAGACGTTCGAGGCCCATATCAGCCAGAGCACCGTGAACGGGTACGCGGCGAGCCCGAGGTCGACTGCCCCGAGCCCGGGGAACGAGAGCGTCTCCACCGCAGGACCGAGCGCGACGAAGCCCACGGCCAGCAGCGCTTGGATCGCGAACTTCACCCTCGATCGGATGGGCCGGTAGTCGTCGATGACGCCCAGGACACCGTTGGGGAGAGCCAAGACGAGGACGCACAGGAGCACGTCTCGGCGATCGGCGGCGAACACGAGGATCCAGGCGACGGCCGCCAGCGTCACGGCGACGGGGATCCCGAGACCTCCGCCCCGAGGCGTCGGCGCTCGATGGAGGCGTCGGGCGTCGGGAAGATCCATCTTCACCAACCGCCCCGCGTGACGAATCAGGAACGAAGCCCCTGCCCACACGAGCAATCCGGCCGCGCACGCCAGCGCAGCTCCCGCCCACGCAGCGGTCACGATGACGCCTCGAACGTCTCGGCGAGGGCCGCGCGTAGAGTTCGGGGCACCGCGAAATCGAGCCGCGCGTCGAGCTTCGCGCCGTCGAAGCGCGTGTCCTCCGCGAGCTTGTCCACGCGCCGCCTCCAGCGCGCAGGCCGACCGAGCGTGGAGAGCGCGACGTCGACGGCCGTCCCCGCCAGCTGGAAGGGACGGAGCGGGACCGACGGTGGGGGGCGGCGCCCGAGCACGCTGGCGAGCGTGGTCACGAGCTCGGCCTGGGTCGGGGAGTAGTCCACGACGTCGAACGGCGCGCCCGCGAGCGCGCCCGGCTCCTCCAGGATCTTCGCGATGCGATCTCCGACGTGCCGGGCGTAGACGAGCGACTTCACGTTGAGCCCGCGATTGAGGACCACTCCGCCCCAGCGTCGAATCTGGCGGGCGAGCAGGGCGACGTTGCCGCGGTCTCCGGGTCCAAAGACCAAGGAGAGTCGGAGGACCATTCCCCCCTCGGCCAGGAACGGCCGCTCGCCAGCGAGCTTGCTCTCGCCGTATGGCGTATCGGGGGAGGGCGCGTCCCCGGGCGCGCTCCCTGCCCCATAGACGGCCACAGAGCTCGCGTAGAGGAGCGTTCGGACGCCGCCCGCCGCGGCGGCCCGCGCCAAGCGCAGCGAGGTCTCTGCGTTGGCCCGCATCATCCGTGCGACCTCACCTGGGGAACGAGGCGCAGCGTGGGCGATGGCAGCGAGGTGCACCAGGGCGTCGACCCCGCGAACGAGCGCGTCCAGCGGGCCATCCTCCGTCAGATCGAACGGCCGAGTCTCGACCTGCGGGAACAGCCTACGCATGCGATCTGACCCCCGCTGGGCCGCCACGACGCCGTGCCCTCGTTCGAGCAGCGCCGCGGTCACGGCTCGGCCGACGCAACCCGATGCTCCGGTGACGAGGACGCGCACGATGACCGACTAGCCGCGCTCGAGGATGGCCCGCGTGTGCTCGCACACGAGGCCGACGTCCGCGTCCGTCATGCCCTGATGCATCGGCAGGCTCAAGATCTCGGCGAAGGCCCTCTCCGCGACCGGGAACTGGCCGTCGCGCGTCCCCCACCGCTCGCGGAAGTAGGGGTGCAGGTGCAGGGGCGTGAAGTGCACGCTGGTCTCGATGCCTTCGTCGCGGAGCAGGACGCCGAGTCGGTCTCGACCGACGTGGCTCGGGGCCACGCGCACCACGAAGAGGTGATTCCCGTGTGTATCGCCCGCGCCAGCCTTCGGCGGCAACCGGAGCCCGGGCACGCCTCGGAGCTGCTCGTGGTAGAGCCGCGCGATATCCGCTCGCCGAAGCTGCCAGGCGGCGAGCCGTTGGAGCTGGACCAGCCCGATCGCCGCTTGGACGTCGTTCATCGGATACTTGAAGCCCGCCTCGACTACGTCGTAGCGCCAGGACGCAGCCTCATCTCGTCGCCACGCGTCCCGCGACATGCCTTGGAGGCGCAGCGCGCGCGCGCGGGGCACCCACTCGTCCCGTGAGGTTGTGAACATCCCCCCTTCCACGGTGGTGAAGTTCTTGTTCGCATAGAAGCTGAAGGCGCCGGCGTCTCCGATGGAGCCCGCTGGCCGCCCGCGCCACCGAGTACCGATGGCGTGGGCGTCGTCCTCGAGGAGGGCCACGCCGTGGCGCTCCCTCAGCGCGAGGAGCGCCTCGAGGTCGCACGGTAGCCCGGCGTAATGCATCCCCACGATGGTCCGCGTTCGGGGACCGATCGCGGCAGCGACCTGCTCCACGTCCACCGTCATCGTCTCATCGTCGATGTCGACCATCACCGGCCGCCCGCCGGCGTGGATGGCCGCCAGCGCGGTGGCAGCGAAGGTCATCACCGGCATGACCACGTCATGGTCGGCGACGTCCATGAGCGTGTACGCGATGTGCAGCGCCCCCGTGCAGGAGCTCGTCGCGATGGCGTGGCGACACTCCACCAGATCTCGGAACTGCTCCTCGAACTTCGCCGTGCGAGGGCCGGCGGCGATCCAACCCGAGCGGAGCGTCTCAGCCACCTCCGCGATCTCCTCCTCTCCTATCGAGGGCCTCGCGAACGCCACGCGAACGGGCGAGCGCGGGCTCATGTCTCGGCCCCGCGAGCCATCATCCGGACCAATCCGAGGACACCCTCCTCGTACGATACGCTCGGCGTCCACTCGAGCGTCTGGCGAGCCAACGTGATGTCGAGCGAACGGTCGGGCCAAGCCTTACCGGGGGGGGCTGGGCGCTCCACGAGCCTCGCCGCCTTGCCGAGGGTCGCCGCAGCGTCGACGTGGAGCCGCGCCAGGTCTCCGATGGCGATGGGCTGCCCGCCTCCCACGTTCAGGTGGGGTGGGAGCTCGCCGGCGTGGGTGACGGCGAGGACGATGGCTCGAGCGACGTCGTCGATGTGGACGTAGTCGATCTTCTGGCCGCCCGTCCCGAACACCGTCAGATCACCGCCCGCGGCGGCCGCGCGTGCGAACCGCTCCGCCGCGCCACTCAGCCCCAGGTCGACGCCGCACCCAGCGCCATACACGTTGGCGAGCCGCAGCGACGTTCCGCCCGCGAGCGCGACCCACGCGTGCTCCGCTGCCTCCTTGATGATCCCGTAGAGATCGTCTGGCCGTGCGTCATCCGACTCGCGGTAGGCCCGGCCATGCTCCCTCATCGTTCCGTACACCGCGATCGTGGACGCGAAGAGCAGCCTTCTCACACCGTGTCGTCGCGCCGCCGCTGCGAGCTCGGTCGTCCCGCGGACGTTCGTCCGAACGGCGGCCTCCGGCTCCGCGGCAATCTTCGCCGCGCCGCCGCCGCCGGCCAGGTGCACGACCGCGTCGAAGGGCCCCTCGCGCTCCAGCGTGCTCGCCACGGCCAAGAGGTCACCCTCCACCCGGCGCAATCCCTCGCCCAAGAGGGCCCGCGCGGCCTCGTTCCGAGGGGCGTGACCGAAGGCGACCACGTCTTGGCCTCGAAGCGCTCGGAGGACGCCCAGGCCGAGGTACCCGAACGCACCGGTAACCAGGATCCGACCCATCGCGCGCATTCCTACCACGGGGTTCTCGTCGCCGACGCGGCCCCGCCGCCTTCGTTGCTCCGCCGAGGTGGGTGTTCATCGTGGGTACTCAACCGGCGCTCAGTGCCCTCCCGCGAGCGTCTTCGACCGGCGGACTTCCACGGGTTTCGGCGGCTCCGGGCCGTGGTAAGAGCCGGTCGCTGGGTGAACGGAGGGCGTCCTCCGGGCACCTCAGCACCGGGCCCTTCATGAGTCGAGTCGCCTCCCGCGCTCTCCAGATTCTCCTGGATCTCGCCGCGCTCTCCGTCGCGTTCGGGCTGGCTTTCGTCATCCGGTTCGACTCCGACGTGCCCAGAGACATGGTGCAGCGCTGGCTGCTCCTCCTGCCCTACGTCGTGGCGCTCGAGTACGCGTGCTTGCACTTCTTCGACGTGCCGAAGTTCGCCTGGCGCTACATCGGCCTTCGCGAGGTCGTCCGGATTCTCCAAGCGTTGGGCGCAGCCTCGGTCCTGCTCCTCCTCGTCCGAATCGCGGCGGGGCAGCTGGGCTCGCGAACACCGTTCTTGCGCGATGTGTTCGTCCCCGCCGGCGTACTAGCCATCAACTTCATCGTGGGGTTCTGCGCCATCGTCGGCATCCGATCGCTCCGCCGCGTGTGGGTCGAGCGCGCGGGCAAGTCGTCCCGCCGCGACGGCTCCCACGCGACCCTACCGACGATGCTGATCGGCGCGGGCCACGAAGGCCTGCTGGTGGCAAAGGAGCTCGAAGCACGGCCTGAGCTCGGGATGACGCCGGTCGGCTTCTTGGACGACGACGGGCTGAAGCTCGGGACGATGGTGCACGGCGTGCCCGTGGTCGGCAAGACGGCCGAGCTCGAGAGATGGTGCAGGGAGACGGGGGCCACCCAGGTGCTCATCACCATGGCGGACGCGCCCGGGAAGGAGATCCGCCGCATCGTCCGGCTCGCCGAACAGGCCTCCCTCCCCGCCAAGATCATCCCGGGGATCCACGAGATCGTGAAGGGGGACGTCGACCTCTCCGTTCGGAGCGTGGCCATCGAGGACTTGCTGCGTCGCGAGCCCGTCCGCCTCGACGAGGAGGCCATCTGCGACAACGTTCGCGGCCGTTCGGTCTTGGTCACCGGCGCCGGCGGGAGCATCGGCTCCGAGCTTTGCCGGCAACTTTGCGGATTCGAGCCGCGCGAGCTGGTGCTCGTCGAGCGTGCCGAGAACGCGCTCTTCGAGATCCATCGCGAGCTCCTCGAGCGGTTCCCGTCGGTGAGGCTCGTGCCAGCGATCGCCGACATCTGTGACGCGCAGCGGATGGCCGCTCTCATGCGGAAACACGAGCCGCGCCTGCTCCTCCACGCGGCGGCACACAAGCACGTGCCGATGATGGAGTGGAACGCCGGCGAGGCCGTCAAGAACAACGTGTTGGGGACGAAGCTCTTGGCTGATCTGGCCCACGAGCATGGGGTTGAGCGCTTCGTCCTCGTCTCGACCGACAAGGCCGTGAACCCTACCAGCGTGATGGGCGCGACGAAGCGGGTGGCCGAGCTCTACGTCCAGGCCCTGTCCGCGAGGAGCCGGTGTAAGTTCGTCGCGGTTCGCTTCGGCAACGTGCTCGGTTCCGCGGGCAGCGTCATCCCGATCTTCACCGAGCAGATCGCTCGAGGTGGACCCGTGACGGTCACCCACCCCGAGATGCGCCGGTACTTCATGACCATCCCCGAGGCCTCCCAGCTCGTCCTACAGGCGGCCACGATGGGGGACGGCGGCGAGATCTTCATCCTCGACATGGGCGAGCCAGTGCTCATCTCCGACCTCGCCGAAGACTTGATCCGACTGAAGGGGCTCCGCCCCGGTGAGGACATCGAGATCCAGTACACAGGGATGCGACCTGGGGAGAAGCTCTTCGAGGAGCTGAGCGTGGCGGATGAGTCGGCGGAGAAGACCTACCACGCGAAGATCTTCGTCGGCCGCCTCGAAGGGCGTCCGCTCGACGTGCTCGACCGACACGTCACCGCGCTGTCCGTTCACGCGCAGCAAGGTGACCTCGCGACCTTACGCGTGGCGCTCCGCAAGATCGTGCCTGAGTTCGAGGAGCCGACCGACGCATCCCCTAGACCCAGACCGCAGGTCGTCGACCAAGAGGAAGCAGGGCTGTTGCCCGCTCCCGCTGGTCACGGCTGAACGCTCGCGCGCGGCGACCGATTTTGCTCAAGCAATCCGAACGACGCGCCGTTGACCATGACGGCGTTCATGAGGCGGTTTCAACGACGACATTGGGTCTTGGGCGTCCTGGGTGCTGTGTCTGCGGGCTGCTTGGAGGAACAGGACTCCGCGAGCGCCGCCGGCCGAATCAAGATCGCTCCGAGCGCCACGGCGACGGACGAGATCCAGCAAGCCCTGGATGAAGGGTTGATCGTCGAGCTGGCTGCAGCTCAGTACGAGCTCACGAAGTCGCTCTCGATCCCCAGCGGTGGGCGGATGTATGGCGCAGGCCGCGGAGCCACGACCCTGGTGGTCGGCTGGAGCGCGCCCGCGTCGGCGGCGGACGACCCGCGGAACGCCGCCATCATCGCGCGCGCGCCGAAGCTCGGCGAGCCGCTGCCGCTGGCCGCGTCCGCCACCAAGGACTCACTCTACCTCGCCGTCGACGACGCTGCTGAGCTGCCGCTGGGCTGGCTCCGGGTGCGGGCAGCCAACTCGGGCGCCGACGAGTACGAGATGAGTGACGGAGCCGACGTCGTCCTCACCGAGATCGTGCGCGCTGCCGCCCACGATCCGAACGGGATCATCCTCGACACGCCGACCCGTCAGTTTCACCGCGTCGGTGCGGAGGTCCAAGAGATCGTGCCCGTCGAGGACATCGTCCTCGCCGGCTTCGACCTCCACTCGGAGGGCGGGACGATCGCGTCCGGGATCCTGCTGGCCGGCGTGGTGGGAGCGACCGTCGATGACGTGAGCGGCGCCGGGTTCTCCCGCGCCTTGATCGAGCTCGGCGCCGGCACGCGGTGGGTCTCCCTGACGCACGTCTGGTCCCGCGGCGAGAACAACGCGCTGCTCCTCGCCGAGTCAGCCATGGACGTGTCCCTCGCGTCCTTCGGCTCGTCGCCAGACGGCCTCCGCTGCCACGCGCTCGGCGTCCCTCGCGCGCTCCTGACGTTCCGGAGCCGCTGCACCGCGATCCGCGTGACCGACGGCGACCTCGCCCGGGGTTGCGTGGGGATCCGGACCTGGGGGGGACATCACGTGCACTTCTCCGGCATCACCATTCGCGACATGTTCAACGAGCAAGCGATGCTGCGCGACCCCGAGGTGACCAGCTACCGGTGCGGCGTGGGGATCGACATGGGCGCGGGCGCGCTCCCCATCGCCGAGTTCGCCTACGACGTCACCTTCGAGGACGTGCACTTGGAGAACTGTCGGCACCCGGTCGAGCACCACGTCGCGGCCTGGTATCTCCACGACGTGATGGGGGTCACGGTCAGCAACTGCAGCATCAGCAACAAGGGGGAGAGCCCCTGGCAGCCCGGGCGCTTCATGGCCGGCCTCTTGGCCTCCGACTGCATGGGGACGATCGAGTCCCTCACCGTCCGGGGCGTCATCCGCGCCGTTCACACCATCAACAACCTCGCCCTGCTCCGAATCGCGAACCTCGACGTCTTCGGATCTCCCGGGTCTGGCATCGTGGGAGCCTACGGTCTCTTGCTCGAGCACACGGGCATCGGCGGAGGTCCCAGAGTCGACCGATTCTCGGCGGAGAACGTGGTCGCCATCTTCGCGACGGGGCATGAGTTCACGCCCGATTGGACGTTCTCGGTGGGAGACTACCGCTCCGGGGACACCGAGGCAGCGGATCTGATCCTCGCCCAGAGCATCGAGAGCACACCGCTGGAGAGCGGCGACGTCGTCGAGCTCCAAACAGGGCCGAACGGCGAGCGACAGGTCGCAGTCGGCGCGGGAGCGAGCACGAAGAGCGCCGTCGTCGTCACCGGATCGCCCGGCTCGTTCGGTCTCGGGCACATGCTGATCTGTCCCGCTCCCGTGAGCCGATGCACCGTGCTGTGCACGGACGCGGCGGTGGAGATTGGCGACCTCATGGTGGCGAGCAGCACCCCGCGCCGCGCCGAGGCCAACAACGACCCGTCCAACCCGTTCCACGTGCTGGGCAAGGCGCTCACAGCGAAGCCCGCTGGTGCACAAGGTCGCGTGCTCCTCGGTCCCGCCTGAGAGGCGCCACTCGGGCTCTTCAGGCTGCTGGTGTCGCGTGCCCGCGAAGAAACGCCTCGAGCAGGATCAGGGACCAGAGGACCCGGCGGTGGTTCCGCGCGCCGGAGCGATGCTCGGAGATGAGACGCGTCACCACGGCGGCGCTCACCCACGCGAAGACTGCGTTGCGAGGGTCGCCGAGGTACTCGTCGAGGAGATGCGTGAGGGACGTCCTGAGCCACACGTCGAGCGGGGGGGAGAAGCCCGTCTTCCGCCGACGCCCGAGGCGCGTGTCGACCCGTTGCTCGAGCAGCGCGCGAGGCACACGCTTGCCGTGGAGACCATGGACCAAGAGCCCCAAGGGTAGCCTGCCCGCGAAGTCGACCAAGGCGCGGTCCAAGAACGGCGAGCGCGCTTCCAAGCCCGACGCCATCGTCGTCACGTCGGTCTTGTGGAGGAAGAGGTCGGAGAGGAGCGGATCCGCGAGAGGATCGAAGAGCGACTCGACCGTGCCCGCGCCTCGGTGCGGACTGGGTCGGAGCGCGTCGTAGGGGTCGTAGGCCTGCGTGGTCAGATGCGGAAGGAGCAGCTCCGAGCGCTCCGAGGTGGACAGGTTGGCCCGGAGGAGCGGCGCCGACGGCCAACCTCCGGAGGCCGCCACGAGGAGGCGACGAAGGGCTCGGACCGAGCTTCGGTACCCGGCGCGGTCCGGAACCAGCTCCCCGAGGCGTCGCAGCCACGGTCGGCGGACTTCTCCGACCGTCCGGGCGAGGTGGTAGCCCGCCACGTGCGTCTCATAGCCGCCAAACAGCTCATCCCCGCCGTCCCCGGTGAGGACGACGGTTACGTTCCGTCGGGCCGCCCGCGCGAGGTCGAAGAGGGCCGGCATGGCTACGTCCGCGAACGGCTCGTCGAACATGTCGACCAGCGTGGCGGGCGACGCGTACAGGTCCGCCGTTGCAGTCACGACGTGGATGCTCGCACCGAAGCGACGCGCTGCGCGGCGAGCGTGCTCCAGCTCGCTGCGGCCCCCCTCGTCGAACGCGACCGTGAAGACGTCGAGTCCCGTAGGCTTCTCAGCGCTCAGCCTCTCCAGCAAGAGCGACGAGTCGATGCCTCCGCTCAGGAACAGTCCAACCGGCACGTCCGCGACGAGCTGCCGGCGGACCGCGGCGCCGAAGAGATCGTCGAACTCCCGAACCGCATCGCCGAGGGAACCGGTGCGCGCGCGCGCGGGTCGGCGTGGGACGAACCGCGTCGTCCGGCGGGCCCCATCGGGCGTGGCGACCAGGAGGGTCCCCGCGTGCAATCGTCGCACGCTCCGATAGATGGACAGCGGCGCGGGTATCGAGTTGGCCGTCAAGAATGCGTCGATGGCCTCTGGGCTGAGAGCGCTCGAGAACCACGGAAGCGCCCGGAGCGCCTTGATCTCGGACGCGAACGCGAGACACTCCCCCGTGTCCAAGTAGAAGAGCGGCTTTTGCCCGTATGGATCCCGCGCCAGGAGGAGCTTCTCCTCGGCGCAGTCCCAGATCGCCACCGCGAACATGCCGTCGAGCCTCTCGACGAACCGCTCCCCCTCCTCCAGGTACAGCCGGAGCACCACCTCGGTGTCCGTATGGGAATGGAAGCGGTGCCCCTTGGCCTGGAGCTCGGCGCGCAGCTCGCGAAAGTTGTAGACCTCGCCATTGAAGGAGATCGTGGCCCGGGCCGCCTCGACGTCCATGACCTCGTAGCCGGCCGGGCTGAGGTCGATGATCGCCAGGCGACGATGCCCGAGAGCGCAATGTTCCCCCGACCAGAGGGCCTCGCCGTCGGGACCCCGATGGCGCAACGCCTCGACCATCGCGCGCAGGTGTCGCGTCCGATCGTCGACGCTTCCCAGGATGCCCGCGACGCCGCACATGACGTGAGCCTAGCCGCGCGCGGCTGCGGATCCGCGCGCAGCGCCTCCGCTGGAGACCACGTCGAGGATGACCGATTCGTATCTGCGAGCGATCGTGGCGCCGCTGAAGGCAGCGCTCCTGCGGAGTGCGGCGTCGACCATCCTCGCCGTTGCAGCCTCGTCAGCCAGGACCGCCAGGATGGCGTCGGAGAGCGCGACAGGGTCCTGCATGGGCACCAGGCGTCCCGTGACGCCATCCTCGAGGATCTCGTTCGGACCGTGGGGGCAGTCCGTCGACACCACCGGCGTCCCGCAGGCCATGGCCTCGACGATGACGTTCCCGAACCCCTCGTAGATCGAGGAGAGGACGAATACGTCGGCTCGCTTCATGTAGGCCGCGGGATAGTCCTGAAAGCCCAGCAAATGGACTCGCTCCGACAGCCGGAGCGTCGCGATCCGTTGCTCCAGGGCCTGTTGATCGGGCCCCTCTCCGAGGATGACCAGATGGGCTGGACGAGCGTCTGCGACACGTCGAAACGCGGCGAGGAGCGTCGGATAGTCCTTCTGGGCAATGAGACGTCCGCACGCAACGATGACCGGGCTCCCGTCGCTAGGGAAGCCCGGCGTAGGCCGATCGACCCCGTCCAGGAAAGATGGATCGATGACGGCGTTGTGAATCACATCGATCCGTCCCTCGAGGTTCGGCGCGAGCGCCTCCAAGTCGCCCCGGACACCCTGTGAGAGGGCTATGACTCGATCCGCGCGCGGGTAGAGCGCCCGGATCGCCGGATGAATCAGCAGCCTCCCGGCTGCCGTCCTCGCGTAGTGAATTCCGGGAGGGATCTGGACGACGAGCACGAGACGAGGCGCTCGCGGTCCGAGCAACGCCTGCGCGCCGAGCGCCGCCAGGTTGGGGAAGTCCATCACCGAGAGCACGACGTCCCACGATTGCTCTCGGAGCAGCCTCGCGAGGCCCACCGCGGACGCGGCGACCCGCCCGGAGCTGGAGGGGATCCACGGCCACGAGACGTCCCGCACGGTGACATCGTCGCGCAAGAACTTCTCGTAGCTGCCTCCCTTGCGCGTGACCGCCAGATCGATCCGAAACTGGTCTCGATCAAGGTGGTTCATGAGCCGGAGCGCGTGACTCTCCGCGCCGCCGCCGCCGAGCACGGTCGTAAAGAACAAGAGTCGGACCGGATCAGGCACGAGTCCTCTCCGAGATGCTCACCGATCGATGACGCCGCGAAAGTAGGTGATCGTGCGTCGTAGACCGTCGTCGAGCGGGACCGTAGGCCGCCAACCCAACAGCTGCTGAGCCTTCTCGATGTCCGGGCGCCTCCTGACCGGGTCGTCGGTCGGGAGGGGTTCGAACTGGAGCGGGGAGCTCGACCCCGTGAGGGCGATGACCTGGTCGGCGAGCTCGCGCATGCTGAACTCCTCCGGGTTGCCCAAGTTCACGGGCCCCGGGTCGTCGGGGTGGTTCATCAGCCGGATGAGCGCCTCCACGAGATCGTCCACGTAGCAGAAGGAGCGAGTCTGGTCCCCGGTGCCGTATACGGTGATCGCGGCTCCCCGGAGCGCTTGGAGGACGAAGTTGGACACGACGCGGCCGTCGTTCTCGTGCATCCGGGGCCCGTAGGTGTTGAAGATCCGCGCGATGCGAGTCTCGACTCCGTACTGGCGCGCGTAAGAGACCGTCAGCGCCTCCGCGCAGCGCTTCCCTTCGTCGTAGCAGGCCCTCGGGCCGATCGGGTTGACGTTGCCCCAGTAGTCCTCCCGCTGTGGATGCACGGCTGGATCCCCGTAGACCTCGCTCGTCGATGCGATGAGGATCCTCGCGCGAACCTCGCGCGCCATGTCGAGCATGTTGAGCGTCCCGTGCACCGACGTTCGAATCGTCCGCACGGGGTTGCGCTGGTAGTGGACCGGCGAAGCAGGACACGCGAGGTGGTAGATCTGGTCGACCTCTACGATGAGGCGGTCGGTGACGTCGTGTCGGAGCAGCTCGAAGTGCTGCGCAGAGAGCAACCGCTCCACGTTGCGCCTGGAGCCGGTGAAGAAGTTGTCCAGGCAGACGACGTCGTTGCCGAGATCCAGGAGTCGCTCGCAGAGATGCGAGCCCACGAACCCCGAGCCGCCCGTCACCAAGATTCGCTTCGGCCTGGTCATGTCAACCTGTCCCGGCCTCGGGAGGCTTGCGACCGACGATGGTCCAGCTGTAGCCGTGCCGGTGGTGGATCTGCACGTCGGCAAAGGTAGGCTCCAGCAGCGCCAGCGCCTCGTCCCGACGGTAGTACTTCGCGTGTTGAGGATTCAGCTGGTCGTAGATGTTGAGTCGCAGGGCCGACCCCGAGAGCTTGTCGATCACCTCCGTCATGTACCGAGCCATGGGGAGCGGTGCGTGGCGGCAGAGGGCTGCGTAGCCCTTGAGCGGCGGGTACAGGGTCCAGGTGAGGCCTGCCAGTGCGGCGTGCGGCATCCGCGTCGTGAACTTGCGGAGCGGCTCGGCGAGGGAGAGGTAGAGCTCGTTCCCCTCGTGTCCGTAGACCCACGCAAGGAACCGCCCGCCGGGACGCAGCGCGCGATAGGCCTGTGCCACCGCGCCCCTCGGATCCGGGATGTGGTGCAGGACGCCGATCGAGACGACCAAGTCGAGATCACCGGAGGCCGGGAGCGCCTCACCCGGTCCGTGGACGTACGTAATCCGCTCGGCGTCGGGCGCCGTGTTCCGTTTCAGCACGTGGATCGCGTCCGAAGGCTCCACGGCCACCACGTGGGCCGCGCCGGCGTCGAGGAGCATCCGCACGATGCGACCGTTGCCGCTGCCGATCTCCCCCACGCGCGCTCCCCGGACGTCGTCCAAGGTCAGGAGAGGCTGGATGAAGTCCCGCAAGAGCTCGACGGATCCGAAGTACCCCTCGTTCGTGGGGTACTTCGTCCACTGCTCGCCGAAGTCGCTGATCGTGCGTTCCACGTACGTGTGCACCGAGAGTGGGGTGCACGAACCGGGCTCCCCGTTCGAAACGTGAACTTGCGAGCCTGCGGCCGCACCACAGGATCCGCCTAGCCAGGGATGAGTAGCTCGGGCAGGATGCGTGGACAAGGGTCTTGCGTGCGCTCCCAGAATCTGCGGGTACGGCTGACAGACGCGACTCGCCTGCGTAGGGTCGTCGCGGGCGCGGGGATCATCCTCATCGGCGTGCTCATCTACGCGCAGATCGAGGCCGCGTCCGTGCGTGCCACGTTCCCATTGCTCTACGCGGCGCTGGCCCTCCAGCTCTCCCCCCTCCTCTTCGCCCGCGAGCCGGACCCGTTCTGCCCTGCGGCGTTCAGCGGGCTGGTCACCGGGACCGCCATCTTCGCCGTGCTCATGTCCATCCTCGTGAGCGAACGGATCGACGTCGGGGCTCTGCCCACGCTCAGCCCGGCTCGGCGAGAGGAGCTCATGAACCTCGTGAGCGCGGCCTACCTCACGGGCGCTGCGTCCTACCTGGCGGGCTACTACCTCAGTCGGGGGCGGTGGGCTCCGCGCGTCCTCCCCAACCTCGCCGGGAGAACGTGGCGCCCGTCGAGGCTGCTCCTCGTGACGTTCGGCTGCGCCCTGGCCTTCCTACCGGCTTACGCCTACTTCCAGTCGCGCGTCGGGACCTCGCTCACCGCCCTGGCCCTCGCCGAAGGCAAGGACGTGTGGAAGGAGGACCCCACGCTCTCTTGGATGCATCGGGGCATCGCGCTGGGGTTCATCCCGCTTCTCTTGCACGGAGCGATGGCGCTTCGGCGAAAGGAGTGGCGACGCGTCGCGCTGGTAGGCCTCGTATCGGTCGTGGCGGCGCTCCTGTCGGTGCGCTTGGGCACCCGAGGCGTCGCGGTGTTCTTCCTCCTGAACCTGCTCATCCTCGTCCACTACCTGTTTCGCCGCATACCGGTCGCCGCGCTGCTCGTGGGGGCGTTCTCGCTCATGGCGATCCTCAACGTGCTCGGTGACGCGCGAAGCAGCGGTCCCGGGGCGGAGCTCGATTTCTCGTCGTCCCGCTTTCGTCCGGGCCAGGTATTCGCAGACCACGAGGGGGACCGTCAACGCCTGACCGCGGCGGCAGCCGTCATGTACACGTTCCCCGAGCGTCAGGAGTATCTCATGGGGGCGAGCTGGCAAGCGATGCTGATCGCCCCGGTCCCCCGCTGGGTCCTGCCGGACAAGAACCGGCACCTCGTCTGGTCGGACAGTGGGATCACCCACAGCCTGGTCGGGGTCCCCGCTCCGACGCCCTTCCTCTTCGTTCTTTTCGCCAACTTCGGGTGGGGTGGCGTGATCTTCGGGATGGCCGGGTGGGGAGCTTTCCACCGGGGGTTGCAGAGCTGGCGCGAACGGTCGCCTACGGACGTCAACGTCGTGCTCGGCTACTCGGTGTTGCTGCTCTACTTCGGGCCCACGCTGCTCCAAGTCGGGATGTCGTTTCAGACAGTCGTGCCGGTCTTCGCCGCGCTTTGGCTCATCGGTCGACGCCTTCGTCAGCCGCGAAGCCTTGCGGCCCCCGACGCAGGGGCTCCCAAGCTTCCGTCTGCGGGGGGTCCTGTCACGGCCGCTTGAGCCTCGTCCGAGGCGCTGGCACGAGCACCCTCCGCCTCGCGCTGGAAGTTGAGCCCGGCGGCGGCGGCCACGGCGAGCATCATCCAGATGTGACGCGAATCCTCGAAGCCGCCGAAGAGACCCCCGTAGAGGAGCTGTCCGATGAGCGCGGCGGCCAGACCGGCTCGTAGGTATCTCGAGCTGTCGTCGCCATTCGTCAGCTTCAGGACCCCCCGCAGGACCGTGCCGACCACGATCAGAAAGCCCAGCAACGCGAGAGGTCCCATCTGGGCCCAGAGACCCAGGTAGAAGTTGTGAGCTTCGAGATGAAAATCCTTGATGTGGGCCGGACCACCTTGGTTCGCGAACTCGTGATGAAAGTGCGCGACCGGCTCTCCAACTCCGGCTCCGATGAGAGGGTGCTGGCTTATCGTGTCGAGGGCCGCGAGGGAGGCTGCGACTCGACCCGACGGAATGCTGGATAGGACGCCGAACGGGCCCAGCGGTATGCCCTCGCCAGTGGGCAAGATGATGAACGCCGTCGCCACCGCAAAGACGGCGACGGCGAGCCCACAGCAGGCCACCGCGACGCTCCGCATCCAGACAGGACCGACGCGGGCCATGACGAAGAACACCGCGACGGAGAGCGCGGTGGGCCCGAGATTGGGCGAGAGAGTGAATGGAAGGGCCAGCGCGACCGGCGCCGCGAGCAAGGCGGTCACGGTGACGCCGTGACGGCGGCGCAGCTCTGGCAGGCGTGCCGCCCAGAGACACAGAGTGACCGCGAGGTAGTTGCAGAACTGGTTGGAGTTGAGGAAGGGGCCCTCCATGCGCGGAATTCGCCCCGGCGGCAGCGAGCCGTAGTTTCCGAGCATCGGATTCGATTCGGCATCCCTCAAGCCGAGGTAGAACCCCACCACGGCGAGACAAGTGAGCGCTCCGGCCGTAGCGGCTGCCAGCAGCCACGCGAGGTGCAGTCTCCGCCAGAGCTCGGGTGATCGGACGGCGTTGATGGCGACGGTGGGAGCGGCCATGAGGCTGCAGATGCCGACGATCTTGACTGCCCCCCGCCACACCGAGTCCACCTGCGTCAGCGAGAGCGCCGCCGCGAACAGGTACAGGGCGAAGCCGACGTAGAGCCACGAGCGCTGGAGGCGGCGCGACCCGACTACGTGCCCGAGCAAGCACAGGGCGGCCGCGCCCACGAGGGCATCGGACAGCTGGACGGGCACCGCGCCGTAAAAGAAGTGGCTGTACTTCGGCGCGGCCAGCGCGACGGCCGCGCCGGTCAGGCACATCGCGGCCGCGCCGCCCCACCGACTCATGAGGGGTTCGAGTCTGCGCCGTCGCGTACCCTGGCGATGACGAGGTGGGAGATCCCGATCCACGGCAGGCGAAACGGTACGCGCGCCAGCAGCGGATACAGCGCGTTCGGCGTCTTGTTCGGGAACACCACGCCGACATGTTGATGCGCGATGGGCTCGAGGCCCGCCTGCTCGAACTGGTCGAGGAGGTAGCGCCGGGAGTATCGCAGCACCCAGCGATGCTCTCGATCCACGACGGCGAACACTGCTTGCGCCGCGTTCATGGGGTTGGGCTCGAACACGTAGACGTACCTACGGGAGACACGGGCCATTTCCCGCAGCGCCAGATGCGGCTCGTCCACGTGATGCAGGAGCTCCCAACAGTACGCGAGGTCGAAGGACTTGCTGCGGAACGGGAGCGACTTCGCGTCGGCCAACACCTTGCGCGCGCTCGGGTGGCGACGAAGCATGTGGAAGGAGCCGTCGGTCGCGGTCATGTGCAGGTGCGCCGGCGCGTGTAGCGTGGAGAAGCCGTTCCCGGCGCCGACGTCCAGCGCGGTCCGTAGCTCCTGCAAAGGCAGGAGCGTGGCGAGGTGGTCCCAGCGCTGGCGCGCGAACCCGGCGACCACCGGATGGTCTGCACCTCGGTGGCCGAGCTCCGACTCCCAGTACTCCCGTTGCCTCGCCGACGAGGTCCCACCGCTCGCTGCAGAGTCGCCCCAGCTCCCCATCTCCTTCGCCAGCGGCGACTCCTCCGGTACGAGGACGGGGAGGCCATCCTTCACGGCGAAGCTTCGACCGCACGCGCTGCAGCGCAGCGCATCTTCAGCGGTGTCCAGCGAAGCCGAGTCGGCGCGGCACGACGGGCACACGAGGCGGGCGGCGAACTCGGAGTCCATGCCTAGGAGGGTTGGGTGCGGGGGTGGCCGGAAGGTTCATCCCCCTTCCGGGTCGCGTCAAGCCCGCCGCATCTCTCGGAGTGTCAGCTCAAGCTGATCGACGCCCCGTCCTGTGCCAAGGACCGCTGTGCTGCCTCCAGCACCCGCACCACCTCCAGCGCGGAGCGACCATCCGTGATGGGAGTCCGGCCGCTCGCGCAACACTCCAAGAAGTGGCGGCACTCGCGCTCGAGCGGCTCTGCCATCGTGAGAGGCGCGATCTGGACCTCCCCGTTCCGGATGGATAGGTACTCCGCGTACTCGACGAAGGCTGGTTCGCGATCGTACCCCTTGTCATGGATCGTCAGCTTGTGCGCGCTGGTGTCGTCGAACTCGAGCATCTTCTTCGACCCGACCACGACGACCCTCCGCTCCTTGCGAGGGTTCAGCCAGCTGACCTGGATTTGGGCAAGGACCCCGCTCGGAAAGCGAAGGTTGAGGAACACGACGTCGGCGACGCCTGGCTGCAGGTACGAGCCTCCGCGCGCGGAGACCGACGCCGGCGGCTCGCCGAGGAGGTGGAGGATGATGGAGATGTCGTGTGGGGCAAGGCTCCACAGCGCGTCTTCATCCTGGCGCAACGTGCCCAGGTTGACCCGCAGCGAGTATACGTAGTGAGTGCGCCCGATCTCGTCCGCCGCGATGGCCTCGCGCATGCGCTCCACCGCGGGGTGGTAGAGCATCAGGTGCCCGACCATGAGGGTTCGGCCTGCGCGCGCCGCGGCGGCCACCACAGCCTCCGCGTCCGCGGTGCGCATCGCGAGCGGCTTCTCGACCAGCACGTGCTTGCCCGCCTGGAGCGCCGCGCACGCCATCTCCGCGTGGTGCTTCGCCGGGGTCGCGAGGACGATGGCGTCGACGTCGGGCGCCGCAAGGACCGCTTGGAAGGAGGCCTCGAGCCTCGCGTCGGGAGCGAGCTCGCGCGCTCGTAGCCGCGCGGCCTCCAACGGGTCGCAGACCGCGACCAGAACGCCCTCCTTCGCCCGTGAGAATGCTCGTACGTGGTTCAGACCCCAGCGCCCAGCGCCCACGACCGCACTTCGGATCACGGGCGTCACGCTAGTTCACCGCCCCCACGAGCGCCAGGTCGGGAACCGCGCTCCCTCGTCGTCCGGGCGCGAAGCTCGTTCGCGCGTAGCCCGCGCTCGAAGAGGTGCGTGCGCGCGAACTTCGGTTCGCACGCGCGCATCCGATGTCTCAGCCGCCTCCCCGTCCGTCCCCGAAGCGTGGTGGAAGCTCCCCGCGCCGCAGGCGCGCGAGGTGTATCATCTTGACCTCGGAGGCAAGGAGACCGTCGTGGAAGACCGCATCGGGGAGTACTACCGTCGCCATCACTCGGGCGCGAACTCGCGCTACGGCTTCACGATCTCGGGCGACGAGCGCGGAGGGTGGTTTCGTGAGGCCGTCCGAGAAGCGTCACGGGCAGCACGGACGCCTTCACTCGAGATCCTGGACATCGGTTGCCGGGACGGCACGCTCACGCAGTCCTACGCCCACGAGCACCGTGTCCGCGGGCTCGACGTCGATCCGGAGGCGGTCGCGCGCGCGCGCGCGAGCGGCTTGGAGGTCGACACGATCAACCTGAACCAGGCGCCTCTGCCCTTCGAAGCGGCGAGCTTTGACGTGGTCGTCGCGGGAGAAATCCTGGAACACCTGCAGTTCCCAGACGAGGTCGTGCGCGAGGTGCACCGGGTTCTGCGCCCCGGGGGACGGTTCCTGGGCAGCGTTCCGAACGCGTTCCGCCTCCGCAACCGCCTCCTCTTCTTGCTCGGACGAGACTTCGAGGTCGACCCGACCCATCTCCACTGGTTCTCGCCGACCTCGCTCCGCGGGCTGCTCGGGCAGTTCTCCGAGGTCGCGCTCGAGTTCCACGGCGGACGGCGGCGCGGTCTCTCGCCGCAGCTCATGGCGACGCAGATGCACTGGATCGCGGTCAAGTAGTGCCGCCTCCTGCACACTCGTTCCGTCGCCCACGACACCCGCCCGCTGAACGCGGCTACCTGGTCGCACATCCAAGCTCGAGTCGCGGACTCCCCGAGCTCGGTCGGGATAAGCTCGCGTCCGCGTTCGTGACAACCACCCTTCGGCATCCTTCCGGTCACGCGTCGGCGCGAGGCGCGGAAGAGCTCTGCCGCGTCTCACCTGGGCTGACGTGCTGAAAGAAGCGACTCGAAGACTCTTGAGCGTGCGCACGCGCCGCGCGCTGAAGTTCGATTGGGCGCGGCTGCGCGCTCGACTCTCATCCAACGGCACCCCCCAGCCCTCCTCCCGGAGCCTGCACCTCGGATGCGGGGGCCGTCGCGTCCCGGGGTTCCTGAACGTGGACGTTCGCGGGAGTGAGTGGGACGTCGACCTCGCGTTGGGGAGGTTGCCGTGGGACGACCACTCGTTCGACTCGGTCGTCTCGCAACAGGTGATCGAGCACCTCGAGCTGGAGCACGAGCTCAAGCCCCTGCTCCGAGAGCTTCACAGGGTCACCGCGCCGGGCGGAGCAGTGTGGTTGGCGTGCCCTGACATGGAGAGCATTTGCCGGTCCTACCTGCGCGACGGTGGCGCCGCGCTGCTGGCGGATCGGCGCCAGCGGTGGCCCGGCTTCTCGCTGGGGGGCCTTCCGCCACAGCAGATGGTGAACGTGCTGTTCCACCAGGCTGGCGAGCACGTCAACCTCTTCGACTTCGGCTTGCTGCAGTTCCTCTTGGTCGACGCGGGCTTTCGGGACGTCACGCGCAAGGCGGAAGCCGAGCTGCTCGCGGCGTTCCCCGCGTTCCCCCGTCGCGACGACGACGAGTTCTCTCTCTACGTGAGAGCCGAGCGACGTTGAGCGGCGGGACGTTCAGGAGCGCTCGAGCTGCTCGTAGCAGCGCTGGTAGGCGCGCACGGCGGCCTCCGGGTGGAACGAGCGCTCTGCGATGCGTCTGGCGTTGATCGACGCCGAGGTTCGCCATTCCCCATCACGGGCCGCGCGCACGAGCGCGGCTCTCAGGCCTGCGTAGTCGTATCTCGGGACTACGATGCCCGTGGCGGGTCCGTCCAGGAACTCTCGAGCGCTCGTGACGTCGAACGAGACCACGGGAGTGCCACACGCGAGGCTCTCGATCATGCACCTGGGCAGCCCCTCGTACCGCGACGCTAGGCACAGGAGGTCAGCCGCGCGGTAGTAGTCCTCCGTGTTCTGCTTGAACCCGACGAACTGGACCCGAGGTCCGTGGACGGCCGCCGCGCGCGCGCACTCCTTTGCGTAGTCGTCGCGCTCGGGATGAAAGTCTCCGACGAACGTGATCCGCGCCTCGGGGACCTGCGCGAGGAGGCCGGGGACGGTCTCGCGAAGGAGCTCGAGCTGGTTCTTCTTGCGACAGAAGGCGCCGACGTTGACGATCTCGAACGCGTCATCGGACATCCCGAGTCGCGCCCGGAGGTCGGAGCGCTCTCGGTCGGACGCCGGGCTCAACCGTGTCAGGTCGAGCGCAGAGTGGATGACAGAGACGCGCGCCCGACCGAACGCGCGGAGTTGCGGCGGAAAACGGCGAAGTACCTCGCCTCGCATCTCGTGGGAGAGGCAGACGATGTCGCTCGCCAAATGATGCGTGAGCCGCCATCGCGCGCCGTAGGGGCGCCCATCCTCGAACATGTCACGCACGTTGAAGACCACGCCAGCGCCCGCGCCGCGAGCGCCCGGGCCGGCGTGCCACAGCGCCGCGATGTCGTTGCAGTGGACGACGGCGCTCTTCCGCTCTCGAACCAAGTTGGCCATGCGGAGGTTGAACCAGGCCAGGCGCGTCGAGCGTGACCATCGGGCCAGCGCCGGGGCGGCGACGCCCGCGCCCTCCTCGACGGCCCACACGTGGACCTCGCAGCCCGCCTCCAGCCAGCGTCTGTTGAACCTCGACTCGCGCTGGGTGACCACGACGCGGGGGCGGTCGAGGTGCTCGAGGATCTGCGTCGCGCTCTCGACCCCTCCGTTGGCGAGACTCTCTGATTGGAAGACGACGAAGACGACCGGCCGCACGCGCGCGAAGTCTAGCATGATGGGCGTCCCCGCCAGGGGCTCGTCCCCGGTTCCCTGCCGTGGGCCCCACGTCGGCGCGCCCCGGGGACGAGCCCCGTCGGTCTCGTCGTCCGCCGCTCGTCCGAAGGCCCCGCGCGGCGCCTCAGCCCGAGGCGGCGCGTGAACGGAGGGAGAGGACGCGCATCGAAGTGGGGTCCACGATGCCTCACCTGGTACACTCCCTCCGTCAGAGGCCGAAGCGGATGGAGGCGCAAACGGACGACAGCGGAGCACCCCCGTCCGTAGGACCCGGGTCGGCGCGTGGCGCCGTCGGCGTGACGCTCTCGCCCCTCGCCGAGCTGTCCATCATCATCCCTGCGCTGAACGAGGAAGAGGGGATCGGTCCGGCCCTGCGGGAGCTGGCGGCCGCCGTCCCCGCCGCGGAGATCATCGTGGTGGACGATGGCTCCACGGATGAGACGGGGGCGGTCGCGCGCGCCGTCCAAGGGGTCACCGTGCTGACACACGCCCGGAATCGCGGGTACGGGGCCGCTCTCAAGACCGGCATGCGAGCCGCGTCTCGAGATCTGGTGGCTTGGTACGACGCGGACGGGCAGCACAGGCCGGAGGACCTGATCCGAGCCGTGGAGGAGACGGTAGGGGGGCCCCACGACCTCGTCATCGGCGTCCGCGGGAAGGACTCCGCGAAGCAGCGCGAGCGCGCGCTGGGCAAGGCCGTGTTGTTCTTCGTCGCCCGCGTGATCAGCCGAGAGAAGGTCCCCGACTTGAACTCGGGCCTCAGGTGCTTTCGGCGGGACGCGCTGATCCGCTACTTGCACCTCCTGCCGGACGGCTTCAGCGCCTCTACCACCACCACGCTGATGATGATCAAGCGCGGGTACCGGGTCGGGTACGTACCCATCGTGGCGAAGGAGCGCGTAGGCAAGTCCACGGTGAAGATCGTCCGGGACGGGCTCCGGACGCTGCAGCTCATCATCCGGATCGTGGTGTTGTTCGAGGCCTTCAAGGTGTTCACCGTCTTGGGGCTCGGACTGCTCATCCCGGGGCTGGTCTACGGACTCCTCGTGGCGGCGATTCGACACGAGGGGTTCCCGACCCTGGCCGGCACGGTCGTCGTCTCCGGCCTCCTCACGTTCTTCATCGGCATCGTGGCCGATCAGGTCGTGGAGCTTCGCAAGGAACGCTTCGAGGATCTTCCGCCGCGTGGGCGACGGCGTGGTTCGCGCTAGCCATGTGCGGGATCGCTGGCGTCTTCCACTACGGTGAGCCGGAGAGGCAAGTCGACGCGGCGTGCCTCGCTGCGATGACCCGGAGCCTCGCGCACCGGGGGCCGGACGGCGAGGGACTCTACACGACCCCGGGTCTCGGCCTCGGTCACCGCAGGCTCTCCATCCTCGACGTCTCGCCTGCGGGCGCTCAGCCCATGAGAGGGCCCTCCGATGACGTCGTCATCACCTACAACGGGGAGGTCTACAACTTCCGAGACCTGCGCGAGGAGCTCCAACGGTTGGGTCACAGGTTCGCGTCGGACTCCGACACCGAGGTCCTCCTCGAAGGCTATCGGGCCTGGGGGGCGGAGCTCCTCTCGCGCGTCCAGGGTATCTTCGCGTTCGGGCTCTGGGATGCTCGTGCCCGAAGCCTCCTCTTGGCTCGTGACCCGATGGGCGTGAAGCCGCTCTTCTACGCGGACGACGGCCGGACCCTTCGCTTCGCCTCCGAGATCAAGGCGATCCTCCACGATCCGCGCGTCGGTCGGAGCGTGGATCTGGAGTCCGTCGGTCGCTACCTCGTCCTCGGCTATACGCCCGCGCCGCACACCGGCTTCGGCGCGATTCGGCAGCTGCTCCCCGGGCACTGCATGATCGTCACCGGCGCCGGCGCGAGCGTTCGTCGCTACTACGAGACCAAGTACGCGCCGACGGCGCGGCGCCGTGCGTTCTCGGAGGAGCTGCGCGAGTTCGAGTCGCTCCTCGACCGCGTGACCAAGGACCAGATGGTGAGCGACGTCCCGGTCGGGGCGTTCCTCTCTGGGGGCCTGGACTCTGCGGCGGTCGTACGCTCGATGCGCCGCGCCTCCGGACGTGTCCACGCGCTGAGCGTCGGGTTCGATGCCGCGGGGTTCGATGAGACCGCCGCGGCGTCACGTACCGCGGACGCGCTCGGCGTCGATCTCGAGATCGAGAAGATGCAGCTCACCCCCGATCTGGTGCAGAGGATCTCCCTGCACCTCGAGGAGCCGACGGCGGACTCCTCTGCGCTCCCCGTGTGGATGCTCTGTGCGGCGGCGCGACGTCGGTTCACCGTCGCGATGTCGGGGGACGGGGCCGACGAGCTGCTGGCGGGCTACGACACCTACCGGGCCACATGGCTCGCGCGGTATCTGCGGCTCATCCCGGCGCGCGTTCGGGACTCGGTGCTCTTGCCGTGTGTGGAGCGAATCCCCGTGAGCGACGGCAAGTACGGGCTCCGCCGTGTGGCCACACGCCTCCTGCGCGGGGTCGGGCGCGGCCCCGGTCGAGACCACGCTTCCTGGAGGATCATCTTCGACGAGCCGCTGCAAGACCGTCTCTTCACGCCAGCGCTCCGCGCTGCGTTCCGCGATCCTCTCGTCGAGTACGCGGCGCACACCGACGCGGTACCGAGCTCACGAGAACCGCTGGCGGGGCTCCTGCACGCGGACACCGCCTACTACCTCCCGAACGACATGCTCGTGAAGGTCGACCGAATGAGCATGGCGCACGGTCTCGAAGTGCGAGTCCCGTTCCTCGACGTCCGCATGGTGGCCTTCGCGGCGAACCTCGCCCCCCGCTTCAAGCTCCGAGGTCTGTCGGGCCGCAAGCACATCTTGCGGGAGTCCCTCCGCTCCTCGCTCCCGGCCGATATCGTGGGGCTCCCCAAATCGGGCTTCAACGCGCCCATCGAGGGGTGGCTGCGGACCTCGCTTCGGGAGCTGCTCCTCGACACGGTGAAGGTCGTCGAGCCCGAGCTCTCGGAGCTGCTCCGGGTCCCCGAGCTGGAGCGGGTCGTAGAGGAGCATCGATCGAAGCGGGCCGATCACGCGCACGCGCTCTTCGCGGTCCTCATGCTCTCCCTGTGGCTCGAGAACTCGAAGCGCGCATGGCGCGACGCCGGTCTCGGCGGGCGCCTCAGTTGACGCGCGCCTTCATGGCGTTGAGCCGCTCCTCGATCGTCGGATCGGGCGGTTGCCGCAGCGCGCTGGCGTTTCTCAGCGCCTCGACGGCGAGCGCATAGAGGCCGCCCTTCTCCGCATACGTGGCCGCGTCGAGCCAGATCTCGGTCGTCGGGACGTATTGGGCGGCTCGCTTCGCCGCACCGTGGGCCTGCACCCAGTCCCTCCGCTCCGCGAAAGCGGCTGCCACATGGCCCCACGCGCTCCCGCACGTGGGCTTGGAGGTGCACGCGCGAGACACGTAACGGTCCAGGGCAGCTTGCACTTGTCCATCCTCCTCCACGGACGCGAGCAGCTGCAGGCACGCCTTGTCGTCCTGGGGTAGCTTGCACGCCTCACGGAGCAGCCCGCGCGCAGCCCCGGGGTCGCCCTCGAAGACGTGAGCTCGCGCCAGCAGCTGCTCTCCGTAGGAGCTCCGAGGGTGGTGGTGTCTCAGCGCCTCACCGTGCGTCCTCAGGTTGGCGAGGCACTCCGTCGGCTCGACGCAGGGCGCCTTCTTGGTCGTCATCGCGAGGATGAGCGCAGCGGCTGACCTCTCCCGCGGGCCCCGCAGTGCCGGCGCCCGGATGACGGCTTCCGCGTCCAGGCGCGCCCGCAGCGCCTCGTCACTCGGTCCGAGCAGCCTCGCCATGTCGTCCAGCAGGTGCCCTCCCGCTTCCCCTTCGGGGACTGCTCGGACGAGCTGATCGAAATCGCGCGTGAACCGAAGCGCCGCCTCGGCGACCGTACGACGCAGGGGGGGCTCGTACTCGACGGCGAGGCGCAGCTCGAGCAGCGCCTGGTTCGTGGCCCCCCTCCGGTGGAGGACCTCCGCGAGGGCCACGTGCGTTCGCGCGATGTTGGGCCCGCGCTCCAGAGCCCGTTGCAGCCAAGGGAGCGCCGCCGAGGCATCTTGCGGGGGGACGGCGAGCGCGCCGAGGAGCGGGAAGTAGTAGTCCGCGGGGTGACGAAGGATCGCCTCGGTCAGGTCCGCGCGGAACGCTGCGCGGCTCTCGGGGGTCCTCGCGGCCAAGAGAGCGTGCGCCGCTCGTTGGCGATCGGACGCGAGCGGACGGAACCCACGGGCGAGGTACAGGGCGCCCGCGAGGACCACCAGTGCGACGAAGATCCAGCCCAGTCTCGGGTGCATCCGGGCTCGCTCGTGGCGCACGGGTCGCCTGCGCGTGACGTCTCCCCAAAGAGATCCGAGCACCACGGAGAGCGCAATGGCCGGCCCCGGGAGCTCGAGGCCGAGGTCACCGAAGTTTTGCCCGACGAGGGCGAACGCGCCCGCGAACGCGGCCGCGTTCCGGCTGCTGTTCATGGCGCCCACGTTGCCCGGCCGGAACAACCAGGCGAGCGCAGCCAGAGCCGTCACCGCGATGGCGAAGCCCCACTCCGCGATCCATTGGGCGGGTAGGTTCTCCGCGTGGGTGTAGGTGACATGCAGCGCGGTCTCGGGGCGGTAGGCGACGAACACGCTCTCGAACGCGCCTCGCCCCATCCCCACGGTCGCGTAGTCCGCCACGACCGATCTGACGAGCGTCGCCACGGAGGCCTTCTGGAGGTTCGGGCTGAACAGATCTCCCCAGAACGCGTCGGAGCTCGTGAGCACGACGACGACGCACGCGAAGCCCGCGGCGGCGCCGCCGAGCATCAGCGTGGAGAGGCCGGGACCTTCGCGGTGTCCCCGGCGGCGTCGAAGGAGGACGAAGACGAGCCAGAGCGCCACCGCCAAGCCCAGCATGATGGCTCCACCCCGCGAGGCGGTCCGCAGGCTCATGGTGAGCACGACCGCCAGGCCGGCGGCGAGGAGGGGGCGCGGCAGCACGGGTTGACGGGCGTAGAGCAAGCCGACCCCGCAGAGAGCCGACAGGTTCAGGTAGCCGGCCAGCGTGTTCGCGTTGAGGAGCGGCGAGATCTTCCCGAAGGGGTTCTCGGGCTCGTAGAGCCCGAACAGTGACTTCGCCCCGACGATCTCGTGAGCCGCGGAGACCAGCGCGACGACACAACCCGACCCGAACACGATGAGCAGTCCCTGCGCCGCGCCGCGCGCCCGCGCGAGCAGACTGGAGGCGAAGAGGACGCCCCCGTAGGCCGCATACTTGGCGGCCTCCATCGTGGAAGCCCCGGGATCGAGGCTGATGGTGGCGCTCGAGACGGAACCACCGATCGGCGCGAGGGCGCGGCTCCAAATGTCGGCGGCGGCGGGCGAGAGCACGGCGAGCCACGAGACCGGAACCGGGACGGTCTGGAGGAGCGAATAGGCCGAGAGCAGGAACAGGACCACGAGCGGGGCGATGGAGCTCGCCCGGCGCCGCGGCGCGAGCGTCGTCGCCGCTGCCGCCGTCGCGGCCGCGAGGATGATGGTCACGAGGCACGTGAGCGGGAGCGTCCCTCCGACGGCCAACACCGACCACAGCGTGGTGAGGCCGAGGCTGATCGCGAGCGCGTTGGTCCTGCGATCCTCCTGGAGACTCACGGCGCCTCGGCTCAGGGGGCGGCGGACCTTTGGTCGAGCCGCTCGACGAGGAACGGGCCGAGGGCGAGCACCTCGAGGCCGCCGTCCTGGAACGCGCGGATGGCGTCGTTGGGGGAGCACACGATGGGCTCCTCGTGCATGTTGTAGCTGGTGTTGATGAGCGTCGGGATCCCCGTGCGGCGCCCGTACTCCCGTAGCAACGCGTATACGCCCGGGTTCGCCGCCTCGGTGACCAGCTGGGGGCGCGCGGTTCCGTCGACGTGGACGGCAGCGGGGGAGGCCGACCGCATCTCGGGGGTGCAGTCCGTGGTGACGGTCATGAACTCCGCGGTGTGTCGCATCTTGGAAACGTTCGCGTACAGATCTTCCGCCCGCTCGGCGAGCGAGATGGGCGCGAACGGCATGAACTCCGTCCGCTTCAGGCGGTCATTGAGCCACTTGTTCACGCTCGGATCCCGCGCCGGGTAGAGGATCGAGCGGTTGCCGAGCGCCCTGGGCCCGAACTCCATCGCTCCGTCGAAGCGAGCCACGACCCTGTCCGCTTCGAGGTGATCCACGACGCTCGCCGTCAGGTTGGCGGGTCGCTTGAAGTCGAGGCCGGACGACTGAAGCGCGAGCTCCATGTCCCGCTCCGAGTAGGACGGGCCCAGGTAGACGTGCGCCAGGCGCTCGGGGACGCATCCTCCGAGCTCGGCTTGAAGCGCGTACGCCGCGCCGACCCCCGCTCCGCCGTCGCCCATGGCCGGGAAGACGAAGACCCCTTCGACGCCCGGGATCTCCATGACCCGCTGGTTCATCTTCACGTTGGCGAAGACGCCTCCGGCGCAAGCGATGTGAGAGACACCCATCCGCTTCACCCAGCGGGCGATGTAGTTCGTGGCGACGTCCTCGAGCACCCGCTGGTAGGCCGCGGCCACGTCCTCTCGGGAGTGCTCCGCGGCGAGCCGTCGCTCGAAGTAAGGGTCCTGCCCGGACTTGTAACGGAAGTAGTCGGCGTGGGTCAGATCGAACCGGTCGGCGACCTCGGCGTAGAGGCGGCTCGGGTCACCGAACGCCGCCAGGCCCACGATCTTCCCCTCGTGACGGTTGGGCTTGAAGCCGAGCGCCTGCGTCACGCGGCGGTAGAACGTGCCGAGCGAGTGTGGATACGGAATCGGGGAGAGCAAGCGGAGCTTGCCTCCCTCGCCGAGCCAAAACGAGCCGGCTTGCCCGCTCCCATACCCGTCGAGCGAAACCACCAAGCACCGGTCGAAGCCCGAGGTGTAATACGCGGCCGCGCAATGTGCCTTGTGATGGTCGACGAACACCAGCTTCTGCCCGAGCTCGTAGGGCTGGAGCTCGCGGACGATCTTTCGCTCCACGCCTGTCCAATCGGAGGCGAAGACGAGGTTCCTGGCGTAGTTCGCGAGGTGCGCGAGCTTGCGCCGCGCCGCGTCGGTCGAGCCCGCGACGAACATGACGTTGCGCCCGAACCCGACGAGATCACGCGCGCGCTCGCGGTGGAACGGCAGCGCCGCGTAGGCGACGTGGTCCACTTCCTTCGGGTCGATGCCCGCCTGCTTCAAGCAGAACCGCAGGGACTCGTGGGGGAAGCCTCCCTGGTTCTTGACCCGGGTGAACCGCTCCTCGGCCGCCGCGGCGACGAGCTTGCCGTCTACGAGGATGCCTACGGCGCTCTCGTGTGCGCAGGGAGAAAGACCGACAATCACCATGAGACCTCGCGCCTTTTGGCTTGGATGCCGCGCGGAGTCCAGGGTTCACGTCGCCCCGGCGGGCGTTGCCCGGCGCAGTCCCGTGGAGCCGAAGTCTCCCGAAACCTGGGCGGGGGCTCCGATCTTGGCGACCCGCTACGCGGCCGTGACGTCGAGCCGACTTCGCCCCGCCAGAGCCGGCCGGAATCTTCGGGGAGTGCGGGTGTCCAGGGGACTAGTCGGCCGGTAGCACGCCGACCGGAATGACGCCCACCCCGCCGCCGCGCTGGGAGACGTAGAGGACCTCGCCGGTCCCCTCGGAGTGAGCCAAGCGGTACGCGTCGCCGGGGAGGTCGACCTGGCCTTCCAGCTCGGGCTTGGTTGGGTCCTGGAGGCCCCAGATCCAGACGCCCTGCCCGCGCCCCGCGACGAAGAGCTTGTCGCCACGAACGCTGACATCCACGACGCCGCCGAGATCGCTGCCCTTGAAGACTCGGGTGGGGGACGCAGGATTCGAGATG
The DNA here is from genome assembly GCA_964492175.1 of uncultured Polyangiaceae bacterium. Taxonomy (GTDB): domain Bacteria; phylum Myxococcota_A; class Polyangia; order Polyangiales; family Polyangiaceae; genus Xiheicaenibacterium. The sequence goes on along the minus strand of CAZBJI010000009.1, from coordinate 40,037 downwards.
TCGAATACGACGATCCTCTGTGCGGCCCCGTAGGTGCCCTCGTGGTCTCGTACGTAGGTGCTCGCGTACAGATAGCTCCCTCGAACGGCGATGCTCAGCAGGATGTCGTCTGCCGGTAGCTCCGCGTAGGTCTCGAGGGTCGGATCGCCCTGGGAGATGTCGTAGACGCCGAGGCCCGAGCTGCCGGCCATGAAGAGTCGATTGCCGTCGAGCGCGAGGCCGTAGCATCCACCGACGTCCGGATGGATTCCCACGGAGACGTGCGACGGGTTCTGTGGATCGGACACGTCCACGGACCAGAGATCGTAGGTGCCGTCGCACGCGTAGACCCGAGTGGGACCCGCCACCATCGAGACGATCCCGTCGGCTCCCACGATGCTTCCTTGGAGCGTCGGGCTCGCGGGTGACGAGGCGTCGAACACCGAGAGCCCGGCCCGCCCGTCCGCGACGATCAGGAGGTCGTCCAGCGGCAAGATGTTGAGCAGTCCCACGTCTGCCTCCGCACCGGCCGTCGCCGTCACGCCGAGGAGCTCGGGCTTCAGGGGATCCGCCAGGGAGTACGTCTCGAGCCCCTTGGAAGAAGACGTGACGTAGAGATGTCCCGAGCGAGCCAGGATGCCCTGGGTGAGGCCCCAGCCGTCTGCCTCGGCATAGATGGGGCTCGCTCCGTCCGGAGCGGCGGCGTCGAAGAGCACGAGCCCGCGATCCGTGCAGGTCCAGAGGTCTGGTCCCACGGGGGCGACCCCATTCACGCGGCCCGGAGCCGGCAGCGAAGCGTCCAGGCTCAAGTCGACCCCATCGAACGTGAAGCGTGCCGCGCCCGTCATGGTGCTCGCCCCATAGAGCTCCGTCCCGACCAACGCGAGCGATTGGAGCACGTCGGGGCACGTCACGGAGCAGAGGCCTTGCGGGCCGACGGAGTGGTCCACGTAGACCGGGCTCGACGGATCCGACACGTCGAACGCTTGAGCGCCGAACGAGTTGAGCGAGACGAACAGCGTCCCACCGCCCAGGGCGACGTCGTTGACGGCGCGGGAACCGAAGAACGTGTCGGGGATGGACTCCGACTGCCTGCTCGCGAGGACCAAAGGAAGGTTGGGGATGCTGATGTCGAGAAGCGCGAACCCGTTCGTGTGCTGGGCTACCGCGAGCGTCGTCCCGTCCAAGGCCAGTCCGAGCACCTGGCCGTTCGGATCACCGCTCGGCTGAAGGGCGGCGACGTCCACCGCGCCCTCCGCCTGGGTGACATCCAAGATGCGCAGCCCACCCGTGCCGTCTGCGACGGCGAGGTAGGGCGTCGTGCCGTCGGTGAACGGTATGACCTCGAGGGCCTGTCCGGGGGTCCCGGCGACACCGGCGAGCACGGGGTCGGAGGGGTTGCTGACGTCGAGCACATATACGCCATAGGCTCCGGCTGGAGCGTAGGCGCGTGAACCATCCACCGTGATGGAGACGGGAGTCCCATCCGTCACGAGCTCGTTGATGAGCACCGGAGAGGTGGGACTGGAGACGTCGTACACCTGGAACCCGCGGTACGTCGGCGAAGCTACGATCGCAGTGTCGCCGATGATTGCCACGGCAGCGGCGGGTCCGGGACGCAGCGGGCGCGGCTCCGGCTCGGGGAACCTGGTGGACAACACGCTGCCCTGCAGGGGACATTGGCCGAGCCCATCCAGCCGCGGCGCCTCGCTCGAGCTGACCGAGTAGTCCTCGAAAAACGCGAGGCTCGACAGGGGGTGCAGCTCCACCTTCTGGTCCGAGACGATGACGACGTCGACCGGCACCGTCGCCGCCTCGCCGACGCGTCGGAGCTCCAGCTGGACGGCGGCGGTGTCGATGGGGAGCGAGAACTCGACCGTGACGCTCGCCACGACGTCGACGTCGACCGCGTCGAAGGTGGGCGTGATCGTGACGAAGCAGGCGACATCCTCGGGCGCGGGAGCGACGAACGTGTAGCCCTGGGGGATGACGTCTTCATCGCCGTTCGGGTTCTCGACCGCCACGTCGACGATGCCTTCGGCGTGCGGTGGGGTGACGGCCGTGATGGTCTGGGGGTCCACGACCGTCACGTTGGTGCCTGGCGTGCCCCCGAAGAACACTTCGGCACCTTGCGCGAAGTGCTCGCCGTGAAGGACGACGGCGGTCCCGCCATCGGTGGCACCGCTGCTGGGCGCGATGGACAACACCTGCATGGGGGCGGTCTCGGCCGCGCAGGAGAGGAACACGGCGAATGGAAGAGTCGTCCAGAGGCGTGTCGGTCGCATGGGGCCCCCGAGGGTTGCCGGCGTGGTAAGCGAGCCTACCAACCTAGCACGGGGCTCATCGCGGCGCAGCGCTGCGGCGCTCTCTCACGGGGTGTTGAAATTATCGAACTCCGCGGGCGTGCCGTTTCCTTCCACGCCGAAGTAGGCGCGCCCGGGAGAGGAGACGAGCCAGCTCGGTGCGATGGCTTGGGGCAGCAGCGCGCGGACGACCCAGGGGCCCGAGGGCGACGAGCCGGTCTCGACGGAGAACGTCCCGCCCATCTCGCTGATCCGAACGTAGCCGGTCGTGAACGGGGTGGGGTCGAGCACTGGGATGTCCGCCGCAGGTCCCACGTCAGGGGTGAGCTGAACGAACACGAGGTTCGCGGCGTTCGTGATCAACCTGAGGTACCGCGCCGGGTTGCCGGTGTCGGTCCACCCGAAGAAGGCCAAGCCGTTGGTGTCCTGCACCACCTCCAGCTGAACGAAACAGTCCGAGAGAATCGTGGCCTGGGACGCGTTCAGCGTGAACGTCGCGTTGGGCGGGCTCGCGAGGGCGCGGTCGTTCGCGAAGGAGGCGGACTGGAGGTCCCAGGTCAGGGTCGGCCCTCCGTTGAAGTCGTCCACGAAGCCACCGCACGCTCCCGGCGTGCCACCGCCCACTCCGCCGCCGCCCATTCCGCCGCCCCCGCCGGGACCCGTTCCCCCGCCCCCCCCGACGGCGCCGCCGCCCGCGCCGCCTGCGCCGCCGACGCCACCCCCACCGCCGCCACCCGCCGACGAGCTCGAGCCGGTCGTGGGCTCCGCCCGGAACACGTCGAAATCCAGGCATCCGGCGAGCCCGCAGGCCAAGAGGAGAGGATAGGAGCGTCGCATCACGGCCTCATCGTAGAGGGTCTGGGTGAGGTCGAAAAGCTTCCGACTAGGGCGTGACGCAAATCGGGGCGGAGGGGCGGCGAACACAGGTGCCGTTCGAACAGGTGAGCGCCGGCGTCGTCCCGGTCAGGTTCTTCCCCAGGCAGAAGTCCTGTGGGCAGGGCTCGCCCTCCTTGGGCCAGCTCTCGCAGGTCAGACCCGGTGCGCAGAAGGCGATGCCGCCCGAGCAGAAGTTCTGCGCGAGCGCGTTGGTGACACACGGCTCCCCTACGCTGGGCATCGGTACGCACTTGGCTAGGTCGACGTCGCAATACTCCGCGATCCCGGCGCAGCCCTGCGCCGCGAGCATCGGGTTGCAAGCTGCACCCGGGTCGGCCTGCCGAAAACAGGTCGCCGTGTTCGGATCGCAGGCGTAGCCCACCTGGCACGCGTACGGCCCGTCGGAGCACGACTCGCCGGGGCCGACGCGCGCGGCGCACACGACACCACCCGGCTCGCTCTTGCAGTACGACGTCGTGTCGCAAGGCTTCATGTCGCACGGCTCGCCGATGCCGGCGAACCCGGCCCCGAGCCGACAAACACCCTGACAGCACGTGTCGGTGCACGAACCCTCGCACACCGCGTCGAGCCCCTGACACTCGGAGGCGTGATGACACGCTTCACCCTCGCCGCGCCTGCCCCCGAAGACCTTGTCGCACGTCTCTCGGATGGGTCGCGGCAGGAGCGCGTCGCCGGTGCACGCGTACGTCGCGGTCGTGTCGACGCACGCTCGGGCCGCAGCCGGATCGTAGGTCAGCTTGCCGTTTGTGGCGGACTGAACCGCCTGCGCGACCCCGGGATCGGGGGCCAGGATGCTCAGGCAAGTCGGCACGTCCACCGCCCAGTTGCAGGCGACGAGGTGCTGGCACACCGCCTCGTTGTAGGCCTGGGAGAACTGGCCGAGGACGATGCCGGGGGCGCCCTCGGTCTCGTCCCCGCAGCTCGCGCTGCTCCAGACGACCGCCGCGGCGAGCCCAACGTAGGTGAGGGTCTTAGGTTCAAGCATCGACGGGAATCGTAGCCGAAGATCCCGGACCCTGCGAACTACGAGGGGCGTCTCCGCAGCCTTTCCACGACCCTTCGCGCGTGCGACGTCGTGAAGACGCGAAGCCCCAGGAGCGCGACCAGGTAGAGCAGACCGACGAGGGCGCCACCGGCGAACGGGTAACCCCACCGCACGAGGAGGACCGAGGGGGCGCCTGCGAAGCAAGCGCCCGCCACACACCTGACGAGGAACCACCCGTACGAGGCAGGAAAGACTCGCCGGGTGAGGAGCAGCGTCAGGGCGAAGGCGGTCGCGTATCCGAGCGTCGTGGCGATCGCCGAGCCCAGGCCTCCCACCACCGGGATGAGCGCGAGGTTGCACGCCACGTTGACGAGCGCTGCCACCACGTTGATCAGCCCGACCTTGCCCGTGCCGTGCGTCGCGTAGAACACGAGCGACTGGATGATGGTCGCGCCCCACACCACGGCGCCCGTCGAGATGAGGAGCGTCACGAGGGTGCTGCCCTCGGCGACCTCGGGCGATGCGAGGAGGCGCAGCGCCTCCGGCGCGGAGACGGTCAAGAACGCCGCGACTCCTATGGAGGCTGCGAGGAACACCTGGATCGATGTCGTCAGGTACGCGAACGCGCGCGGGCGCTCCGAAGCCCACAGCTGGGCCACCTTCGGCACCAGGGTGATCTGGAGCGGCGCGAGCACCACGCCGGCCAAGCTCGCCCAAGCGTAGCGGGCCGAGTAGAGACCCACCTCTCGCTCCCCGAGAAACGCGTTCAGGAGAAAGCGATCCGCACGGTCCAGCGCCCACAGCGCGAGGGATGCGGGGACCAGCGGCAGGCTGTACCGGAGCGCGCGTATCCAGAGCGAGCGGTCGAGCGGGCCGACGCCGAGGATGCTCGCCACATGCACGAAGCACCCGAGGTCGAAGACCAGTCCCCACGCGGCGCTGAACAGGAGGACCTCGTACAGACCGAACCCGGCGACCACGAGCACCACCGCGCCGCCGATCTCGACGAGGGTCCCGAGAAAGTCGAGCGTGCTGCGGAGCTTGATGCGGTCCGTCGCTCGGTACGCGTTGAGCAAGAAGAGCCTGTTCGCGGCGGCCAGCGCCATGCACAGCGCCACGACGAAGAAGCGCGGGTCCGGGGTCGCGACCAGGAGATCGCGCGTCCGGTCCCCGGCGAGGACATAGAGGAGCGTGGAGCCCAGACCCACGGACACGATGAGGGAGAGGATCAGCGTGGTGAGGAGGCTGCCCGCGCGCTTGCGATCCTCAGCCGCGAACTGGATGAACGGGAGGTGAACGTTCAGCGCGAGCAAGCCGCCGACCAGGCCCACGAAGGAGATCACCTGCGCGTAGACGCCGTAGCTCTCTACCCCGAGGCCCTTCACCAGGAGCGGGATCAGAACGAGGCCCCGGACCTTGGTGAGGAGCTGTGCCAACCCGACGAACAGGTTGTCGACGATGAACGAGCGGACTCCGCGCCCCGGTGCCTCGCTCATGTCGCGTCTCTGCTCGATCCCCGGCGTGAGCTCCGTTCCGCCGGGCTGGGCTCAGGCGTTCGGCTGCTGCGGCGGGGGCGGCTTGTCCTCCACCGCCTCCGGGTGATGGTGCGCCTCGGTCGCGTAGTAGGAGCCGCGGCGATAGTAGTGGTAGAGGTCCTTGTACTCGTCGCGATCCACGTTGACGGCGTTGAGGATCAGTCCCGCGATCGGAGACCCGACGTGCGCGAGCAGGCGGTTCGCGTGTCGCGCCAGATCCTTGCCGGTCTGGAAGGCGCGCACCACGACGATCGTGCCATCGACGAGGGCCGACAGGACGGTCGCGTCCGTGACCGCCACGAGGGGCGGGCTGTCGAGCACCACCAGGTCGAAGCGGCGGGAGACCTTGGCGAGGAACTGCTTGAAGCGCTCGCTCTGGAGTAGCTCGGCCGGGTTGGGCGGGATGGGCCCGGCGGGGATCACCGAGAGGTTCGGCACCTCGGTGGGGACGACACACTCACCCGAGGCGTCGTCGACCAACGCGGAGGTGAGGCCGGGCCCCATCTCTGCGCCACCATGCTTGAAGATGCGGTGGATCCGGGGACGGCGGAAGTCGCAGTCCACGAGGAGGACGCGCTTGCCCGTCTGGGCCATCGACACGGCGACGCAGCACGCGACGGTGGTCTTGCCCTCCGAGGGCCCCGCGCTCGTGACGAGGAGCGTCCGGTAAGGCTTGTCCGGCGCCATGAACAGCAGGTTGGTGCGAATGGATCGCGCCGCTTCGGCCACGCCCGACAGCGGCGCGTTGTGGACCACCAGCTCGGGCTGACCCGTGGGCATCTCCCGGCGCCGGCGCTTCGGGACGTTCTCCTGAGGCTGGATCGCGGGGATGAGGCCGAGGAACGCGCCGCGGAAGAGCTGCTCCACGTCGTGCGGCGTCTTGATCGTCCTGTCCAAAGCGCTCCGACCGAAGGCCGCCCCCACACCGAGGAGGAGGCCGATCGCCAGGCCCGCGGAGAGGTTCATGGGGAGGTTCGGCTTGACCGGACCCTTCGGGACCACGGGGAGATCCACGATCGAGACGTTGTTCACCCGAAGCCGGCGCGTGAGGTCGCTCTCCTTGGAGCGCTCGAGCAGCAACGAGTAGAGCTTCTCCGTGTTGTTCTTGGACCGCCGGAGCCGGTTGTAGTCGATCTCCATGAGGTTCAGCTCGAGCGCCTCTTTTTTGGCGTTCTCGTAGAGACCCGCGACCCCCCCTGCTTGGCGGTTGATCACGGCCAGGTCCCGGTCGAGCGCGCCCTGGATGTTCTTGACCTCCATGAGCAGCGCCTTGCGGGTCGTCTCCACTCTCGAGTCTGCCTCTTGGACCTCCGGGTTGGCCTTGCCGAACCCGCCCTTGAGCAGGGCGTCTCGGTCGCGGACCGCCTTGATGTAGTCCTGTCGCAGGTTGCTGAGGACGGGGCTGCTCAGCAGCTCGGTGGCAGGGAGGCTGCTCGGATCTTCTGCCGCCACCTTCGCGAGCTCGCTCCGTCGCGCGGCGATCTCGATCTGCCGCGTTCGGATGGTCGTGAGCGAGCTGTTGAGCTGCGTGATCTCCTCTCGGAGCATGTTCGACTTGTCATCGAACTCGACCGACAAGATGTTCTTGTCTTCCTTGTACTTGTGGAGCTGGAGCTCGCTGGTCTCGAGCTCCTTGTTGAGCTTGTCGTGCTCGGTGCGGAGCCAGTCGGTGGCGTCCGCCGTCGCCTCGAGCACTGCGTCCACGTTCTGCTCGCGGTAGGTCTCCATCACGGCGCGCAGGAGGCGCGCCGCGCGTTCCGGATCTGCATCCTGAAGCTTCACGTTGGCGATGCGCGATTGCTTCACCGGCTCGATGCGGATGCGGCCACGGAGGATGTCCGCCGCGTCCTCCTCGGCGATCGGCTCCCCCTGCGGGACCGGCGCGTCCTTCGCCAGGTTCCTGAGGAACGCCTGATCCGCGTTCAGACCAAGCTGCTGCACGACGGCGATGGCGACGCGGCGGCTCTGGATGATCTGATATTGCGTCTCGTAGTACTCCCGGGTGTCCCAGACGGCGCCGCTTCCGAGCTCCATCACGCTCTCGACCTTGCCTCCCAGGGGTCGCGGGGGGTTGGGATCGAACTGGACGCTGGCCGTAGCCTCGTAGATCCGCGTCTGCTTCATCGTCCAGAAGCCGACGGCGGTGGTGACCAGCACGGCCGTCGCGAGCGCGATAGCCCAGTGTTTGCGCAGCGGTGCGAGGAGCGCGAGGAGATCGACCTTGTCTTCCTCCTCGGGCAGCGGCTCTGCTGAGCTCGGGTGTGGCTTGCTTGACGTCGACACGGCTGGCTGCAGGGTGCTTCTACTCCGGACGGTTCCCGAGTAGAAGACTCGACTGCGGCTGTTCGGTGCTGCGCCGTTCAGGGACGTTCAGCCCGGGCTCGGCGGGGAGGACCCACGGGTCGTCCGAGCAGGTAGGCCCCAACGCGGAGGCGAGCGTTTCTGGCCCCGGTGTCTCAGCCGGGAGGTCCTCGCTCGACCTCGACGCCAAAGTCCCGCTCGAGGCGCATCGCGAGCTCGGTGATGTCCAGCGCCAGCTCGGGGTCGTGGCGGAGGGCCTCGAGCCCTCCGTCGGCCAACAGCTGGTCGATCCGCTTGATCAGGGACGTGCCGCCCGCCGGGATCTTCGCAGCCACGCGCGCTGCCAGCTCACGCGCGCGGCCGGTGGCCGCGAGCTTGGGGGCCAGCGCGTCCCCCTTCGACGCGTGATCGCGGCGGAGCCGGCACTCGTACTTGGCACAGACCTTGGGGCGCGACGCGTACACCGTGCAACGCCTTCCGTCGTGTTGCGGGCAAGGCAGCTCGAAAACCGAAGTCGGAAGCACTCGCAGCCCGAGGCTCCGAGCGGGCTCGACCTCTTCGGGATCGAGTCTACCGACGGCGAAGATGGTGCCGTTGCAGCAAAGGCCGCAGGAAGAGCAGAGCTCGGCGAGCTCGTCCGCGAGGGTCACTTTCCCCTCCGGCTCCGCGCCAGCGCCTGAAGTCCGCGTAGCCCGAGGTGCAGGGGACGGACGGCGTAGGCTGGGAATGCCCAAGGCGATCCTGGCCGCAGGCCATAGACGGCCTCGACGGCGGAGCGCGGCGGCAAGAGCAGGCTCCTCAACGTCTCCCGACGGTACCACCCCGGCCCGGAGGTGAGCGCCTCCAGGTGGAACATGGCGTAGCGCCGGGTGGCCTCCGCCTCCGTGATGGGCTCGCAGAGCAAGAGGAGCGCGGCCGCGGGCTGCTGCGCGGGCGACGCGTCCGAGACCGCGGCGGCGGCGGCGAGGAACGCCTCGAGCCCCTCGGCGATGCCGACGTCCGCCGCGAGCTCAGCGGCCAGCCGGAGGACGCGCGGCCGGTCGGCGAGGGCCGTCCGCAGCTGGGCCATGTCGCCGAGCGTCTTGGCCACGAGCGCTGGGGAGACCACCGACGACACCAGCGCGTGGTGCACCAGGTGAACGACCGTGAACGCGAGCGGCACCTCGGTGGACACGAGCTCTTCGTAGCCGAACCGACGCCCGGCCCTCGACCAGAAGGCGACCTCGTGGACCTCGAGCATCGTCGGCCCACGCCGAAAGGCGGGCAAGTGCTTCGGAGGACCGCCGTAGCCATCCATCGTGAAGCCGAGACCGCAGAGCTCACGGACGACCGTCTCGCGGTCCCGACGATGGGCGAGGATGTCGAGGTCGAGCATGGTGCGGCTGCCCGGGTCACGGGTGACGCCGCTCTCGAGGAGCGCCGCACCCTTGAGCGACGCCACCGGCACGCTCAGGCGCGCCCGAATCTCCGCGATCTCGTGCTGGAGCCGGAGCGCCTGTGTCGTGTTCTTCGCGTGCACGCGCCTCAGCTCGTCGATGAACCCAGGGCTCCATCGGTCGAGCTCGCCGCGCCGCCGCGCCGCCGCGTAGAACGCGCCGCCGAGGTCGAGCTGCGCGAGCGTCGCGCCGATCACTTCTTCGGGGCGCCCGTCGAGCGGCGTCTCCCGACCGTGCTCGAGCACGTACCGGAGGAGCGCCTCCGTCGGAGTCACCGAGGTCGACGCCTCGGGTGGATTCCGCCGCCGTCGACCACGTGGTAGTCACGGTGCATGACGTTGCGCCCGGAGGACCGGCTCTCCTGCCCACCCGAGGTCCTCTCTCGCGTCATCGACGGCGAGGCCGTCCTTCTGCACCTGGGCTCCGGCATGTACTTCGGGACCAACGAGGCCGCCACGGTCGCGTGGGAGCAGATCCTGAAGGGCACGACGGCCGCGGAGGTGCTCGCCGTGATCCTGCGCGACTTCGAGGTGGACGAGCAGACGGCGAGCGGGGATCTGGCGAAGTTCGTGGCGGCGTTGGTGGAGCAGAAGCTCTGCCGCGTCAACGCCGGGCCCTGAGCGCGCGCCGCGTCAAGGCACGACATCGACCTGCCCCAATCCGTCGACGTAGGTGTACACGAGCCGAACGATCTCTCCGGGCGTGAGCGGCGCTCGCCCGCCGACTCGCCAGCACGCGTACTGCCAGTGGTGGTCGCCATCCACGCGCAGCGGGTGCGTGTCGAGCTGGACTCGGGACGTCAGATCCAGCTGAAAGTGGAGGAGGATCCCGTCGAAGTCCCCTCCTCGTGAGCACGGCACGTCCACGCGCGCCTCGAAGCGCGGCGCCGGCGGCGCGGTCAGGTCGACCTCGGCGAGGAGGAAGGGCTTCGAGCGTCGCTCGAGGCAGCGCCCCTCTTCCGCGCTGAACTTGAGGAACGAGCTCGTCGGTGAGGGACGGCTGGCGAACGCGAAGTCGATGCCGTATGCCTCGCGAAAGCGGTCGAGGTTCGCCGACGTGAACGAGCACCGGTCGGCCACCTCGGGAGGAAACGACACGAGCTCGCCCATGACGCGAACGATCGCGGGGATCACGCGCGCTCCCGGCGCGAGCAGACGCATGCGCGCGTCGAGGACGACGTCCAAGAGGCGCTCGCCGAGCGGCTCGTCGCCGAGGATCTCGGTGACCAAGAGCGAGCACGGCTCGGGGAGCTGGATCTGCGTGGACCACCCGCGGACGACCTCTACGCGGTCGGCGACGCCGTTGGCTCGAATGATCCCCTCCGCCTGTGCCGCGACGCTCCCGGCCTCCACGGCATACACCTTTCGCGCGCCAGCGCGCGCCGCAGCGACGGCGAGCACTCCGGTGCCCGTCCCGATGTCCAAGACGACGTCGTCTGGCCGCACCACCTCCTGGAGCGCGTTCAGGAAGGCCTTGGTCCTGCGCTCGTCCCGAAGCATGCGCACGTGGATCGGGGAACCGTCGAAGCCCGACGAGGTCGCGACGGGGAGGGGCCCGTCCGGAGGCACGAGCGCCCCGGCCTCGCGCAGCCTGAAGAGCGCCGTGGTCATGTCCACGAAGTCGCGCGACCCAGCGACGGGCAGCGTGTCGATGACGTCTCGGATCGACCGGGGGCGTTGAAAGGCGTGCAGGAGCGCGAGCACGTGCGACCCCACCGAGAGCTCCTTGACGCCGGTCCAGATCGTCGCGGTGCCGTTCGGGCGCAGGTGGATCGACAGATCGGGCGCCCGAACCAGCCGCTCCTCGAGATCCGGCGCGCTCATGGCATCGACGGTGGGACGGGGCCGCCCGTGGCCGCCGGCGCGGCGATCAGAGCCTGGACGAGCGCGGCCGCCTCGGCGGCGGCTTCGAACGTTCGTGGATACGCGAGCCTCGCAACGAGCACGGTGTCGACCAACCGCTCGAGGAACTCGAACTCGCGCGCCAGCAGCGCCGGGTCGTGTGGATCCAACCTGTGCAGGTGGCACGCGAGCTCGGCGGTGGCGTCGCGGCGGCCGAGCCGCTCTATCGAAGGAGCCTCCGTCGACTCCGCTAGCAGGAAGAGGCCGGAGAGCCGCACCGGCCGGTCCGAGGGATCCAGCCCCACGAGCGTACGTCCGTCCCACGTCAGGCGCGACCTCGCGCCGCCGAACGTCCGCGCGGCGTCCCCCCTGAGGCGGACACCCGTGCTGTAGGGGAGGACGACGAAGCGCTCACCTCGCCAGGCGACGCGAAGGCAGTCGTCGCCGAGCAGCCGCGCCGACCGAGCGGCCATCACCGCCGCCATCGTTGACTTGCCCGCGTGCGATCGGCCCACGAACCCGACGGCCACATCGCCAATCCGCACGCTGCTCGCGTGCAGGCTCGGCTCACCGGTCAGCTGGTAGATCAACGGCAGTATACTCTCGGAGAGCAGCTCCTCGAGCGCGTCGGCGCGGGCGCCGACCGACGGCGTCACCACGATGCGCGCCCCGCCGCGATCCACCTCGAACGAGCCGAGCGTCGGCGCGACGATGAGGTAGCCGCTCGAGCTCGAGAGGACCCGAATCTCGACGGTCCCTCCGGGGCCGAAGCGCTCCTGTACGACCGGACCTCCCTCGGGCATCGGCGCCGTGGCCTCGCGCCACTCGATGATGGGATCGAGGCTCAGTTCTTGACGCGTCCCGGGAACGGGGCGTCGCTTTTCCCTGTGCCGGAGCCTCGCGTGAACTCTTCTACGCTTCCGAAGGTCGTGAGCGTGGGGGCCTGATAGGCCCGTCGCTTCCGCTCGACCGTTTCCGGGCCCTTCCCGCTGTCGTGATCCATCTCTGGTTTTCCCGGCTTCTGGCTCTGAAGAACGACGCCCAACCTACCACAGTTGCCCGGGCGTGGGCCCGCATTCACGGGCGCCGGGCTGCGCAAGCTATCAGGCAAAGCCCCACGCCCTGGCCCACACCTCCAGTGAAATCGCCGTGGTGAGCTCGAGGAGGTGGTCGTCACGGTCTCCGTGATCGAGCAGCGTGAGCAGCGCCCCGACCTTCGCCAGGCCGAGGCGCTCCAGGGCGCTCTCGGCGAGGAGGTGACGGGTCTCGACCGTTCGAACCGCGAGCGCACGACCGAGGAAGGCGTCCGTCGTCGTCTTCACGGGGCGCTCGGCGATGTCCGGCGGAAGGTGTCGGCGCGCGAGCTCCCGCAGGACGGGCTTGGACAGTCGCCTGGGGCTGGTCAGGCGGGCGGGCAACGAGAGGAGGAGCTCGACGACGCCCCGATCGAAGAACGGGCTCCTCTGCTCGATCCCGGAGCTCGCCCCGAGAAGGTCCACGTGCTCCAGCATCCGGGGGCCGGCTTGGCCCCCCACCAGCCAGGTGGCGTGGATCTCCTTCACGATGTCGCGCCGGTGCAGCTCCCGCAGCGCGTCGCGCCGCGCCGCTCGACCGCTCCGGATCCACTCTGCGGCGGCCCGCGTGCACCAGGAGGGTATCCACTCCGCCTCGCCCCAGCGCGCGCCCAGCAGGCGCTCTCGAAGATCGCTCGTGTAGCGCATCCGGAGGACCCCTTTCGCGAGGCGACGCCAGGCCGGTCGCGACCAAGGGCGGTCGTGAAGCCCTGCGTGGACCGCGGCGTCGGCCCACCGACCTTCCAGGATGGCCGTCTCGCACTCGAAGCCTGTCCGCCACTGGGACTCGTCGCTCCCCAGACCCATGATGTGCGTGGACACGCCTCGGGCACCTAGGGCTCGGGCCATCTCCACCCACACCGGCTGGAACGGCTGGAACAGGAGGTCCGGGGGCCCTGACGGCTCGAAGGCGCTAGGGTCGCTCGGGGCGTCGACCTCCACGAGATCCAGCCCGAGGTGGGCGGCGACGCGCCGCGCCGACCGGGTCTCGTCGCAAGGGAGTGCTGGGTACGCCGTGGTGGCCAAGAGTGGAGGTGGCGCTGCGGTGCTGCGTGCCTCTTGGGCGGCGAGGGCCGCGATGGTGGTGGAGTCGAGCCCACCGGAAACCCAGATCGCCACCCGGCCTCTCGCACGCATGCTCTCCCGGACTGCGCGCCGTAGCTCCACGTCGAGGAGATCCGCCGCGCGCGCGAGGGTCGGCGCCGCCGTCGACCTCATCGTGTCGAGCGCCCCAAACTTCTGCAGCCGAGCGGTGCCGCGGGCGACGATCATGACGTGCCCTGGCGGAAACGCCTCCGCGCCCTCGATGAGGGTCTCGCCCGGCGGGCCCGGCTCTTCGACCAAGGCCAGAGCGAGAGCGCGGAGGTTCGGGCGTGGCCGGGATGCGGAGTCGACGAACAGGGCGTACGGCTCCGACGCCGCGCGCATCCCTCCAGGCGTGCGCGCGAGGAACAGCGGCTTGGTGCCGAGCCGATCGCGCGCCAAGACCACGCTCGCGTCCGGCGCGTCCCACAGGATGAACGCGAAGCTCCCCTGCAGCCGATCGAGGGCATCGGGCCCCGCGCGCGCCCAGGCCCCGAGCACGAGGCCGGCGTCGCTGGTCGACGGCTCGGCGTCGAGCCACCGCTCCAGCGTCTCGCGCTCGTCGAGCCTTCCGTGGAACACGATCGCCCGCTCACGCCCATCGATCGTTGGCGCGTCGTCGTCTTGCGGGAGGGTAGGCGTGCTCGCGAGGCCGAGCAGCACGCTGGGCGACCCACGAGCCAGCCTGGGTTCGCCCCGATGCGCGAGGCGTCTCAGCATCCTCTCCATCGTCCCGATGTCGGCGGCGCCCTCGTACCGGAGCTCGAGCGCGAGACCGCTCACATCGAGGCCCCGTCGAAGCGCTGGAGGCCACCGGTGGGTGTCAGGGCGAGCAGCGGACGAAACCCGTCCTCTCGGCCGCCGCCCTCCGCCGCCTCCACCCAAGCGTGGGCGTCGGGCGTCCACGGGGTGGTGGTGCCCCGCCGCACCCCGATGACGAGGCGGGGCTCGGGACCGAAGCGCAGGTGCAACAGGTACTGCACGACGGCGTGGTGCAGGCACGCGCCGGAGGTCGCCGACGCACGAAAGGCCTGCCGAAGCAGGGTGGCACCACGCTCGATGCCCACCGCGCCCCGATCCGGGCGCATGGCGGTTCGGGACGGGAGCGGGGCCAGCACCTCCAGCAGTCGAGCGAATCCCATGCGGTCGAGCGCGAACGAAACGAACGGTGCCAGCACCCAAGCGCCCAGCAAGAACGTTCGCTCCTGGGGGCTCGCGACGAGAAAGCCGCGCAACCTCTTGGACCACCGGCGGCCCATGCTCCCGATTGAGTCACTCCTCTCCGACATGTCGCTTCGTCTCGGGGGCGCCCCCCGACTCTCGACTCGTTTTCGTTACAGTTGCACCGCGGCCTTGCCCGTTCAAGCGTTCTCCACGGTGACCATCGCGCTCGTCTTGCTCGATCTCTTCGGGAAGCTCGGCTTGGTCGGAGCGCTCCTGACGTTCCCGCGGAGCGCATCCACGGCGAGCGTCATCGCGGCGAGCGCCGCCGTAGCAGGCTTGCTCAGGGCTTGGCTGCGCGGGGACGCGCTCGCGACCGAGTCCCTACGTGCCTGGACCCGCCTCGTCCAAGGAGTGCGCGCTCGCAGCGTTCGGCAGCTCGACTCGGTCCGGGAGGAGGAGGGTGGGACGATGCTCCTCGTGGACGGTGTCCGCGAGGTCGCGCTGAGGCGCGCGGCGACGGTGCCGGACTTGGTCGCGGCGCTCGTCGCGCTGGGCGTGGTGCTGCTGATCATCGCGGTACGCCACTCGGCGTTGTGGCTGGGGATCGGGGCCGGCGCGGCGGCCGTGCTGGTGCTCGCGCTGCGGCCGGTGCTCCGCCGCCAATGGGCAGCGCAGCTGCGGAGCTTCGAGGCGCTGCCGAGGCTTGCCCGCGACGCCAGCGCGCTCCTCGGGGCCGCGTCCGAGCTGCGCGCGTCGGGCCGCGAGGAAGCGATGGCGGCTCGGCTGATGGACGCGGCGAGCGACTACGCGCGCTCGGAGCGCGAATCAGCGAGGTTGGGCTTGGTCCACGCCATCGTCCCGGCCCTGCTCGCGGTCGTCGCGGGACTCACGCCCGACAGCCTCGTGCGGTCCCTCGCTGACTCCACGACGCTGCTCGAGCTGGGCGTTCTCGGCGGGGCGACGGTGACGCTGCTCCTCGCGGCGGTCCGAGGCACCGAGCAGCTCCGGCGCTCCACCCCGTACGTGAAGGCTCTCGCGGCGTGGGCCCACGGAGCGGCGCCCGCGGGCCCGACCGTGCCTGCGCCCGCTCGCTCTCTGGAGCTCGACGCTCTGCGTGTGGACCACCCTGGCGGGGTCGCGGCCCCCAACGGGCTCTCCATGCGACTCGAGCGGGGCGGCGTGGCCCTCCTGGGTCCCAACGGGTCGGGCAAGAGCACGGCGCTGCGGGTCGTGCTCGGGCTCGTCGCCCCAGACGCGGGGCGGGTGTTGGTCGACGGTCGGCCGCTCGCCGACGCGAGCCGCCTCCGGAACGTGGCGTACCTGCCGCAGCGTCCTTACGTCGATCCAGGCGAGACGCTCGCCTTTCATCTCGCGTTGGGCGTCGAGGACGTCGACGCGCCCTGGCTGCTCGCGTCGCTCGAGAGGAGCGGGCTCGCTGACGTCCTGCGGAAGCGCGTGCCTCGAGGCGGCGGCCTCCTGGATGTCCGCCTTGGGACCCTCTCCGGGGGTGAGCGGCAGAGGTTCTTCATCGCGAGGGTGCTCGGCAACCCTGGGCGGCTCGTGGTACTGGACGAGCCGGAGGTCGGGCTCGACGTGGAGGCGCGCGCACGCCTGCGCGACTGGTTGTCGGACGTGGCCTCGAGCGCGCTCGTCGTCGTGGCGGCGCACGACGCGTCGGTCGTTCCGGCCTCGTTCGCGCGCGTGGTCTGTGCTGCCCGAGGAGAGCAAGAGAGAACTGTGCTAGCCTCCGAAGGTTCCATGCTTGACCAGGGCGCCGCGGGCGCCCACACCCCGACGCTCGACCGCCCGGACGTCGCGGCGAACGAACTTGACTAGCTTTCGGTAGATCACGAGGAGAGAAAGACATGCAAAGGACGACGACGTGGCTGTGGGTCTTGGGGCTTGGCGCGGTGCCGTTGGCGAGCGGTGCAGGCTGTGGAGACGACACGTCGGTGGGTGGGGGCGGCGCGGGGGGAGCGACGACGAGCTCCGTCACGACCAGCACTTCGTCACCGACAACCACGACGTCGACCGCGTCGATGTCGTCTTCGTCGTCGACCGGGGGTGCCGGTGGAGGCGAGCAATTCGCCGACGCATGCCCGGGACCGGTGGTGTCGCTCGCGCCCGGGGGCGCCCCCGTCACGCTCGTGGGCACGACGGCGGGACAGACCGATGACTACAAGACGTACTGCGGCGACGTCGACGACACGACGAGCGCGCCCGACGTCGTCGTACAGCTCGAAATCTCCGCGCCGTGCACGCTCGAGGTGGCGCTCACCGACGTGGGCGCGTTCGACGGCGTCCTGAGCCTGCGCCACCAGGCCTGCGACATGCGGCTGGGCAACGACTTCTGCTACAACGACGACACGGACAGCGAGCTCGCGCGCGAGCACGTCGACGCGGGCACGCACTTCGTCGTCGTGGACGGAGCGCTCGGTACCGAGGGCGACTTCGCGCTGACCATCTCGTGCACGGCCCCGGTCTGCGGCGACGGCGTCCAGAACCCAGGGGAGCAGTGTGACTATCTTCCCGTCGTGGCCAACGATGGCTGCGGGGACCCCGGCGCTCCCAACGAGTGCCAGGGCGAGGGACAGGTCGCGGCGGACGACTGCCCCGGCACCCCGGTCGCGATCGATCTGGGCGAGATCCTCTACTTGCCGCCCGCCGCGCCACTCTACAGCTCCGCCGACGCGGTCGATCACCACAAGGGGACGTGCATCCCGGGCGGCGAGAACGGGGGCAAGGACGAGGTCTTTGCTGTCACGCCGAACTTCGACGGCGTCCTCACGGCTACCGTGGGGGAGGACTACCTCGACACCCCGTACTGCCTCGCGATGGTGCCCGAGTGCTGGGCCAACTACGTCTATGCGCGGGAAGCGGACTGCACCGCGGGGACCGAGGTTGCCTGCATGGGGTACGACGTGAACGGCGTCTCACAGACCAGCTTCATGGTGACGGCCGGGACGACCTACTTCGTCTTCGTCGACGGACTGAACGACCAGTCGTACGCGGCGGGCCCCTACGTCCTCCGCCTCGAGCTCAACTAGTCCAAGGGGACCATCGTCCACTCGAAGCGCTCGAGCCGCCCCGTCGGGGCGGGGACGGCTTGAGCTCTCGGGGTGGCGCAACGGCTCGTTCCGATCGTCGACGGCGCCGTTGCTCGCGGGCATGGGTCGCTTCCACGGGCTCGACGCGTGCCGCAGTTTCGGCCGACAGGTTCCCTCCGAGCCTTCAGCTCTCCTCGTTTGAGCCGTTCCTGGCCTCAACGAGGAGAGCGACATGCGATCAAGGCACATCTGGAAGGCGCTGTGCGCCTTCAGCCCAGTGGTTCTGTCCAACGCCGCCTGCGGTGACGATGTGGGCGGGAGTGGCGGGAGCGGCGGTGAGGCGGACGTCACGTCATCGTCGACTTCGACCACCGGCGTGGGCCAGAGCACGAGCTCGGCCTCCACGAGCGCTTCGAGCTCCTCGGGCGCCACGGCGGCGTCCACCACAGCGGCTGGCATGACCGCCTCGGCTTCGAGCGGCGGCGAGGGATCTCAGGGTGTCGGCGGAGAAGGCGGCGAGGGCGGCGCGCCATCGTTTACGACCGTCGGGTCGGGCGGCGGGAGCGTCACCGCGAGCGGGAGCTCGGGCGCAGGCGGAGCCGGCTCCGGCAGCGCCGGCTCCGGCGGAGCCGGCTCCGGCGGTTCTGGCTCCGGTGGCGCGGGCAGCGGCGCGACCAGCTCGGCGGCGGGCGCTGGCGGCGGACCGCCCCTCTTGCCCGCGTGGGAGACGTGTCCCGGCGAGGGCTTCCAGCTGGATCACGGCAGCGGGTTCTCCATCGTAGATTCCACCGTCGGCCTCATGCCGGACCACTCTTCGTTCTGCATGGCGACCAAGGCAGCCGACGCCGTCTACCAGTTCCGGCTCGACGCGGCCTGCACGCTCTCCGTCGACCTCACCGACTCGAACGGGCTCGACGGCGTGGTCTCGCTCCGGCGCACGGCCTGCGACGTCGAGGAGGCCGGTGACCAGTGCTTCGACTTCGCCCTGGACGACGAGGGCTTCCGGCAGCACGAAGAGCCTGGCCTCATCTGGCTGATGGTCCAGGGTGCGCAGGGGTCCGAAGGTGACTACCTGCTCAACGTCCAGTGTGATCCTCCCGCGTGTGGGGACGGGGTATGGAATCCGGGCGAGCAGTGCGATCCGGGCATGGGCGCGCCGCTCGACGGCTGCGGGGACCCAGGCGCCCCCAACGAGTGCCAGGTGGAGGCCGCGGACGCCGCCGACACCTGCGCAGGGCTCGCGGCGAGCTTCTCGATCCCGGCCGGCGCCTCGGCGTTCCCGGCGAGCGATCCGGTCTTCAGCAGCGCAGACGCGAGCGACGACTACAAGGGGCCTTGTGCTCCCCAGGGGGAGCTCGGCGGCAAGGACGAGGTCTTCGCCTTCGTACCCGAGGCGAGCGGGATGCTCAGCGTCGTGGTGGGCGCCGACAGAAGCGGTGCGCCGTACTGCCAGACGTGGACGGAGCCGGAGTGCTGGTATCGGTTCGTCTACGTGAAGGAGGCCGACTGCAGCGCCGGCGCGGTCGTCGCCTGCAACGAGATCGACTTCACCAACGGCCTGAACGACCTCACCATCCCCGTGACGGCGGGCCAGACGTACTACCTCTTCGTGGACGGCCTCAACGGGGAGTTCTACTCGATGGGGCCGTACCTCATCAGCTTCGACCTCCAGTAGCCGAGCGGCACGCTCTCGCGATCGACGCCGCGCGCCCCACGAGGGCGTGCGGCGTCACCCTTTGCGCGGATCCGCGACGTTCGGGTGCTCGTTGTAGAAGGCGTCCAGGCTCTCCCGGCTGATCTCCACCTCGACGACGCCGTCCTTCTCCAGCTTGGCCTGGCAGCCGAGGCGGGAGGTCAGCTGGACGTCGAACGCCTTGTCCAGGATGTCCTCCTCCTCCTCCTCGGTCTCGCTGAGGAGGTCGCGGCCCTCCCGGACGTAGACGTGGCAGGTGGAGCACGCGCACACGCCGCCGCAGGCGTCGCCCTCGGGCGCGTCGACGAGCTTCGAGGCGTCTCGGAGAGAGGCGCCGAGGGGGGCCTCGGTCTCCCAGACCTTGTCGTGGGCGTGAAAGCGAACGGTGGGCATCAGGCGCGTCCTCTGGCGTGTTCTGCGACGTGTGCGTCGACGCCCTTGGCGGCGGCGACGTCCTGCTCGAGGTCGTTCACGGCCTTGCCAGCGATGGCGCGGGCTACGGCGCGGTCCATGCGCCGACCAGCCCAGGCCTTCGTGGCGTGATCGAGCAGCTCCAAGCGCGCGTGGACGATGGAGGGGCTCGTGCCCGCGGCAGCGGTCTCCAGCTCGGCCGCCGCAGCGACGATCGCGTCACGCTCACCGGGCTCGAGGAGGTCGGCGTCGACCTCGAGGGCCTTGCGGGTGGCGGAGAGCACCCGACCCGCCTCGACGCGCTCTTCCGCGAGGCGGCGCGCGGTGAGGTCCTCCTCCCCGTGATCGAGCGCGGCCATGAGCATGGCTTCGACCTCCTCGTCGGTGAGTCCGTAGCTCGGCTTGACGTCCACGGTCTGCTCGATGCCCGTCGTGAGCTCCTTCGCGTGGACCTTGAGCAGCGAGTCCGCGTCGACGGTGAACGTGATCTCGAGGCGCGCCATGCCGGCCGCCATCGGCGGGATGCCGCGGAGGGTGAAGCGGGCGAGCGAGCGGCAGTCGGCGGCCAGCTCTCGCTCGCCCTGCACGACGTGCAGCTCGAAGCCGGTCTGGCCGTCGGCGTAGGTGGTGAACACCTGCCGGGCGCCGGTTGGGATCGTGGTGTTCCGCGGGAGGATCTTCTCTGCGACGCCGCCCATGGTCTCGATGCCGAGCGAGAGCGGCACCACGTCGAGCAGCAGGACGTCGTCGCGCCCCTGGCCGGCGAGGACGTTCGCCTGGATGGCCGCCCCGAGCGCGACCACCTTCTCCGGATCGATGTCGGCGAGCGGCTCCCTCTCGAAGACCTCGCGGACGAAGTCTCGGACCGCGGGCATGCGCGTGGAGCCGCCGACGAGGATGACCCCGTCGAGGCGATCCGTGGTGAGGCCGGCGTCTCTCAGGGCGCGCCGACACGAGACGCCGGTGCGCTCGAGGAGGGGCTTGATGAGCGCGGCGAGCTCGGCGCGCGTGAACGTGACGTCGACCGAGGCGCCGCCCGGGCCCGGCATCTCCAGCGTGACCTCCGCCGCCTGCGTGAGGCCGTGCTTGGCCCGTCGGGCTGCGTCCAGCGCGAGGCGCTTCTGCTCCGCCGGCAGATCGTGGCGGTCCAGCCCTGGTGCGAGCCGATCGAGGATCACCCCGGCGACCAGGCGGTCCATGTCGTCGCCGCCGAGCTGGCTGTCGCCGCCGGTGGCCTTCACCTCGAACACGCCGTCCTCGAGCCGCAAGATCGTGACGTCGAACGTGCCACCGCCGAGGTCGTAGACGGCGAACAGGCCGTCCTTCTTCTTCTCGAGGCCGTAGGCGAGCGCGGCGGCGGTGGGCTCGTTGAGGAGGCGCAGGACCTCCAGTCCGGCGAGGCGTCCGGCGTCCTTGGTGGCCTGCCGCTGCGCCTCGTCGAAGTATGCGGGCACGGTGATGACGGCGCCGCCGACCTGCGTCAGCTCGTCGACGGCGAGCTCCCTCAGCTTGCGGAGGATGTCGGCGGAGACCTCGACCGGGGTCTTCGGTCGGCCGCGGACGCGGAACCGAACGCTCTTCTTCTCCTCGTCGTTGGTCGCCGCCACGAAATCGTACGTGCCCAGACGTCGGGTCTCGGGATCCTCGGCGCCGCGACCCATGAGCCGCTTCACGCTCACGATCGTGTTCACCGGATCCACGGAGGCCAGCCGGAGCGCGTCGCGCCCGACGATGACCTCGCCGCGCTCCCCGTAGTGGACGGCGGACGGGAGGAGCCACTCCTGGTCGCAGTCGGTGATCACGACGGGCTCGTCGTCGCGGACGCGCGCGACGAGCGAGTTGGTGGTGCCGAGGTCGATCCCGATGGGCCTCGGGGGCGCCTTCGGATCGTAGATCTCGAGGAGCGTCATGCGAGCGCCGCCTCCTCGAGGGCGGAGACCTCCTCCAGGAACCGCCGCACGTACCGGAGCTCCCCGAGGAGCGGGAGGACGCCTGCGTCGCCGTCGCTGGAGAACGCCCGGCTGAGATCTCCGACGACGCCAGCCTCGCGTCGCCGCATCTCTTCGCCGAGCTTCGCCAGTGCGCGCGCGTCCTTCTTGCTCCCTGCCTCTGCGAGCGCCTCGCGCGCCTCCATCATCTCGAGCAGGAGGGCAGGGGAGGCCTTCGGCTCGGAGGTCTCCCCCACGGAGAGGCCGCGGCGCCTCGCGAGCGCCTCCGCGCGGCGCACGGGATCGCGCAGGGCACGCACCGCCTCGTTCACCTCGATGGCGCGCGACAGCGCCATCCGGCGCTCGGCGGCCGGGGCGGACGCGTAGCGGTCGGGGTGCAGCGCCTTGGAGAGCTCGCGGTGCCTGCGCTCGAGCTCGACGGGATCGAGATCGAAGCGTGGCCCCACCCCGAGCAGATCGAAGGGGTCGGTCGCAGGCGGATGGCTCACGGGCCTCTGGCTCCCGGCCTCTGGCTCACTGGACCGTGAAGGAGTGCCCGCAGCCGCAGCGCGAGGCCTCTTGCGGGTTCTTGAACTTGAACCCCTGGTACATCAGCGTCTTTTCGTAGTCGAGGACCGAGCCGCCTAGGTAGAGCAGGCTCTTCTTGTCGCAGAAGACGCGCACGAGACTCCGGCCTTCCTCGGTGAACTCGAGGACGGTGTCGCCCTTGCGGGGCGGGTCGTCGGAGAACTCGATGGAGTAGGAGAAGCCGGAGCAGCCGCCGCCTTTGATGCCCACGCGGAGCGCGGAGTCGGGCGTGCCGCGCTTCAGGAGCGCGGCGCGGATCGCCTCCACCGCCTTCGGCGACACCGCCAGGGTGGTCTTCGCCACGCCGGTGTCGACCTTCTCCACCGGCTTGAAGGCGGCCTTCTGCGCTTCGGTCAGCTCATTCGAGGTCATCACTGCGGCTCCCGGTCCTCGCTACTTCTCACCGCGCTTCGACGCCTGCTTGGCGCGAAAGTCGGCGATGGCGCTCTTGATGGCGTCTTCGGCCAACACCGAGCAGTGGATCTTGACCGGCGGGAGGTTCAGCTCCTCGGCGATCATGCTGTTCTTGATCGTCTCGGCCTGATCCACGGTCTTGCCCTTCAACCACTCGGTGGCGAGCGACGACGAGGCGATCGCCGAGCCGCACCCGAAGGTCTTGAACTTGGCGTCTTGAATCACGCCGGCGTCGTTCACCTTGATCTGGAGACGCATGACGTCCCCGCACGCCGGGGCGCCGACCAAGCCAGTGCCCACGGACTCGTCCTCCTTGTCCAGCGTGCCGACGTTCCGGGGGTTCTCGTAGTGCTCGATGACTTTTTCGCTGTACGCCATGGTCTCGGTCTCGGTCTCGGGGTGGGTCGGTTGGTAGCCGTGATCTCCGTCGGTCGGGGCGTCAGTGCGCCGCCCACTGGACCGAGGCGAGGTCGATGCCTTCCTTGTGCATCTCGTAGAGCGGGGACATCTCGCGGAGCTTCTTCACCTTCGCGGTGACGAGCTCGGCGACGTAGTCCACCTCTTCCTCCGTCGTCCAGCGCCCGAGGCCGAACCGGATGGAGGAGTGGGCCAGGTCGTCCCCGATGCCCATGGCGTGCAGGACGTAGGAGGGCTCCAGGCTCGCGCTCGTGCACGCCGAGCCGCTCGAACAGGCGACGTCCTTGATCGCCATGAGGAGGGCCTCCCCTTCGACGAAGCTGAAGGAGAGGTTCAGGTTGTGCGGGAGGCGCTTCTCTCGGTGGCCGTTCACCTGGATCTCCTCGAGCTGAGCCTCCAGCTTGCCGAGGAGCCGGTCGCGCAGCCGCTTCACGCGCTCGCTCTCGGACGCGCCCTCGGCCTTCATGATCTCCGCGGCCTTTCCGAAGCCGACGATCCCCGGCACGTTCAGGGTGCCCGACCGCATGCCGAACTCGTGCCCGCCGCCGTCCATCTGCGCCGTGAGGCGCACGCGGGGCCTCGACCGGCGCACGTAGAGCGCGCCGACGCCCTTCGGGCCGTACATCTTGTGCGCCGTGATGCTGGCGAGATCGACCTGGAAGGCCTCGACGTCGAACGGGACCTTGCCGATCCCCTGGACCGCGTCGGAGTGGAGCAGCACGCCCCGGGATCGGGTGATCTTGCCGATCTCCGCGATGGGCTGCACCGTCCCGACCTCGTTGTTGGCGAGCATCACGGAGACCAGGATCGTCTTGTCGGTGATCGCCTTCGCGACCTCGTCCGGATCCACCAGGCCGTCCGTCCCGACGGGCAGGTACGTGACCTCGTAGCCCTGCTTCTCCAGCCGCTTGCAGGTGTCGAGCACCGCCTTGTGCTCGATGACCGTCGTGATGATGTGGTTGCCCTTCTCGTGGAGGAACTCGGCGATGCCCTTGATGGCGAGGTTGTCGGACTCGGTGGCGCCCGACGTGAACACGATCTCCTTCGGGTTCTTCGCGCCGATCAGCGCAGCGACCCGCTCCCGCGCGATGTTCACCGCCTCCTCGGCGGTCCAGCCGAACGAGTGGCTGCGGCTGGCGGCGTTCCCGAACTTCGCGTTGAAGTACGGCAACATCGCCTCGATGACGCGCGGATCCACCGGGGTCGTCGCGTGGTAGTCCATGTAGATCGGGAGCTTGATGGCCATGACCAGGGTTCCTGTGAGCTTGTCTTCGTGTCGTTCGTCGGTCTCGAAGGTCGTCTTCAGGCGACCAGGCCGGCGACGAGGTCGGGCTCGACCTCGCGCTCGCGCCGTTCGCACGCGTCGCATGCGGCCGCCGGCTCTTCCTCTCGAGGAGGCAGCACGCCGGCGAGCACGTTGGGATCACACGCGTCACACGTGTCGAGGTAGCTGATGCTCGCCTCGAGCTCTGCCTCGAGCGCCTTCAGGCGGCCGAGCTGCGCGCGCGTCTCTGCGAGGCGCTCGCGGTACATCCCGCGCACCTCTCCCATCGCGCGCGCTGCCGTTGGCGCGGTCTCCCAGGCCGACATGAGGCTCTGGATCTGCGCGAGCGACATGCCCAGATCATGGAGCTTCGCGATCCAGCGGACGCGCGTGACGGCGGCTGGATCGTAGAGCCGAAAGCGGCCCTTGGAGCGGGCGTCGGGTCGGAGCAGCCCGATCTCCTCGTAGTGATGGATGGCGCGCACCGTCTTGCCCGCCTGGCGGGCGAGGTCCCCGACGCGCAGGAGGCGCTCGCCGAGCTGGCCGAGCTCCGACGCACCCACGTCGTCTCCCGACGGGCCCTGCGGCTCCGCCGCCGGCCGTGCCCGGTCGAGGATCGGCAAGTGGATGGTGCGGGGTGTGCTCGGCATGACTCAAACCCTTACGTATGCGTTAGGGTTAGTTCCAGACCCCCCTAGGGTCAAGATCAAAAGCTTCCGTTGCGTCACGTCCGTGCTGATTGTTCGCCCCCGTACCAGCTCTTTCGAGACCGCTCTGCGGTCGAGCGCCGCCCTCCTCGGTGGGGCGAGCGCGCGCGACACGCCCGCGGCCGGAGCCTGGCTCCTCCCGGACGAGCCGACCATCGTCTTGGGCGCGCTGCAGGTGGCCGGTCGGGTCCTCACCGAGGTGCCGACGCCTGGGTGGTCGGTGCTGCGCCGCGCGACGACCGGCACGGCGGTGGCCCTGCGCGGCGGGCTGCTCGTGTCGCTCGCGCTCCCGGCGATCGACGCCGTCTTCCGGGACGCGACGGCGCGCACGGTGCTCAACCGGAACCTCCGGCTCTACCTGGCCGGGCTCGCCCACGCCGGCGTGCCTTGCGCCTACCTAGGGCGTGAGTGGATCGCCTGGCGAAGGCGACCCCTCGCCGTGGTAGGCCTCGAGATGAGCAGCTCGGGTGCGCTGCTGCTCGAGCTCTTCTTCTCGGGGAGAGAGGGGCTCGCGCTCCCGCGCGAGCTGCTCACCGATGAGGAGCGCTCGGTGGATCGGCAGCGAGGGCGTGCCGCCGCTTCCCTCGGAGAGGCGCTGGGAAGCGCCGACCTCGCGGGGTTCGCCCGCGCGGTCCTGGAGGGCATGGCAGAGCGCGTCGACGGCGACGTCACCGACGTGGACATCGTCCCCGCAGAGCTTCGCACTGCGGTTCTCGATCGAGAGAGTCCGCTCCCCCGTGGGGCCACGCTCCTCGCTCCGCGCGAGATCCCCATCGGCTGGCTCGACGCCGCCAGGACGCCCGCAGGAGTCTGGGTCGGGGGCGACATGCTCGCGCCGACCGTCGGGCTGGGGCTGCTGCCGCAGCGCGTCGATCTGCCGATGGAAGGGGCGAGCTGGTCCGACGTACAACGCTCTCGTGACGCCGCGCGGTAAGCAGGTGTCGGCCTCTGCGCCCCTATCGGGCGAAGGGGTTCTGGTGTACTCTCAGATCCCACCCCGATCGACCTAGAGTAACGGAGGACCGGCTTATGCGTAAGTCTCACGCGCTCGCTTCGTCGCTTTCTTGTGTGGCCCTGGCATTCGTCGCGGCCTGCAGCGCCGGCAGCGACGGGGACCTCGACGGGACGGGTGGCTCGGGGAACGCCGCGGCGAACAGCGCGTCCACGACTGGCGCCGGGTTCACCACCAGCGGCGGCACGATGAGCACGGGCTCGGGCTGCTCCGACCCCTCCTGCATCGGCGGTAACCCCCAGGGCAACTGCGACATGGGGCTCGCGATCGACAGCGCCGACCCGATGGACGGGGCGCGGGCGATCGGGCTCTGTCAGGTCGCGACCCCTGGCGGCTGGGGCGTCACGACGGCCGAGTGGGTGACCGCGCACGGGCAGCCCCTCACCGGCGCGCTGAGCCGAGGCAAGGGCATCCTCGGCAACTTCGGCAGCGTGATCCTCCCGCGCGAAGGATCCAAGATGCTCGCGCTCTCGTCCGGTTCGGCGCGCAACCCTGGTGAGCCCGAGTACTTCAGCCCGCAAGGCGACAACAAGGACTTCAACCCGCACGCGCTGCCTGCTGGCTACAACGTGACGGAGAGCCCGGCGTGCCCGGGCGTGATGACGGGCGCGCCGTACGACTCCGCCAGCCTGCGCGTGACGTTGAAGGTCCCGAGCGACGCGAAGTCTCTGAACTTCAACTTCGACTTCTACACGTTCGAGTACCCCGACTACGTCTGTAGCACCTACAACGACTTCTTCGTCGCCATCATGTCGCCGCCCCCGGCGGGCGCCGTGTCGGGCAACATCTCCTTCGACTCGGACGGCAACACGATCAGCGTCAACGCCGGCTTCATGAACGCGTGCTACGCGAGCATGGCGGGCGGCAAGAACTTCACGTGCCCCCTGGGCTACGGGGAGATCGTGGGCACGGGCTTCGACGACAACATCCCCTTCTCCCAGCCCATCCCCCAGGGGAGCGCGGCCACGAGCTGGCTGGAGACCACCGCGCCGGTCACGCCAGGCAGCGAGATCACCCTCCTGTTCAGCACCTGGGACTCTGGCGACGGCGTCCTCGACTCGACGGCGCTCATCGACAACTTCCGCTTCGACATCGACGAGACGTCGACGGGCACCACGCCCGTCCCGCAGTAGCGGAGTCTCGCAGCGCGAAACGACCGCGCCGCGCTCCTCGCGAAGAGGGCGCGGCGCTGTCGTCTTTGGACATCGACTCGGCAGGCGGCTCGGGGCCCGGCGACGAGCGCCGGGACCGAACGCCAGCGTCGCGTCTCAGGCGTGGGCGAAGGGGGTCTTCGCCTTGCCCTTCTTCGCCTTCTTCGGCGGCTTGCTGTGCTTCGCGTTGCCGTTGCCGTTGCGGGCGCCGTTCATCGCCGCGGCGGAGGGCCGCGAGAGATCGTCCGCCATCTTCGCCGCCCGCGCGGTGCTCTCCCAAGAGAACTCGCTCCGCCCGAAGTGCCCGTAGGCGGCCGTCTGGTAGTAGATGGGCCGGAGCAGATCGAGCTCGTCGATGAGCGCCTTCGGTCGCATGTCGAAGCTCTGGAGGATGTACTTCTCGAGCACCGAGTCGGCCACGCGGCCCGTGCCGAAGGTGTTCACGAAGACGCCCACCGGCTGCGCGACGCCGATCGCGTAGGCGATCTGCACCTCACACTTGCCGGCGAGGCGCGCCGCTACGACGTTCTTGGCGACGTAGCGCGCGTAGTAGCAGGCGGACCGATCCACCTTGGAGGGGTCCTTGCCGCTGAAGGCGCCGCCGCCGTGCCGGCCCATGCCCCCGTAGGTGTCGACGATGATCTTGCGACCCGTGAGGCCGGCGTCGCCGTGCGGCCCCCCGACGACGAACCGACCGGTCGGGTTGACGTAGATCTTCGTGCCCTTGTCGATGAGCTTGGCGGGAATGACCTTCTCGATCACGAGCGATCGCATCGCGTCCACGATCTGCTTGTGCTTCACCGACTCCGCGTGCTGGGTGGAGACGACGACCGCCGAGACGCGGGAGACCTTGCCGGCCTCGTCGTACTCCACGGTGACCTGGGTCTTGCCGTCCGGGCGGAGCCAGTCGACCTTCCTCTGCTTGCGCACCTCGGTCAGCCGTCGCGCGAGCTGGTGCGCGTACGTGATCGGCGCCGGCATGAGCTCGGGCGTCTCGTCGGTCGCGTAGCCGAACATGAGCCCTTGGTCGCCGGCGCCCTGCTCCTTGTGCAGGCCTTGCCCCTCGGTCACTCCCTGGGAGATGTCGGGCGACTGCTGCTCCACCGCGGTGAGCACGGCGCACGTGCCGCCGTCGAAGCCCATCGCGGAGTCCGTGTAGCCGATGTCCTTGATGGCGGCGCGGATGATCGAGGGGTACTCGACCTGGGCGGTCGTCGTGATCTCCCCCGCGACGATGGCGTAGCCGGTCTTGACCATCGTCTCGCACGCGACGCGGGCGCGCGCGTCCTGCGTCAAGATGGCGTCGAGGATGGCGTCGGAGATCTTGTCGCAGACCTTGTCCGGGTGGCCCTCGGTCACGGACTCGGAGGTGAAGAGGTAGCGTCGCATGGGTGTGGCCTCGGCTGTGTTCTCGGGAAAAAAGGGTCCCAGGGCTTACGCTCTAGGAGGGCTCACGTCAACGGCGGAGCGCACGCTCGGACGCGTGAAATGACGAAGAGCCGGCGACGTCGCCGGCTCTTCTCCACTCACGCACCCGGGCGCGCGCCCGAAGCGAGCGCGCCGCGCGGGAGGCTACTGGACCCCGCCTGCCTCTTCGATCTTCTTGACCAGATCCGCCGAGAAGGTGCCTTGCGAGAGCCGCTTGCGGACCTCCTTGAACGTCTTCGCGAACTCCGCCTCGTCGACGGAGAACTTGGACATCTTGCGCGTCATGCGGTCGTACGCCGCCGTGTCCTCGTCCTTGATCTTGGTCGTCAGGGCCTTCGCGGCGAGCGCGCCGGTGTCGAGGATGACGGTGCGCACGTCGCCCGGAAGAGACTTCATCCGGCTGCTGGAGATGACGAGCGCGCCGATGGCGCAGCCCGTGACCTGCTCGCCCGCCTGGTTGAGCTGGGGCGCCCACTGGAGCTGCTCGACGGCGAGGGAGGGCGCGTTGAGCGTGTCGACCGCGCCGGTCTTGAGGTTCGGGAGCACCTCCGGGACGTTCAGCGGCACCGGCGTGGCGCCGACGACTTGGTAGAAGACGGGGCTGATGATGTCGTCGCGCCACATGTACGGCTTGCGCGACTTGAGGTCGCTCGGCGACTTGACCTTGCCGTCGCCCTTCAGGAAGAGGCGCGCGCGGCCGACGTGTCCCCAGCCCATCAGGTCGAAGCCGGCGTCCTTCACGCCCTTCTCGAACTCGTCCTTGAGCGAGTTCTGCGCCTTCTCGAGCTTCTCCCACGTGGTGAGCGCGCCGGGGAGCTGCAGAGCGAGGATCGGCTTGTAGATCTTGCTCAGGCCGACGGCCGTGATCGCCGCGCCGTCCAGCTGGCCAGCCTTCATCTTGCTGACCATGGCGCCTTCGTCGCCCTGCTGGCCGTTGTAGAAGAACTGGATCTCCGCCTTGGGGTTCTTGCCCTCGCGGTCCTCGCTCGTCTTCTTTCTGACGGCGGTCTCCCAGACCTGGAACACCTGACCCCAGACGCTCTGCTTGGGCGCGAGCGTCCCGATCTTGATGACCTCACCCGCCGACGCGGTGCCCGGGAGCAGACTCGCGACGAAGGCGAAGGCTCCGAGCACCGTCACCAGACCCTTACGAGAAAGCATGTACTCACCCTCCGGTCCAGGGGTCGAACGATGCGCCGCCGGACTGCAAAAGACGCCATAGCCCAAGGCAGAGCGTGCGGAAAGGTGGACGGCCTCGGCGGGCGCTTATTCACCCGGGCGGCGCGCGCGGACCCCACGGACATGCCCCGGGGCGCGGGTCACCACCGGGCGACGTTCCGGACGATCAGCTCCGCGACGGGGGCCCGCGTCTTCCCGTTGGCGCTGATGTTCCGCGGCGCCACGACGACCTGGAGGTCGAACTTGGCGTAGAGCCGGCGCACCTCCTGGGTGTCGCTGTTGGACAGGATCAGCCGACAGCCCCGCTGGTCCAGCTTGGTGAACGTCGCCGCCAAACGCTCCTGGTCGTCCGGGCCGAAGGAACCGAGCGAGTAAGCTGCGAAATTCGCCGTCTTGCTCACCGGGACGTATGGCGGATCCAAGTAGATGACGTCGCCCTTGCGCGCGTCCTCGAGGATTCGCTCGAAGGGCTGACACGTCACCTGCACACCGCCGAGCGCCGCCGAGCACGCATGGATCCGAGCCCGATCGACGATCCGCGGCGCCTCGAAGCGGCCCACGGGGACGTTGAACTCGCCGGCGCGGTTGGTCCGGAAGAGCCCGTTGTAGCAGGTCTTGTTCAGGTAGATGAGCCACGCCGCCCGCTCCGCCGGCGCGCCGCTGCGGCCGTTGAACGCGGCCCGTACGCGGTAGAAGGCCTCGTCCGAGTGCGCGCGCTTCAGCGCGTCGAGCTCCCGGAGCAGCGTGTCGGGATCGTCCCGGACCACCTCGTACGTGGTGACGAGATCCGCGACCGCGTCGCTCAACACGCAGCGCTTGGGCGGGCGGCGGCTCGACAAGTAGAAGAACAGCGCGCCACCGCCGAGGAACGGCTCTCGGTATACGCGCCGCTCGAGGTCGGTCGGGAACAGGGCGGTCAGTCTGGGCGCGAGGGCCCACTTCCCGCCCGCCCACTTGAGGAACGGCTTGGCCTGAGGGCCAGCCTGCTGCCCTCGGCCCTCGCTGGCGCGCTCTCGTGCCGGTGCTGGCATCCTCTCCGCTCGCTCTCGTACACCCGAGGTTCCATCCCGGCAACCGCTCACGTCCTTGGCCGCGCCCCGCCCGCTTGGTAGGACCCTCGTGTGCAGATCGGGAGGACGGTGGCGGCGTTGATCACTTCGGCCCTGGCGGGCTGCGGGGGCGGCTCCGGCGTCGGCTCGATCGGGGTGATGCTCGAGCGCGACGCCGAGACGCGAGCCGTCTACGTCCGCGACGTCCCGGAGGTCGCGGGGGCGGCCGAGCCTCTGCTGTTCCCTGGCGACGAGCTCCTGATGGTCGAGGGGGTGTACGTGCGCGAGCTCTCCAAGGAGGAGCTCCGGCGCCGGCTCCGCGGGGCGCCGTCCACGAAGGTCCGGCTCACGCTCGTCCGGGGCGCGGAGGTGGTCCGCGTCGAGGTGCCGCGGGTTCCGCTCCGGGAGGCCCTGCACCGGCCCGAGCGCGAGCGGCTCAGCGAGTAGCGGGTGCGAACCGGACGCCGGCATCTCCGCGCCAACCGCGAAGGGACGTTCGCACCCGGCGCTCCGCGCGGGACGCGTGGGAGCGTAGAAATTCTCGGATTTGCCGTTCTCTCGTCGCGAGCCAGCAACACACTTGTGCCGGCGCCCGACTTGCTTGTAGAGGCATCTGTCGCCGCATGGCCACCGTAGAGCCGCAACTCTCCTCCGTTCCGATCGCGGACGTGGCCATCGATGGGCCGCGCGGATGGAAGCGCCGGCTCGAGGACCCGTTCAACACCCACTACCGCTACCCGATCGCCCTCGCGATGGTGCGGCTGCTGGTGCGGACGCCGGTCACGCCCAACCAGATCTCGATGGTGCAGCCGGTGTTCGCCGCCGGCGCCGGGTATTGCCTCACGTTCGACGACTGGCGGTACCACGTCGCCGCCGTGGTCCTCTTCGAGCTCCGGTCCATCCTGGACTGCGTGGACGGGTCCCTCGCGCGGGCCAAGCGCATGTCGTCGCCCAACGGGCACGCCATCGACGCAGTGGCGGACTGGCTCGGCGTCGTCTTCTTGTACATCGGCATCTTCCAGTACGTGCTGAACCACCCCGTGCAGGGCGTCCCGCGCTGGCTCGGCGTCCTCGTCGTGAGCCTCGCCATGGTCCAGGCGGGCATGCGGTCGATGGCGGCCGACTACTTCAAGCAGAAGTACCTCGCGATCTACGAGCGCTCCGCGGACGAGGTGCCCGAGCTGCTCCGAGACAAGGTCCTCGGTCTGGGCAAGTCGTCCTCCCTCTTCGATCACGTCGAGGTGTTCATCATGAGGATGGGCCACCTCTTCTTCGAGTTCGAGTGGTTCGACCCGCGGCGGTCGCGGTCGCTGCCCGCCGCGGCGGTGGACCGCATGGTGCGGGAGCAGGGGTCCAGGCGGGTGCGCGCCCTGGGCGTCTTGTGGAGCGTGTCGAGCGGGGACGCCTTCCTGTCCTTCGTGATCCTGTCCATCCTGTTCGACGCGCTCTGGGTGGGTCAGGTCTTCTTCGCCACCGCCGGCTGGGCGTGGATCGTCCTGGTGATCGCGGCGAACGTGATGTTCCTCCGCCGCTATCGGTCCGCCGAGCCCGGCTGAGCTCCGTCGATCTCCGAGGCGAGCTCCCTCGCCCGCGTGAGGTCGCCCTGGAAGTCGATCTCCGTCCAGGGCGCGTCGACGCGCTCGAAGCCCCAGGGGCTCTCTCCAAAGGCGAGGTTCATGGCCGCCTCGTACTCCTGGTCGAGGCGGCCCGCGCCGACCTCCGCCTGGAGGATGCGGTCGAGGACCTTGGCCCCCTCGGCCCCGACCTTCGCGAAGCCCACGCTCTCGCCGATCTCGTCCCACGCGCCCAGCGGCGTCACCTTGCGCGCGATCGCGAGGACCCGACCGCCGCGCACGCCGAGCATCATCTCCTCCCCCGTCTCGGAGGAGCGCGGGTCGAGGAGCACGCAGTTCTCGTGCGACGACCGCACGAGCTTCTGAAGCAGCGTCGGCGGGTAGAGGACGTCGGCGTCCATGAACAGTCCGCCGGCGCGCGTGAGGCCCGCCGACGCCAGGGCGAGAGAGACGATGCTCCCCCTCGCGAAGTCGGGGTTCTCTACGAGCTCCACGGCGCAGCGCGCCTGAGCGGCGCGATCGGCGACGTGGGCTCGCACGTCCTCCTGCCGGTAGCCGACCACGATCGTGACGTGACGGACCCCGCACGTCGCGAGCGCGTCGAGGTGCCGCTCGAGCAACGTCCTGCCCGCGATCTCGAGCAGGCACTTCGGGAGGTCCGACTCGAGCCGGCGTCCCCGGCCCGCCGCGAGGAGGATGGCTTGCACGGCTACTCCTTGATGAGCGCCCAGGCGCGCCGGTAGTCCTCGAACGTGTCGATCTCCAGCCAGCCCTTGTAGACGTCGATGGCCTGCACCTCCGTCCCGCGGTTGATGAGCTCCTGCACGATGTCCGTGAAGCTCGCTTCGCGCAGCGAGCTGGCCTCTCCCACGGGGCCGCCCGTCTCGGCGAGCTGCGCGTAGAGGTCGGTGAGGCGGCGGGCGCCCTTCTCGGAGAAGAGCGCCATGCCGATGAACTCGCCCTGCGCCTGCGTGGTGGGGACGTTTCGTCCGATCTTGCCGACGCGGTGGGGCGCCTCCGCGCCGAGGAACCGGTACCCGGCCTCCTGCGCGTCCTTCAGCTCGACGAGATCCGGCAGGCCTCGCCCGGAGGGCTCCGTGGTCCGCGGGTCCGTCCACGCGCGGTCCACCACGAGCGAGATGTCGGCGGGGCTCTTGAGCAGCTTCTCCAGGTGGCCGCGCTCGAAGAGGATGTCGCCGTACAGGAACAGGAACTGCCCGCCGAGCTCCTTCTTCGCGGCGAACAGGCTCTCGACCTCGTTCGAGGTCTCGTACGCGTCGTTGTCGTAGGTGCGGATGTTGGGGACGCTGATCGCCTCCTTCTTGTAGCCCCGCACCACGGCGATGTCCTTGACCCCGCAGGCGTTGAGCACCTCGATCTGGCGCTCCAGCACGGTCTTTCCCTTGATGTCGAGCATCGGCTTCGGGACGTTCTCCGTGAGCGGCATGAGGCCCTGGCTCTGGCCCGCGCCCAGGACCACGGCGACGACGCCAGGGCTCTCGGAGGGCATGAACGCCTTCTCCTCGGTCGTCATCTTGTCGACGCCGACGAGCTGATAGACGCGCGTCAGCGGGACGACGCGATCGTCGACGCTGCCGGTGTACATCTCCTTCCGGAGCGTCGTGAGGCACTCCGTCATCGCCTTGATCGCCGAGCGGACCGCGTGGTTCGCGAAGATCACGAGCTTGAAGCCCGCCGCTGCGAGGGCCTCGACCTTCACGTCCTTGTAGATGGTGGGGACGCACACGAGCGGCACGTCGGGCCGGTCCCACGCGCGCGCGAAGGTCAGCACCTCGTCCGGGCTCTTCGCCTTGGAGTGGATGAGCACCATGTCGGCTCCGGCGTCGGCGTAGGCTCGGCCCCGGAGGAGCGCCTCTTCCATGCCCCAGCCGGCGATCAGCGCCTCGGTGCGGGCGATCACCACGAAGTCACGCTCTCGCTGGGCGGCCTTCGCCGCGCGGATCTTCCCGGCGTGCTCCTCCACCGCGGAGAGCTCGCGCTTCACGCCCGCGTAGAAGCTGCACCGCTTGGGGAAGACGTTGTCTTCGATGCACATGCCGGCGATCCCGGCGCGCTCGTACTCCTCGACGCAGCGGATGACGTTGATCGCGTTGCCGAACCCGTTGTCGCAGTCGGCGATCACCGGGATCTTCACCGCGTCGCTCATCATCTTCGCGGCGGCCAAGCTCTCGGCCATCGTGAGGATGTTGGCGTCGGGCACCGCATAGGAGGCGCTGATCTCGAAGCCGGAGGCCCACAGCCCGTCGAAGCCGGCCTCCTCTCCGATGCGCCCCGAGAGGCCGTTGTGCGCACCGATGATGGTGATGGGGCCGGGGCGGGCCATGAGGTCTCGAAGCTGTCTCGCTTTGCTCAGCACGTACTTCCACTCCTTGCGCGCGGGGGAGCCGCGGGGCGGCCTCCTTATCACGGGCGCCCCCGGGCGCCATGGGCCACAAAAAACGACGAGGCGAAGGGCCGAAACCCTTCGCCTCGCGCGCCGAGCGGTGGGCGGCGGCCTCAGGCGGTCGTCGGTCCCACGCGCGCGTGCCTCACTTGCACGCGTCCTTGGGGAACGTGTCCATCGCGGTCTTGCAGCCCGTCGCGAGCGCGTCCTTCTGCGCTCCGCCGGCAGCCGCCGCGTCCTTCCACGCCTTCACCATGGCGTCGAGGCCAGGCTGAGCGGCGGCCTTGGCGGCCGGGTCCTTGTAGCAGTCCTTCCACATCTTGATGTAGTCGTCGCACTCCTTGACGCCGATCTCGCCGCCGCCGCCGGCGGCCTTCTTGTCGTCAGCCTTCGCCGAGCCCGAGCCCGACGCCGAGGCGCTCTTGGAGTCTTTGCCGTCGCCGGCCTTATCTCCGCAGCCCACCGCGAACACGGCACCGAGCATCAGAGCAATCGCGAACTTGTTCACAGGATCCTCCCTTTGACCGAGTCACGGTCGTAGCGGGGCGGATACTGCCGCTCTCACGGTACGATGGTCAAGAATGGATGCCCCACCATGTGCCGTTTTTTCCGATTGTCGCGAAGTTGTATCGAGTTGTCGGGCAATTGTCCCCGCTCGCGGCGCTCGACCTCACCTGCACAGGGGATTTGACGCGAGCGCATCGAGCGCTGCCTTGCAGGTCGTCTTCAGGTTCGCGCGGGTCTCGGGGCGCGCCGCCTGATCGCGCCATGTCGCCAGCGACGCCTCCAGAACCTTCTCCTTGGGAGCGCGGTCCGCCTCCGGCAGCTTGGCGATGCACGCGCGCATGTTGGTGACGTACGCGTCGCAGTCGGCCTCACCCACGACGCCCGGGGGAGCGCCGCCGGAGGATGGCGGCGCCGCGGAGGAGCTCGCCGCCGCGGAGCCCTCTCCACCCGGTGGAGTGCCTCCTTCGGGACAGGCGAGCGCGCCCGACGCGGCGAGCGCCGAGAAGAGGAGCAGCCACGAGGGGCAGCGAGACGTCGTCGACATCGGGTGGGAGCGGGCACGGATCATCGGTGGTCTCCTCTGGACGCGCCTGCGCCGGATTCGATCTGGCGGGCCGGCTCGCGCACCCCGGCTGGCCTTCGAAGGAGGAGCGCGTGCTCGAGCCGCGGTCGCCCAGCGAACGCCGCCATCGTAGCCCCATGAAAATGTGGGCGCACCTGGGATGCGGCGGCGACCGGCACGAGCCCGGCGCGGCGGCCCGCCCGCGCGACGACGTCGTCCGCTCGGAGCGCTACCCGGCCGAAGGCGCTGTCCGCGACGAGCAGCACGACGACGCCTCCCGGTCGCAGCGCGCGGTGCATCGCCGTCAGCGCGTCCGCCAGGTCCCGCTCGTAGGTGGCCGCCGCCTGGGTCGGGGTGAGATCCGCGAGCGAGCGCTTCGATCCGAGCTCTCTCCGCGCGAGCCCGCGCTCCGCTCGCCCGAGCCACCGGAGGCGCAGCCGATGGTGCTCGAGGTAGTCGTATACGCCGGCGTACGGAGGCGAGCTTACCACCGCGTCCACCGAGCCTGGCGGCACTCCGGCGAGCTCCCGGGCGTCGCCCTCGTGCACCTGCGCGTCGGGTCCGGCGGCGAGCAGGGGCTCTACCTCGGCCAGCGCCTCGACCAGCTCGCGCGTCTTGTTCACGAACAATCGCGAAGGATAGCCAGCCGCGATCCGCTTGGCCGTCTGGTCGCCGGAGGTGTCGGAGCGGCGCCGGCTCAGCTTCACCAGGACCGACGAGAGCACCAGGAGCAGGTCGCCCCGCGTCCCAGGGTCGGCCGTCGCCTCGATGCCGACCCTCAGCCCGTCGAGCTCGAGCAACACGTGTGGATCGAACGTGGCGACGTCCTCCTCCGGGTAGCGCCTGCTCGCGCCCGCGCGCGCCTTTCGCCGCGCCGTCGCTGCGGCCGCTGCCACCTCCGCGGCTGCGAGGAGCGCGGCGCGCTCGGGGGCGGCGGCGGGCGTCACCTTGCGGAGAGCGAGCGCGGTCGCGAGCGGGTTCAGGTCCACCCCGACGCCGCGCCGCCCCGCGGAGCGCGCCTCGACGAGCACGGTGCCGCTCCCGCAGAACGGGTCGAGGACGGTGCCGCCCGTTGGCGAGAAGCCCTCCACCAGGCGACGGGCGGTGACCGGATGCATGCGCGCCGGGTAGACGTGGAAGCCGTGGACGTGCCGACGTGCCTCGATCTCCCCCGACGCGGCGCCGCCCGCCGTCGCGGTCGTCTCCGTGGCCAGGCTGCTCTCGACCTCGAGGGCCGTCCCGAGGATCCGACCGAGGTGCACGTCTCCCGTGGTGGTCACGGCTCCGCCGACGTGGGTGAGCGATCGACGCGCGCCCCTCGGGCTACTTGGCGCGCTCGGTCGCTTGGGCATTCGCGTCGGCGCCTGCGGACTCTGCCTCGGCCTGCTGCTCGGCGAGGGCCCGCGCCTCCAGCTCCGCGAAGCGGGGATCGGGCGCGAGCGTGCTGGAGGGCGGCGCGTCGATCCGCAGGCCGGTCGACCCGCCGATCTCGGCCTCCACTCCGACCATGGTGAAGAGCTGCTGCGCGCGCGCGTGGTCGATGCCGAGGAGCTTCGCCACGTCGGCTGCGGTCTTGGCCTTTCCTCCCGCGACGAGCTCGGCCGTGGCGGCGCCGAAGGCCGCGTCCAGGCTCGCCGCGACCTCCCTGGTCTTGGCGGACGCACGCGCACGCGCGAACAGCGTCATCGCCACGGAGGGTGCGACGATGAAGAGCACGAAGAGGAGCGAGACCCACAAGGAGAAGAACGCCGTGGGCAACGCCAGGAGGAGCCCGAAGAGGGTGCCGACGACGCCGACGATCGCGAGGCCTTGGAAGAGGCCTCGTGACTTGCGCGCGGCGTCCGCTTTTCGCAGACCGGCGATGACGCCCTCGTCGAGGGCGACGCCCTCGGGCATGACGACCCGCGGGGCCCCGCAGAGGCGGCACACCACGCCGAGCTCTCTGTGCGGCTGCACGCCCCCGATGCCGCGACAGAGGGGACACGCGGCGCTCGCGTCCGGCGCGCGGGCGAGGTGCCCGTAGAGGTCGAAGCCGGGTCCTTGGTTCACGGCGCGCTCCCCGCGGCGACGAGCTCGGCGGACCGGGCGACCGCGGCGCGCGCCGCCTCGAACAGCAGCCGGCCGTCGGCGCCGCCCAGCAGCTCCTCGCTCATCCGCTCGGGGTGAGGCATCAGGCCCATCACGTTACGCCGCTCCCCGCCGTAAACACCAGCGATCGACGCGACCGATCCGTTCGGGTTGGCGTCCTCCGTGATGGCGCCGGTGGCGTCCACGTACTCGAACGCGATCGCCGGGCCTGAGGTCCGGTCCCGCGACAGATCGGCGAGGACCGCCGCCGACGCCTGGTAGCGCCCCTCGGCGTGGGCGATCGGCAGGC
This sequence comes from uncultured Polyangiaceae bacterium, assembly GCA_964492175.1. GTDB lineage: Bacteria > Myxococcota_A > Polyangia > Polyangiales > Polyangiaceae > Xiheicaenibacterium. The sequence continues at coordinate 1,728 of CAZBJI010000009.1, read as the reverse complement.
GGAGCGCGGTGCGCCCGGCGTCCAGGAGGGCCGACGTGAACGGGCCTCGCGCCCGTGGCCTGACCCACACCTCGCGGCACTCGAACCGGAGGTGGGCGTTGCGCGTGAGGGCGCCGGGCAGCAGCCCACACTCGGTGAGCACCTGGAAGCCGTTGCACACGCCCAGCACCAGCCCGCCCTGGTCCGCGTGGCGCCGCACGTCGGCGAGGATCGGGCTGGCCTTGGCGATCGCACCGCAGCGCAGGTAGTCACCGTAGGAGAAGCCGCCGGGGATGGCGACGAGGTCGGTGGCGTCGGGGAGCCGCCGATCGCGGTGCCACACGACGGTCGTGCGCACACCGACGACGTCGCGCAGGGTGCGGATCATCTCGGTGTCCGCGTTCGACCCGGGGAACACGATCACGGCCGCGTGCATGGGAGGCACATACCGCCGCTCCGGCCCCGGGGCCAGTCTGGGCGGCGGAGCGCGTCCGTGTCATGGTGGGTCGTGCGCCGCCCGCGCGTCTCCTTCGCTTTGCGCGACCAAGAGGCCGTGTTCCGCGCGGGCGACCGCCGCCTGGCGGCCGGCCTGTCGGCGGCGTACGCCGTGCTCGCCGTGGTGGGCGGCGCCCTCGCCTACTTCTTCTCCGGCGGGCGCCCGTTCGCGCATCCGACGCCGTGGTTGGATCTGCCGCCGGTCGCGGGTGCTGCGCTGAGCGTCGCGGTAGGGGTCGCGTTCGCGTTCGCCATCGTCGTCGCGACGCGCATGAGCGTCGCCCGCTTCACATGGGCCAAGCGGCTCCACCGCGAGCTGCAGCCCGTCGCGCGGCGGTTCGGTCCTCGGGAGATCTTGCTCGTCGCGGTCCTGTCGAGCTTGGGCGAGGAGCTGTTCTTTCGGGCGTTCCTCGTCCCGACGGTGGGTGTGGTCGTCTCGAGCGTGCTCTTCGGGCTGCTCCATCAGGTGAAGGGCGAGAGCCGCTGGATCTGGGCTGGGTGGGCCACGGGCGTCGGCGTCTTCTTCGCGCTCCTGTTCGCCTCGACGGGCTCCCTGCTCGGTCCGCTCGTCGCGCACGCGCTCATCAACGCTACGAACCTCGAGTTCCTCCGCAAGCACGAGCTCGCCGCCGAGCCAGCTTCGTAGACCTCGGCGGTGAGGCGCTAGCCTGCCTGCTTCGGTCGCGGCGGCGTGGGACCGCCGTGTTTCGCTTGCTCGCCGCTCGCCTTCTTGACCGGCTCGTCGTCGGGCGGCGGAGGATCGCTCCACCCCTTCTCGACGACGTCGGGCTCCGGCAGCGACATGGGCGGGACCGACGCGGGCGCGTCCTTGAGCGGCGCCGGGCGCGTCGACGGCGGAGGCGGGGGCACCACCGCCTTCACCTTGGAGGGCGACAGGGAGCGCATCGGGGCGCCGAAGGCGGTCTTCGCCGCCGGCATGCTGGGCTTCGTGGGCGTCCGCACCGGACCGGCGCCCGCCCTCGGCGCAGCGGGCGCCGCCGCGCGGGCGCCGGGCAGGGGGACACGGAGCGCGGGGTTGGTCGCCTTGACCTCCGGCGCGCCGGGAGCGCGCGCCTGAGAGATGCCGACGGGCGTCCCGGAGGGGGGCGTCACGCTGGCGGGCCGGCCCTCGGCCTTGGGCTCTGCCTGAGGTGGCAGGAACGCGCGGAGCGACGACGGCGGAGGAGGTGGAACCGGCGGCGCGCCGAACTTCGGCGCGGGCGTCGCGGTGGGGTCGGGCTTCGGCGCCGGGCC
>CAZBJI010000008.1:0-92087 GCA_964492175.1 uncultured Polyangiaceae bacterium | reverse complement strand
GGCCGCGGGGCCGATCGTCCCGTCGCCCCGGATCTGCTCCGGTGACATGTAGATCGGCGTCCCCAGGGCGCGGGTCGTCTTGGCCGAGGACAGGCTCTCCGCGACGACCTTCGCGATGCCGAAGTCCAGGATCTTCACGCAGGGGGAGCCGTCGTCGCGCCTGGTGAGGAACAGGTTCTCGGGCTTGAGGTCGCGGTGCACGATGCCAGCCGCGTGCGCCCTGTCGAGGCCGAGGGCCACCTGGCGCAGGTAGACGAGGGCGTCCACCGGCGGGATGCGCCCCCGGGCGGCGAGCTCGTCGGCGAGGTCGAGGCCGCGCAGGAGCTCCATGACCAGGAAGGGGCTGCCGAGGGCGGCGTCGGTCCCGCCGTCGAACACCCCGACGATGTGGTCGCTCTCGATCGACGCGGTGAGCATCGTCTCCTTCTGGAACCGATCGCGCATCTCCGCGCTCTCCAACAGATCCGGCCGCATCACCTTGACCGCGCCGCGGCGCCCGCCGCGCACGTGCACGGCCTCGTAGACCGCGCCCATGCCGCCAGCCTGCAAGCAGCGCACGACGCGCCAGCGCCCGTCGACGACGTAACCTTCCGCGAGGACGTCCACGCCAGAGGGCCGCACGCCGTCCAAGGTAGCCGAGTCGGAGGACGCGGAGGAGTCGGTCCGTCGCCCGCCGCCTTGCGCGGACCGCGGGGCGACGCGCCGCCGAGAGACTGATACCCTTGCTTCGTGGTGCATTGGCTCGTCCGCGGCTCGGGGCTCCTCGCCTCGGGGACCCTCATGGCGGGGTGCCTCGTGGACTGGGATCAATACGAGCCGGGCGGCGCGAGCGCGGGCGCGGGGGGCGCGACGGGGGCGACGTCGGGTGCGCAGACCACCGGCGCCGCCACGGGCAGCACCACCTCGCAGACGGGCAGCACGTCCAGCCAAGGGGGGAGCGGTGGCGGTGGCGGCGGCGAACCGACGGCGTGCGGGACCGTCGTCAACGCGTCGGACGACTTCGAGGACGGCTTCCCCGGCGCCTTCTACGAGACGCAGGGCCCCGGGGCGACGCTCTCCGAGCTCGGTGGCGAGACGGTCATCGTCCTCCCCTCCATGCAAGCGTCATGGTCGGGTCTCAGCAGCCACTACGCGTACGATCTGCGAGAGCGCTACGTCCAGATCGAAGTGGCCCAGTCGGTGGACCCGACCTCCACGGCCGAGATGTTCCTGAACCTCGGCGCGTCACCGGGGAGCTACGTCGCCATCAGCCAGCGGGCCGGACAGCTCATCGCTTCGCGCTCGCTCGACGGACAGTGGTCGCAGATCGCGGCCGTCCCGTACGTGCCGGCGCAGCACCGGTTCTGGCGGCTCTCGGAGTCGGCGGGGACGCTGCATTGGCAGGCCTCTCCGGACGGCCAGGCGATGACGGACCTCGCGACGCTGCCGCTCGCGATGCTCTTCCCGGTGGATCTCGTCTACGTCGAGATCGGCGCGTCCACCTCCGGCTCGGAGGCTTCGCCCGGTGAGGCGCACTTCGCCGACCTCGCCGGGGGCCCGTCTGGCCCTTTCGCGTGGTGCGCGTCCACCGACCTCACCGACGACTTCGAGGACGCGACGCTCGCCGCCGCGTGGAGCGCGAGCTACGACGGAGGCGGCTGCGACTTGTCCGAGGCTCTCGGGGTGGCGCGCATCGATTTCCAGGGCGGCCCGCCCTCGGACTGCGCCCTCCTCGCCGCGCAGCCGCGCGATCTCGTGGGCAGCGCCATCTTCCTCGAGGTGCCCGCGATTCCGACAGGTGTGGCGAGCCACTACACGTACTTCCGGATGGAGATCGACTCGCAGAACGGCGTCGAGTTCCTCTACTACGGCGGCGATCTCATCGCGCGCTACGAGGTCGCGGGGGTGATGACGGACATCGCGCAGGTTCCCTACGCGGCCGCCGAGCACCGTTGGCTCCGCATGCGCGAACAGGCAGGGGCCATTCACTGGGACACAGCGCCGGACGGCGCGGCCTGGACTTCGTGGGGCTCGACGGCGAGCCCGGTCGACGCGTCCGCCCTCCGGCCGGTGATCGGCGCTGGGATGGCCTCGAACGAGCCAGGAGGCGCCTTCGTGGAGTTCGACAACGTCAACGTGGTGCCGCCGTGAGCGGCCCCACGCTCGGCCGCTACGAGCTCCTCGGCGAGCTCGGCGTGGGGGGCATGGCCCGCGTCTGTTTGGCGCGCGCGGTAGGCGAGGGCGGGTTCGAGCGGCTGGTCGCCATCAAGGTCCTGCACGACCACCTCGCGCGCGAGCAGGAGTTCGTTGCGATGTTCCTCGACGAGGCGCGCCTCGCGGCCCGCATCCGTCACCCGAACGTCGTCTCTACGATCGACATCCAGTCGTCGGAGGGGACGCGGTACCTGGTGATGGACTACGTCGAGGGGGCCAGCTTGAGCGCCCTGCTCCAAGGCCTGGCCGCGAAGCGGGCGCTCCTGCCGGTGGGCGTGGCGCTCCGGATCCAGCTCGACGTGCTCGCCGGGCTGCACGCTGCGCACGAGCTGACCGACGCGGCGGGACAACCCGTCGGGCTGGTGCACCGCGACGTTTCGCCCCACAACGTCCTCGTCGGCAAGGACGGCGTCGCGCGCATCACGGACTTCGGCGTGGCCCGCGCCGAGACGCGCCTCTCGTCGACGCGGTCGGGAGAGATCAAGGGCAAGGTTCCCTACATGGCCCCGGAGCAGATCCTGAGCGAGCCGGTGGACCGCCGCGCCGACGTGTACGCCGCGGCGCTGGTCCTCTGGGAGATGTTGGCTGGCCGACGCCTCGTGGCTGCGGACAACCACGGTGCGCTGCTCAGGAAGATCGTCGAGGGCGCGCACGCGCCGGCGCGCGAGCACAACCCCGACGTGCCGGACGCGATCGAGGCGGTGTGCAAGCAGGCGATGTCGAAGCTCGCCGTCGACCGCTTCGCCACGGCCGCAGAGTTCGGCGAGGCGCTCGAGGAGGCGGCGCGCGCCGCGGGGGTTCGCGTGGCGCCCGCGCGGGCGGTCGGCGCGCTGACCGCGGAGCACGCCCCCGCGAGCGTGGCGAAGCCGCTCGCGCAACCCTCCTCGGTCGGCGCTGCGGCGAGAGGCGTCGGACCTGTCGGCGTCCCTCGTGAGGTCGCGGCCGCGCCCCCCGCGCCCACGGACGGCGTGTCCTCCTCGTCCAGCACGGCCGTCGCGACGGTGTCCGCGCTCGCGCCGCGCCCGGACCCCCCCAAGCGATCGGCGGCTCGCTGGGTCGTCGCGGCCGCCGGCGTCGTAGGCGTCGCCGCCGCTGCGCTCGCCTTCTCCCGCTCGGGATCGCAGGCACCGCGCTCCTCGTCGACCGGCTCCACCGAGGCGAAGGATGTGGCGGCCCCGACCGCGACCACCATGCCGTCCCCCGACGCGGAACCGCGGACGAGCGCGAGCCCGCCGCCGCAGCTCACGGGGAGCGCGAGCGCGACCGCGGCGCCGGCGACGTCGGCCCCCGCCGCCGCGCCCCAAGGACCGCGCCGCGACAGGAAGAAGCCAGGCAGCGCCGCTGACTTTCTGCCGGGGGAGCTATGAGACCGCTCGCGCTGGGGCTCACGCTCGCGCTCGCGGTGCTCGCGGGAGGGGCGCACGCTCAGCCGAGCGCCGACGCCAAGGCGGCGTTCGACAAGGGGAAGGCGCTCTACGAGTCCGGCCAGGCCGCCGCGGCGCTTCCGGAGCTCGAGCGCGCCGTCTCGCTCTCCGGGAGCCCGAACGCTCGCCTGCTCGTGGCGCGCTGCCTGAAGGACCTAGGGCGGCGCGCCGAGGCCTACGAAGTGCTCCGCCGCACGGTGCGCGACGCCGCCGCGCTCTCGGCGCAAGACAAGAAGTACCAGCCCACGCGCGACGCCGCCGCGTCACTCCTCGCGATCATCGAGCCGGAGATCGGCAAGGTCGTGGTCGTCCTGCCCGAGTCGATGACGGGCGCGAGCGTGGAGCTCGCGGGCCGGCGGCTGGAGGCGACGGAGATCGGCGTACCGCTCGCGGTCGAGCCCGGCGGCGTGGCCGTCACCGCGGAGCTCGCGGGGAAGGGCTCGTCTCGGCGCCAGGTGGACGTCGCTGCCGGCGCGACGGTGACCGTGGTGCTCGATCCCGGAGCGAAGCCCCCCACCTCTCCAGGCACTCCGCCGAAGGAAGAGCGCCCGACGTCTCCGACCAGGCTCGACTCCGGCGAGCCCGAGCAGACGGGCGGGGGTGTGCGAATCGCCGGCTTCGTCATCGGGGGCTTGGGCATCGCGGGTCTCGCGACGTTCGCAGCTACGGGGGCGCTCGTCCTTCAGCGACAGAGCACGCTCGACGAGGAGTGCGGAGGCCGATGCGCCGATGACACGCACGCCGACGTCATCTCGGAGGGCCGGACCTTCCAGACAATCGCGAACGTGTCCCTCGGCGTCGGCGCCGGGCTCCTCACCGCCGGCATCTTCATGGTCGCGTTCGGCGGCCCCGAGAGCGTCGAACCGACGAGCGCCACGCTCCACCTCGGCCCCACCGGCGCGCGAGCCGTCGTACCGATCTGGTGACGCACCTCACCCGCGCAGGCTGACGACCCTCGCGAGCGCCACGGCCCGGAGACAGACGGCGCTCGACTCGGTCTCGTCCTGGGACGGCATGACCTCCGCACAGAGCACGGCGCGGAGGCGCTGGCAGAGCGGCAGCGCCGCGGCGGCCGCAGCGGGCAAGTACACCGGGACGGCGCGCCCGCCCTGAGAGAAGAGCGCGCGGACGTGCTCCTCTCCGCACACCGCGCGTCGCTGGAACGCGCGCACACGCAGGATCGCCTGATCCGTCGCGAGCTCGAGCTCGCCCGCCGGACGACCGGCGGCTCCGTGCGCCTCGAGCAGGCGCCGCGTCGCCGCGTCGACCGCGTCGGTGGAGACGACCTTGCGCTGGGACACCTCCGTGGCGTGCGCCGCGGCGTCCGCGAGCCGCTTGTCCACGGCGCCGAACGGCTCGAGCGCCGACGCGAGCGCGTGCAGCCGCTGGATCTCGCAGAGCGGCAGCATGAGCTCGCCCCGCAGGACCGCGAACGTCGGCGGGATCTCGCCGGTGGTCCTCACCGCGCCCGCGAGCACCGCGCCGAGCTCGCTCACGTCGGTGCTCGCGTCGCTGCCGAGGAGCTCGACTGCGCTCGCGCGCTCCGTACCGTCGCCCCTCTCCCTGCTGCTGACGCGGACCTGGCTCGGCTTGATCCACTCGTCCTCCTCGTTTGGCCGAGCCGGAGGAGCGGCCGTGGAGATCGCGACGGATCCCACCCGCTCGGCGTGGAACCAAAGGAGCTGAAAGGGCTCGGCGCCGCTGATCGAGCTCCTCGGCGCGGCGCGGACGCCCGCGGACCCGACGGTCGCGGGATCCGCGGCGGCGGTCGACGCGGCGACGAGGCCGGAGCGCCCGGCCTCTCTGCCGTGCGCGACCCGGGGCGTCGTGTGCTCGACGCCCGGCTGCCACGCGTAGGGGTCGAGCGGGGGCGCGCCGCGGAGCGGGTGGGGGGCGAGGAGCCCGCCGCCCGAGAGCGCCTGCCCGAGCGTCGCGCCGGGCGCGGGCGGCGGTGGGGACGGCGGGGGCGCGGGCGCAGAGGGCGACGGCGCCGGCGGGTAAGGTGACGCCATCGTCGGAGCGAGGGCCCGCGCCGTCTTGGAGTCGTGGCCGGCGCCCCCACGGAGCCAGTTCGGCCCCGTGGTGTCGGGCGTCACGCCCACGGACGTGCAGTCGTCCCAGCTGCGGCCGCTCATCGCGCGCCCCCACGGCAGCAGCCGGCGGGCGGGTTGACCTGCGTCGGGGTCGGCGTCGCGACGCGCTGGCCGTGGTGCTCCTCCGGCCCGCCGAAGAAGTACCAGTCGCGCCGCTCTGCCTGGCTGATCGGATCTGGCTTCGGGGGAGGCGGCGGCTTCGGGACGCCCGGGTTGATGTCGACGAGCGGCGCCTGGATGACGATCTTGTCGGGCGTGATCTGCACGAACGCCTGGATGGGGAGCTCGGTGGGCCGACCCATGATCGCGCGCTTCGGGGCGACGCTGAGCAAGTCCATCTGGTTCGAGTGCTGGATCAGGCTCCGCTTCGACCGCACGACCGTGCTCCGCTCGAGCGACTCTTGGTAGATGTCCTTGTCGACCCAGCGCGACATGTGCCGCTCGACGCGGAGGCTCCTGTGGCAGCGCACCCGCGTGGTCTGGTCGCGCATCACGGTGTGAGTCTGGTCGCGGTCCACGTGCGACTGGGAGTCGCGCACGACGACGGTCCCCGCGTCGCGCTTGATCAGGCTGGTCGAGTCCTTCTGCGCCTGGTAGCGGACCAGCTCTCGCGCCTTCTTGTCCTCGAACATCAGCTCGTTGAAGCCGTCGCCGCCGGGTGACGAGTCCGACCGCCAGCCGCTCTTGGTCTTGTTCTCGACCAGGGGGTAGATGACGGGGTTCGGCGCGGTGTAGATGCGACCGACGACGATGGGCTGGTCCGGGTCTCCGCAGAGGAAGTCCACGATCACCTCGTGGCCCACGCGCGGATGATCGATGTGCCCGTAGCCGGGCCCCGACCACGCGTGGCTCACGGGGATCCACACCGAGCTCCGCTCGTCGAGCGCGCTCTCCCGGTCCCAGTGGAAGTGCACGCGGACGCGCCCGAACTCGTCGACGTGGATCTCCTCCCCCTTCGGGCCCACCACCGTCGCAGGCTCGATCCCCATGACGCGTGGCTTCTCGGTGACCAGAGGCGGAAGGAACGGGGCGTCCGCGTAGCGCGCTTGACACTCGAAGGCCCAGTCGCCCGTCGCCGCGCCCTCGGACTGCATGGTGACGACGAGCAACGGCTGACCGCTCACGTCGCCGCGGGGGTGCGAGGCGATCGTCAGCACCGCGCCGGGGGCGACGTGCAGCGCGTTCGTGCGGAAGCTCAGCGACCGGGCCTCCCCCTGCTTCGCCTCGAGGCGCTTCTTCGCCTGCACGTCGCCGACCGTGGTGTCGCGCCGATACTTCCCCCGGTCGTCCCCTTGGGGGAACGCTGGGCCGGGCCCCTCGAAGAAGTGGAGCGCGCTCGGCGCGAAGTGGAACCGCTCGAGCGCGGCTTCCTGCGGGAGGCCACCGCCTGCCTCGGCGTACAAAGGCGCCGTCGCGGCGACTCGGAAGTCCCAGTCCCGCTGCACGTAGCGCCCAGGGCGCGTCCGGCGCCCGAGGGTGACCTCGGTCGCGAACGGGACACCGAGGCGGCCGGACGGCGAGTTCTCGTACGGGAGCGGCTCGGGCAGCCGCTCCGCGGCGTGGGGCGCGTCGGTGAGGACGAGCCGGGTCCGCCCCCGCGCCGTCTCGTGGAGGTAGGTGATCCCCGCGTCCTCGAGCATGCGCGAGACGAACGCGAAGTCGCTCTCGGCGTACTGGACCCGATACTCGCGCTTCTTGTAGGCGCCGACGTCGAGACGCAGGTCCACGTCGATCCCCCACTCGCGGAGGACCCCGAGCACGATCTCCGGCTCGGACATGCCCTGGAACATCCGATGGTTCCGCCGCTCGGTGAGGAGCCAGAGCGGAGGCACGATGGTGAGCTCGTAGGTGGAGAGGCCGCGCGAGGCGTCCTCGACGCCGACCTGCTCCATCGCTCGGCAGATGCCATCGTACGTGCGACCCTCGCCGGGGAACCCGTCGATCACGCGGAACCGCGCCGGCGCGCCGATGACCGCGTCGAGATCCAGGTCGTGCGCGCTCGTTCGTACGACGAGGTGGACCTCGAAGAGCTGCGACAGGCCCTCGTGGACCGAGAAGTGCCGGACGTCCAGGGCGTCGCCGCTCGCGATTTCGCAGGTGAGCGACCGTGGGCTCTCGAGGAACTGCAGCGGGGTCACGGCCGACATCAGCGCACCTCGAGGGAGACGACCTGGTTCGCCGCGTCGACGACAGACTTGGCGCGCGTCGCCACGACGAGCTGGTTCGCGGATCCGAGCGAGGAGAGCGCCCGCACGAGCGCGCCGGCGTCGGCCTCCCCGACGTGCTTCTCGGGCGAGTCGATCAGGACGATGGCGCCGGCGCGGTTGCTCACCAGCCCCGCGCGGACGAACGTCGTGGCGAAGAGCAGGAGGTCGAGCTCGGACGACGAGAGCTGGGTGATGCCGAACGGGATCCGCTCGCTCGGGTCGAGGAAGCCAGGGAGCGTCTGTCCCTCGGCGCGGTAGAGCCCACCGAGCTTCTTGGTCCCGCAGAGCAGCTCGAAGGCCTGCTTCACGCGCCCTGGGGACCTCGACTTCCCGTCCCCATCCACGTCGAAGCCGAGCCCCGCCTCGACGATGAACCGCACGAGGCCCGTGTACTTGGTGTTGTCGGTGGCGAGGCGGCTCATCCGATCGAGCGAGTCACCCGCGGACTTCGACAGGTCGATGGGCGATCCTGCGGAGAGCCCGCGCTCGGCGTGGAAGTACTCCATCTTGCTCGACGACTCGTCGGCGCTGTACTCGGCGAGCACCATCGCCAGGGTGGGGTCCGGGTCCGGACCACGGGCGGTCTCACCGAAGATGCTCTCGCTCCAGACGTCCGCCAGCCCGTAGCGCTCGCGCTCGACACCGGAGGGCTCCCACTCGACCCGGACCTTGGCGCTCTCCGCGTCGTAGCGGACCACCTCGGAGGCGGCCGGCGGCCCCGCGTAGGGCCCCACGCTCTCCTTCGCGGCGACGATCGCCTCGAGCAGCGAGGTCTTCCCGCTGGCCGCCGAGCCGGTGATCGCCACGACGCCGGCGGCGCGGCCCGTCCGCTCGTCGACCAGGCTGAGCTCTCGGTCCGGCAGGCCCCGGAACCCGTCCACGGAGATCCTTCGAATTCGCATGTTCGTACTACCGCGGGCTGGTCCGGGGCCTTTTTCCGCTCAGGGGGCGCCGAAGAAGTAGGTGTACCGCTCCTCCGCCCGGCTGATCGGGGGCGGCTTCGGCGGCAGCGGGGGCGGCTTCACGCCGGGGTTGATCTCGACCTTCGGCGCCTGGATGGTGATCTTGTCCTTCTCGATCTTGATGAAGCTCTTGATCGGGGCCTCGATCACGCTCCCGTTCGGGAGCCGCTTCTCGGGGGCTACGGTGAGGAGGATCTCCTCGTTCGAGTGGTGCCAGATCACCTGCTTGGAGCGGTTGACCGTCGTCGCCTCGAGGGACTGCTGGAAGATTTCCCGGTCCACCCAGTGCGACTGGACGTTCTCGACGCGGAGCTTGCGGTCCCGCTTCACGCGGATGGTCTGATCCCGGAGGACGCTGTGCGTCTCGTCTCGGCCGACGTGGGACATGCTGTCGCGGAGGATGACGACGCCCGAGTCGTTCTTCACGAGCGCCGTGAAGTCTCGCTCCGCCTGGACGCGGACGAGCTCCTCCCCCTTCTTGTCATCGAACATGATCTCGTTGAACCCGCCGCCCCCGGGGGTGCTCTGGGAGCGCCACCCGCTCTTCGTCTTGTTCTGCGGAAGCGGATAGATCACCGGGTTCTGGGCCGTGTACAGGCGCCCTACGACGATCGGCTGGTCCGGATCCCCGCAGAGGAAGTTGATGAGGACCTCGTGGCCGACGCGCGGGTGGTTGATGTGCCCGTAGCCCTTCCCCGCCCAGGGGTGGCTCACCGGGATCCACACGGAGCTGTTCTCGTCGTGCGTGCTCTCCCGATCCCAGTGGAAGTGGACCTTCACGCGGCCGAACTCGTCGACGTGGATCTCCTCCCCGGCGGGCCCGACCACCGTCGCCGGCTCCATCCCCATGACGCGCGGCTTGGGCGTCTGCACCGGCGGGCGGTGCGGCGCGCTCGCGTAGCGCACCTCACAGGCCTGCGCCCACTCGCCCACCGCGTCCCCGCTGTAGCTCGTACCCACGACGAGCAGCGGCTGATCGGTGACGTCCGGGCGCGGGTGGTCCTTGATGACGAGGACGACCCCCGGGCGGACGTCGAACGCGGTCGTGGCCAGGGAGATGCTGCGCGCGGAGGCTTGCTTCGCCTCGAGGCGGAGCTGGGCCTGGCGGTCGCCCTCGACGAGGTCCCTCCGGAACTTCCCCCGATCGTCCCCGACCGGGTAGCCCTGCCCCGGGCCCTCGATGAAGTGGAGGGCGTTCGGCACGTAGTGGAAGCGCTCGAGCTTGGTCTCGGTCGGGAGCCCCCCGGTCGACTCCGACGTCAGCGCGAGATCCGGCGGCGGCCGGAAGTCCCAGTCCCGCTGGACGTACTTTCCCGGTCGGGTGCGGCGCTCCAGCCGCACGTTCGTGACGAGCTCCTGCCGGAGCTTCGGGTTGGCCGAGTTGACGTAGGGCAGCGGGGCGCGCGGCGTCGCGGCGTGGGGCTGGTCGTCGAGGACGAGCTTCGTCGGCGCGGTCGTGGTGTCGAACGTGTAGGTGATGCCGGCGTCCTCGAGCATGCGGCAGATGAACGCGTAGTCGGACTCCGCGTACTGGACGCGGTACTCCCGGGCCTTGTAGGTGCCCTCGTCGATCCGGAGCTCGTGCTCGATCCCCCACTCGTCGAGCAGCAGCCGGACGATCTCCGGCTCGGACTTGCGCTGGAACATCCGGTGATTGCGGCGCTGGCTGAGGAGCCAGAGCCTGGGCACGATCGTGAGCTCGTAGGTGGAGAGGCCCTCGCTGGAGTCCTCCACGCCCGTCTGCTGCATGTGCACGCACACGCCCGTCCAGGCCCGCGACGCGCCCGCGAGGCTCGGCCTCTCGATGGTGAAGCTCGCGTCCTGACCGAGGACCGCGGCCAAATCGATGTCAGCGGCCCGGCTCACCACCAGGAGCCTCACCTGGAAGGGCGCGGACAGCGCCTCGCTGATCTCGAAGGCGCGGACATCGAGCGCGTCGCCCGACGCGATCTCGGCGCGGAGCGTGGCGGCGCCGAGGAGCGCGAGGGGATCGAGGGGCATGGCAGCGGTCATCGTGAGCTCCCTGAAGAGGTGGTTCCGAGGTACGAGACCTCGCAGCGGTGGTCGGCGCCGTCCCAGCCGAGGTTCACGAGGAGGGCGCGGAGGTCGGTCCTGCCGAGGACCTCGAAATGTGGCCCTATCGACCGAAGCAGGCGCCGCGCGCGGGCCATGGCCTTGTCCGTCGGCCGGCTCTCGAGCAGGCCGAACAGCGAGGTCTCTCGCGCCTTCAAGAACGCCGGGCGCGAGCCGGACGACATCCCCGGGGTCCGCCGCCTCCCGAGGACTCGGTCGACGAACGGCGTGTGGACGATGGCGGCCTCGAGATCCATCGGATGAGGGAACGCGAGCTCCGGGTGCTTCGCGAACGCCGCTGACGCGCGGAGGAAGCGCTCGTTGCCCGCGAGGAGGTCCATCGCGCTGTGGAACGCCATCAGGACGGTGAGCTCCCCGAACGCGTCGTCGTCTTCGTTCTTCTCCGGAGAGGCCGTGTACGCCTCGAGCAGCTGGTCGACGAGCAGGTGGTAGAGCGTGTTCGTCTCCGAGTACGTGAGCGACCTCGAGGTCGGCCGAGCCGGCGTCGCAGCCCCGACCGCACCTTTCCACTTCGCGTACCCGTCGCTCGTCTTGGTCCCGAGCTCCCAGAGCACGCCGAGCGTGTCCTCCTTCTCGACGTGGACGCTGCCCTTCGTCGCGGACCTAGCCGCCGTCACGATCCCCGCGTCGTGCTGGAACGCCGTCAGCGGATGCTGGGACGTCGGCAGGACCGCCGGCGTGATGGACATGCGGACCGGGGAGACCGAGGGGAGCCCTCGGCCCCCCACGCCAGACTGCCGCTGGCTGAAGATCGATCGCTTGGCCGCTCCAGGGATCGAGGTACGGATGCGAGGCGGAGGGGGCACCAGGTTTCTCCTGGGTGCTCTTACCGGACCCGCGGGGGGCACCTTTTTCGGGGGGCCGCCGGGCGCCCGCCCCTACGGTCCCGGCTTGGCGATGTCGCGCTTGAAGCGCTCCCACCCGGTCGTCGCCGCGTCCGCGAGCTCCTTGGCCGACCTCGAGATCTCCGCCTTGCGCGCGTCGCCGAGGGCGAGCGCGGCGGGCTTCGGCGCGGCGCCATCGGGGAGGGGCTTCCGATGCTCGAGGCCGAGCATCAGCCCTGCCTCGTAGACCAGGGGGACCAGGTCGGGCGGCGCGAGCTTCTTGATCCGCGCCTCCTGGTAGTTCGCGAGCCACTCGTTGACCCAGTACTTGCGGTCCTTCAGGAGGCGCGGGGTCAAGAGGTCGCGACCGCCCGGAGCGAGCTTCTGCTCCGCGGCTCTCGCGTCCGCCGCGCCCTCGACGACCTGCTGGACGCACCCGATCTCCGAGAGATCGGCCACGGCCTTGATCTCGACGATGACGTCGTCCTCCTCGGCCTTCGACCTCCCCTCGACGCGGAAGAGGTACTTCTTCGTGAGGGCGCTCCCGATCCCGAGCTTCAGGCGCCCCTCCTTCTTGATCGTGAAGAACCCGTTCGGCCGCTTCGGAGAGACGGTGTCGACGTACTCCTCGAAGCGGGCGCGCGCCACGGCGCCCTCCTCCTGCTCGATCGGCAAGACGTTCTTCTCGGCCATCTCCAGGAATCCCTTGCGATCCGAGGTGAACTTGCTCTTCAGCGCGGCGGCGAACGCCGGAGGGTCCTTGGGCAGCAGCCGGTTCTCGAGGCCATCCGCGTAGCCTCGAAAGAGCTCGGCGAGGAGCGGATCGGGGTCGGTCTGGTGTTGCCGCGCCGCCAGCACGATCGACGTCGCCATGCGGACCAGGTCGACGACCGCGGGGCCCACCGCCGCGTCGTCGTAGTCACTCATCCACCGGCCGAGGTCCGTGACCGCGTACTGCTCCACGTGCGGATCGCCGTGGAGTCGGACGCGCGGCATGGCGCCGAGCTCCCCTGCGAAGCGCTTGCAGACGACCGCCGAGAACTTGTGTCCGACGAAGCGGAAGTAGGCGTGGGCCGACTCGGCGATCCTGCCCGTGAGCTCCGGGTTGCGGCTGAAGTCGAAGCTGGACGCCTCCACGTCGAGCGGCCCGGGCGGCGTCGGAGGGGCAGCGGAGGAGCCCGATGCGACCGGGACCGCGCTCGGAGCGCTCACGGACGGCACGCCCACCGACGGTGCGGCCACCGGGTCGCGGGGGCTCGAGCAGCCGCCCGAGAGCAGGCACACACACCACGCCGCCGCTCGCCCGAGCTCGGAGGTCCGCACGGATCAGGAGTCACACGAGTCGCCGGTCGAATCAAAGCCAAAGTCGGGGGTAGGCATCCGTCCAGGTCGGGACGCGCACACCTTTCTCGGTCACGAAGCCGGGGCACGTCGCTACGACCTGTCCGGAGGCCCGAATCATGTCCATCCGTCGCCTTTCCTTCCGGTTCAGCTCCAGGTGGGCGCGCATGCTCGCCCTGGCCGCCTTCGTCCTGCCCCTCTCGGTCCCGACCGCTGCCTGGGCGTGCCCCGCCGGCGGCGGCGACGAGCCGGTGGGCTTCGAGCCCGAGCTCTCGCGGGCCGAGGCGCTGCTCGTGGCCGCTCGCGAAGCGGAGGACTCCGCCCGCAAGGAGGACGCGAAGGCGCGGAGCTCTCAGCAGATGGCGCGACGCCAGCGCCAGACCGCCGCGAACCTCCGTGAGCGGGCCCGCCTCTCGCCCGAGCTCGACGGGGACATCCTCCTCGCCAAGGCCCTCGTCGCGGACCGAGAGGCCGCGGCCGCCGACGCGCGGGCGCGCACCTCCAGCAAGCGCGCCAAGTCCTTCCGCGCCAGGGCGAGCGAGCTCCGCGCCCTCGCCCGCCGGCTGCTCGGCGAAGATACGCGGATCCTCTGAGCGCCCCGTTCGCGCCTTCGACTCAGTCGCCTCGGCCGCTCAGCCAGGGCTCGAGCAGCCGAGCGCGCTCCCGGCTCTCATCGCCGAGGCGCCGGTGCAGCGCGGCCTCGATGGCGCGCTGCGCCTCGCGCCCGCGCTGGTAGAGGCCCCACGCCTCCGAGCCCTCCAGCGCGGCGTCTCCTCGCGCCTTCGCGCGGCTCAGAGTGTCGACCATCTCGTCGTACCGGCCGACCAGGCGGCGGTGCTCCTCGTAGGCGGGCGTCCGGAGGACGTCGGCGAGGGGCTCGTAGTCGCTGTACTCGCCGGGGCGATGGCGCTCCACCCCGGTCGGCGCGGGATCGAACAGGCAGAACAGCGTGACGTGACCAGCCCGGACCGCCACCTCGTGCTTGTTGCGCTGCACCATGTGCGGCTCCTCGCGGAGGTGGTAGGTGCAGTCGCCGTCGAGCGGGAGCCAGGGCCCCCACGCCTGCGCGCGCTCGTCGTAGGGGTGCTCCGCGAACCGAACCCGCGCGTCGCCGCCCACGTCGTAGCAGACGTTGAACTCGGTCCGTGAGTTGTAGGACATCTTGAAGACGGGCTCCCCGTCGGCGTTCGCGGGCAGCCCCTCGACGTCGAACATCGTGGTGCGAAACCAGGAGACGGGGAGCCCCGACCGCGAGGAGAGCGTCCGATCGTGGTGCAGAAAGATCCTGCGGCTCAGGTACTGAGGCGTGAGGATCCAGCGAAGGGCGCTCTCTCCCTCGGCCGCCGCGGCGAGGAAGGCCTCGTCGCGGATCAGCAGCTCTTCGCCCCGGGATGGGCCGGAGACGAGCAAGACCTCGCTCCCGTCGCGGGCGCGGACGACGGCGCCGCGGCCCGCGGGGACGAAGGCGTGGACCCCGAGCTCGAGCGCGTACGGGGCGCCGTCGACCTCCAGCGTCGGCGCGCCGCGCAGGGGGCTGACGATGTGCCCCACCGCGGCGTCGAGCGGCGACGACGCCCCCGCGGGGAGCCGGACGCGGGTGACGTCCAGCCCCTCCGGACAGGCGGAGGCGCGGAGGATGTGGGCGATCTCGGGGCCGCCCTCCGCCGGCCGCTGCCAGACGTTCCGGATGATGTGGTTCATGGTCCGACCCCGAAGCTAGTACACGACGGACCTCGCGGGCGCGCCGTCTGCCACATGTGGCACCGCAACATGCGAGCACCCCGTGAGGCGGCCCCCGCGAACTTGGCCGATCCCGCGAGCCCATGACAGTTCGGTGGGCGTGCTGACCCCGATCGCCGCGCTGATCGTCGCGCTCACGCTGACCCCCAGCGGTCCCTCGGGGCAAGCTCGGCTGCGCTCGGTCGAGAGCCGGGTCGACGCGGGGAAGCTCGCGACGAAGAGCCCCGAGCTCGTCGTCCGGGCCGAGCTGGAGGACGCCCTCTCCTCCATCGACTGGAAGCGCGAGGGGGTGGTCGCCCCGTTCGAGATCCTCGCCGTCCTGGCGGACGCCGACTCCTCACAAGGCCGCGAGGGAGCCCGCGCGCGCTGCGTCGTCCGCATCGTGCTGCGCGAGCCGGGCGGAGCCTTGCTCGGCTCCGTCAGCGGGAAGGCCACCGCCGAGGACGCGAAGGCCGGCCGCGCCTCCGTGGAGCGCGACGTCCTCGACGCGGCGGTGGGCTCGGCTTCGTCGGCCATCCCCGAGGCCGTCCGCCGAGCGCGCAAGGCGCGCTGACCGCACGAAAACCGCGGCCGGGACGCGAGCGCTTCACGCGCGGCACGCTACATTGAAGGTGAGCCGTCGCGCACACGCGCTCGGCGGCGTCGCGGAAGGAGGCGTGCAGTTCTGCGCTTCACAGGACGTCGTGCCACGCTGGTGGGCGCGCTCTCGCTCGGGCTCGCGACGCTCTCCAGCTGTCCGCGGCCCGCGCCGAACAACGCGCGCGCCGCGCGCGTGAGCGCCCGCTCTCGGAACGCCACGACCGAGATCGCCCGCAGGATCGTGGGGGGACGGTGCGGCGCGCTCATCCACGTGGACCGCGCGCGGAAGGGCCCGGGCGCGAGCAAGCTGGACCGTCTCGGCCACTGGGGCACGCTGCTCTCGGGGACCGGCGTCGATCCGATCGAAGGAGTGAGCCGCGCCTTCGTCACCGCGAAGAAGCTCGACGACCTCTCGACGTGTGCGTTGGTCCTCGACCTCGCCGTCGACGCCCAGCGCACCCGCGAGCTCATGGCCTCGCTCGGCGCGAACGGCGGAGACGGCGCCATCGACATGGAGCTCGACGGAGAGCCCTACCTCGTCGGTCGGATCGCGCCGCGCACGATCGCCGCGGTCCCGGCCGAGCGCGCCGACGCGTGGCACCTCTTCGCCGGGTCGCAAGGCCTCCCGGGCCCCGAGGGCGACGAGGCCATCAGCGCCTTCGCCGACGACCCGCGAGAGACGCTCACGGCGTCCGCCGGATGGCCCGCGACCGTGGTCGATGCCCGCGTCGACATCGAGCTCTCGCGGTGGGGCATGACCCTCGACCTCGTGGCGCGCTCGATCTCCGCGGAGCAAGCGGAGCTCGACGCCGCAGCCCTGAGCGAGGCGCTCCGCCGCGCGCTCGCGCTCGACCTCGTGCTGTTCGAGATGGACCTCCTCGATCCGATCGCCTTCGTCGCGCGTGGAGAGGCGATCGAGATGAGCGTGAGGTTCGGCCGCGCCGAGGCGGAGCTCCTGTTCGCGCTCGGCCGGCTCGGCTGAGCGCGTGGGCGGAGCGCCGAGCGGACGGTGTCCGACATGGTGCCGTGCGAAATGGTCGTTACCATTTAGCCTATTGACACGGGAGCAACCATGTTGCACTGCAACATGCCTATGGTCGAACGATACGATCTCCTCGGACCCTCACCGGAGCGGTTCGGCAACCCGGCTCCCCTCGGCCTCCTCGGTCTCTCGATCGGGTGCGCCGCGCTCGTCCCGGTCGCGCTCGGCGTCAGCGTCACGCCCGAGGCGCTCACGTCGGGGGCCGCGCACGCGCTGCTCTTCGGCGGCGCCTGCCAGCTCTTGGCGGGGCTCATGATGTTCGGAAACAAGAACGGCTTCGGTGGGACGGTGTTCACGTGCTTCGCGTTCCTGTGGGCCATGAACGCGTGGACGCTTCACGGTCTGGCGCAGGGCCGCGTCCCGGACCACGCGGTGGGGCTGTCGGTGGAGATCGTCTTGCTCGCGATCTTCGCTGCCCTCACGTGGGGCTTCGGGCACTTCTCCAAGGCGCTGTTCGCGTTCCTGGCGACGGTGGATCTGCTCTTCGTCCTGCGGCTCGCCCGCAGCCTCACGGGGACGCGCGCGGTCGACGTGCCCATCGGCCTCGCGACGGCGCTCCTCGGCGCGATCGGCCTCTGGCTGGCGCTCGGCGCGCTGCTGCACCCCATCGTGGGCCGACCCATCTTCGGGGTCGGGGCGCCCGTCTTCTTCGCGCCCAAGGCGCCCGCGTTCGACTGGACGCTGCGCCGCAGTCTGTTCGGCGTCCTCTACGAGCACTGGCGCCGCAGTGGCTTCGCTCCGCTCACGCTGCAAGAGCTCCACGAGCACCTCGAGCGCCGCGGCGTCCAAGGGCAGGTCACGCCGGACCTCGCGTACCTGGCGGAGCTCGGCTACGTCGTGCTCGAGCTCGGCGAGTCGGGCCCCCAAGAGGTGAAGTCCGTGCGGCTCCACGCGCGGGGCGTGGACATCCACGAGCAGCTGGTGCTCCACAAGTACGCGGCGGCGGCCCCGGCGCACTGAGCCGGGCGCGGACGCCGCGTCAGGAGCCCGCTTCGCCGGGCCTCGTCCGCCGCCCGCGCAGCGAGCCCACGGCGCCGACGCTGGTGAGGGCGAGCGTGCCCGTTGCGCCCTGGTTCAGCTCCGCCGCGTTCGCCTCGTCCGTGTCGATGTGCATCTCGAGCACGAACTTGGGGCTCACGCGGATCAAGACGTCGCCGAAGGTGAGGTCCCTCGGGCCGCCGGTGATCGCGACCTCGACCTCGTCCCCGTCCACCACACCGTAGCGCTCGGCGTCGGCGGGCGACATGTGGATGTGGCGCTTGGCGCAGATGAGCCCTTGGGGCAGGTGCAGCGTCCCGGCCGGCCCCTCGAGGGTGATCGGCGCAGACCCCTCCACGCTGCCCGAGTCGCGGATCGGCGCGTCCACGCCGAGCTTGAACTCGTCGGTCCTCGACACCTCCACCTGGTCCTTGGGCCTGAGCGGCCCGAGCAGGCGCACGCCGTCGATGCGGCCACGCGGGCCCACCAGGTTCACCCGCTCCTCGCAGGAGTACTGGCCCGGCTGCGAGATGTCGCGGAGACGCGTCGGCTCCTTTCCGACGCCGAAGAGCTTCTCGAACGAGTCCTTGGTGAGGTGGAGATGTCGGGCGCTGACCGCGACCGGGATCGGCGCGAGCACCGCAGGCGACGCCGCGCGCTGGACGAGGGCGGCCGCCTGCCGGGCGATCGAGAGCTCCTCGTTCGTCTTGACGACCAGCGCCGCGACGCGGCTCTGGTCGGCGCTGATGCGCGCCACGGGGTGCGCGTCGTCGACCCGCGCGTCCGCGTTCAGGTCCTCGTCCAGGACGAGGCCCAGGAAGTCGAGGCGCTGCAGGATCCGCCGCCGCATGCCGACCGCGTTCTCCCCGATGCCGCCCGTGCAGACGACGCCGTCGAGCCCGCCCATGACGGCGGCGTACGCGCCGACGTACTTACGGACGCGGTGGGAGAAGACCTGCACGGCGAGCCGGGCGCGGTCGTCCCCCTCCGCCGCGCGCGCCTCGATGTCGCGGAGGTCGTTGCCGTGGCCCGAGAGGCCCGCGAGCCCGCTCCGCTCGTTCAGCAGCGCGTCGAGCTCCGCGACGGAGAGGCCGGCGCGCGCGAGCGCCAGGAGGACGCCGGCGTCGAGATCCCCGGGGCGCGTGCCCATCACGAGCCCTTCGAGTGGGGTCATCCCCATGCTCGTCTCCGTGGAGTGGCCGAACTCCATCGCGCACGCGCTCGCGCCGTTGCCCAGGTGGAGGGTGATCAGCCGAAGGTCCGACAGGCTCCTGCCGAGGGAGGCCGCCGCGAGCTGGGCGACATAGCCATGCGAGGTGCCGTGGAAGCCGAAGCGGCGGATCCCCTCCCGCTCGGCGACCTCGTGATCGATGGCGTACGTCCGGGCGCGGCGGGGGAGCCGCGCGTGGAGCGCCGTGTCGAACACCGCGACGTGGGCGGCGCGCGGGAAGGCCTCGCGCGCCGCGCGGATCCCGGCGAGGTTGTGCGGGTTGTGCAGCGGCGCCAGCTTGGAGCACGCCTCGATCGCGGCGACGACCTCGTCGTCGATCACGGCGGCGGCGTGGAACCGCTCGCCGCCGTGCACCACGCGGTGCCCCACCACGTCGATCCCGTGGCCCGCGCAGGCCTGCACGATGCGCGCGAACGCCTCTGCGTGTGGAATCTGCGCGCCCACGCGCTCGATCTTTCCCTCGGCGAGGGTCGCGCTGGTCGCGGCGTCGATGACGCGGAACTTCACGCTCGAGGAGCCGGCGTTGAGCACGAGTACGGTCGCCACGCGGCGAAGCTATCACGAACGCTACCCTCCGGCCCTCGGCTCGGCGACGATGCACCGGTGCGACGGTCTCGCCACCGCGGGCTCTGCGTGGGGATCTTCGTCGGGGCCGCTTGCGGCGCGACGGGCCAGGAGGCGGAGCGCGAGGTCGTCGCTCCCGAGGAGCATAGGTCGACGAAGATCACCGACATGGCGCGCCGCAAGCACGTGTCGATCCCCGGCCTGACCGGCGCGCTCTCGACCGCCATCGGCCGGGAGCTCTCCTCGCCTCCGGATCTGGTCGGCGCGCTGGGCGGCTACGCCGAGTCGTGCGGGGCGGGAGAGATCGCCGGTTGCTACATGCTTGGCACGCTCGATCGACCGCGGACCGTCCGCGACGAGCAGAAGCTCGCGGTCGCGCTGGAGCCGCTCAGCGCAGCCTGCGCGGCCGGCGTTCCGGCCGGCTGCCACCTCGTCGGCCTCACCCTCGACGACGAGGGGCCTCAGCCGGTCGAGCCGAAGGCGGCGCACGCGGCCTACCGCAAGGCGTGCGATCTCGACTTCCAGCCGAGCTGCGTCCGCCTCGCGCCGTACTACTTGTTCGGCCCGCAGGCGAAGGAGGCGGGGTCGAAGGCCCAGCACGACGCGCTCCGCGCCGCGGCGTGCAAGGCCGGCTTTCCGAGCGGGTGCCGGGCGCCCGCGCGCTCGAGAGCTGGAGGCGACGACGCGCGCGCCTGCGCGCTCGGCGATCTGCACGCGTGCCTCTCCGAGAAGGGTGGACGGCGCGGTGCGGCCGCGCGAAAGACCCTCGAGGCCCTCTACGAGGCGCTCCGTGCGATCTGCGAGAACGCGCGCCACCCTGGCGCCTGTGAGGACCTGCAGCGTCATTTCACGCCGTAGGGCTAGCTCTGGCGAGTGATCGGCGCGCGACGGTGGCCCCAGTCGGCCACGCACGCGTCAGGCTTGGTGGTGCCACCGCGTCTGCTTGCTCCGACGCCGGGACACCGGCGGAGGAGGAGTCATGAGCGCCGCCACAATCAGCGCGAGATCGCGCGTTCCCAGTCACAGAGCCCAGACCGGCGCGGGCGCCCTCGTGGCGTTCCTCGTCCTCGCTGCCGTCACGCTCGCGATCGTCGCTGCGAGCGCGGCGAACGGGGCGGCGTACGACCGCCGCAAGGTCCCCGCGGTCGAGGAGCCGCAGCCGCGGCCAGGCCGCAAGCTGTAGCGATCCTCGCCGGAGGTCGCGACGGCGCCCTGGGAGCGAGCCGGGGCTGAGGCCGCGGCTCCCCCGCGGGGCCTCGCTGCTCCTCGTCCGCCGGTCTCGCCTGGCTCACTCGGGCCGCGAATCGGGCGCGTTGGACACCTCGACGGCGACCGTCTCGGACGGTCGCCGCTTCCGTCCCACGAGCGACTCCAGGATCGCCGTCAGGGTGTCGGCGGCGAGGTGCAGCGTGCGCGCGCTCTGGTTCAGCGCGCTCACGCCTTGCTCGAGCCCAAAGGCCGCCCACTCGGTGCCCAGGTCGGCGAGCGCTCGGGGCACGCCCCTCGAGGCCGCGGCGGTGGTCGTCTCGTTCGTGGGGCGGGTGCTGGTGTGATTCATGGCATTCTCCTCGGTTTCGGGTGGATCGATGCGTCCGCGCCGAGCGGCGCGTCGGGTGGGGTCGGGTCGGGGCGTCGCTCAGCCCTTGGGCAGGCAGCTCCCGCAGACGAAGACGCGGTCCGCGCGACGACGCGGCGGTGCGTCGGAGAGCGCGAGGTGCGCCGTGGCGCCGGGCGCAAGCGGTACGCTGCATTTGGCGCACGTCGCAGCCTGGGCGAGCGTGAGCGCCTGGAAGGCGAAGACGTCGCGCAAGGGATCAGGCAGGACGCGGCGCTTGAGCCGCTCGCGCTCCTCCCCGAGCTGGTCCGCCGCGCGCTTCAAGCGCGACTCCACGGTCTCGCCGGCGACGTCCGCCACCTCGAGCGCGTCCTCGAGGATCGTCCGGACGAGGTTCGACACCGGGACCCGCAGGCTCTGCGCGAAGCGCTTGAGCTCTGCCTCGAGCACCGCCGGCACGCGCGTGTGCAGGACTCGCTCCTTCTTGTCCGCGCGGTCTTCGGCGTCCGTCGCGCCGTCTTCGGCCGCCGGCTGGTTCGGGACCTCCTTCGGTGTCACGACGTGATACATAAGCCGAGGCGTATCACACGTCAAGGCCAACGTGATACATCGTGATACGTCGCCCGAGCCACTCTCATAATCTTACAGTAATTATGCCATTTTGGGCCCGGCCCGCCCCTGCCGGTTGCTGCGCATTCGGGGCTCGATATCCTGAGGGCGATGGCTCGAGGCCCCTCCGTGGCCGCGCTCGTCCTCGCATCGCTCACGGGGTGCGTAGGGTCGATCGGCGGCGATCCTCCCGGCGCAGGCATCTCGGACGAGGTGGCGCAGGAGGTCGGCGTCGCCGGCATGCGCCGCCTCTCCGTCGTGGAGTACCAGCAGACGGTGCTCGATCTCCTCGGGTTGGAAAGCGCCGACGCGAAGGAGATCCTCCCGGTCGACACGTTCGCGCCGTTCGACAACGTCTACGCCCTGCAGACACCATCGGAGCCGCTCATCAAGGGGGCGGAGCTCCTCGCGGGGGACATCGCCGAGGCCGTCGTCGCGGATCCGGCCCTCCGTGGCGCGGTCGTCGGCTGCCAGCCCACCGGTGCGGACGACGCGGCTTGCTTCGACTCGTTCGTCGCGTCGTTCGGTCGCCGAGCCTTGCGACGCCCGCTGTCGGCGGAAGAGCGCGCGCGCTTCGGCTCGCTCATCTCGTTCGGGCAAGAGGCGTCGGACTTCTGGTTCGGGGTGAACGCGGCGCTCCGCGCGTTCCTCCAGCATCCCGAGTTCCTCTACCGGGTCGAGATCGGGGAAGAAGTCGCCGGCCAGCCGGAGCTGCGGCGGCTCGGTGACTTCGAGCTGGCGGCCCGGCTGTCGTACTTCCTCCTGGGCAGCACGACCCCCGACTGGCTGCTCGACGCCGCGGAGGCGGGCGAGCTCTCGACCAGCGAGGGGGTCAGCGTCGCGGCGGAGCGGCTGGTGGCCGATCCCCGGGCGCGGGCGCGGATCGATCGCTTCCACGCGATGTGGTTGAGCTACTCCACGCTCACGACCACCGGGCTCCCCGGGCAGATGCTGCAAGAGACGAACGCGCTCATCGAGCGCGTCGTGTTCGACGAGAAGCGGCCCTGGACGGACATCCTCACCGCGCAGGAGACGTTCCTCACGCCGGAGCTCGCGACGCACTACGGCCTGGCGTCGCCGGGCGCGCAGCCCGGCTGGGTCCCCTACGCGGAGTCCGGCCGCGCGGGGATCCTCTCCCATGGGAGCTTCCTCTCCGCGGTCGCGAAGTTCGGCGACACGAGCCCCACGCAGCGCGGGCTCCTCATCAGGACGCGCCTCTTCTGCCAGACGATCGAGAAGCCTCCGCCCGACCTCAACGTCAACGTCGACGAGCCCCCGCAGGCTCCCGACCCCAACGCCTGCAAGATCGATCGGTACTACATGCCGCAGGATCCGCAGTGCGCCACCTGCCACAAGCTCATGGACCCGATCGGCTTCGGCCTCGAGAACTACGCGCCCAACGGGCAGTACCGAGCGACCGAGCTCGACCGGCCAGAGTGCGTCATCGACGGTCAGGGAACGTTCGAAGGCATCGGTACGTTCCAGGGCCCGTCGGGCCTCGTGGACCTCGCGATGCAGTCGGGCCTCGTCGAGGAGTGCGTCGCCAAGCAGCTCTATCGCTTCGCGGTCGGGCGCATGGAGCTCGACGAGCACGACTACGCTCTCCTCGAGCGCGTGGTCGCGGAGACCTCGACGGGAGGCCTCCGCATGGACGCGTTCATCACGAGCTACGTGACGTCGGAGGCCTTCCGCTTCCGGCGAGAGGAGGTGGCGCCGTGAGCCGGTCCCGTCACCTCGTGCCCCCCGCACGGTCCACCCGGCGGCGCGTCCTGCGCGGCCTCGGGGGGCTCTGCATGTCGCTCCCGTTCCTCGAGTACTTCGCGCCGAGGCCTGCCCACGCGGCGCCGCCGCCGAAGCGCTACGTCTTCATGTTCGCGGGCTTCTCGATCGGCTCCTACGGAGGCGACCAGATGGCCCCTCCGGTGGAGGGCCCGCTCACGCAGAACCTGACGCGCGGGCTGATGCCGCTCGGCGATCTCGGCGTGAGCGATCACGTCTCCCTCGTCTCGGGCCTGGAGATCCCCGTCGGCGTCACGCCGCCTGCGGCGGGCCGTCCGGGCCCCTTCCACTCCACGTCCCACCAGGTGCTCGCCACCGGGCAGCGCTTCGACGAGAGCAACTATGGCCTCTTGCCCGGCCCCTCGTCCGACTGGGTCGTCGCGAACGGCATCTCCGCAGGGACGCTGCAGCCGGTCCTCGTCTACCGCGCGCAGCCCTCGTTCTATCGGGTCGGGAGCGGGGACGGCGGGTCGGACGGGGTGATCTCTGCGCGGATCAACGCCACGGGCCAGCTCGAGCAGGTCCCGCCGGTCACCAGCCCGCGCGTGGCCTTCGAGTCGCTGTTCTCCGGCTTCATCCCGCCGGATCCTGCGGAGGCGGCGCTCGCGCAGCGACTCCTCGCGATGCGCAAGAGCGTCGTGGATCTCGTGGCCGACGACGCGGGCCTCCTCGTCCCGCGCCTCGGCAAGGCGGATCAAGTGCGCATGCAGCGCCACTTCGACGAGCTGCGCTCGCTCGAGACGCGCCTCGCCGCGCTCGACCTGCCCGACACGCCCGCGTGCCAGCTCCTCCCGCACCCGGGCGACGACCCGCCCGTGGGCGACGCCATCGATCCGACGCTCCCCGTCTACACCGACAACTACACGAACGGGAACGGCTACTCGAACGAGGAGCTCCGCGCGACGATCATGACGGATCTGATCCACATGGCGATCGCGTGCGACATCTCGCGGGTCGCGTCGTTCATGCTGACGCACGCGCAGTGCTTCATGAACATGTACACGCTGCTCGATCTCCCGAGCGACCTCCACGAGATCACCCATGGAAGCATCGGCTACATGGAGGACGTCACGCAGGGCGCCCTGGCCGACTGCGCCGCGTGGCACGTGAAGCACTTCGCGCGGCTCGTGCAGAAGCTCCGCGACACGGAGGACGCAGACGGCTCGGCGCTCCTCGATCACACGGCGCTCGCGCTGGCCTTCGAGGGCGGCTGGGGCTTCGACCTCGAGAGCGGGAGCTCGGACAGCCCCCACTCGACCGAGAACATGGTGATGTTGGTCGGCGGTCACGCGGGCGGGCTCAACGCGACGCCAGGCCGTCACATCCGCGCGCAGGGGACCCACCCAGCGGCGGTCCTCAACACACTGGTGAAGGCCGTGGGCGTCGACGCCACGCTCGGCGAGGTGCCCGAGACCGTGGACGCGCTCTTCGGCTAGCCCCGGCGGGTCGTCACGCCTCGAAGCGCTCGGGCCGCGCCCTGACGGGCCGAGGTCGCTTCGCGGAAGCGGGGCTCACTCCCCGCAGCCGGGAGCAGGGTCGCCGCCGCTCGACGCCGCCGGCGCTTGCCCGGAGAGCTTGTTCTCGCAACCCTTCACCTTGTTGTGGGCGCAGTAGTGCGTCTTCACGGTCTCGGCGTCGATCCCGGAGAACTTGTACTTCCCGTTCACGAGCCAGGTGGGGCTCGCGCCGAACCCCGCGGCCGCCGACGCGGCGAAGGACTTGGCGAGGATCTCCTTGCCCTCCGGCCCTTCGAAGCACTTCTTGATGACGTCGACCTGGATCCCCGTCGCGCCCCCAGCGCAGCCCTCCCAAGCCGGATCCTTGTAGTTTTTGTTCCTGCACCACACGTAGTCCAGGTACTTGCGGTCCTTCGCGTAGTGCTTTGCCGCGCAGGCCTGCCGCATGTCTTCGTCGACCTCGGGCTGCCCGTGCATCGACATGAGGCCGACCTTCTCGTCGCCGTCGCCGATGTAGTGCACGACGAAGTCGATCTTGGAGCCCGCCTTGTCGAAGTTCGCCAGCACCTCCTTCATGGCGTCGAGCCCCTTCACGCCGAACGGGCACTGCGACATCACGAAGACCTCGAGCTTGTTGGGCTCCTCCTTGCGACACTGCATCTTCTTCTCGCACTCGGCGAGCTTGCATCCTCCGTCGTCCGCGCACGCGGGGTTCCACTCGCCGACCGCCGCGATGCGATAGGCTCCCGCCGGCCGCAGCGCCTTCTCCAAGTTCTGGAACGCCTCGGTGTCCGCCTCGAGGCTCTTGTCGAACACGACCGCGGGCAGCGTCGCGGGCTTGATCGCCTCGAACAGCTTCTTCCCGGCCGGCTCCGAGTAGTCGACGATGGAGATGTCGGGGTTGCCGAGCGAGCCCCGGACCTGCCCTTCCAGCGCCTCCGCGTTGCAGTCAGCCCCGCACCGCTTGTCGCTGAGCACGGTCACCGTGACCTTGGGGAGCTCGGGGATCTCCCCGCAAGCCCCGGGCTGCGCGCCCTGGTAGGCCCCGCAGATCGCCCGCAGGATGTCGGTGGGCCGGCGCCCGCCCTGATAGTCCTTGCCGGCGATGCGGATCGTGGGGCTCCCGCCGATCCCGAGCGCGTCGGCGCGCTTGTAGGAGGCCGCGAGCAGGTCTTTGCCCTCTTGGCCGGAGGCGCACGCGCCGATCTTGTCCGCGGGCGCGCCCACCTCCTTCGCGCACGCCTGCCAGCCGGTGTCGATGTTCTTCCAATCCTTGTTCTGGCAGGTGACGAACTCGAACCACTTGGAGGAGTGCTTCATCGCGCACACCTGGAGGAGGTTTCCCATGACCTCCTTCGGTCCGTGCATGCTGGTGAGCTCCCCGGTCGGCGACGTGCGGCCGATGTACTCGAGGCGCAGGTCGAGGTCCGGCCCCAGCTTCTCCACCGCCATCTTGAACGCTTCCTCGGCCTGGACTCCGTAGGGGCACTGCGACATGACGAAGAGCTCGACCTTGACGGCGCCCTCGTTCACGACTTTGGGCCCGTCCACGGCCGCGGCGGCAGGATCGGGGCCCGCGACGGGGGCCGCGGGGTCGCGATCGGCCGCGTACATGATGCCGATGCCGGAGACAAACGCGAGCGCGGCAGCGACGAGCTTGGCGGAGTGCTTCACGCCTCTGGGCGTACCACCGGGGCAGCCTGCGCGCTACCAGACCCCCCGGCCCCCGAGCTCCCGGCGCAGGCGCGCTTCGAGCTGCTCGAAGTGTGCGTCGGGGACGCCCGCGATGGCTGCGCGGAGCCGGCCGGCGAGGCCCACGGCCTCGGCCTCGGCGGCCGCCGCGCCGAGGCGCTCCTCGCTCACGACCTCGCCGCCGCCTCGGAGCGCCGAGACCAGCGCCGTCACCCCCTTGCGGAGCGTCCCCTGGGAGCGCGAGAACGCGGCCTCCACGGCCGCGCGGAGGGGGGAGTGCGTGACCGCGCGGAGCACCCTGTCGATGGCCTCCCTCAGCTCGCCGGCCGAGACGTGGGGTGGGTGGGCCCGAGCCCGGAGCGCGGCGTCGAGGAGGTAGCCTCGGTGGAAGCACTCGCTGGCCGCGTCCGAGGCGCGCTTCACCTCCAGCACGAGGAACACCTTGCGGAACAGGAGCCGCACCGGCAGGAGGAGCGCCCCTCGCCCGAGCTGCGCCAGCACCCCCTGCTGGGGCCCCTCCGCCACCGCGCGGACCTGCTCGTCGGTGAGGATGAGCCCGCGCGCGAGGGCGATCTCCCGGACGAGGCGGCGCTCCAGGTAGCCCTTCACGGCGTCGTCCACCAGGGGGACTGGGATGAGGGGCGTGAGCCCGACGAGC
This sequence comes from uncultured Polyangiaceae bacterium, assembly GCA_964492175.1. Classification (GTDB taxonomy): domain Bacteria; phylum Myxococcota_A; class Polyangia; order Polyangiales; family Polyangiaceae; genus Xiheicaenibacterium. Next base: position 65,065 of record CAZBJI010000008.1, on the reverse strand, counting down.
GCGGCGTGGCTGAGGAGCAGCGGGGAGCTGGCGATCTCACCCCGCGGGGGCGGCTGCGCCTTGGGGGGCGGATCGGTCCGTCGACGCACGCCGCGGAGCGCTCAGAAGGCGAAGGAGGGCCCGGTCGCGCGCAGGAGGGGCAAGAGGCCGGAGATCGTCGCGTTGGGACGCGGGAGGTCGTCGTCGTCGTCGTCCTCGCGGGTCCGGCCGCCCTTGGCCGAGCGCCCGAACAGGGCGGCGATCCGGCTGGACGCGCGCTGCGTGAGCTTGCGCTGATCGGGGGTCCGGAGGGCGGGCTGAGCGGGCATGGGGCCTCCTACCACGACGGAGAGGCCGAGGGCCAGACTTCGGCGAGTCGACGCTCAGCCGCGCCGCCGGGGGGCGGCCTCGAGGCGGACCCGGAGATCCTCCAGATCGCGGGCGAGCTCCAGGCAGCTCTGCACCCGGCGCCCGGGCTCCTTCTCCAACAGCTGCAGGATGAGGAACTCGAGCTCGTCGGGGATGGCTGGATCGTGGACGCTCGGCGGCGCCGGTTGCTCGTTGAGGTGCTTCATCAGGACCGCGACGGGGTTGTCGTGGTCGAACGGCAGCACCCCGGTGAAGAGCTGGTAGGCGATGACGCCGATCGAATAGAGGTCGCTGAGGTGGGTGACCGATCGGAAGTCGTTGATCTGCTCGGGCGCCATGTACGCCGGCGTGCCGGCGGTGAACCCATCGCGGGTCAAGTGCGCCGCGCCCTTCCCGTCGCTCGGCTCGTCGACGGCGCGGCGCTTGGCGATGCCGAAGTCCATCAGCTTGATGACCCCGTCCTCCGTAACGAAGAGGTTCTCCGGCTTCAGGTCACGGTGGACCACCCCCCGCTCGTGGACGCACGAAAGGCCGCGGCAGAGCTGGACGAGGTAGCCCAGGTCTCGGATGAGGTCCCGCCCCTCCGGGATGCAGTCGGCGAGGTCGCGCCCGGAGAGGAGCTCCATCGTGATGAACCGGACGGTCCCGTGCGACCCGAGGTCGTAGAGGCGGATGACGTTGGGGTGGCTGATCTGACGGGCGAGGGAGAGCTCCTGCTTGAACCGCCCGAGGAGCGTCGGGTCCTCGTGAGACCGGGCGAACAGCTTGACGGCCACGAGCTCCTCGAGCTCGAGGTCGCGCGCGCGGTACACCGCCGCCATCCCGCCTCGACCGAGGAGCTGCTCGATCTGGTAGCGCCCAGCGACGACGATCCCAGGGGGAACCTGGAACACGTTCTGCAGCAGCGCCTCGACCCGTCCCCCGGGGGGCGCGTGGCTCGAGCGACCGCCGTCGTCCTCGGCCGCCCTGGGCGCCGCGACGGTCGGCGAGTCTCGCCGGGAGGCTCCGCTCGAGGCGCCCCGGCCGTCGGGGGTCAGCGGGCGGCGCCGGCCCGTCGGCGTCTTGGGCAGCTCGGGCAGCTCCGGGAACGTGCCGGGCTCCACCGCGGGAGCCTTCGAGGGGCGGGCCGCGCTGCGGAAGGCCTCGTCCTCGGCCACCACGCGGGCGAAGTCCTCGCCCGAGCCGCGCGCGCGCCGCTCGACCCGCGCCAATCGCTCCTCGGAGTCGAGGAAACCGGGCCGCGCGGCCACGAGCCTCGCGAGGACGTCGCGCGCGGTGTCGAGGAACCCGTGCCGCTCGAACAGCGTGGCTGCGCGGTAGAACGCGGTCGTCTCCTCGTCGCTCGTCGGCGTCCGCTCGAGGTAGGGCCCCGCGAACTGATCGAAGACGAGGTCGAGGTGATCGAGCGCGAGCGCGAGCTCGATGGCGAGGGCGCACGCGCGCGGGTACTGGGCGTCGTCTCGGCCAACCCGGGTGAGCGCGACGAGCGCCTGCGAGCGATCTCCAGCAGCGAGGAAGCACCGCACCGCGGCGCCGACCGCGCCGATCTCGAGGTAGAGCGCACCCGCCGTGGCGTGCTCCCCTGCAGCCTCTGCCGCGGAGGCACGAGCGCGCCCATCGCGGGAGGGCGGCGACGGCGTGTGCCGGTCGTCCCTCGACATGACCGAACGATCGCTCAATCCTCTGCTTCCTGCAACGACGTCCGGCGAAAGAGGTCAGGGTTGCGCGCGACCCGGAGCGCGGCGTCGAGATCGATCTGGCCCTGGCGCACGAGCCGCGCGAGAGCGCCGTCCATGGTCTGCATGCCGGATCCCTCGGCCTCGTGCTGCTGGATGTAGCCGTCGATCTGGTGGATCTTGTTCTCGCGGATCATGTGAGAGAGAGCCCAGCTCGGCAGGAGCACCTCGATCGCCGCGGCCATGCCCTCCCCGCCCGCGCGCCTGACGAGCTGTTGCGCCACGACACCTCGGAGGAGCGTGCTGAGCGCGCCGCGCGCCTGCGCCTGGCTCTCGTCCGGACAGAGATCGAGCATGCGATCGACCGACTTCGCGGCGGAGTTCGTGTGCAGGGTGCCGAACACGAGCGCGCCCGTCTCCGCAGCCGCGAGCGCCAGCATGACGGTCTCGGCGTCCCGGAGCTCTCCGACGACCAGGACGTCGGGGGACTCCCTCAAGGCGGCTCGCAAGGCCGAGGCGAACGTCTCGGTGTGCCGGCCTACCTCGCGCTGCGTGACGAGGCTCCGGATCGGGTCGTGGATGTACTCGATCGGATCCTCGACGGTGATGACGTGGCGCTCGCTGCTCGCGTTGATCTCCCGGATGAGGGCGGCGAGCGTGGTCGTCTTGCCGGACCCGGTCGGCCCCGTGACGAGGACGAGCCCGTTCTGGAGCGCGGCGAGCTTCTTGAGCGACCGCGGGAGCCCGAGGTCCTCGACGCTGGGGACCTTCTCGGGGATGACGCGGAACACGCCGCCCGGGCCCCGGTGCTGCATGTAGGCGTTCACCCGAAACCGCCCGAGCCCCCGGATCTCGTAGGCAAAGTCGAGGTCGAGCCGCTCCTCGAACCTCGCGCGCTGGTCCGGGGTCATGATCTCGAACAGGAACCTTCGCGTCTCCTCCGCGGTGAGGTTCCGGAAAGGGAGCGGCACCAAGCTCCCGTCGTGCCGGATCATCGGCACGGTGCCGGCGTGAAAATGCAGATCGCTCGCGCGCTGGTCCGCGACGAGGCGCAAGAACGAGTCGATCCGAGCCATCGTCAGCCCTCCCTCCTCGGCCGGAGCGACGGCGACCGGGCAAGGCCGGACGGCTGGGCCTTGCTCACGGGCGGCTGGGACGTCGCAGGCTCGTCGTCCGGTGACGGCAACCCCAGGGCGGCCTCGAACGCCCGCTTGTCCACCGCCTTGGCGTACGCCTCCTCGAGGACCACTTGGCCCGCCTTCGCCAACCGAATCAGATCGTAATCCATGGACTGCATCCCCTGGTCGCGGCCGGTCGCGATCATGGTGGGGATCTGAAACGCCTTTCCCTTGCGGATGAGCGACTGGATCGCCTCGTTCGCGATCATGACCTCGACCGCGGGGACGCGCCTGCCTTCTGCGTTTCGCAGCAGGTACTGGCAGGTGACCGCGCGTAACGACTCCGCGAGCATGCTCCGCACCTGCGCCTGCTGGCGCGGCGGGAAGGCGTTGATGAGGCGGTCGACGGTGGCGTCGGCGGAGGTCGTGTGGACGGTGCCGAGGACCAGGTGGCCCGTCTCCGCCGCGCTCACCGCGAACGAGATGGTCTCGATGTCGCGCAGCTCCCCGACCAGGATGACGTCCGGGTCCTCTCGCAGCGCCGAGCGCAGCGCGGCACCGAGGGACCTCGTGTGAGGCCCGAGCTCTCGCTGGTTGATGAGGCTCTTCGCGCGGCGGTGGACGACCTCGATCGGATCCTCCACGGTGACGATGTGGCGCGCCTGCCGGCGGTTGATGTGATCGATGAGCGCAGCCAAGGTAGTGGACTTGCCGGCGCCGGTCGGCCCCCCGACGAGCACCAGGCCATTCGGTAGATCCGAGAAGGTCGCGACGACCGCGGGGATCCCGAGCTCCCCGAGCGTCGGAGTTTCCCCCTTCACCGCGCGGAACACCGCGGAGAGGCCGCGAAGCTGGTTGAACACGTTGACCCGGAACCGCGCCCCGCGCCCGCCGACCTCGTACGAGAAGTCCACCTCGACGCCCCTCGCGAGATCCTCGCGCTGGTGGGCGGTGAGGTGGGGGAGCAGCAGCGCGCGGAGGGCCTCCTCGCCGAGGGTCCCGCTGCCGAACGGCCGCATCCTGCCGGACTGCTTCATGTACGGACGCTGGTCCGGAAACAAGAACACGTCGTCCGCGCGCTGCTGGACGACGTACGCGAGGATGCGGTCGAGCGAGCTCGCGTCGTCCCCGTCAACGTGCTCCGCGCGACCGAGGTCGAACCGCTCGAGGAGACGCGCCGCGGCCTCTCGGACGGCCGGGGATGGGTCGGACTCGCACGCCTTCGCCCAGAGCGCGTGCGTTCCGTCGTCGAGCTCGAACAGGAGCCCGAGGGCGGCGACGCGCACGTCGGCGTCGTCGTGCTGCACGAGCTCGGCCACCTCCGGCAGGGCGTCGACCGCCTTGAGCGCGCGCAGCGCCTCCAGGCACGCGAGCGTCAGCTCGGGGCGCGCGCCGAGGAGGTTCGTCACGTACGCGACGGCGCGGGCGTCGCCCAGCTTCCCGATGGCCTCCACGGCGAGCTCGGCGACGAGCCAGTCCACGTCCTCTTGCGCGGTCCGGACCAGCGCGCCCAGCGCGCGGACGTCGGCCACGCGGATCAGCGCGGACACGCCGAACCGCCGCACCACCGACGACGGGTCCGTCAGGTAGTCCTTCACGAGGTGTCGGGTGACCGCTGCAGCGTTCATGTCGACGAGCGCGTCGAGCACGCGCTCGCGCACCCACCAGTCGTGATCCCGCAGGGACTGGAGCAGCCGCGGCGCCAGCGTCCCGTCTCGGTCTCCCACGCTGTTCGCGACCTCGGCGGCGAGCCGCCTCACGTTGACGTCGCGGCTCTTGAGCAGCCACACGATGGCGCGCGCCGCGTCGATCTTCCCCGACTTGGAGAGCGTCGTCAGGGCGTGAGCGGCGCGCGTCCGGATGGCGACGTCTCGGTGGGAGAGCGCTTCGACGAGCAGAGGGAGGTAGGCCTCGGCGCCCGAGCCTTCCACGGCCTCCAGCACCATGAGCCTCACGTTCTTCGGTCCGTCGCGGAAGCGATCCCGGAGCAGCGCGAACGCGGCGTCGCTCGGCCGGCGCGCCGCCTGGACCAGGAAGGCCCTCAGCACCTCGGCCCCGCGCGTCTCCACGGCGTCCCCGACGAGATCGAAGAACGCGGGCGCCTCGAGCTGCCCAGCGCTCGTGATCGCCTGGGCGACCACCAGGTCGTCGCGGTCTTGGAGCGCGGGGCCAATCGCGGCGAGCGCGGGCCCGGTGTCGCGGAAGCGCTCCTTGTCGCCGAGGTACCGCAGCGCGTGGAGCTTCTCCACCGGGCGTCCCCTCCGAACGACGGCCGCCAAGAGAGGAACGGCGTGCTGCCCTGCCTTGCCGACGAGCGCGCTCATCGCCTCCATCCGCCCGGGAAACGCGGCGTCCTCGGCAAGCTTGGTCAGCGCCTCGAGGGCCGAGCGTCCGCCGACCTGCTTCAGCACGTCGCCCGCCAGGGCGCGCACCCCCGGCTCCGTGGAGCGGAGGAGCTCACAGAGCTCGCCGTGGCCGCGCACGTCGTTGATCTGAGGTAGCAACGCCGCCAAGGTGTTGCCAAAGATGGCGTCGGCCTGCTTCAAGGCGCGCACGCACGGCACGAACAGATCGGTGCCGCCCGCGGCGAGCGCCAGGGCGGCGAAGGCCTCGCTCCGCAGATCGTGCGTCGCGCGCGGCGACTTCGGGGCGAGCTCGAGCACGACGGGGATGAGCTTGGCGACCTCCGCGGCGGTGACCTGCCCCACCTGCCTCAGCAGCGCCTCGACCTCATCCTCCGAAGTGAACCTCGCGGCGCGAAACGCCCGCACGAGATCGCTGCGGAGCAGCATCCCCAGATGCATACACCGGCGCCGTCGGGGCGGGACCCCGAGACGGGCGCCCGGGACGGATGATCAGCCTCAGGTCGAGATCACGAGGAGCCCCGCGACCAGACAGTCGTCGCGCAGCGCGGCCATCGGGGGCACCGGTGTCTCCAAGCCGCCCTGGACCTCGCGCGCCGCGGCGTGGACCTCCCGCAGGTTCGGGACGGGCGTCGCGAGGCTGCCTGCTCGGCACCGGGCGGCGGCGACGCGGTACGCGGCGATCGCGATCTCCCCCGACTCGCGCAGGAGCTCGGCGTAGCCGTCGGCGCTCTCGCGCAAGCTCCGGAGCCACTCTGAAGGACGCTCCAGCTCTTCTCTTCGTGAGGTCATCTCACCCTCCGTCGCAGGTTGGACTGGTCCGACCTCAGCCTTTTCCACGGGGGACGGCCGACGGACAACTTTTCGGCGACGGACCGCGAGCCTCAGGGCGCCGCCACGCGCGCCGACTCGTACCCTTTCTTCACCAAGAGCGCCTGAACGCTCTTGTTACCCAGGAGGTGAGCGGCGCCCACCGCCACGAAGACGTCGCCTCGCTCGAGGAGCGGCGCCAGCTTGGGCACCCAGCGGCGGTTCCTCTCGAACAGGAGCGACTCGAACATGGCGGGGTGCTTCTTCATCTCGACCGGATCGAAGGAGAGCCTCGTGAGGGCATCGACGTCGCCGGACTTGTAGGCCGTGGCCAGGTCGCCGAGCATCTTCTCGGCGAGCGGCAGATCCCCGAGCGTGTCGTCGAGGAGCTTCACGTCCATGGCGCCCTCGATCATCTTGATCTGCTCCTTGATCGTCTCGAGAAAGACGATCTCCTTCCCCGCGCGCTTGGCGCGCGCGAAGAGCACACCATCCATGGGCTCCGTCCGCGGCAGCATGTCCTGGATGAGCAGCGACACGAGGAACCAGGGCTTGAACTGGCGCAGCGTGCTCTCGGGCATCAGGATGCCCCCCACGCGGTCGACGAGCTTCTCCCAGCGCCCCGGCCCGAGCTTGTCGTGGACCGTCTGACCCGGAGGGAGCTTCGCGAGCTCGAGCGCCTCGAACGGGTCGACGTCGAACGCGTCCGCCTCGAACACCACGACGCGGGCCGAGTCCAGCTTCTCGAAGACGACGGGGTGCAGCTCCTTCTCGGCGTCCGCGCCGAGGTGCATGGTGCCGAACAGGTAGCTCGTCTTTCCGCCGAGGCGGGTCGAGAACAGGAATGGCGGCGCGCGAGGAGCCTCCGCGCGCGCGCTGTTCGTGGGCGCGGCGCTCGCGCCCGCGGAGGCCGACGCCGCCGCCGAGGCCCGCGGCGGCTCCTCCGTGGACGAGGGGGCGGCGGCCGACGCCCCCGAAGATCCCGCGCCGGAGGACGCGCGATCCGAACATGCCTGTCCGAACAGGAGCAGGAGGAGCGTGACGAGCGCGAGCCGCGCGGCGTGGACCACGCGGAGATCCTACACCCTGTCCTCCTCGCCGAGCGTGAGCACCTCGCACCCGGTCTTGGTGACGAGCACGGTGTGCTCGAACTGCGCCGACAACGAGCCGTCCCTGGTGACGACGGTCCAACGGTCGGCGAGCGTGACGACGTCCGCGCCGCCGAGGTTGATCATCGGCTCGATGGTGAACGCCATCCCCGCCTTCAGGCGGAGACCGGAGCCTCGCAGGCCCGTGTGGGCGACGTGAGGCGGCGCGTGCATCACGCGGCCAATGCCGTGCCCGCCATACTCTCTCACGACGGAGCAACCCTCCGCTCTCGCGAGCTCCTCGATGGCGGCGCCGATGTCGCCCAGCCGGGCGCCCTCCCGGACCACCGCGACGCCGGCCGCGAGGCATCGGCGCGAGACGTCGACCACGTGCCTCGCGTCGGGGCTCGTCTCACCGATCAGGAACGTGCGGGACGTGTCGCCGTGGAACCCGTCGAGGTCGGTGGTGACGTCCACGTTGATGATGTCGCCCTCGCCGAGGATCTCGTCTTTGGAGGGAACCCCGTGGCAGACCACGTGGTTTCTGCTGGTGCACACGGCCGCCGGGAAGCCGTGGTAGCCGAGCTGGCTCGGGCGCCCGCCACGACGCCGCGTGTCCTCTCGGACCCACGCGTCGATGTCGCCGGTCGTCACGCCGGGTCGGAGTCGCGCGCCCACGACCGCGAGCGTGGCGGCGGCCACCCTGCCCGCCGCCCGCATGCGCTCACGGCTCGCCGCGTCGAGGATCTCGATGCCCATGCGAGGAGCGTCCGGCCGCCGAAGCGACGCCGCCAATACCTTCTCGATCTGCCTCGGGGATCCCCGCGAAGCGCGCGACGCCGGCGCAGTGCGCAGGCGATCGCATCAGGGCGGATCGGCGAGGACGACACGATCCGCGAGGGCGAGGACCAGCTGCCCCGCGCCCGTGCGGTCGAGCGCCCGAGGCGCGGGGCTCCCTGCGCTCTGCAGCGCGACGACGCTGCGCGCCGCCTCCGCGCCGGTCGCGTCCACGCTCGTCAGGACCGCAGGGACTACCGGCGCCTCGCAGGTCCCGGGCGGACCGGAGCCGAACAGGTGGACGCCCCCGCTCGGGCTTTGGGCGGCGCCGGCGACGAGGGTCGGGAGGGGCAGGTCGACGCTCCACGTGAACGCTCCGACCTCGAGCCGCGCCACGAAGGAGCTCTTCACCGCTCCGTCGTCGTGAACGCCCGCGGCGACGACGTAGCTCTCGGTCGCGGCGAGCGGGCGCTGGTAATCGCTCGCGTAGGCCACCGGGTGCTTGAGCGCGGCGCCGACGAGCGGGGTCCCGCCCGCGGAGAGCGTGAGCGCGTAGACCTGATCGCCCAGGAACGGGTCCTTGCCGACGGCCGCGTCGCCGAGCTGGAAGGCCGCGTCGTAGCCGCCGACGGCGAGGAGAGCGCCCTCGGTCGTGGGGACGAGCGCGATCGGGCGCGTCGTCGTGCCGGCGACGAGCGGGAGGGACCAGCCGACGACGCCCGACGCGTCGAGCTGCAGGAGCGTCGTGTTGGAGCCCGCGACCACGCTCGGCCCAACGACCAGATCCCCGACGTGATCGATGGAGAACGTCGAGGTCCCGTCGGCTCCGACGGCGAGCGCCCCGACCTCGCCGACGTCGTCGCCGCCGTCGCCGTGGAACGCGACCGCCCACGCGACCGAGCCGTCCGGGGCCAGCCGAGCGGCGAACGCGTCGCTCCCAGGGGCGGCGTTGGTGCGCGTGAGCACGACGCTCCCGACGCGGAACGTATCGGACGAGAACCACCCCACCACGAAGGCGCCGCCGTCAGGCGCGGCCCTCACCCTGGTCGCGCGCCCGGCTCCGGCGCCCGACCCGGAGAGCGCGGTCACCCAGGTGGCGATGCCCGCTCCGTCGAGGGCGACGACGAAGGACGCGCGGGACCCGGCAGGATCACGGGCGCTGGTGAGGTCCGCGCCTCCCAGCCGGAAGAGCGACGCCTCGCCCACGGGGGTCGCGACCTCGACGACGGCGAGCGCGCCCCAGGTCGGACCGCCGGCGACGTCCAGGACCTCGGCGGCCGCGCCGGCGCCCGGCTCGCTCGCGTCGGTGAGGACGGCCTCCCACACCCGCAGCGTCTCGAAGTCGATGCAGGGGCCGGGGCTGTACCCGCCGGCGCCGACCGTCGCGGTCGCTCCGCCGCCCGTCCCCGGGCCGCCTCCCCCTGGGCCCGACGCGCCCGCGCCGCTCTCGTCACCGCAGCCCAAGGCGACCGTCGCGGCCATGGCGGCGAGCCCAGCGTGTCGCACGCCGCGGCGCCTCATCAGGCGTCCCCGTCCCGACCCACGCCGCGGACGGCGCGCGTCGCGTCGTCCACCTTGTCGAGCACGGCCCGCGCGTGGCGGAGGAACACCTCGCCCGCGGGGGAGAGGTGGACTCCGCGGGGGGAGCGCGTGAAGAGCTGCGCGCCGAGCTCGTCCTCGAGCGCGCGGATCTGGCGGCTGAGCGGCGGCTGGGAGACGCGCAGGCGCCGCGCGGCGCGCGTGACGTTGCCCTCCTCAGCGACGGCGACGAAGTAGTGGAGCTGCACCAAGCTCATGCGGCGAGCGTAGTACACCTCCACGATCGGCGCATTCGTCGGCGTCGTCTCCGAGCTTCTTCGGCACGCCGCTCGTGGAAGCGAAGTCTCCAGCAGGCTGCGGAAGTCGTGGGGTCCGCGGCAGGGTCGTGACGGAACACGAGAGGATGAGCATGTGAGTCGCGGTACGGACCCTCATCCTCCTGCTCGTTCATCCCGTTCTTCCGCACCCTGCTCTAGCTAGAAGACCTCGCCGAGGACGGCGCGCGCCAGCGAGGCGGCGCGCTCCCGGACGGATCGAGGGCGCTCGCAGAAGACCTCGAAGACGCGGGCCGAGTCGACCTTGGAGAGGAGGTAGTCGTCGCTGGTCGAGATGCCGTCCACCAGCCCGAGCTCCACCGCGCGCGTGCCGTACCAGTGCTCACCCGTGGCGACCGCCTCGATGTCGAGCGCGGGCCGCATCTCCGCGACGAAGCGCTTGAAGAGCGAGTGCGTCTCGTCGATCTGATCCTGCAGCTTGGCCTTGCCCTCCTCCGTGATCGGGCCGAGCAGGCTGACGGTGCGCTTGTAGCGGCCGGCGGTCACGTTCTCGTAGTCGACGCCGTGCTTCTCGAGCAGCCGGTGGAGGTTCGGCACGGGGGCGACCACGCCGATGGATCCCAGGACCGCGAAGGGCGCGGCGAGGACACGCTCTCCGACGCAGGCCATCATGTAGCCGCCGCTCGCCGCGACTTTGTCCACGCAGACCGTGAGGGGAACGCCCTTGGTGCGAAGCCGCGCGAGCTGGGACGCGGCGAGCCCGTACCCGTGCACCGCGCCGCCGGTGCTCTCGAGCCGGAGGACGACCTCGTCGCCCTTCTGCGCCACGCCCAGGATGACGGTGACCTCCTCGCGGAGCGCCTCGGTGCCGGTGGCGAGGACATCGCCACGGAAGTCGAGGACGAACACCCGGCCTGCGGGCAGCTCCGAAGGCTTCGGCCGCGCCACCACCTTGCGGCGCACGCGACGGCCCGCAGCCGAGAGCCCGGCGCGGATGGCCGCCACGTTGTGCCGCCAGCGCTCGCTCACCTCCCGGAGACGGACGACCGGCTCGGTCGTCCGACGGGCGCGGAACCGCGTGAAGAAGACGCCGACGCACGCCGCGAACGTCACGAAGACGAACAGTGACTTGAGGGCGAAGCCAGCGACGTCCCAGATCCGGTCCATGGCCGTGCGTAGCGCCCCGGGGCCTGGCGGGCAACGGCCAGAACCACGCGGGAGGCGTCGACCATGCGGCCGCGGCGGTCCTACGCTGGCGCTGCGTGCGCGCTCGCGCGGCGCCGGTCGTTGGTCCCACAATCACGTTGACGAGCGGTGTGGTCGCCTGTCCCATCCCTCCGGGTCGGAGAGGGCAGGAGGGTCGGCGGATGGCCAAGAAGAAGATCGCGGTCGTGGGCGGTGGAGCGTCGGGGTGCTCGCTGTTGTGGACCTTGATGCAGGCGGAGACGGAGAACCTCGTGGAGCTGACGCTCTTCCACGACGAGGCGGAGGTCGGGGGTCACTCGCGGACCATCGGCGTCTGGTTCGACGCCGCGGGCAAGGGGCACGCGACCACGCCCGCGCCCGCGGGCACCACCGTGTACCCCGTGGACATCGGCGTGCAGTTCGTGTGCCCGACGCTCTACCCGAACCTCTACAAGCAGCTCCAGCGGCCCGAGTTCACCGGGCAGGTCAGCCTCACGGGGCACGCCGAGCTCAAGCTGTCCGGCTCCTTCTCGCCCACCATGAACTGGGGGAACTTCCCCGACTACCAGACGGGGCCGCGCTTCGCGCAGTGCTACAACTGGACGACCCGTCGCCTGGCGCAAGAGTTCGAGAAGGACATGAAGTACGCGCCGTTCACCCCGCTGGACGGCATCACCTTCTCCACGAACATGGAGCAGTACCTCCAGGTGGAGGGCGTCTCGTGGAGCACGAACTTCTTCAAGTTCCTCCTCATCCCGTACCTGTCGATCATCAACGGCTACGGCACGAGCGATCTGCTCGAGACCACGTTCGAGGATCTGTATCCGATCTTCGCGAAGGTCCCCCTCATCCAGAAGCTCGGGCCGTACGGCGCGTTCACCCAGCCCGGAAGAGGATGGGATCGTTTCACCGAAGGGGCCACCGCATGGGTGCTCGCGATGGCGAACTACGGCATGACGAAGGGCGCCAGCCTCCAGGTCGGACAGACGGTGACCGCCGTGTACCCGCTGCCGTCGGGCAAGGTGAAGGTCGAGTGGTCGCCCACGGCGGACCTCCAGATCGCGGCGACCAACCCCGCGCACGTCGTGCCGAAGCTCGAGGCGGAGTACGACGAGGTCGTCCTGACGACCGACATGACGACGAACCGCCTCCTGCTGGACAACCTCCACAACCCCCTCTACGCCGTCCAGAAGGACTACATCGACGAGGACAAGTTCGCGCTGATCCCCGGGGTTTGTTACATCCACCAGGACGACGAGTGCCTCTCGCCCCACCTCCGAGACAAGAAGGAGGACGGCCAGTTCGTCGGCGCGTACGCGTGGGGCACCGCGCCGGGCGGCAACGCGTACAGCCTGCCGTACGATCTCTCCACCTCCTTCCAGACGTACCTGATGAAGAACATCCTCGGGACGCCGGTGGACTGCCACGTCTCGATGTACGAGGACACCCCGGGCGCGAAGACGCCGGACCCGGCCAAGACCATCTTCGTCAAGACCTGGCGTCACGGCCGCTGGGTCGCCTCCTTCTTCGATCAGGCGAAGAAGGAGCTGCACCGGATCCAAGGCGTGGGTCACATCTGGTTCGCAGGGAACAACACCACGGTGGACAGCGAGGAGGGCGCGCTCGTCTCGGCGATGATCATCGCCAACAGGATGTTCAAGGAGTGGGTGTACCCCTTCGATCTCGCGTCCGAGGCCTACTTCTTCTTCCAATACTTCCAGAGCGTGATGTTCCCGGCGCCGACGTTCGGGTGGCGCCTGGGCAGCATGACGGCCGACGCCGAGGAGCACATCAAGGCGCTCTTCTGAGGCCGCGCGCTACGGGCCGACTACGCGGTTCCGACCGCTCGTCTTCGCTTGGTACAGGCGGGCGTCGGCGGCGCCGAGGAGCGCCTCGCGGTCGGGCGTGAGGCCCTCCTCGTCCAGCGACGCGACGCCGGCGCTGGAGGTGACGCGGATGGTGTGGCTCTCGAACGGAATCGACGCCGCCTCGATGGCGCTCCGGAGCCGGTCGGCCAGGTCCAGGGCCTGCTGCGCCCCGCCGCGCACGAGGATCACGAACTCCTCGCCTCCATACCGAGCCAGGACGTCCTCGGCGCGGAGACCGCTGGCGAACGTGGAGGCGACCGCGCGCAAGACTGCGTCCCCGCCCAGGTGGCCGTACGTGTCGTTCACCTTCTTGAAGTGGTCGACGATGTCGATGATGACGACCGACAGCGACGACTGGTGGCGCTCGGCGTACGCGAGCTCGGCCGCGATGCGCGCCTCCAGGTGCTTTCGGTTGAAGACGCCGGTGAGCCCGTCCAAGATGGCGGCCTCGTAGACGCGTCGGAGCGCGCGCTCCTCCTCGTCGTCGACAAGCGCGAACCGGAGGAGGGTGTTGGACCCGAGCTGGACGCGGTCGCCGTTGCGGAGCGTCTCGGCCTTCGAGATCCGCGCGTTGTTGACGAACGTCCCGTTGCGCGAGCCGTCGTCGCGGATGATGTACTCGGCCCCTACGGCCATCACGCGCGCGTGGACCCTGGACAGGCTCGCGTCGTCGAACGGGTGGGTGCACTCCGCCGAGCGCCCGAGCATCATGATCTCGCCCTGGGGAACGACGAGGATCTTGCCGGCGTCGATGCCGCTCGCGACGGTGAAGATCCCGTGCCGACGGGTCGCGACGGGATCGACGTCGACGATGTGCGTGACGCTGGAGCTCGGCGGCGGCTTTTCACCCGCGGACATCGAACGGACAATGTCGCGCCTGCGCGGTCCCCTGTAAAGGACTCACCGAGCGGCGCCGCGGGCGCGCTCTCGGGCGCGCCCGCGTGGTCGCGCGATCAGGCGAAGAAGCTCTTCACGCTCTTGTCGGTCAACGTGCCGATCGTGCGCAGGTTCATCCACAGTCCGCTCCCCACGACCGCCAGGGTCGCGAGCGTGCCGAGGCCCCAGGACCCGGTGATGACGCTGTACAGGTGGATGGCGCCGACCAGCAGCCCCAGCGGGGAGAGGATGAGCACGACGAGGCGCGTCAGCGACGACTTGCCAGCCAGCAGCCGTCCGATGACGAAGTTCACGAACAGGCAGAAGAGCCCGATCCCCACGACGAACGGGACGGCCACGATGCCGAACAGGCCGCCGCCCAGGATGGCGGACACGAGATTCACCAGGGTCACGAAGATCGTGTACCCGTACCACGCGGTCGTCAGCCCCTCGATCTTCGCCTTGGCACTCATGTTCGCCTCCCGAGCAAGCTTACTACGCTCGGTCCCCGGCGCTACTTCCTAATCGTCGGACGGCAAGAACCGCGCCAGGGTCAGCGCAGCCCCGCGACGGTTCGGGCGATGCCCTCGGTGAGGTCCACCTTCGGCTGGTAGCCGAGATCGCGGGTGGCCTTCGCGTGGGAGAAGTAGTGGTGCGTGGTGAGGTAGCGGATCGCGAAGCGCGTGAGGCTCTCCTCGCTGGTAGGAATGCCGCGGAGCGCGTCGGCCCACTCGCGCACCGCGGCGGCGCCGTACGCGATGGGGTAGGGCACCCTGTACTTCGGCCGCGCATGGCCGAGCCCGTCGAGCACGCGGCCGACGAACTCCCAGAAGGCCATCGGCTCCCCGTTCGTGACGAAATACGCCTGCCCGGCGGCCGCTCCGCCTTCCTTCAAGCTCGCGTCGGCCAGCAGCAGGCCGTCGACGAGGTTCGAGACGTAGGTGAAGTCGCTGAGCTTCTCCGCGCTGCCCACGTAGGCCTTGAGCCGGCCGGACCTCGCGCGGGAGAGCACCGCCGGGAGGAAGCGGGTGTCGCCCGGGCCGAAGACGACGTGCGGACGCACCGCGCAGGTGAGGACGCCCCCGAGGCCGTTGGCGGCGAGGACCTCCTCCTCCGCCTGCGCCTTCGTCTTCGCGTAAGGCGCATGGAAGGAGGTGGGATACGGCAGGGACTCGTCCCCGCGCTCCACGTCGGAACCGTCGTACACGACGCTCGCGCTCGAGACGTAGACGAAGCGGCGCACGCCCTCCTCACGGGAGGCGGCGAGGAGGTGCCGAGTGCCGCCGACGTTGATGTCGAACACCTCGTCCGCGCCGGTGTGCCGGGTCTGGACACGCGACGCGACGTGGAAGACGGCGGCCGCGCCGCGCACGGCAGCGCGCAGCGCGCTCGAATCCCGGAGATCGGCCGTGACCGGCTCCACGCCGTCCACGGCGGAGCCGGGCGTGACGTCGAGCGCCACGACGTCCCGCTCCGACGCGAGCTCCCTCACGAGGTGCTTGCCGACGAAGCCGCTCGAGCCCGTGACGACGACCCGCTCTCTCACGACGACCGCCTCCTCAGCAACCCAGCCTCCTCGAACCACCGGAACGTGTCGGTCAGCGTCTCGCGCACCGGGCGCGGCGCGTGGCCCAGCACCCGCGCGGCCGCGTCGTCCGGCGGCCGCGGCGCGGGCTCCAGCGCCTCCATGGACGCTCGGGAGAACAGCGGCTCCTGCCCGATGGCGCGCGCCGCTCGCTCCGCGAGCGGCGCGAAGGCCTTGGCCAGCCCCACCGGGATCTCGATGCGCGGCGGGCGCACGCCGACGACGTGGCTGGCGATGGTCGCGAGCTCGTGCATGCGCAGCCAGTGCCCGGCGAGCACGTAGCGACCGCCGCGCTCGCCCTGGGCCGAGGCGCGGATGGCTCCGCGCGCGATGTCGCGCACGTCGACCCAGGACTGGCCGCCGAGCACCGTGGCGGGCAGCCAGCCCCGCGCCAACATCAAGAGGACGCGGCCGAAGAACGACGGCTTGTGGTCGTACGGTCCGAGCACCGCGCAGGGGCTCACGATCACGGCGTCCAGCCCCGCCTCCATCGCCCGCGTCACCTCGCGCTCGCCGCCCGCCTTGGAGCGCTCGTAGGGGAGACCGGCCCCCTCGGCGAGGAGCGCTCCAGAGGCGTCCAGCGCGTGCACGGTGCTGAAGTGGACGAGCCTCCGGACGCCGTGCTCGCGGCACGCGTCCACCACGTGGCGGGTCCCGACCACGTTGACCCGCTCCGCGTCGTCGTCCCGCTCGCTCGCGAGGGTGATGCGCGCCGCCGCGTGGTAGACGACCTCCGCGCCCCGGACCGCGTCGCGGATCGCGGGGCCGTCGGTGACGTCCACCTTCCGCAGATCGACCTCCAGCCCCCGCAGCGCCCGGACGTCGCTCCGCACCACGGCGCAGACCTCCGC
Source organism: uncultured Polyangiaceae bacterium (assembly GCA_964492175.1). Lineage (GTDB taxonomy): Bacteria > Myxococcota_A > Polyangia > Polyangiales > Polyangiaceae > Xiheicaenibacterium. The sequence continues at coordinate 48,706 of CAZBJI010000008.1, read as the reverse complement.
CCCATCCTCGAGCAAGGCGCGCACCAGCGCGGCCCCTACGTGCCCCGAGGCACCGGTGACGACGACACGGGACGGGTGCGGCGCGACCACGCGGCCTCATACCACCGCGACCGACCCGTGGGGCGCGCTTCCTGGCGGCAGCTCGGGGACTTTCGCCGCCGACGCCCGGTCGGCTACACTCGGGCGGTGCCGATCGCGGCGATCCGGATCGAGGAGGGCCTCTGGCACCGCGTCACGGACCTCCGCCGGCAGGAGTGGCGGACGCTCATCGGTGACGTCCTCGGGCAGCACGCCCCGTTCCCGGCGCTCGAGCGCGGGTCGCTCGTCATCGATCTGGACGAGGACGAGCTCCGCATCACGTTCCGTGAGGGGGCGGGCGCGGAGCCGCGGGCCATCCCGCGGTCGGAGCTCGGCGCGCTCATCGACGAGTACCGCGGCGTCATCGACCGGCTCGGTGACGAGGGGAACTCGGTCGCGCGGATGGAGGCCTTGGACATGGCCAAGAAGGTGGTCCACGACGAGGGCGCGCGACGGCTCGGATCGCTCCTGCCGGATCTGAGCCCGGACCACGAGACGCGACGCAGGTTCTTCTCCCTGGTGGTCGCGCTCGCCGTCGACACCACGCGCTGCCCGTGGGCCCACCGCCACCTGTAGAAGCCGCCCGCGGCGATGCTCAGTAGTACCAGGGGAACTTCGCGTAGTCCTGCTTGCGCTTCTGGAGGAAGGCGTCGCGCCCCTCCTGCGCCTCCTCCGTCATGTACGCGAGGCGCGTCGCTTCGCCGGCGAACACCTGCTGGCCTACGAGCCCGTCGTCGATCAGGTTGAAGCTGAACTTCAGCATGCGCTGCGCGGTCGGGCTCTTGCCGTTGATCTCCGCGGCCCACTCGAGCGCGACCCGCTCGAGATCGGCGTGCGGCACGACGGCGTTCACCATGCCCATCTCCAGCGCCTCCTGCGCGGAGTAGGTGCGACCGAGGAAGAAGATCTCTCGCGCGCGCTTCTGCCCCACCTGGCGGGCGAGGTACGCGGACCCGTAGCCGCCGTCGAAGCTCCCGACGTCCGCGTCGGTCTGCTTGAACCGCGCGTGCTCGCGGCTGGCGAGGGTGAGGTCACAGACGACGTGCAGGCTGTGTCCGCCGCCGACGGCCCACCCGTTCACGACGGCCACGACGACCTTCGGCATGAAGCGGATGAGGCGCTGCACCTCGAGGATGTGCAGCCGCGCGAGCCGCGCCGGGTCGACCACGCCCCCGGAGCCCTCGTACTGGTACCCCGCGGCGCCGCGGATGCGCTGGTCTCCCCCGGAGCAGAAGGCCCACCCGCCGTCCTTCGGCGAGGGGCCGTTGCCCGTGAGGAGCACCGCGCCGACGTCGCTCCACTGCCTGGCGTGGTCGAGCGCCGCGAAGAGCTCGTCCACGGTCGCCGGCCGGAAGGCGTTGCGGACCTCGGGACGGTGGAACGCGATGCGCACCGTGCCTTGCCCCTTCGCCCGGTGGTAGGTGATGTCCTGGAAGGAGAAGCCTGCGACCGGCTCCCACTGCGACGCGTCGAAGGTGGCGCTCGTCATGCGCGGCTCTTAGGACCTCAGCGCGGATATGGCAAGGTCGCGCCGAGCACGGTGACCAGGACCAGAACCACCGGCGTGAGCACGATGAAGATCAGGAACGTGAAGCCCATCACGTCGCGCGCCTTGAGCCGGAACAGCCCGAGCACCGGCAGCATCCAGAACGGCTGGATGAGGTTCGCTACGGCCTCGCCGAGGTCGTAGCAGGCGACCATCCACCCGAGGTGCACCTGGTGGTCGTGCGCCGCCTGCATCACGTACGGCGCCTCGATCACCCATTTGGACCCTCCGCTCGGGACGAACACGCCGAGGAACGCGGAGTAGGCCGCGATCAGGGCTGGGTAGGTGAGCGGCGTGGAGATGCTGGTGAAGAAGTGCGCGATGCTCGAGGAGAGCGTCGTCTTCGAGATGATCGAGGCGATGCCCGCGTAGAACGGGAACTGTAGGATGATGCCCCACGTGGCGGGCGTGGCGTCGCGGACGGCGCGCATGAGCCGAGCCGGTGTGCGATGAAGGAGCACGCCGGCGGTCAAGAACGACAGGTTGATGGTGTCGAGGTTGATGGCGGCGAGCACGCTCGGCGCGTTCCGCAGGTACACGAAGAGGTACGAGCCCGCGAGCCCGACCACGAGCAACGAGAGCACGCGGGAGTGCTCGAGCACTTCGCCGAGCGTCTCCCCCTTCTCAGGCGGAGACTCGTCGGTAGGCGCAGGTCCCAGATCGATCCCGAGATCCGCCGCGCTGCGCGCCCGCGCACCTCGGGGGGCGGCGAACCACACCACCACCGTGAGGAGGACGATCTCCACGAACACCGACACGAAGCTCTGCCACAGGAAGATCGTCTCGGTGAGCGGGATCACGCCGCCCGGCGCGACGTCCCCGCGCGCCACGATCTCACGAATCGCGGGGGTCATCGCGGCAGGCGTCGCCATCTGCAGCGCCGCCGATCCGCTGAGCCCCTGCGCCCACACGCTGCCGAGGCCGAGGAACGACGACGCCGCGAGGGCCCGGTAGTCGGCGGTGGGCACGCGTCGCGCTACCTCGCGCGCCAGCATCGCGCTGAACATCAGGGAGAAGCCCCAGTTCAGCCAGGACGAGAGCATCGCGAAGAGCGCGACGAACGCGACCGCCCCGTGGCCGGTCTTCGGGACGGCGGCGAGCCACGCGATGGCCCGGTACACCGCCGGCGCCGTGGCGAGCACGTACCCGGTGATGACCACCATGACCATCTGCAGCGTGAAGGGCAGGAGCTCCCAGAACCCCTTGCCCCAGAGCTCGACCACGCGCGTCGGGCCTGCCCCGCCGCCCGCGACCGCGGCCACGACGACGAGCATCGTCCCGACCAGCGCGAACACGAACGCGTCGGGGACGAACCTCTCGGCGAACGCAGCAATTGCGCGTGCCCAACGCTCGAGCATCCCCGGCTCGAGCTCGGCGGAAGGGTGCGACGTGTCGGACATCGCGGGGGACGATAAGGGGCGCAGAGGGCCGGGACAACGGCGTGGTGGAGCGACGGCACGGTTGCTGCTTTCTCACCACGCCATGCGGAGCGCAGTCTCAGAGCTGGACCTCATGGACGACGACGTCAGCGACGTGCTGGACAACTGTGACGCCCTCGAGTCGCTCCTGGTGGCGGTCCGGGTCGCCGTGGTGAAGCTCGAGAGCATCGCGGTAGAAGGGGAGCGCGCGCTCGACGTCGAGCGCTGGGGCGTCGCGTCGCGCTGCTCGAGAGAGGTCGCGCTCGTCTTCGAGGCCCTCGGCGTAGCGCCGACCTCCGGTCGCAGGCGCCTCGCGAAGGGCGACGCCGATCCCTTCGCCGCGCTCTGCCGCGCCTACGCGACGGCGCTCGCGAGCCCGCTGCCCCGCGCGGTGAGGGCGCTGCTCTCCGAGCACCAGGCGATGCTCCTCGGCGCCGCTGGCACGTCGCTCGCCTCCGCCGCCTGAGCCGCGCTCGCCGTGGCTCAGAGCGAGGGCCGGGCGCGGTCCACCGCGACCGCGAGGATGATGATGACGCCCGTGAGGATCTCCTGGATCCAGTTGGCGATGCCGAGCTGGGTGGCGCCGAACGAGATCACCGTCATCAAGAGCGCGCCGACCATGCTGCCGGCGATGGACCCCTGACCACCGGACAGCGAGCCCCCGCCGATGACCACCGCAGCGATCACGGAGAGCTCGAGGCCGAGCGACCCCGTGGGATCGCCGACCGTCAGGGTCGCGAAGTCCATGACGCCGCCGACCCCAGCGAGCAGACCGGCCGCGGCGTAGGCGAGGAGCCCGACGCGAGAGGGCGAGATCCCCGCCAGGCGCGCCGCGGCCGGGCTCGACCCGACCGCCGTCAGGTGTCGACCGAAGCGGGCGCGGCCGAGCACCAACGCCGCGAGGAGCGCGAACGATCCGGCGATCCACACGCCGGGAGGGAAGAGCACCGGCGCGTCGGGAGGCAGCATGACGCGGTCGAGGCCGCGCGGGTCCGCATCGATCTTCTGCTCGCCCGCGAGGCCCTTGGCGAGCCCGCGGAGCGCGCTCATCGTCCCGAGAGTGACGATGAAGGGGGTGATCCGGAGCGCAGCGATCAGCGATCCGTTCACGGCGCCGCACGCGAGGCCCACGGTGGCGCCGGCCACGGCCGCCCCCACCGTGCCCACGCCGGCCTGGAGGGAGCGCGCCACGACGACGGAGGAGAGCGCGACGGTCGAGCCGACGGACAGATCGATGCCGCCGCTCACGATGACGAGCGTCATCCCGACCGCGCCGAGAGCGACGACGACCGTCTGCCGCGCCATCGTCTCCACGCCCAGGCCACCAAGGAACGCGGTGGGCGCGAGGGCAGACAGGACGCCGTACACCGCCACGAGCGCGAGGAACGGGGCCGCCCACGGGCGCGTGAGGAGCGCGGAGGTGAGCCGCCGGATCATGCCGCGGCGATCTCCCGGAGGAGCCTCTGCTCGTCGAGGTCCTCGACGGCGATGGGGGCGCCGAGCACGCCGCGCCGCATGATGGCCACGCGATCACAGACGCGGAGGAGCTCCGCGTTCTGGCTGGAGATCCAGAGGATCGCCTTGCCGCTGCGCGCGAGCTCGTCCACGAGGGCGTAGATCTGCTCCTTGCTGCCGATATCGATCCCCCGCGTCGGCTCGTCGAGGAGCAGGACGTCGACGTTGTGGTGGAGCAGCCGTCCGAGCGCGACCTTCTGCTGGTTCCCGCCGCTCAGCGTCGCCACGGCGGCCCAGGGTCCGGGGGCGCGGATGCCGAGCCGCGCCATCAGCGCGGACGCGGCGGCGGCCTGCCGCCTGGCCGAGATCAGCCCCCACCGGGTGAAGGGGCGGAGCGAGGTGAGGGTGAGGTTGTCCGCGACGCTCATTCGACCCACGAGCCCCTCGGACTTGCGGTCCTCGCTCGCGAGCCCGACGCCGTCGTCCAAGCTCCTTCGGGGCGACCGCCGCCTCGCGCCTGCGCGGCGCGGCGTCGTCACCTCCCCGCGCAGGATGGGGTCCAGGCCGAAGAGCGCGCGCGCGAGCTCCGTGCGCCCCGAGCCGACGAGGCCCGCCACGCCGAGCACCTCCCCACGGTGGAGCTCGAGCGTCGCGCTCCGCGGCAAGCGCGCCCCCGCGAGGCCCCGTGCGGTGAGGACCGGGGCGCCGCGCTCGCGCTCCACCGGCGGCGGGGGCGCGAGGTCGCGTCCGACGAGGTGGCGCGCGAGGCCCGCGAGGTCGACGTCCCGCATCGGGCCCTGGTGCACCACCCGCCCGTCGCGAAGGACGGTGAGCGCGTCAGCGACGCGCACGACCTCCTCCAGATGATGAGACACGTAGAGGACGGCGACCCCGGTCCGGGCGACGCGCCGCGCCGCCTCGAGCACGCGATCGGCGTCGGCCGCGGGGAGGCTGCTCGTCGGCTCGTCCAGGATGAGCACGCGCACTCCCTCCTGGGACACGGCGCGCGCGATCGACACGATCTGTCGCTCGGCCGGCGAGAGGCTCCGACACGCCGCCCGAGGGTCCAGCCCCGCGCCCACGCTCGCGAGAGCCCGCGCCGCGACCTCCCGCTCTCGTCGCGGCCGGAGCCACCCCCAGGTGGCGGGCTCGAGCCCGAGCACGATGTTCTCGGAGACGGAGAGGTGGAGCGCCAGCGTGGGCTCCTGCGGCGCAAGCGCGATCCCGAGGGCGCGCGCCTCTGCCGGGCTCGCGGGCGCGTGGAGGCGCCCCCCCACGCGCATCTCTCCCGCGTCCCGCGCGATGGCGCCCGCGATGATCGAGAGCAGCGTGGACTTGCCCGCGCCGTTCTCTCCGCAGAGCGCGTGGACCTCGCCCTCCTGGGCGTCGAGGGAGGCATCCACGAGGGCTCGCGTGGCCCCGAACGCCTTGTGGACGCCCTTCACCGAGAGGGCGACCGTCATTTCCCGAGGTACGGCGTGAGATCGGGCGCGAGCAGCTCCTTCACGTCGGGCTGGTCCATCGTGGCCTTTTCGACCACGCGCGCGCCCGTGTCGATGACCGCCTCCACCGGCTCCTTGCGGAGCAGCTTCACCATCGTCTTGACGGCGAGGTAGCCCATGTTGAGCGGATCTTGCACGACGAGGGCGTGGATGTGCTCCTCGCGCAGGCCGGCCACCAGCTTCTCCGAGGCGTCGAAGCCCACGAGCTTCACCTTCCCTGCGAGGCCGAGCTTCCGGAGGGCGAGCAGCATGCCGAACGTGGTCGACTCGTTGGGGCAGAAGACGCCCGCGACCTCTCCCTTGTCGGCGCCCTTCGCGAGGAGCAGGCTCTCGCTGGTCGAGAACGCCGACTCCGTGGTGGCGCCGCCGTACTGGTTGTCGCTGACGAGCTTGAGGTCGGCGGCGCTCTTCAGCGCGTCGATGAAGCCCTGCTCGCGCTGGCTCGTGCTCGCCGATCCCTCGAGGTACCGGAGGAGCAGGACGTTGCCGCGCGCCTCGGTCAGCTTCGCCAGGCGCTCCCCCGCGAGCTTTCCTGCCGCCACGTTGTCCGTGGCGACGTACGACGCGTGCTCGTCGCCCTGGAGCGCGGAGTCGAAGATGACGACCGGGATGTGGGCGCGCTTGGCCGCCTTCACCGGGGGAAGGAGGCCCTTGTCGTTCAGGGGGGCGAGCACGATGCCGTTCACGCGGTGCGCGATGAAGCTCTCGACGATCCCCACCTGCTCCTTGAGATCGTCCTCCTTGAGCGGCCCCTTCCACACGACGTCGACGTCGAGCTCCCGCGCGGCCTTGATCGCGCCCGCGTTCACCGTCTTCCAGAACTCGTGGGTCGTCCCCTTCGGGACGACCGCCACCTTCAGCTTGGTAGGCCCTTGGGAACCGCACCCGACCGAGCCGTGGCCCGCGGCCACCGCCGCGCCGAGCGCGAGGAAGTTTCGGCGACGCATCTGACCCTCCACGGGAGGGGTCTCGTCGCGGGCCGGCCCGGCGTCAACCCGAGGGGCGAGCCCTTCGGCGGCACCTCCGCGGGCGGTCCGCGCTCAGCGGACGATGACGCTGGTCGTCGCGCTCGCGACCGTGCTGGCGCGCGCGAGCGCCGGCGTAGCGTGGCCGGCGGGCCGCGCGAGGTGAGCGTCGCGGACCTCCCGCGATGGCTTGTGGAGATCCCACACGAGGCCGACCACCTCGAGAGCCCGCAAGACGTAGTAGGTGAGATCGATCTCCCACCAGAAGAAGCCCTGCCGCACGGAGCGCTGGTAGTAGTGGTGGTTGTTGTGCCAGCCCTCGCCCATCGTGATGAGCGCGAGGAGGAGGTTGTTCTTGCTGTTGTCGGTCGTCTCGTACCGCACCGACCCCCAGACGTGCGTGAGCGAGTTGATCGTGAACGTCCCGTGCCACAGCAGGGTGGTCGAGACGAACAGCCCCCAGACGAGCGCCCACCAGCCGCCGGCGAAGAAGAGGCCGAACCCGAGCGCCGTGGGCACCAGCAGGTGCCAGCGCTCCAGCCACATGAGCTCCGGGTACTTGGTGAAGTCCTTGATCTTCGAGTCGTCCAGCGGCTCGTACTTGTCGCTGAGGATCCAGCCGACGTGGCTCCACCAGAAGCCGTCGAGCTTGGCCGAGTGGACGTCCCCTACCTGATCCGAGTGCTTGTGGTGGTGGCGGTGGTGCGACGCCCACCAGAGGGCGCCCTTCTGCGCGCTCGAGACCGCGAGCAGGGCGAGGAGGAACTGGAACACGCGGCCCGTCCTGTACGAGCGGTGCGCGAAGTATCTGTGGTAGCCGCCCGTCACGCCGAACATCCGCACGTAGTAGAGCGCGACCGCGAGGAGCAGCCCCGACCAGGACCACCCGAGCCACACGACGCCGGCCACCGCGAGGAGGTGGATGGCGAAGAACGGGAGCGAACGGGGGTTGAAGCTGCGGTCCTTTTCCGTCGTGTTCGTGGTGACTTGCGGCGATTCCATCCTGCTGACGACTTTACTTTCGGGCGTGTCAGGACTTCGTCATCTCGGGGCCATGTTTCGGTCACCCAGCCCCGCTCCACCCTCACGGGCGCTCAGGGGCTCGCGGCGAGGGCGGCCCCGCTCACGGCGGCAGCGTAAATCTGGCCGACGAGGGGGATGGCGAGGTCCAGCGTGCGTGGCTCGAAGATGTCGTAGCCGGGCAGCTGCACCGCCAGGACGCCGACGCGGATCTCGACGATGCCTCGAAACTGCGGGGAGGTGAGGATGCTCCGCAGCGACGGAGTCAGCGCCCACGCTCCCTCCTCGGGCGACGGAAACGCGACGTCGCAGCGGAGCGCGAGGGCGTGATCTCCGAGGACGGGCGGCGCGGGCGCGGGCGCCTTCGAGAAGGCGTTGCTGAGCATGCGCCCGAACTCGTTGAGCTCGCGCGTCACGTCGTCCGACATCCGGCCGAGCTTCGAGCGAGCGGACGCTCGCGCGCGCAGGTGCTCCGACTGGACGAAGAAGTAGAGGGCGCGCGTGTGCCCGAGCATGCGACCGAGATCGTCGGCCGGGAAAACCTGACCGACGCTGATCTTCGCCTCCCCCACCTCGAAGCGGAGCTCGTGGCTCACGTGGGTGGCCGGACGCAAATACGAGAAGGGGCCCCAGCGCTGCCACCAGGCGAGGTCGGGGGCGTAGTCGAGCTGGTACCCGCGCAGGCTCGCCCAGCTGGCCAGGTCGGAGCCGGGTGGCGGGGGAGGCGCTGCCATGCGGACCCATCGTACTCGGCCCGCCGAGCTCACGCGCGCCGCGGAGCGGAGAGGCGGCGCGACGTCGCGGCGCCGAGCAACAGCCAGAGCGCCGCCAACCACCCGAGATCCGAGATCGGGTCCGGCGCCGACGCGCACCGGGCCCCGTCGGGATCGCCGTCGCCGCCCGGCTCCGACGGAGCCGGCTCGACCGGCGGGGCAGGGCAGGGGTGGTCCGCCCTGCGGCCGGCGAGGTCGTCGCGCAGCGTGAGCACGGGATCCGCGGCCGCCGAGCTCGTGCGCTCGGCCTCCAGGTAGAGGGGGCCGCCCGGCCGGTCCCAGACGAGCACCGCGCTCTCTGCCGGGAGGCCGTCCCCCACGCAGCGCGCGTCGCCCGCACCGGCGGACCCGGCCGCCTCGAGCGCGCGCAGCGCGCGCTCGGCGACGTCGCACCCCTCGGCCTCGAAGGCCACGCGGGCCTGCGAGATCACCTCGGGGCCGGTCAGCAGGTTGCCCTGGATCGCGACCCGATGGCCGACGGAGTCGAACTGCTGTCCGCTCGCGTGGCCGAGCGCGTCGGGGCCGGTGAACTGCGCCGACAACCCGGCCACGTCGACCACCGCGTACTGGCGCCCGCGCCACGCCGCATCGTACTCGGGGGAGATGAGCGCCGCGACGATCTCGTCGGGCTCCAGGCCGGCGGCGAGCCACGCGAGCGCGTCGGCGCGCGCCCCGTCTTTCAGGAACGACTGGGTGACCAGCGCGCCGCGCCCAGGCGCCACGCCGCACACCCTCCGCAGCGTCGTGAGGGGCACGCACGAGGCCACCGCGCACACGGTGGTCCCCGAGGCGGGGTCCGCCGCCACGATCGAGTAGGTAGCAAGCGCGCCGGACGGCGCGAGCGCCGCGGAGAGCAGTGCGCCGAGGGCGACAGTGCGGCGCGACATCGAGGCGCTCATGATCGCTCGGGCGCGGCGCCGGGGCCAGCGCGCTAAGCTCCGTCGAGCCCGCCCCGTGAACACCATCGGCTTCGACGACGCGCCCTTCGCGCACGAACACCGCGGCGACGTGCTCTTGGTGGGCGCGGTCTGCGCCGGGACCCGCCTGGATGGCGTCGTGTCTCGCTCGGTGAGGCGCGACGGGGCCAACGCGACGGAGAAGATGACGGACGCGGTGCTGCGCACCGGGTTCCGCGACCACCTCCACGCGATCCTCCTCCAGGGGATCGCAGTCGCGGGGTTCAACGTAGTCGACATCCACGAGCTTCACGGCGAGACGGGCCTCCCCGTCGTGGTCGTCGCGCGGAGGGCCCCGCGCCTCGCGCTCATCAGGCGGGCGCTGACGGGCCCGGGCTCCCCCGTGCCAGGAGGCGCCCGGAAGTGGCGGCTGATCGAGCGCGCCGGACCCATGGAGCCCTGCGGCAAGCTGTTCGTCCAGAGGGTCGGCGTGAGCCCGGAGGGCGTGGCGCGCCTGCTCGCCCGGACGACCCTGCACGGGCACCTGCCCGAGCCGCTGAGGCTGGCGCACCTCGTCGCCGGCGGCATCACGACCGGACGGAGCAGGGGGCGAGCCTGAGAAGGCTCTCGGCCGGGAACAGATTCGACCTCCCGCGTGTAACCGGGGGGGCCCTTTCGGCACTGCTACGTGCGAGCTCCGTGACCTTGGGACCCTTGCGAAAACCGTACCCGCCATGCGCGTGACGCTCACCCAAGGTCTGGTGTGGCTGGAGGCCCCGCCGCGACCCGCTCCCTGCGCGGACGAGTCGCTGGTCGAGGACGCCCGGGCGGGTGACGCTGGCGCGCAGCGCGCGCTCTACCGGCTGCACGGACCCGGCATCCGCCGTTTCCTCGGGGATCTGCTGCGAGATCCCGCGTTGGCCGATGACGCGACGCAAGAGACCTTCGCGCGGGTGTTCTCCGGGCTGCACAGACTGAGCGAGCCGGCGAAGCTGCAGAGCTGGCTGTTCGGCGTCGCGCGCAACGTGAGCTTGGAGCTCCGAAAGGTCCGCGCGCGGCAGGCTCGGATCTTCGCGTCGGGCGTCGAAGCCGAGGGGGAGCCGTCGCTTCGAACACCGGAGGGGGAGCTGCTCGGCCGGGAAGCGGCGGAGATCTTGGTCGAGGCCCTCGGTCGCCTCCCCGAGGGCAAGCGCGCCGCCCTGCTCCTCCGCGTGGACCACCAGCTCGCGTACACCGAGATCGCCGAGGCCCTCGGGTGGTCGGTGGCGAAGGCGAAGGTGGAGGTCCACCGCGCGAGGCTGAGCCTGCGAGAGCTCTTGGAGCAGCGAGGAGAATGTCCGTGACCGCGCAGCAGCACCGAGCCCCTCCGAACGCGTCTCGCCCAGGCGACGCGTGTGATCGAGAGGCCGTCGAAGAGTGGGTGCGGCAGGGCTCCGTCCGCGGCGGAGAGCACGCCGACGTCGCCGCTCACGTGGAGGCGTGCGATGCGTGCGCGGCGGAGGCCGCGTGGCTGAGACACGAGCGCCGGCTGTTCGTCGGGCGACCGCCGGCCGTCGCGCCGCTCCCGCCGTTCGAGTCCGTCGAGGAGCGCATGCGCGTGGTCGCGGCGTCCCCGAACGCCCACACGGAGATCGCGTCGCCCCGAGAGCGCGCCTCGTGGCGCGCGGCGGCGCTGGGCGGTCCGAGGGCGTGGCTCGGGGGGCTCGCGGCAGCGGCCGCCCTGTCGTTGGTGTTGGCGGGCGTCCTGCGCGACGGGCCGCCGGACGCGACCGAGGGCGCGCCGCCGAGCGCGTCGGAGGCGCCCTTCCAGATGTCTCGGTCGGGCGGCCAGCCTTCGGGCGGCGACGACGCGTACGCCTTCACCAGCAGCCTCGAGGTCGAGCCCCGGGCCGCTGCGCGGGGCGCGCAAGTGGACGCGACGGCATGCTCCGCGACCGAGCTCGTCTTCGAGCAGGAGGAGTGCGTGAGCGGGGCTCCTTTCGAGCTCGCCTGCGAGGCTCCGTAACCACGAGCCGCGCGGGCCCACTCCCTTGCGACGCCGCCCACGCCGGAGCGGCGGCCCGGAGGAGGACCTCATGATCGTCTCGCGTCGCGCGCTCTCGCGCGTCATCGCTTCGTGCTCCCTCGCCTCGTCGCTCGTCGCCTGTGAGGAGGGCCGTCCGCTCGAGGAGCGGTGGGGGCTCGCCGCCTCCGAGGTGGTGGCGGACGACCACGAGGACTGCGGCTGCGACGCGCCTCCGCCGGACGTCGTCCCACAGGACGCCGAGCGGGCCGAGCCGGACGTGGCCGCAGACGCCGCGAGGCGGTGGGACGTCGAGGTGGGGGGCGCCATGGTCCGCGGGCCGCAGAGCGCGCCCGTCACGCTCGTCGTCTTCTCCGATTACCAGTGTCCCTACTGCGCCAAGCTCGCGGGCACCTTGGACGAGCTCCTCGCGCGCTACCCGCGCGAGCTCCGCGTCGCGCAGAGGCACAGGCCGCTGCCCTTCCACGACCGCGCCGAGCCGCTCGCGCTGGCGGTCCTCGCGGCGAGGCGGCAGGACAAGGGATGGGAGGTGCACGACGCGCTCTTCGCCGACCGCAAGGTGGTGGCGCCCGCCCTCGTCCCGGACGCGTTGGATCTCGCTGGCGTCGACGCGCGCGCGCTGGAGCGCGCCGCGGCGGCGCCGGCGACGCTCGCGATGCTCGAGGCCGACGAGCGCGAGGCCGAGCGCCTGGGGGTCCGAGGCACGCCGACGACGTTCGTCAATGGACTCCGCGTCGTCGGCGCGCGCGACGCCGCGTTTTTCCAGCGGATGATCGATGCAGAGATCGGCGGGGCCGTCCGCTGAGCGTGGCAGTCGACGTTTCTTCGCGGTCACTGCGGCGCCCCGCCGTCGCCCGAGGTAGGGTACCGCCATGTTCCGTCGAGACCTGCTCCAGGCGGGCGCCGCGCTCTCCGCAGCGACCGCGACCCAGCTCCTCGGCTGCGCGCCGCCGGCGTCGCAAGCCGCCCCCGTGACCGCCCCCGCGCCCACGCCCAGCGCTCCCGGCGCCGCCGCGGAGATCCGGTACTTCTCCCGGTTCGGCGTCGACGAGGCCATGATCCGCGCAGCGCTCTCGGCGGCCCTCGCCAAGGGCGGCGATCACGCCGACGTGTTCTTCCAGCACAAGGTCTCCCGCACCATGGCGCTCGAGGACGGCGAGGTGAACCGCGCCTTCGCGTGGGTGGAGCTCGGCGTCGGCGTGCGCGTCGTGAAGGGCGACCAGACGGGCTACGGCTACACGGAGGAGCTCACGCTCGACGCCGTGACGTCCGCGGCGGCGACGGCCGCGGCGATCGCGGAGGGGCCCGGCCGCCCAGGTCCGGTCGCGTTCCGCTCCGACCCGGGGAGCTTCGGGAAGCTGCCCTCTCGCTACGCGCTGTCGCGCAGCTGGGAGGACGTCGCGCCGGCGGAGAGGCTCCCCATCCTCACGCGTATGAACGAGCGCACGTTCGCCGCCGACGCCCGGATCAAGAAGGTGTCGACCGGGATGAGCGACGAGTTCGGCGCCGTGCTCATCGCGGACTCGAAGGGTCGCCTCGTGGAGGACCTCCAGCCCATGACGCAGCTCTGGCTCTCCTGCGTCGCCGAGCACAAAGGCCAGCGGGAGCAGAACTCCTACAACGTCGCCGGACGAGAGGAGCTCGCGTTCTACTCGGAGGAGCGCCTCGCTCGCGTGGTGAAGGAGGCCGTGAGCCGGACCCTCGTGCTCTTCGACGCGGTGGTCGCGCCGGTCGGGGAGCTCCCGGTCGTGATGGCCGCGGGCTCCTCCGGCATCCTCCTTCACGAGGCCATGGGCCACGGGATGGAAGCGGACTTCAACCGGAAGAACATCTCCATCTACTCCGACAAGCTCGGCAAGGCGGTCGCCAAGCCCTTCGTGAGCATCGTGGACGACGGGACGATCGATCGCGCGCGTGGCGCCATCAACGTGGACGACGAGGGCAACGTCGCGGGCAAGACCACGCTCGTCGAAAACGGTGTGCTCGCCACGTACCTGCACGACGAGATCTCCGCGCGGCACTACAAGGTGGCCCCGACGGGCAACGGCCGGCGCGAGAGCTACAAGCACCCGCCGATGCCGCGCATGCGCGCGACGTACATGCAGCCCGGCCCTCACAAGACCGAGGAGATCCTCCGAAGCGTGAAGAAGGGCATCTACTGCACGAACTTCTCCAACGGGCAGGTCAAGATCGGCCCGGGGGATTTCACGTTCTACGTGAAGAACGGCTACCTGATAGAGGACGGGAAGATCACCGCGCCGATCAAGGACGTGAACATCATCGGCAACGGTCCCAAGGTCCTCGAGCGCATCGACATGGTCAGCGACGATCTGGCCATCGACGAGGGCGGCTGGACGTGCGGCAAGGACGGCCAGAGCGTCCCGGTCTCCCAGGGGATGCCGACGGTCCGCGTCAGCTCCATCACGGTGGGCGGGAGGAAGTCGTGAGCGATCTCCACGACGCGGCGAGGAACGCCATCGCCCTCGCGAAGAAGAAGGGCGCTCAGGAGGCCACCGCCAGCGCGTACCGGTCGCGAGACGTGGAGGTGGTGTGGCGTGACGGCCGCGTCGAGAAGGTGAGCGAGTCGACGACGCGCGGGCTGAGCCTCGCGCTCTTCGTGGACGAGCGGTACTCGGCCGTCGGCACGAGCGACCTCAGACCCGAGGCCCTGGACGCCTTCCTCACCGAGTCCGTCGCCATGGCGCGGACGCTCTCCAAGGACCCCCACCGGCGTCTGCCCGAGCCGAAGCTCTACGAGGGGCGGTCCACCGTCGACCTCCAGATCGACGACCCGAGGTACACGGAGCGGACCGCCGAGCAACGAAGGGAGCTCGCGGCCGAGATCGAGGCCGCCGCGCGGGCGGTCCGGGGGAAGGGTGAGCTGCTCAGCGTGGACGCGCGGGTGAGCGACACCCAGTCGCGGACGGTGCGGATCACGACGAACGGCTTCGAGGGCGAGACGCGCAGCACCTCGTATTGGCTCCGGGCCAGCACCACCGTGAAGGACCCGGACGGCCGGCGCCCCGAGGGCAACGACTCCGCCGGGACGCGCGCGCTCTCCGAGATGCCGAGCGCGGCCGACGTCGGCCGGCGCGCCTCGGAGCGGGCCTTCCAGGCGGTCGGCGCGGCCAAGATGGCGAGCGCCGTGCTGCCGATCGTGATCGAGAACCGGGTCGCCGGCCGCGTGCTCGGCGCGCTCCTCGGGCCGCTCTCCGGCCAGGCGCTGCAGCAGAAGCAGTCGTTCCTGGACGGTCAGCTCGGGAAGAGCGTCGCGAGCAAGCTGCTCACGATCGACGACGACCCACTCTTGTCGAAGGGCTTCGGCTCGCGGCTCTACGACGCCGACGGCATCGCCGCGCGGAGGCGGCCCATCGTCGAGGGCGGGGTCCTCAAGACCTACTTCATCAACGTGTACTACGGCCGCAAGCTCGACGCCGCGCCGACCGCGAGCGGCCCGTCGAACGTCGTCTTCGCGCTCGGCGACAAGGGGCTCGAGGAGCTCCTGAAGGGCGTCGGCGACGGCGTCCTCATCACCGGGTTCCTCGGCGGGAACTCGAACGCCACCACGGGGGACTTCTCCTTCGGGATCCAAGGCTTCCGCGTGGAGAAGGGGCGCCGGACGACGCCCCTGGCCGAGATGAACATCGCCGGAAACCACAAGACGTTCTGGAAGAGCCTCGTCGCGGTGGGACGTGACCCACACCCCTACTCCTCCCTGCGCACGCCGACCCTGGTGTTCGACGGCGTCCAGGTCGCGGGCGGCTGAGCTAGGGACGAGGTAACCCAAGCTCGCACTGGACCTGCGCGTCCCTTGGCTGGATCGTGCTCGGGCGGACGTTAACGAGCATGCAGCGCGCGCGGAGCACCCGCGCCCGCTCGGGCGGGGGCAACCGAGCGAGCGCGCCGGGCCGAGCCGGCGACGCTCGCTTTAAGGTGGGTTGGCCCAGGGTCTGCAATTCGCCCCCTGGCCATGATCCTCCGACACCTCACCGCCTTCGCGCTGGCCGCCGGATCCATCGCCGCGTGCGCGCAGTCCAGCCCCCTCCTGCCCGCCGGGATCGGGCCCGACTACGACGTGCCCGGCGACGGCGACGGCGACGGCGACGGCGACGGATCGGGAGACGACGGCAGCGACGACGGGGGCGGCACGAAGCCGGCGGCGTCGTGCGACGATCCGAGCACCTGCGAGTACGATCTCGAGACCACCTGCGGGGGCAAGCCGGTCGCGGACCCAGCGGCGTTCCCGCCCTGTCCGACGGCCGTGTGCGGCAGCGGCGGCCACTGCGTGCCAGAGGCGGCGCTCGAGCCGGCGGAGATCGCGATGCTCGCGAGCTGCGGGTCGTCTTCCCGTTGCGTTCCGGACCGCTTCATCGAGCGCGGGGGTCTCGCGACGGCGCCCTCCTGCTCGTCGCTCGGAGGCGGGGAGGGGCGATGTCTCTCGCGCTGCTTGCCCGCGGTGGCCGCCAAGGCGTCGCTCCTCTCGCAGGACACGTGCGCGCCCGACGAGCTCTGCACGCCCTGCTACGACCCGTTCGACGGCGCCGACACGGGCGCGTGCGGGATCAGCTGCGACGCCGGCCCTGCGCTCCCCAAGACCACCCTGCCGAAGTGCTGCGCGGACAAGGGCGGCGGGACCTGCGTGCCCATCGACTTCGTAGGGGCGGCAGAGGCGGAGCCCCTCGACGCCGAGGAGTGTGGCGCGCTCGGGGCCGCCGCGTCGGTCTGCGTCCCGACGCAGATCCTGAACGCTCACCTCGTCGGCGTGCCCTTCAACGCGGTGGAGTGCGAGACGAGCGTCCTGCTCCAGCAGCTCGGGCTCGGCTCGGAGGGGGGATGCCTGCCGGAGTGCATCCCGATCGTGGACTCCTTGCCGGTGTCACAGTCGAGCTGCTCGACGGGCTTCAAGTGCGTTCCGTGCATCGACCTGAACGGCGACGGCACCGGGGCCTGCACGAACCTGTGACCGTCGGGCGCACGGCTACTTCAGGAGCCAGCCGAACAGCATGCGCTTGGTCGTGGCGCGCGCCACCTCCGCGATGGAGTCGACGAGCGGGATCTCCTTCGGGCAGACCTCCACGCAGTTCTGCGCCTTGCCGCAGTCGGCGACGCCGCCCTCCTCCATGAGCGCCTCGAGGCGGGAGGTCGCGGTCAACGCGCCCGTCGGGTGCAGGTTGAAGAGGTGCGCCTGGCTGATCGCGGCAGCCCCGACGAACGGTCTGCTCTCGCCGTACTCGGGGCACGCCTCGAGGCAGCAGCCGCACGTCATGCAGCGGGACAGCGGGTAGCGCTCCGCCTGCCGCTCCTGGCTCTCCCGCGGGCCGGGGCCCAGCGCGTGCGAGCCGTCCAGGTCGATCCAGGCGCGGACCCGCTTCAGGGCATCGAACATGGCGCTGCGGTCGACGACGAGATCTCGCTCGAGCGGGAACTTCCTCATCGGCTCGAGCGCGATCACCTGGCCCTTCGGCGCAACGGCGTCCACGAGCGCGGAGCAGGCCTGTCGCACGCGGCCGTTCACGAGCATGGTGCAGGACCCGCACACCTCCTCCAGGCACGACGCCTCCCACACCGGCGGAGAGACGCGCTTGCCCTCCACGGTCTCGGGCCGCTTGCGGACCTGCTCCAAGCACGCGTGGACCGTCATGTTCGGCAGCCAGTCGACCTCGAAGGTCTCCCAGCGCCGCGTGTCGGGCTTCTCCCGCGCGTCTTGGCGGAGCACCTTGAGCCGCACCTTCTTCATGCCTGCTCCGGCTTGCGCTCCGGCGCGGTGTGGTACTGGCGCAGCCGAGGCGCAGTCAGGCGCGTGTCGATCGCGTCGGTCACGGTGATGGTCTTTCCGGCGGAGCTGTAGTCGAACCCGCGCACGAGCTCGGCGGCTCCACCCTGGTACCGGGCCAGGGTGCTGCGGAGCCAGCCGGCGTCGTCGCGCTCCGGGAGGGCCGGCTTGAAGTGCGCGCCGCGCGACTCCGCGCGGGCCCGCGCACCGAGGGCCACGACGCGCGCGAGCACCGCCATGTTCTCGAGGTGTCGCACGAACGGCGCGCCCTGGTTCATGCGGGCGCCGACGTCGGGGGACCGAACCTTGGCGATGCGCTCGTCCAGCGCGCCGAGACCGTCGAGCACGGCGTCGAGCTTCGCGTCGTCCCGCTCGATCGTGCAGTCACGGAGCATCAAGGCGCCGAGCTCCTCGTGCAAGACGTACGGGTTCTCCGCGTCGTCGTCGTCTTGGTTCTGTGTCGAGAGCCTGCGATAGTCCGCCTCGCACGCGGCCTCAGCTCTGTCGAAGATCGAGCGCGGGAGATCGAACGCGCTCCGGGCCATCGCGGCCCTGTAGGCCGCCATGGCGGGGCCGGTGAGGGTGCCCGAGTAGACGCACGAGAGGAGCGAGTTCGCGCCCAGCCGGTTGGCGCCGTGGTACTGGTACTCGACCTCCCCCGCGGCGTAGAGGCCCGGGATGCTGGTCGCGTGGTTGCGTGGGGACTGGGCGACGACGCCGCCGCGGGCGTCCGCCTCGTAGTCGACCCAGAGCCCGCCCATCGTGTAGTGCACCGCCGGAAACACCCGCATCGGGTTCTCGTAGGGATCCACGCCGACGAACTTCTCGTAGATCTCCAGGACGCCGCCGAGACGCTTCCGCATCAGCGCGGGGTCCTTGTGCGTGAGGTCCAGGTAGACGGCGAGCTCGTTCTTCTCCGTGCGCTTGTCGAAGATGCCGCGTCCCTCGTGGAAGCAGATCTGAAAGATGGCGCGGGACGCGATGTCGCGGGGGACGAGGTTGCCGTAGGCCGGATAGAGGCGCTCCAAGAAGTAGTCGCGCTCCTTCTCGGGGATGTCGCGTGGCGGCCGGCCGTCCGTCTCGTCCTTCGGCACCCAGACGCGGCCGCCTTCCCCGCGCGCGCTCTCCGAGACGAGCCGCAGTTTGTCGGGCCCCGGGATCGCGGTCGGGTGCACCTGGACGAACTCACCGTTCGCGTACACCGCGCCCTGCTGGAACACCGCCGACGCGGCGCTCCCCGTACAGATGACGCTGAGCGTGGCCTTGCCGAACAAGAAGCCCGACCCGCCGGTGGCGAGCGCGACGGCGTCGTAGCAGAACGCCTTGATCGCCATGCTCTTCAGATCCTGGGCCACGAGCCCGACGCAGGTGCCAGCGTCGTCCTGGACGATCCGGAGGAAGTCCCAGTACTCGAGCTTGCGGACGAGCGGCTCGCCCGGGATGCCGACCCCACGCTCGTCCCGGGCGGGCTCGAGCTCGAAGCGGCGGACCTGCTCGTCGAGCGCGTAGAGCAGCTGCTGGCCGGTGGTGGCCCCGGCGTACGCGGTGCGGTGGTAGAGCGTGCCGCCGAAGCGGCGGAAATCGATCCTGCCCTCGGGGGTGCGGCTGAACGGGACGCCCATCCGATCGAACAGATCGATCAGACCCGGCGCGGCCTCCGTCATGCCAAGGACCGGGGGCTGGTGCGCGAGGAAGTCCCCGCCGAGGATCGTCTCCTCGAAGTGGACGCGCGGGCTGTCGCCCTCGCCCTTGGTGTTCACGGACGCGTTGATGCCCCCCTGAGCGCAGACGGAGTGAGAGCGCTTCACGGGTACCAAGCTGAAGATATCGACCGGCACCCCGGCCTCTGCGAGCTTGAGCGCGGTCATCAGCCCGGCGAGCCCGCCGCCCACGACGGCCACCCGCCGGAGCTTTCCGCTCTCGCTACGAAGCGAAGACCTCTTCATGGGCTCACCTCCGCGACCCTCGGCGCTACGGCGTCACACGTCTTCGCCAAGGAGGCCTGGGTGCCCTCCCTGACCCCGAGAGGCGCGAAGCGCGACCCGGTCGCGAAGTAGATGGCGGTGTTGGCGCCGAGGAGGAACAACAGGAGGCCGGCGACGCCGAAGACCAGCGCGCTGGTCCGCTGCGATCGGCGGCTCACGGTGATGCCCCACGAGGTGCAAAAGCCCCAGAGCCCGTTGGCGAAGTGGAACACGCTCGCCGCGATGCCGAGGATGTAGCCCAGGGCGACCCAGGGCACGTCGTAGCGGGTCGCGGAGAGGTCGGCGCAGAGCGCCGCATAGAACTCGGACGGATCCATGTGGCCGCGCCACTTGGGCAGCCAGTAGTGGGAGAGGTGCCACACGATGAAGGCCAGCGCGACGAGCCCGCTCGCGCGCTGCGCGGTGTACATCCAGTTGCGGTTGTAGGGGTACACGCCCACGTTGGGGCGGCTCTCGAACGCCAGGACCACGCCGTAGAGAGCGTGGAAAGACAGCGGCAAGAGGACGACGGCGAGCTCGACGACCGGCAGGTAGGGCATCTTCTGGATGTCACCGACCGCCGACTGGAAGCGCGCCTGGCCCCAGAGCGCCTGGGCGTTGGTCCAGAGGTGAAAGAGCAGGAACCCACCGACCGGGACCACGCCCGAGAGAGAATGGAGCTTCCGCAGGAGGAACCTCCGCCGGCTCCCGCGCGGTGTGCTGGCCCGCTCTGTCTCCGCCACGTACCCACGCGTCTAGGAGACGCGCGCGCAAAGGTCAACCGGGCGATTGCGCGCGGCTCACGGCAGCACCTGCGCGGCGTAGGTCCCGATGGTGGCGATGCGGCTCGCTTGCGTCGCGCCGTGCTGGTTGCTCGCCCACGAGTAGCTGATGAACCCCGCAAAATCCAGGCTGCCCGCCGCCGCCGAGCGCGCCTTGATGGCGTTCTTCCACCCTGCCTCGGACACGCCGGCGCGGCCCCAAGAGGCCCCCGCGGCGGTGTTGCCGAAGTGCTCGACCAGCATGAGGCGGCTCTTCGGCACGCCGACGGACGCGTACGCGTCGATGGACTCCTGGTAGGCGGCCTCGCAGTAAGCGACGCTGTTGCCGCTCTTGTTGATCTCGGCGCCCGTCAGGTAGACCTCCGCGCCGATGTACGCGTGCGCTGCAAGCGCCGCCCAAGACTCGGCGTTCCTGCCCGGCCGGCGGAACGGCGCGGCGATGATGACGCTCCGGCCGTGGTGCTGGCTCAGGCGCTTCGCGAAGGCGATCACCCAGGCCCGGTAGGGCGGCTGGTCCGGCCAGCTCCCGGCGGAGATTTCGTTCAAGAAGAACCACTTCGGGAGGACCGTGGGGAACCTGCCGTGGGCCTCGGCGACGAGCTGGTCCGCGCGCTGAGCACCGGTCATGAGCCCGTACCCCTCGTTCATGTCATCGATGTAGACGGCCTGGGCGTTGCCGTTCGCGAGGATCTCGGCGCGTCGCTTCTCGGAGCCGACCGCGACGAAGTGGCGACTCGACTCGTAGTTGAGCGCGTCGAGCAGCGGCCCACAAAGGCAGCGATCGTCGCTCGGCGGGCAGACCGCGTCGTCGGCGTCCGACGCGCAGTTCAGCGTCGCGACGTCGAAGCGCAGCTTCACCGCCCCAGACAGCGGCTCCTCGTCGGACTCGGAATCTTCGGCCGGACCCTCGACGGAGGGAGGCGTGCACGCGACGGTGATGGTGAGCAGGAGGCCGGCGACAAACGGGGCTCGCATGGCCGCCGGCCAAGCATGTGTCGGGCCAGGTCACACCCCATGAAATCGCGGCTCTTTTCCTCGGGTCGCCGGATCGGTGCGGGCTCGGGGTGAAGGTGCGAGTGATCCTGGTTCGGGGGTTTCCCTACCCACACCTCCAGTGTCTCCCTGGAAGAATACACGATTCCGCATAGTTGCGTCGCGTTCGCGCTTGACCCTGGCGGCGGCGTTGCGATCCTGAGGCGCTTGAGCCCCGCGTGGCCCGTCCGCATGCTCCTCCTCCAGGCGCCTGGGCTCGTCCGTGCCGCAAGCGAAGGCGCTGAGAGCGCGGCCGGACACACGGTCCTGGAGGCTCTGGGCGTCGACTGGCAGACGCTCGCCGCCCTCGCTCGAACGACGCAGCGGGTCGACGCCAGCTGGGGTCGAATGCGGCTCGAGCCTCTCCTCGGAGAGGGGGGGGAGCTCGCCGCGATCGTCGCGTCGGACGAGGTGTCCGACAGGCCGCTGACCACGCCCCCACCGAGCAGCTCGCGTTGGGCGACGGGCGTGGGCGCGCTCCTCGGGAAGGACGCGAGCACGCGCGCCGCCGTCGATCTCGCGCTCCGCTTCGCGCGGACGACGCTCCCGGTCCTCATCACGGCGGAGGAAGGGTCGGGCGCCGACGTCGTCGCCCGCGCGATGCACGTGGCCGGCACGCGGAGCGCGGGTCCGTTCGTCCACGTGCGGGTCGGGACCGTCCCGAGCAACGCGCTCGAGACGATCTTGTTCTCGGCTCCGCACGCGGCGGAGGGCGGGACCCTCTTCGTGGAGGACGTGCACGAGCTCGAGCCCGAGGTGGGCCGCCGTCTCGCCAAGGAGGTCGACCGCGGCTCGCTCGCCGAGATCCATTTCGTCTGCAGCGCCCCCCCGCGGAGCCGCGAGCGCAGCGCCCAGGGCACGATCGCCGCGGAGCTCCAGACGCTCACCCGCGGGTCGACCGTGGTGCTGCCACCGCTCCGCGAGCGCGAGGACTTGGTCCACCTCGCGCACCGCATGCTCGAGGACATCGGCAGCGAGGCCATCCTGACCCCCGAGGCCATCGGCGCGCTCCAGAACCACGGCTGGCCCGGGAACCTCTCGGAGCTCCACGCTTGCTTGGCGCACGGCGCCGTGGTGGCCGGCCGAGACAACGCCGTGCGAGCCGATCACCTGCCTCGCGGGATCTTCCTCGCGGACGCGCGTGCCCAGAGCGAGAGCGGCGGGCTCCTGCGGTCCGCCGAGCGCGTGGCCCTGGAGGAGGCGCTGCTCGACAGTGCCGGCAGCGTGACCGTCGCGGCTAGGCGCCTCGGGGTCGCGCGTGGCACGCTGTACCGCCTGATGAAGCGTCACGGGATCGCGCGGTGAAGCTCGGCCGAGCCGCCCTCGCGGCGGTGCTGGCCGCCTCGATCGGCTGCGGGGCCTCGGATCACCCGGTGCCCGAGCCGGATCTCGCCAAGGATCTCGCCGCGCACGCGAACCTCGCCCACATCCTGGCAACGTGGGAGCGCGGAGCGCCCGCCCAGCGGGCGGCGCTCGAGCTGCCCCTCACCGACCACATCTCGCGGTTCAGCGCCGACCCGTCGGCGCGAACCGCGCGCGCGATGCTCTCGCTCATCGCGCTCGAGAAGGGCGACGTGGAGCGCGCGTCGGCGCTCGCGCGGCCGCTCGTCGCCGGCCCCCGAGGGTCCACCCACGACGTGGCGAGCATCGTCATGGGCTCGGTCGAGCGCCGAAGAGGCGCGGCCAAGGACGCGGCCGCGCGGCTCACGCCGATGTTCCAGCGGGTGATCGATCCGGTCGCGCGGCTCACGCTCAATCGCGAGCTCGTCATGGTGGCCACCATGCTCTCTCGCTGGGACGACGCGACCAAGTACCTGCAGGCGTACGTGAGGCAGGCGCCGGCCGAGCAGCGTGCGGCGGTCGGTGAAGACGCCGCCCAGCTCGCCCGGGCGCTGCCCCCCGCGGCCCTGCTCCGGTTGCTCGAGCGTGAGCAGGGGCTCGAGGAGCCAAACCTCCAGCTCTCCGCGCTGCTCGCGGGGCAGGTCGCGGACTCGGCCCTCGAGCGGGAGGATGTGGCGCTCGCCCGGTCCGTCCTCGAGCTGGCCGGCCCGCTGCTCGGCGATCGAGCGGACGCCGTGGCGCGGATCGCGGCGCGCGGGGCGGCGGTGCGCCTCGACCGAAACACCGTGGGCATGATCCTACCCCTGCGCAATGAGGAGCTCCGTCGCCGCGCCATCGAGGCCGCGACCGGGCTCGGTCACGCGCTCGGCCTCCCGGGCGGCAAGATCCGCCTCGTCACCCGGGACGACCAAGGCGACCTCACCAGCGTCGACGACGCCCTCGCGCTGCTCAACGCCGACGGCGCCGCGGTCATCGTCGCCGGCTTCGACACGAAGGAGGCGGACGTCGCGACCGCGTACGCCGAACGCACCGGGCTGCCCGTCTTGCTCCTGCGCCCCCCCACGCGCCCGCCCAAGCGCGATGGCCCGGTCTTCGTCCTCGGAGAGAGCCCGCACGAGCCCCGGGCGCTGCTCGCCAAGGCCCTCGGAGCGCGAGGCCACACGAAGGTCGCCGCGCTGCTCGGCGACCGAGACGGGTCCGAGAAGATCGTCGCGGAGCCCAACGTGGTCGGGGTCCAGGCGTGCGGGGCGTCGCTGGACTTCCTGAAGACGGCGGGCGCGGACGCGCTCGTCCTCGACGGCGGCGCGACCTGCGCCGCGGACGCGGCCGGCGCGCTTCCCGGTGGGCTCGCCGTGGCGTTCGGGTTGGACGCCGGGGCCGTGGAGCGCGCGGGGCTCTTCGCCTCGAGCGGGATCTTCCCCGACCCGGGCGGGTTCGACGATCCGCTCCTCGCCGCGTGGCGCGCCCAAGGCCGCGGCTCTCCCTCCTGGTGGACAGGGCTCGGGCACGACGCGGGCGTGCTCGCGAGGGCGGCGGTCGTCGCGCTCCCGGAGGACGTCGACGATCAGCAGGCGGCCGCGGCCGCCGCGCGGAAGGGCGCCGCCATCCGCGCGCTCGCGTCGGCGGAGGGGACGCTGTGGACCACCGCGGCGAGGGGCTTCGGCGGTCAGCGCGTGCTGGCGCGCGACATCACGGTCGAGGAGCGGGGGCGCTCCGGCGGTCGCCCCGCACGCCCCAAGCCCAAGCGATGAGCACGGCCTGGAGCGGGAGGCGCGCCCAGGCGACCCAGCCCGGCGCGGGGCGCGCGGGGTCGAGCTGGATCCCGTTCACGGCTTGGTTCACGTTCGCCGGAAAGACCGCGACGAAGAGCGCCACCATCCCGAGCGCGCCGATGCGCCGCGTCCGCTCCCAGAGCAGCAGCAGCGCGAGCCCTACCTCCGCCGCCCCGCTCAGGTAGACCCAGAGGAGCGGCGCCGGGAGCGCCGCCGGGACGATGCGCACGAAGGGCGTCGGGTGAGCGAAGTGCATCACGCCGACGATCCCGACGAAGCCCGCGAGGAGGACCCTCAGCGCCGCCTTCGCGCGCGTCACGGCGCGTAGACCGGCATGACGACGGTCGCGCCGACGCCGACGCCGGCGCGCTCCCCCGTGCGCACGCCCTCGTCCTCGAAGTAGAGGAGGTAGCTCACGAGCACGCAGGTCTGCGCCGTGTAGGGCGAGGCGCCGCAGCCGAGCCAGGCGCCGACGGCGCTCGCCTGGCCGTACTCGTCGTACCGCACGACGACGCCGCGGAGGTCCACCGACAGCCACGCGTGCGCCTGACCGGGCAACGCCGCGTGCAAGGCGCCCACGACGCCGAGCAGCTCGTCGTCCGTGCCGACGAGGCGCCCGTCCGCCTCGAGCACGGCGATGGGGCGCTTGTACCGGTCGTAGACGCGACCGACCCGATCGAGGTGGAGCTCGACGTCGCCGTCGACGACGACCTCCGCGTAGTCCGCGCCGCGCGGCCGGATCTCCACGTCGTCACCGTCGTAGGACCAGCGGGCGGCGGGTAGGTCCAAGCGTGCTCCGCCCATGCCCCACCGCGAGGGCGGCCGCGGACCCGCGCACCCGACGAGGCAGGCGACGGCGAGGACGGTCGAGAGCGCCCGAACGCCAGGTCCGCGCACGTCACACCTTCTCGACTTCCATCTTGCCCATCAGCCCGCTCGGCTTGACGAGCAGGACGCCGACGAGCGCGATGAAGATGATCACGTCCTGAAGGCTCGAGTAGGGCGTCAGCTTGGTGGCCTCCCCGACGATGCCGATGAGCAAGCCTCCGAGCACGGCGCCCGGGATGCTCCCGATGCCGCCGATGACGGCCGCGACGAACGCGCGGGTCCCTATCACCGTCCCCATCGTCGGGTACGCCTGCGACTGGTCCAGGCAGAAGAGCACCGCGCCGAGCGCCGCGAGCGCGGAGCCCGTGATGAACGTCAGCGAGATCACGCGTCCGGTGCGGACCCCCATGAGGCGCGCGGCGTTCTCGTTCATGCTGAGGGCGCGCATGCTCTTGCCGAACCACGTCCTGTGCACGAGGATCTGCAGGCCGATCATCGTGAGGAACGCGGTGACCACGATGATGAGGCGGGTCTGCCCGATCGGGATGATCTGCGGGTAGCTCCGGTACCGCGCCGAGAAGAGGAGCTGGGCGAGGTTGGTCAGGAGCACGCTCATCCCGAGGGCGGTGACGAGGGGCGCGATCCGACTCTCGGTCTTGCCGGACCGCAGCGGCGAGTAGGCCAGGCGCTCCACGAGCGCGCCGAGCAGGCCGGCCATCGCCATCGCGGCGAGGGTGCCGCCCACGCCGGCGAGGATGGGCGAGGTCTCGGCGCCGAGCATGCCGATCATGAAGAAGCCCGCGAAGGCGCCCATCATGAACACCTCGCTGTGGGCGAAGTTGATGAGCTTCAGGATGCCGTAGACCATCGAGTAGCCGAGGGCGACGAGGGCGATCATCGCGCCCTGCGCCACCCCCGTCGCTGCTACGCCGACGAGCTTCTCGAGCATCTACTTCTGTGGGGCTGCCGAGGCGCTCGCCGCCGCGGGCGCGGCCGAGCCGCTGGCGGCGGCCGACGCGCTCGTGGCCGGCTCCGCCGAACTGCTGGCGGCCGGGGCCGCCGACTCCGCCGGCGCCGCGCTCGCCGGCGCGGTGGCGGCGCCGGCCGTCAGCTTCTCCGCGCCCGGGCCGACCGCGGCCTTGTAGGTCGTGGTGCCACCCTTGATCTGGACGAACACGATGGCCTTGTCGGCGTTCCGATCCTTGTTGATCGTGATCGCTCCGGTCGCGCCGGGGAAGTCCTTGGTCTCGGCGATCGCGTCGCGGATCCCCTTCGGCGTGACTTCCTTGGCGCGCTTGATCGCGTCCGCCAGGACGAGCGCCGCGTCGTACCCGCAGGCGGCGAGGCTCGACGGGGTCTGGTTGAACTTCTTCTTGAAGGCCTCCACGAACTTCTTCCCCTGCGCCCACGGCACGTCGGGCGCGTAGTGGTCGGTGAAGTAGCCCCCTTCCAGCTCCTTGAGGAGGGTGTCGTCGCCGCTCCAGCCGTCGCCGCCGACGAACATGTCTCCGGAGATGCCCTCCGCCTTCGCCTGGCGCCCGATCGGCGTCATCTGGTTGTAGTAGATGGGGCAGTAGATGATCTCCGGGTTCTTCTCCTTCACCTCCTTGATGTAGGTGGTGAAGTTCGTCTCGGTGTCCGTGAAGGTCTTCTCGACGACGATCTCGCCGCCGGCCGCAGCGACCGCCTTCTTGAACTCCGCGGCGAGGCCCTGCGAGTAGAGATCGTTCTGCGCGTACATCAGGCCGATCTTCGTCTTGCCGAGGGACTTCACGCAGAAATCCGCCCCCGCCTTGCCCTGGAAGTCGTCGGTGAAGCAGACGCGGAACGCGTACTCCCCGGTCTTGGTCACGTCGGGGTGTGTGGACGAGGGCGTGATCATCGGGACCTTCTTCTGGTTCGCGATGATCGCGGCGGGCTTGGAGATGGACGAGGCGATCTCCCCGAGGAGCGCGATGACCTTGTCCCGGTCGATGAGCTGCTGGACCTTCTGGGTCGCCTCTTCGACCTTGGACTTGTCGTCCTCGTAGATCACCTTGATCGGCTTTTCTCTCACACCGCCCGCGGCGTTGATCTCCTCGATCGCCAGCTCGATGCCGCGCTTGGTGTCCTCGCCGAACTTGGACTGCTCCCCCGTCAGGCTGAGGTAGGCGCCGACCAGCCACTCCTTGCCGCTCGCCTTGCCCCCCGAGCTACAGCCGACCGTCATGGCGACGCCGACACCGACAGAACCCTTCAGCAAGCGCCGTCGTCCGATCATGATGGTCTCCCCGATCGTGTAGAAGGC
The DNA here is from genome assembly GCA_964492175.1 of uncultured Polyangiaceae bacterium. GTDB lineage: Bacteria > Myxococcota_A > Polyangia > Polyangiales > Polyangiaceae > Xiheicaenibacterium. Next base: position 21,251 of record CAZBJI010000008.1, on the reverse strand, counting down.
CCCCGGTCTATCACCGTTTGGGGCCGCCCGTCAGCCCTCATCGGCCCGCGCGTGGACGAAGCGCTCCAGGTTTCCCCGCGGGCCGGGGAGCGCGCTGTTTACCTCGGCGATGATCGCGAAGCCGTGCTCACGGAGCGCCGCGCGCGCGGACGCGATCGCGGCGTCGCGTACGGAGGCATCTCGGATCACGCCCCGGCCGCGCGCGGCCTCCTCACGCCCCGCCTCGAACTGGGGCTTGATCAGCGCGACGAGATCGCCGCCGGGCGCGAGGACGCCTCGGATCGGTCCGAGCAGCTTGCCCAGGCCGATGAACGAGGCGTCGACGACGCAGAGGGCCGGCGCCGGGTCGAGGTCCCCAGGCTGCAGATCGCGAGCGTTCGTCCGCTCCCGGCACACCACGCGCGGGTCCGCGCGAAGACGCGCGTGGAGCTGCCCGTAGCCGACGTCCACGGCGTAGACGCGGCTCGCGCCCCGCTGGAGCAGACAGTCCGTGAAGCCCCCCGTGGACGCCCCGACGTCGAGCGCGACCACCGACGAGAGATCGTCGAAGCAGCCGCCCAGCGCGCGCAGGGCCGCGTCGAGCTTGTCGCCCCCGCGCGAGACGAACCGCCTGGCCTCGGCGACGCGGAGCTCGGCGTCTGCGGGGAGCAGGGTCCCCGCCTTCTCCACGCGCGCCTCGCCCACGTACACCTGCCCCGCCATGATCAGGCTCTGGGCCCTCGCGCGCGACGGCGCGAGCCCGCGCTGACACACGAGCACGTCGGCCCTGTGGCGCTCCCTGCTCGGAGAGCTCATGGCGCCGCGCCGTGGGCCAAGGACGCGAGCTCCTCCACACCCTGCGCGAGGCGGGGCCCCGGGCGGAGCGCAGCAGCCGAGCCGAGCCGGTGGAGGCGCCCCGCGCGGGTCGCTCGGAGCATGCGGAGCTCGTCGCCCGCGAGGTTCGCCGCCGACGCGTTCATGGATCCGTCGATCACGACGTCCGGGTCGAGCGCGATGAGGCCCTCGGTCGAGAGGCGCGGGTACTTGCCGCCGGCGGTGACGACGTTCACCGTCCCGGCGATCGAGAGCAGCTCGTCCGGGAAGCTCCCGGGTCCGGCCGCGACCAGCGGCCTGAGATCGAACAGGAACACCGCGCGCGGCCGGGGGCGACCGGCCACGCGGGCCCGGACGGCGTCGAGCCCCTGGCGTACGGCGTCGGCGACGCGGGCGCCCTCGGTCGCGGCGTCGACGCGCACGCCGAGCTCGGCGATGGCGACGAGGATGGTCGCTACGTCGTCCATCGCGGGGAAGAAGGTGGCGACGCCGCGCGCTTCCAGTGCCGCGACGAGGTCCGGACCGGCCGGGCCGCGCTCGCCGCACACCAGCGTCGGCTCGAGCGCCAGGATCTTCTCGACGCTGGGATCGGCGAAGCCGCCGACCTCCGGGATCGCAGAGACCTCCGGCGGGAAGTCGCAGAACTGTGTGCGGCCGACGAGATCGGCCCCCCGCCCGACGGCGAAGACGATCTCCGTCATGCTCGGGGAGGTGCTCACGACGCGCCGTCCTGGACGCGCCGCGTCGCCTCGGCCGCCGCACGCCAGCGTGAGGAGGGCGCCGGTGAGCCACGCCCGTCGCGCGAGCCGCACGCCGGCGAGCCGTGACCCGGTCAACGGCCGCGGCGACGGCGGAGCGCGACGAGCCCGAGCGCGCCGATCAGCCAGGGCACGGGGTTCGTGGGATCCTCACGGCCGCTCGAGGAGCAGCCTCCGCCGGTCTCGTCGTTGCCGCCGCCGTCGTCGTCGTCGCCGTCCGCCGGATCCGGGTCCGACGCGGGCTCCGGCTCCACGGCGCACACCTGCTGGCCGGACTCGATGACGGCGCAGGCGTACCCCTCGGGGCAGGGCGCCAGTTCATCGCTGCAGTACCGCGTACAGACGCCGTCGTAGCAAAGGCCGCAGCCGGAGTCGCACGACTCCCCGATGGGCAGGTTGTACAGCGGATCGGTGGGCCATCCGCTCGCCCACGGGGCGGGCTCGTAGCCGCCGAGCTGGGCGGCGTAGAGGGCCGTCTGCTTGATCCAGTCGCCCCAGGAGTGGACCGAGCCGTAGATGGGCGAGGAGCAGTTGGCGCCGCCGCGCGACGTCACGCCCACGACGCGGTTCTGGAGATCGATCGCGGGGCCGCCGGAGTCGCCCGAGCAGATCCCGGTCTCGCCGATCCACTCCGTCGACTTCACGTAGGCGGCGAAGTCCGAGCACTCGGCCTCGGCGCACTCCACGACGAGGTTGTCGCGCCTGCGGCGCGTCCCAGCGCCGCTGCCCGACCCGTTCGTGCTGCCGAAGCCGATGGCGTTGTAGACCTCACCCTTCGTGAGCGGCGAGTCGACGCGCGGGACCATGGGCACGGCGCTGGTCGACGGGACGTTCTCCGAGAGGATGATGATCGCCTGATCGTTGCCGCAGAACTTGTTGTCGGTGGGCAGGACCACGACCTCCTGCCCCTGGGTCCACTCTCCGCTCGGGCTCATCGAGGGATCCGTGTTGACGGAGAAGCGCGAGCCCTGGAAAGGGTTGCCCGCGGTCTTCTGCGAGCACACGACGCCCCCGCCCGGCGCCTCGTTCAGGGTGTTCGAGACGCAGTGGCGCGCCGTGAGGACCATGTTCGGCGCGAGGAGCGATCCGGTGCAGATGCCGCCTTGCGAGAGGTTGTAGATCCCCACCACGGCGGTGTCGGTCGCGTCGGTGTAGCCGCCCTGGATCGCGTCGGCGGCGACGGCATCGACGTCATCGGAAGACTCCGGTGGAGCGGCGCAGCCGGTGAAGAGGATCCCCCCGACCAGCGCGCAAAGACAACGAAGCGACATGGACGGACCTCCACGAGCGCCAGCGCGCTCAGAGGACCTCAATGTAGCAGACGCGCTGGCCGTGGTGGGTGGCGATCGCCGGTCTGCGCGGCATGTCCGCCACCGTCACTCGACGGAAACGCAGCGTGATGAGCGAATTCTCCAGGGTCGACAGAACGGGGAGTTGGAACGAGTCTTGCGGTGACGCGCCGCGGTGAGGATCGACGACCCTGCCCTCCTGGTCGGCGCCGCCGCGCTGGCCTCGGGCGCGTTCGCGACGGAGCCGGTGGCGGCGACGCTCGGGTTCGCGCTCGCCGCGTGCGGGCTCTTGCTGACCAAGGCCGTGCGCGCGTCCACGGTCTTCGTTCTCGCTGGCGTGTTCCTGGCGGGGGCGGCGCGCGCCGACGCCGCCGTGGTCCGGGCGGGACGCCTCTACGAGGACGCGCGCGTCGTTCTCTCGCCCCCGCGCGCGTGTGACCTCGTGGTGGAGGTCACGTCGGCGCCGGTCGTCCGCCGCGGAGAGGTGGGCGCCCTCGTCCGGCCGCTCTCGGGGGCGTGCGCCGGGCGGGAGCTCCCGCGCTCCGCGAGGGTCCAGCTGTCGGGGCTGCCCGTCGGGGCTGCGCGCGGCGACACACTCGAGGTGCGCGCGGAGCTCGGCCTCGTGCAGCGCTACGCGAACGAGGGCTCGCGCGACAAGCTCGTGCGCCTCGCCCAGACGGGAGCACCGGCGAGCGGCCGCGTGAAGACGGCGGCCCCCCTCTCTCGAGGCAGCGGGCTGGCCGCGCGGATCGATCACGCGCGGGCGCGGGTGCGCGGTCGCATCGAGGCGACGTACCACGCGGAGGCGAGGTCGCTCGGCCGAGCGCTCGTCCTCGGCGAGACGGACCTCGAGTCCGAGGTGGACGACGCGTTCCGCACGACGGGTCTGTCGCACCTGCTCGCCGTCTCCGGCACCCACCTCGTGTTGGCCGTCTTGGCGCTCTGCGCCGGCCTGCGCGCGCTCCTCGTCCGCGTGCGCTTCGTGGCGGAGCGAGGCTACGCCGCTCGCCTCGCGGCCGCCGTCGCCGTGCCGCTGTCGTGGCTGTACGCGGACTTCGCCGGAGGCGGCGGGTCGGTGCTGCGCGCCGCGACCATGGTGTCGGCCGCGGCCGTCGCGCGCGCGCTCGGCCGCCACCCGTCACCGTCGCGGTGCTTCGCCGCGTCGTTGCTCGCCGGCGCCGCCGTGGATCCGCTCGCGCTCCTCGACGCCTCGTTCGCCCTCTCGGCCGCGGCGACCGTCGGCCTCATGACGCTGGCGCGGCCGCTCGCCGCGCTCCTCGGCGCCGGCCGCGCGGGGAGCGATGGCGGCGCGCCGACCCCCGGGGTCGCGAGGAGGGCGTGGGCCGTGGTCGCAGCGTCGATGGGCACCACGCTCGGTGCCACGGTGGCGTGCGCCCCGTTCCTGTTGCTGCTCTCCCCTGCGCTGCCGGCGGCGGGCGTCGTCGCGAACGTCGTCGCGGCGCCTCTCGGCGAGACCTTCGCGCTCCCGTTCGCGCTCCTGCACACGCTCCTCTGGTGGTCGCCCACGCTCGAGGCGGGCGCCGCCATGGTGGCCGCCGGAGCGCTCCGGTCGGTGCTCGTCGTCGCACGCGTGGCGCGCGACACGGGCGGGGTGCTGCCGATGCCGGCCCCCACGGCGCTGCAGCTCGCGGCCCTCGCGACCGCGCTCGTGTGGCTGCTGGCGGCGCGGACCCGCCGTGGCCAGCTCGCGTCGGCGCTCGCCGGGCTCGTGTCGGTCGGCGCGCTGGAGGCGCGGGCGCGCGCCGAGGGGGCGCCCGAAGGCACCCTCCGCGTGACCGTGCTCGACGTCGGGCAAGGCGACGCGATCCTGGTCGACCTGCCGGACGGCGCCGCCATGCTCGTCGACGGCGGCGGCGTCCCGGGCTCCGACTTCGACGTCGGATCGCGCGTCGTCTCGCCGCTTCTCCGAGCGCGCAGGCGCGCGCGGCTCGACGTGATGGTCGTCTCGCACCCCCACCCCGATCACTACGCGGGCCTGCTCTCGGTGCTGAAGCACCACGAGGTCGGCGAGCTTTGGGACACCGGGGAGGCCGAGCGCGGAGGCGCGCACGGCGTGATGCGGGAGCTCCTGGAGACGGCCCGCAGCCGGGGGATACCGGTCCTCGCCCCCTCCTCGCTCTGCGCGGCGCCGCGCGCGTTCGGTGGCGCGACCGTCGAGGTGCTCGCGCCGTGCCCTGGGCCCGACCCCGCGCTCTCGACGAACGACTCGTCCTTCGTCTTCAAGGTGACCTACGGCGCGCGGTCCGTCCTGCTGACGGGCGACCTGGAGCGAGAGGGGGAGGCCGCGCTCCTCGCAAGCGCGGGCGCCTCGCTCCGCGCCGACGTCCTGAAGGTCGGCCACCACGGGTCGAAGACCTCCTCCAGCGGCGCGCTCCTCGACGCCGTCCGCCCCGAGTGGGCCGCCATCTCGTGCGGCGTCCGAAACCGCTTCGGACACCCTGCGGCCGAGGTGCTCTCGGCGCTCGAGGCGCGGGGCGTGCTCATCCATCGCACCGACCTCCACGGGTCGTGGCGGTGGTGGACGGACGGTCGAGATGCGTGGACGCGCTGAGGGCCGCGCTATTCGGGGACGGGCTGGGTGCCCACCGTGACGGTCCCGCCGTTCGCGATCCACTGGAAGTTGTCGATGAGGACGGTGGAGTCCCAGGCGGAGTCCCCGGTGTCCCAGATCGCGAACCGGACGCTGAACTGCTCGCCGCCGCCGATCGGCGCGGTGGTCTGGAGCCAGCTCGTCGCCCCGGCGTCGTCCCACACGTCGAAGCCGTTGCCGGCGAGCTCGGAGGGCCCGAGCGTGCAAGGGAACTGCGGGTAGAACGGATCGTAGTTGCAGACGTCGAAGTAGGCGACGTTGACGCTCACCGGGTTGTTCATCGAGTCGAACGAGATGTTCCCGTTGATGGAGAGCGGCGGCGCCGGGTTCACGAGCGCGATGAACTGGTCGTTATAGCTCGTGCACACCCACTCCGGGAACTCGAACGAGTAGAAGTCGAAGTCGAAGCTGTAGCCGGTCGCGTTCGAGGGAGCGCGCAGGGTGACCTCGAGGCCGGCGTCGTCGTTGATGTTCGTGAGGCCGGGGCAGCTCGGCACGTCCTGCGGGAAGTTCGGCGGGGCCACGCCGGCGCCCGTGCCCGTGCACGTGAGCGTCCCGCAGCCGCCGTTGCTCGGCAGGCGAGCCTTGCCGGACGACATGACGAAGAGGTTCTCGCCCGCGCGGGCGGAGACGTTCGTCCCCCAGTCGGGCAGGACGCCCCACTGGTCCGACACGCTCGCGACGCTGCCGTCGGCGCGGACCCACTGCGACGCAACGACGCCCCAGTCCTGCGCGTCCGCCGGATCGGCCATCTTGCAAAGCTCGATCGTCCGCGCCGCGTCGAGCGGATCGGTCGTGTTCAGCGCGATGCCCATGTCGCAGGGCTCGGGCACGTTGTCGACCTCCCCGTCGCAGTCCTCGTCTGCCGGCATCGAGCCGCCGCCGCCGCCCATGCCGTCGTCGACCGCGATGACCTCGATCGCGGAGGGGTTCACGTTGGCGTCGCAGTCGTTGCAGTCGCCCTGGTTGATCGTGTAGCCGTCCCCGTCCTTGTCCTCGTCGGGGCCGGCGTCACACCCCACCTGCGACCCCGTGGCCGTGGTGTCGCCGAAGGCGCCCTGCGAGTCGGTCCCGCCCGTGTTGGCCGTGGTGGGGCCGGCGCCGCCGTTGCCGGTGGAGACGTTGGAGCCGCCGCCGGACAGTCCGTCGCTCGACCCGGCCGAGCAGGCCGCGGCGAGCGCCAGCGCGGAGACACCGACCGGAAACCACTTCGCAAGAGCCTTCGTCATGTTCATCCCTCAGCAAGCGGGTGGAGGAGGGCGGGGCGACCCCCGCCGAGGGTCGTTCACTCCGGGACGGGCTGCGTCCCCACGGTCACGGTGCCGCCGTTGGCGATCCAGGTGAAGTTGTCGATGAGCGTCGTCGAGTCGAACGCGGAATCGCCGGTGTCCCACGTCGCGAAGCGGATCGAGAACTGCTCTCCGCCGCCGATGGGGGCCGTCGTCTGGAGCCAGCTCGTGCCGCCCTCGTCCTCGAAGAAGTCGGTCCCGATGAGCTCCATCGTGCCTGCTGGACACCCGATGCAAACGTCGAAGAAGGCGACGTTCACGCTCACCGGGTTGTTCATCGAGTCGAAGGAGATGTTGCCGTCGATGGAGAGCGGCGGCGCGGGATTGACCAGCGCGATGAACTGGTCGTTGAAGCTGGTGCAGACCCACTCCGGATATTCGTTGGAGTAGAAACGGAAATCGAAAGAGTAGCCGGTGGCGTTCGAGGGGGCGCGGACCGTCACCTCCAAGCCGACGTCGTCGTTGATGTTCGTCAAGCCCGGGCACCCTGGGACGTCCTGGGGGAAGTTGGGGGGCGCGGTCCCGGCCCCGTTCACGCCGCAAGAGTGGGCGCAATACCCCGGATCGGTCAGGTCTCGCGCCGCGCCCGAAGAGATGCCGAGCATGTTCTCTCCCCCACGCGCGAGGACGTTCGGTCCGAAGTCCGGCAGGACGCCCATCTGGTAGTTGACCGAAGCTACACCGCCGTTCGCGCGAACCCACTGAGCGGCGACGACGCCCCAGTCCTGGGCGTTCATGGGATCGGCGACCTTGCAGAGCTCGATCGAGCGAGCTCCATCCATGGGGTCCGTCGTGTCCATGGCGATGCCCGTGTCGCAGGGCTCGGGCACGTTGTCGACCTCACCGTCGCAGTCTTCGTCCGCCGGCATCGCGCCGCCGCCGCCCCCCATCCCGTCGTCGACCGCGATGACCTCGATCGCGGAGGGGTTCACGTTGGCGTCGCAGTCGTTGCAGTCGCCGTCGTTGATCGTGTAGCCGTCCTGGTCCTTGTCCTCGTCCGGCCCCGCGTCACAACCGACCTGCTGCGAGGTCCCTGTCGTATCGCCGAACGACCCCTGAGAGTCCGTGCCTCCGGTGTTGGCGGCCGTGGTGGGGCCCGCGCCGCCGTTGCCGCCAGAATTGGAACCGCCGCCCGACAATCCGTCGCTGGAGCCCGCGGAGCACGCAGCGGCGAGCGCCAGCGCAGAGACACCTGCGGGAAACCAAGTGGCCAACGCGTTCTTCATGGTCGGAGCCTCGTGTTCCGGGAAAGAGGGTGCGGTCGAGGGTCGTTCACTCGACAAGAAAGATCGCGCGCGCTCGGAGCGAGGCGACGACGACAGTCTACACCGGGGCCGCGCGTCTGCCCACGCTCAACCTACGCGGCGAGTCCGTTCGATCGCGCAGGCGCCGGGGCTTCTGTGATCCACGCCCTTGGCTCCATCACGCGGAGGCGAGCCCGCGGGGGCGCGCGGTGCTATCAGCGCCAATTACGTACGCGATGAGCTGGGAGCCACAGGAACCGATTCGTGAGCGGCTCCGCAAGGAGGCCGGGAGCATCGACAAGGTCGCCGGCTTCACCTGCGCGTTGGTCTACCCGTCGCCCTACCACGCCGGGATGAGCTCCCTCGGGTTTCAGCAGATCTACCGGCTCATCCAAGGCGCCGACGGGCTCTCGTGCGTGCGGGCCTTTCTGCCCGACGACGCGGCGCGGCGTGACGCGCCGCTGGCGTACGAGTCGATGAGGCCGCTGACGCACTACCCGGTGCTCGCGTTCAGCGTCGCCTTCGAGCTCGAGATCGCCGGCCTGGTCTTGATGCTTGAGCGCTCGGGGCTGCCCGCCCTCCGGGAGGAGCGCACGGAGGCGCACCCGTTCGTCCTCGCGGGGGGCCCCCTCACGTTCTCGAACCCGCTGCCCCTCGCGGCCTTCGCCGACGCGATCGTGATGGGGGAGGCGGACGAGATCGTCGTCCCGGTGCTCCGAACGATCCGCGAGGCCGGGACCAAGGCGGCGGCGCTCGCCGCGCTGGCGGACGTGCCCCACGTCTTCGTCCCATCCCTCCACGGCGACGCCATGCCCCCTATCGCCAAGTGCGACACCGCGCTCCTCCCCGCGTGGTCTCCCATCCGCACGCCGGACACGGAGCTCTCCGACATGTTCTTGGTGGAGGCGGAGCGCGGCTGCTCCCGCGCCTGCACCTACTGCGTCATGAGGCGCTCCACGAACGGCGGGATGCGCCTCGTGCCGAAGGAGACCATCCTCGGCCTCGTCCCGGCCGCCGCTCGTCGCGTCGGCCTGGTGGGCGCGGCCGTGAGCGACCACCCGAAGATCGCGTCGATCGTGCGAGAGCTGGCCGAGAGCGGCCGCCACGTGGGACTCTCCAGCCTGCGGCCCGACCGCCTCGGAGAGGAGCTCGTCGGCGCCCTCGCGGCGGCGGGGCATCGGACGCTCACGACGGCGATGGACGGGCCGAGCGAGCGGCTGCGCGAGTCGCTCGAGCGGCGAGCCCGCGTCAAGCACCTCGAGCGCGCCGCCCAGCTCGCGCGAGCGCACGGGATGAAGCGGCTGAAGCTCTACCTGATGATCGGCCTGCCCACCGAGACCGAGGCCGACATCGACGAGTGCGCGGCGTTCGTGACCGAGCTGAGCGCCGTCGTCCCCGTCGCCCTGGGCATCGCGCCGTTCTGCGCGAAGCGGAACACGCCGCTGGACGGGCAACCCTTCGCAGGGGTGGACGTCGTGACGAGCCGCCTCGACCGGCTCCGCCGGGGTCTGCGCGGCCGGGCCGAGGTCCGCTCCACGAGCGCGAAGTGGGCGTGGGTGGAGTACGTGCTCGCCCAGGGCGGCGTCGCCGAGGCGCGCGCGGCGCGGGACGCCGCCCTGGCAGGGGGCACCTACGCGAGCTACAAGGCCGCGTTCTCGGCCGCGGCGGCCCGCTCCCCGAGCCCACGCCGCCTCGCCATCGCGCCGCTCTGACGGGTCGGAGCGGGAGCCGACCTACCGCCGCGCCCCCGAAGGCGCTACAAGTGCACGCGGATGGTCGAGCGCCCCGCCCGGAAGCAGAACGACACGCAGAAGCGCAACATGGCGCTTCAGCTCGCGTTCATCGGCGTCGCGGCGGTCGGCGTCTTCGGGTTCGTGCAAGCTGCGAAGAACGATCAGATGCGCTCGCTCTGCTCGGCGACCTGCTCGCTGGCGCCAGCCTACGCGGGCAGGAACCGGACGGCGCCGGACTTCACGCTGCCCGACATGAACGGCGGGAGCGTCCGCCTCTCGGAGCTCCGAGGGAAGGTCGTGGTCATCAACTTCTGGGCGAGCTGGTGCGACCCCTGCCGCGAAGAGATGCCAGCGCTCGCTCGCCTCGCGCTCATGTTGGAAGGGCGGCGCGACGTCGTCTTCCTGACCATCAGCGTGGACGAGGAGAAATCGGCGATCAGCGACACGCTGGCGGGGCTCTTCGCGGCGGACGAAGAGCTGAAGGACAAGATCCCCGCTGGGACGATCCCCTTCCCCGTGCTGCTCGATCCCGAGATGGTGATCACGCGGGATCTCTTCGGGACCACCAAGTACCCCGAGACGTGGATCATCGACAAGGACGGCTTCGTGCGCGCCCGCTACGACGGCGCACGCGACTGGGCCGGCGCGCTCGCGATCGACGCCATCGACGCGGCGACGAAGAGCCCTGGGTGCCTCGCCGACATCGTGCACGGCAAGCCGCAGGGCAAATACGCCCGCCTGTGTGACAACGAGTAGCCGCCGCGGCGCGGGTCGCCGCCGAGGGCGGCGCGCTCAGTTCGTGTTGAGCTCGACGCGCAGGAGCTTCCTGCCGATGAACAGGTAGTCGCCGTGGCCGAGCTCGCGCTCGCTCTTGAGCCGGAGGTACGTTCCGTTCCGGCTGCTTAGATCGGCGAGCGTGAAGTGGCCGTCTTGCTCCTCGATCCGGCAGTGGGACCCCGACATGTAGAGGTCGCCCGGGAAGTTGAGGTCGCCCCCCTCTCTGCCGATCTGGAGCGCGTTGCCGCGCGCGCACACCGTCATCCCCACGGAGCCGCCCTGGAGGATCTGCGCGAGCCGGAACGAGCTCGGATGTTTGGGCGACGAGTAGAAGTAGGTGCCGTCGGGCGCCTGACCGTCGGTCGGCTTCGGGTTCAGATCGAGGCGGAAGAGCTGCTCTCCCGCGAGGAAGGTGTCACCAGCGGCGAGCTCCACGGTACCGCGCACCCGGAGGTAGACGCCGTTGAGGGAGCCCTCGTCCCGGACGACGAGCTTGTTGTTCCGGTAGAAGAAGTTCGCGTGCCTGCGCGAGACGAACGGGTCGTCCGGGAACGGGAGCTGACCGTCTCGACCGACGACGTGCTGCTCTGCCTTCAGGTGGAAGGAGAGGCCATCCATGCCCTCGCCCCGGATGAGGATGAGCTTCGCCTTCGAGGGGTTCTGCATGTCCCCGAAGTAGAGGGTCTGGGCGCTCACGATCTCGGGGGGGACGGCTTCGCCACATCGACCACAGAACTTGTGGCCCATCGGGACGCCGCTCGAGCACGAGCGGCAGACGTAGTTGCGAGCTTGTTCCATCAACTCCTCCTGAGAGAGCTTCGTGAAGTCCGTGGCCGGCTTCGCCGCGGCCGGCGCCGGCGCCGGCGGCTGCGGCGCGGAGATGCTCGGTGCCTTCGGGGCGCCGAGCGCGCCGGGGGCGGGCCCGGTCGAGGCAGTCCCGCGAGCCGGGGGGCTCGACCGCATCGCCATCATCGCCAGCGCCGAGCCGCCCTTGCGAGGCTGCGGCTTGGGCGCCGACGCTGGGTCTTGAGCCGGCGGGGCGGCTGCGACCGGGGCTGGTGCGGGCGACGGCGCTGCCCGAGGGAGGGCAGCTGCCGGCTCCGCCCTCGGGGCGAGCGAGCGGCGCATCGCGAGGGCCAGCTCGTGGGAGCAAGACGTACACGTCGGCCCACCCAGGGCGTTCCATTGGTCGCACTGCCCGCAGACGATGCCTAGCTCGGTACGCTCGTCCAAAGGTTCACTCCGCGCGCCATGGCCGGCCTCGGATGGTCGCCGGGCTCTTGCCAGCGCGTCAAGCTCGGTAGCTCACCGAATGTACGTGAACCGACGCTCGTCATCGAAGAAGCCTTCCTTCCCCCACAGGCGGAAGACGATCTGCTCGCTGCACGAGGCCTTGGGGACGGCGCCGAAGTCCCGCGAGTCGTCGTGGAACGAGCGGTTGTCGCTCAGGAGGTAGACGCGTCCAGGACCCACGGTGTGCTCCCTCGGCGACTCGCTCATCTCGGCCACCTGCGCGCGGAAGTGCCAGCCTCCGGCGATCTCGACGCGCGCGCACGAGTGCTTCACCGGGTGACCGCTCGTGGGGTGGGGCACCATCACGAACCCGTCTTTGCACGCCTCCGAGACGTCGTAGCGCTTCCCGTTGAGGGTCAGCGCTCCGAGGTCGACCGAGACCTTGTCCCCCTCCCCTCCCACGATCCGCCCTACGACCCAGCGCTGCGCGTCCTCCGGGTCGGGGCAGCGCACGAGCTCGCCGAACGTCCGCTCCCCACGATAGAGGACCAGCACGACGTCGCCGGACGCGAGGGTGGGGGCGAGCGACGCGTTGAGGACGCGATCGTCGGGGATGGTCCACACCCTCACCACCGTCAGCCTCGCGATGACCGCGATGACCGCGAGCACCCCGGCTATCCAGGCGAGGGCGATGAGGAACTTCCGCACCGCCGGATCATACCAGCGCGCGCAGAGGCGGCGACAAATCGGCAGGTCTCACGGATCGCCGGCGCCGCACGAGCGAAACGGGGGAAGCTCGTTCTCCGCGCGGCCATCGGCGATCTCGCGCGCGGCGGCGAACAGCGACGCGAAGGTGTCGATCCGAGCGAAGTGAGCGGGGTCCCGGGTCCGGGCGTCTGCGTCCATGACCGCCGCGGAGACGACGCCCACGATCTCCTGCTTGCTGTCGAGGACCGGCCCGCCGGAGTCGCCCGGGCAGACCTGGGCCTCGGCGAAGAACATCCCTCCGTCGACGGAGCTGATGGTGCCGCCATCGCGGCCGTGCCGCCGGATGGGTCCCCCGGTCCGCGCGCACCGACCGAAGCCCCACGGAGCGACGCGATCACCCGCCTTGGGCGGCTCGTGCAGGCGCGCCTTCAGGGTCGGCCAGCCCGCCAGCTCTCGCTGGAGCACCAAGATCGCGACGTCCCCGGCGCCCTGCTCCCAGCCGCACGACGGGCTCACGATGGCCTTCACCGCCACGACGGCCCACGGCAGATCGTCTCCGCCGAGCTCGATCTTGACCGTCCGCGGATCGACGTCCTGCTGCCGAGCCTTCCCATCAGGTCCACGAGCGGCCACGCAGTGATGGGCCGTGAGGACGAGATCCGGGGCGATGACCGCCCCGGAGCAGCTCACCGAGCCCACGACGCGGACGATGGGCTCCTCGGTCGGATCGGCCATCGGGCCCCCGATCGGTGGGGTGATGTCGCGGATGAGCTGATCACCCTCGCCCGCTGGAGTCGCCTCCTCTGCGGAGATGATGTGTCCGCGGGGCGCGCACCCCGCGAGGCACACCGCGGCGCCCACGACGCCGGCGGCGACGAGTCGTGTGGCGGAGGGATGCGCCCTTCTGGGGGCCCGAGTCGGAGAGCAGATCACCCGTGAGGTCCCCCGTGGCGGCTGGGGCTTCGAAGCAAGACGACCGGATGCGACAGTGTCTTGTACGGAAAAGGCTAGCGGACTCTTGGGTCCCTCCCAGCAGATTCTTCGTTTCTAAGACGGCCGACCGGCGTCCCCCTCAGGGCGCCGCGAGGGCGACCTCCCGCCGGCTGACGGCCAGCGCTTGGCGCGCGGCCCCGGGCTCGCTGCCCGGGTCGTCGATGCCCGCCCGCTCGAGAGAGCGGAGGTAGGCCGCCTGCTGCAAGGCGCGCCCGACCACGGCCGCCGTGCAGCCGTCCCCGGGGCCTTCGCACGTGGCGAGGACCAGCTCGTTGAGCCGTGCGGCCTCCGCCACGTCACCTCGCGCGAGGGCAGCGCGCGAGCGGGCCTGAGAGAGCGCGACCCCGGCCATCTCGGAGTGTCGGTCGAGGACGGCCTGGGCGAGACCCGGCTGCTTGCGGTCCATGTACGCCGTCGCGAGCTCACCCACGCGCTCGGGCGTGGGGGCCTTCGCCGCCGCCACCTCCAGCTCGGCGAGCGTGGAGTCGAGCTCACTGACCACAGGCGCAGGCCGCGCACCCGCGTCCCCGAGCAGGAGGGTGAGGACCCCGGTGAGAACCACCCCGTTCAGCAGCAAGCCGGCTTTGCCCATCGCTCCTCCGACATACGCCCGCGGGCGTCGTTCCCCTCCGATGAAAAATGAGGGCGACCAGGTGCGCTGGTACCTACATCACCTCACCTCTTCGTGCCTGCCCACTCCGAGCGCTGTACGACCGGGAGCTGGAGCGCCCGCTCGCGGTCCAGGTCGAGGGAGCCCACGTGCAGGGAGATCGGCGCCTGGACCCACTTGTAGATCGAGCGGACGAACAGCTTCGCGAACTTCTCCGCGTACCCCCGGAGCGTCTCGCGAGGTACGCCCGGGAAGAGCCCGGGCAGAGCGTCGGCCACCTCGTCAGCCGCGAGCTTCTCGGCCCCGAAGAGGTAGAGACACGCGTCGAGGATTTCGAACGGCATCAGCTCGGCCTCGCCGGATTGGTCGGCCGCGAGCTCCGGGCCGGCGGTCGTCGCCAGCGTGGCCGAGATCCCCGGGAAGCCGAAGCGCGCGGCGAGGCGCTCGAGCAGAGCGATGACAACCGTCTTGGGCAGGTTGGAGATCACCGAGAGCGCGCCCTCGAGATCCCCCCCCACCGTGGTGTAGCCGAGCGACTTCTCGCTCATGTTGCCGGTCTGGAGGAAGAGGGCCTCGCTCGTGTTGGACCAGTTCCACATGCGCTGCCCACGGATTCGCGCCTGCACGTTCTGGAGCGTGATCTCCGTCAGGTGCCGGCCGCCGAGCATCTCGGTCGCCGCGTCGGCCTCTCGGATGAACGCTTCCTCGATCGGCACCACCATGAAGGAGGCGCCGAGGTCCCGCGCGATCGCCTCGGCCGCCGCCTGCGTCGCGGAGCTCGAGTAGCGGGTAGGCATGTAGAAGGTGTGGAGCTTCTCGGCGGCGAGGGCCTTGAGCTCGTCGGCCGTCTTGTCCGGGTGGAGGACGCCGAGGGCGCGCCACGCGATGAGCAGCGTGAGCAGCGAGTCTCGTCCCCCCGAGAGCGCGACGCCGATCCCGTGGAACGCGCCGATCTTCCGGTAGTAGTCGGCCACGCCCAGCGCGAGCGCCTCGAAGACGTCGTCGAGCAGATCCTCGCGGGGGCAGGGCGCCCCGCCCCCGCGCTTGGGCAGGAAGAACGTGGCTCCCGCAGGAGGCGCCGGGTAGGTGAGCGCGCCGCGCGGCGCCGTGGGGCCCTCGGAGCGGATCGCTGCGACCTGTCGAGAGCTCGAGCGGAACGCCTCGAGGTCGCTGCGCCACGTGGTCGCCTCCCTCCGACACCGCGACGTGCGATCGAGATCGACGACCGCCGTCGACGTGCCCTCTCGGAAGCGCGGCGCGTCGAGCACGGGGCGCCCGTTCTGGTTCACGAGCCCGCCCCCGTCGAAGATCAGCCCGTCGTTGCCGCCGACCAGGTTGGCGTAGATCACGGTGGCCTGGTTGTCGGCCGCGCGCGTCGCGATCATCTCCCGCCGGGTGGACACCACCCCCGCTCGGAACGGCGACGCCGAGAGGTTGCAGACGATCTCCGCGCCGCTGTAGCAGCGCCGCCGCATGGGTCCATCGGGCGACCAGATGTCCTCGCACACCTCGACCGCGAGCGTGCCGAAGTCGAACGAGAAGAGGTAGTCGCCGAGCGGGACGCCGCGCGCGTCCAGCGCCAGATGGGCGACGCCCCGCGAGAACGTGCGCGCCTCGTAGAACACGTTGTAGGTCGGGAGCTTCTCCTTCGGGACCAGGCCGACGATGCGCCCGGCGTGGATGACGGCGCCGCAGTTGAAGAGGTCGCCCCCCGCGCCCACCGTCACCCCGATCACGAACACGGTGCGTGTCGCCGACGTCTCCGCCGCGAAGCGCTCGAGCTGCGTCCACTGCGTCGCCACGAACGCGCGCCACTGGACCAAGTCCTCCGCGGGGTAGCCCCCGACGACCTGCTCGGGGAACACCGCGACGGTCACGTCGGCGCGCGCCAGCTCCACCGCGAGCTGGACGCAGCGGTCGACGTTGGACGCGACGGCGCCCACCGTCGCGTTGACGTTCGCGATCCCCAGCTTCACCAGCCGCATGCGCGTCCTTATCGCGACCGCATCGCGGACGCGAGGGGGCTCGCCCTACGGGGGATCGCGCTCACGACGCCGTCGGCCAGGCCGAGCAGCCGGTCCTGGGGCGCGAAGCCGAACGGCTCCCGGGAGCCACGCGTCAACATGCTCCAATACTCCTTGCCGAGCTCGATCGCGCGGCCCCGCGCCGCAGCCCGGAGCGGCCCCGGCAGCGCGGCGGTGAGGCGCTCGGCGCGGCCCACGAGGCCGCGGACCACCGGGAACGCGTGCTTGTAGCGGTGATCGGGCACGGCGAGCTGATCGCCGAGCTCGTCCCCGACGATGCCGCGGATCATGCCCTGACCGAGCAGCACGGTGAGGCGGCCCGGTGGGCGCGCGTCGTCGGGCGGAGTCCGTCCGGCGGCGAAGAGCGCGCGCGTCAGCCGCCGCGAGTCCTCGTCGGGCTCCGCCTCGGTGGAGGCGATCATGTCCATCAACCTGCGCGCCTCTCGCTCGCTCGTCGGGAGGACCTCCGGGTGGACGCCCATCAGGTAGCCCGAGTACCTCCAGAGCTGCATGTACAGGTGGACCTCCTCGGGGCAGAGGACGAAGCCGAGCTTGCGAAGGGTGTCGACGACGACCGCGGAGAAGAGCAGGGACGTACCGCCCATGTCGTGCTGGTTGGCGGGCGCGCCCCAGTCGTCCTCGCTCCAGCGCCCGCTCTCCAGGAGCATGCGCCTCACGTGAGCGTGCATGACGCGCACCTTCACGGTGATCGCGAACCCTTCCCCGTCTCGGCGCAGGCCCCCCGGCAGGCACGTCGCCTGGACGAACTTGGAGGTCTCCATCAGGCGCCGAGGCGCCTGCTCCGTGAGTCGCCCGCTGAAGACGAGGGGCTTGTTCCCGCCGGGCGACGCGTAGCCGTAGATCAGCGACGTGCCCAGGGCGAGGCCGCCGAACCACCCGGCGCGGAAGAGCAGCTCGCCGCCCCGCTCGATCGCGTCGCGGTCGACCCACGCCGGCACGTGGTCCACCTCCCGGAAGAGCGCGCGGAGCTCCGCCGGCGCGGAGGGCACCGAGGCGATGCCGTTGCGGATCACCTCCTCCAGCATCCGACGCCCCGCGCCCGCCGGGAGCCGCGCGAACGCGTCCACCACGGCGTCGGCGAGCGGGTCGGCCTCGCGGAGGAGCTCCCCGAGCCGATCGATGCTGGCGCCGAAGCGCGCGCGGGCTTCTGCGACGTGGAGGAAACGAGCGGGAGGTGCGCCCATGCGGGTCTCGGGGAGGATAGCCTCGCGCTGGCTCGATCGCCGCCCCGGCCGGATCTATTTGCGGAGGAAGGTCCCCGCCAGGCCGAGGAGCTGCCCGACCTCGGCGCGGCTCAGATCGAGCTGCCCGACGACGTCGGCGCCGCTCGAGCGGAACACGATGGGTCGAAACGCGCGGATCGTCAGGATCCCGAGCTTGACGCTGGTCTTGTCGTCGATGGCCTGGGTGAGCGAGCGAGCGTCCAGGTCGGCCTGGGTCGGGTCGGTGCTCTGGCCCCTCGCGTGGATCGTCGCGCCGCCGTCCGGGTGGAGGACCACGGTCGCCTCCGAGCTCGAGAGAGTCTCCGGGATGCGCGGCGCGCCCCGCGCCCGCAGCGACCTGCCCGGATCCAAGGCGACGAGCCGCGCCGCCTCGGGACCGGTGGGGTCGGGCAAGCCGCCGGTCCGCGCGAAGGTCGTGAGCCCACCGACGAGGTCCTCCGGGACCGCGACGACGTAGCGGGGAGGCAGGAACGCGATCACGCCGCCGAACTCGTCCTTCCTGACCTTCACCGCCGGGAAGGGCAGGTCGTGGAGCCGCTGGCCGCGAGGCTCGCTCTTCGCCACGAGGTCCTGCATCGCCGCCTCGATGCGCGCCTCGTCCAGGCGGTGCTCGCCGAAGAAGACGACGCGGCGCTCGCTCGCGGAGGGGCTCGCGAAGAACGCGCGCTCGACGTCGCTCAGCGGATCGACGCTCGTCCCTTCCAGGAGCTCGCGCACCGGGCCGAGGGCCATCAAGCGCGGCCCGACGGCGTGGCCCCGGACACGGTCGACCCAGACGAGCCCGCTCACGCGACCGCCGACGAGCGCGACCGCGAGCTGCGCCGCGTCCTTGGGCCGCGGCGGCTCCGCCTGCGGGGCGGTCTCGGCGGGACCGGAGCCGGGGCCGCCTCCGCACCCGAGCGCCGCCGCGACGAGGAGGATGAGCGCTCGCATCCCGTCATCGTACCGCGCCCCGAGACGGAGGTGGGGGCGCGCGCCGCCCGCGGCGCGCAGCGGAGAGCCACCGCGTCGCGCCCGCCGCCTGCTAACGTAGCCGGCCAGCGTGGAGCGACCGAGGCGTGACGTGCGGCTCACCCGAGAGGGTCTCGTCATCGGCGGCGAGCCTGTCCCCCTGTACGCGGGGAGCGTCCACTACTGGCGCCTCGATCCGCACGACTGGCGCGCCTGCCTCACGGCGACGCGCGACCTCGGCTTCAAGCTGGTCGACACCTACGTCCCGTGGGCCGTCCACGAGGTCGCCCCCGGCGTGCTCGAGCTCGGAGAGACCAACCCGTCGCTGGACGTGGCGCGGTTCCTGCGGATCGCCCACGAGCTCGGCCTCTACGCGATCGTCCGGCCGGGGCCACACATCAACGCGGAGCTCACCTACTTCGGCATCCCCGAGCGCGTCGTCTGGGATCCGGCGTGCCAGGCGCGCTCGCCCGAGCAGAACCCAGTCGTGCTCCCCATGTTGCCGCGCGCGTTCCCCGTCCCGAGCTACGCGAGCGAGGTCTTCCTCGACGAGACCGCGCGGTACTTCGAGGCGATCGGCAAAGCGCTCGCGCCGCTCCTCTACCCCGATGGCCCGATCGTCATGCTGCAGGTCGACAACGAGGGCGCGATGTACTTCCGCGACGGCGCCTACGACCAGGACTACCACCCGGACGCGCTCGCGCTCTACCGTGCGTTCCTCCGGAACAAGTACCCGGCGATGGGCGACCTCGCACGCGCCTACGGCCACGACGAGGCGGCAGCCGGGGCGCCGCGCCTCGGCGAGATCCAGCCGCCCACCCGCTTCGACGCCGAGGTGCCGGGCGATCTCGCGCGCCACATCGACTGGGCCGAGTTCCACGAGCACCTCCTCGCTCGGGCGATGCAGCGGTTCGCCGAGTCCTTGTCGGCGGGGGGGCTCGACGGGGTCCCGCGATCACACAACTTCCCGCCCGGCCAGGAGGCCACACCCTTGAACGCGGCGCGCGTGGGCGGCGCCGTGGACGTGGTGGGCTACGACTACTACGGCAAGGCCTCGCCGGTCGCGCGGACGCTGATCGCGCGCCGCACGACGGAGCTCTCCGTTCGGAGCGACGCCCTCGACGTCCCCGCGTTCGCCTGCGAGATGGGCGCGGGCTTCCCGCCGTTCTTCCCGCCGCTCGACGAGCGCGACAGCACCTTCACCGTAATGGCCGCGCTGGCGTACGGCGTCCGCGGCTTCAACGCGTACATGGCGGTGGAGCGGGATCGCTGGATCGGCGCGCCCATCGATCCCCGCGGGCGCGAGCGGCCGTTCGCCACCTTCTGGCGGCGGCTCCTGCGCGCGCTCGACGTCGTGCGCTTCCCCTCGCTCCGAAGGCGCACGCCGGTGCGGATCGTCACGCCGCGCAACGAGCGGCGCCTCGTCCGCGTGATGCACGCGTTCGGGCCCATCTCCGGCGCCTTCTTCTCCGTCCTCGGCGCGAGCGCACGCGAGAGCTGCTTCGAGGACGATCTCGGGTGCGGGTACGCGCCCGCCATCGAGGCCGACCAGTTCGTGCGCACCCTGGAGAGCGCCCTCGAGGCGCGCGGCGTCCCGTTCGCGCACGTGGGCGGCGAGGACCGCGACATCTCGCTGGAAGGCGCCGCCTGGATCGTGGGCGTGACCTCGGGTGGCCTCAGCCCCGCGCTCTTCGACCGGCTCGCGGACGCCGCGGCGCGCGGCGCCGCCGTCACGCTGGGCCCGCGCTCGCCCGATCTCGGCGGCGCGCGGCGCCCGCTCAAGAGCCCCCGGGACCTCGGCCGGCTCGCGTCGGCGTCGGGCCTGCCGCCGCTCTGCCCCGCCGACCCCGCGAGCGTCGAGGCGCTCGTCGGGGACGCCGTCGCGGCGCTCGATCTTCCGCTCTGGGCCGTGGAGCCGGACTCCGTCTTCGCGACGGTGCACGAGGACGCGAGCGGCGCCCCCCGGGTGCTGTTCCTGCTGAACCCGACCAAGGAGGAGACGGTGGCGCGGGTGACCGTCGGCGCGGCGGTGCTCGGGGCCCTGGATCTCCTGAAGGATCAAGTGCTGCAAGTGCGTGAGGGGGTCCTCGAGGTCGCGCTGAAGGCGCGCCGGGTCCGGATGATCGCCCTCGACGCCTGAGCGCTCCCCCCGATCGGGTCGGTCTCAGCGCCAGATCTCGACGCGCCAGCCGAGCTGCCTCGCGATCCGCGCCAGGCGGGCGTCGGGGTTCACCGCCACCGGCTCGTCCACCGCCTCGAGCAGGGGCAGATCGCTGTGACTGTCGGTGTAGAAGGTGGCCCGAGCGAGGTCGTAGCCGAGCCGCGCCGCGAAGTCGGCCGCGCGCGCCCGCTTGCCCTCCCCGAAGCAGAGCGGGCGCACCGGCCTGCCCGTGAACACGCCGTCCTCGTCGATCTCGAACACGCTCGAGACGACGTGGGGGATGTCGAGGAGCCGCGCGAGCGGGCGCGAGGCATAGAGCGACGCGCCCGTGACGACGGCGCAGACGTCGCCGCGGGCGCGGTGCCTGCGGACGGCGAGGCGACCGCCGTCGGTGACGTACCGCTCGACCGACGTGCGGAACCAGTCGTCACACCGCGCGGAGAGCACCATCTCCGGCGTGCCCTCCAGCGAGCGGAGGGCGCGCGTGGCGACCTTGTCCATGTCGATGACGCCGACCGTGTATTGCGCGACCCAGCGCAAGGTCCGGAGGAGGTCACGCAGAGACGCCTCGCCGATCTGCCGCTGGTACTTCACGTAGAGGCTCGCCGTCTCCTTGCTGAGGAGCGTCCTGTCCATGTCGAAGAGGGCGAGCCGCGGGCCCGTCACGGGTGCACCCCGTACCCCCGCCCGAGGGAGGCCGAGAGCAGGTTGCAGAGCGCGTGCAGCGCGACGCTCGCGCCGATCCCGCCCGTGCGCGCCCGCAGCGCGCCGAACAGCAGGGAGGGGAAGAACACCGCGAGCCGCTCCCAGCTC
>CAZBJI010000007.1:0-100104 GCA_964492175.1 uncultured Polyangiaceae bacterium | reverse complement strand
CGCCCCGTCAGCGCGCGCCCGGACGGTGGAGGTCGTGGCGCTCGTCGTAGCGATCGCGGCGGTCGCCGCGATCGCTTGGTTCTCGCTGAAGATCCTCGGCGTCATCCCCTGATCGGGCGTGGGCTGTCCCTGTCCCGAGAGCGCGTCGGTTGGGTATGATGGGCGCGTCTCCGGGATCATGACGCACTCGAACAGGCAGCCGGCCGTGGACGCGATGGCGCCGACCCACGTGGGGGCGGAGTGGTCCTCTCTGGGTACCGCGCGCGGCGTGTGCGAGGCCGGTCGGATCTACGCGGGCGAGTACCGCGTGCTCGGTCTGCTCGGCGCCGGCGGTATGGGCGAGGTCTACCGCGTGGAGCATCGGACGCTGCGCGCCGAGTTCGCGCTGAAGGTGCTCCGGCCCGAGTACCGAGCGCGACCCGACATCGTCCTCCGGTTCCGAGCGGAGAGCCGCGCGCTCTGGGAGCTGAAGCACCCGAACTTCGTGCAGGTCCACCACGCCGGCGAAGACGCGGAGATCGGCCCGTACATCGTCATGGAGGTGCTCCGCGGAAAGACGCTGGCGCAGCTCCTCGTGGCGATGGGCCGCGTGCCGGTGGAGGAGGCGCTCCCGATCCTCATCGAAGTGGCCGACACGGCCGAGGCGATGCACGGGCTCGGGATCATCCATCGCGACCTCAAGCCGGCGAACATCTTCGTCTCGCTGCGCCCCGACCGCACGCGCACCGTCAAGCTGCTCGACCTCGGCGCCGCGAAGATCGTCAAGTACGGACAGCCCGCCACCGAGGAGAACCGCACCATCGGGACGGGGCGCTACATGAGCCCGGAGCACATCAAGGGCGAGCGGCTGACCAACGCCACGGACATCTACTCCCTCGGCCACATCGCCTATGAGATGCTGAGCGGCAGGCACGCGTTCGGCCAGCACCACCCCGGGGAGCCGACGCACTGGGAGTACCAGATGTGGCACTTGAACGCGGAGGTCGAGCCGCTCACCGCCGTGATGCAGGAGTGCCCGCCGGACCTCTCGGCCGTCGTGGGCCAGGCGATGGCGCGGTCGCTGGAGCACCGCTTCCAGTCGATGGCCGCGTTCGCCAGCGCGCTGCGCGAGGTCCTCCGCCGCTACCTGGTCGCGAAGGCCAAGGGCGCAACCGAGCAGATGGCGCTCTCTCGCCGTGACGCGCACGACACGATCGAGGAGGTGCTGTCGCGGCCCGGCCCCGAAGCCGCGTGGTCGTTTCCTTCGGGCGACCGAGAGCGTGTCGGAGGGGGGACGCAGACGGTCGAGGTCGAGACCGCCCGGGAGCCGATATCGAGGGGCCTGGTGATCGCCGCTCGGGAGGCGCAGGCGCCGCGGACGTCGCCCGTCCGAGTTCCGGAGGGCCGAGCGGCGGCGCAGCCTCCGCCCGCGTCCAGCGGCCCGCCCGCGCCGGGCGACGAGCGCGCGTCACTCGCCAGCCGCGGCACCGTCCGCATGGATCTCCCTGCCGCTGGCTTCGCGCCGCAGGGCGGTCCGCCGACCATGGCCTCGCTGGCGCCTCCGCACGCGCCGCAGGGCGCGGCGTCCGCGTCGTGGCCGGCTGGTCCGCGGACCGGGGGCGGCGAGCTCGTCTCGAACGTCCACCCGACCCCGCCGATGGCGCACCCGGCCGTAGACGAGACCGTCACGGACCCGCGGCCGGGCCGCGGCGGTCTCGTTCTGCTGATCGTCCTCGGGTTGGCCGCCCTCCTCGCGGGCGCCGCGTTTCTCGCCCGATCGGCGGGTTACCTGGGATTCTCCCCCTCCTCCCCTTCCTCCGCGGCGCACGCGCCGCTCGCCGCCGCGGCTCCGCCCCAGGCTGCGAGGTCTGACGATGCCTCCTAGAAAGACCGACCGAATGTTCCTCGGACGTCCCCCCGAGCCCGCCGCGTCGGCGCGCCGCAGAAACACCGATCTGATGGGCTTGCCGGCGGACGAGCCCCCCTTCCGGGACACAGTCAAGGACTCGCGCAGCCCCTTCGAGGAGGCCCTTCCGGGCGCGCACGACGCCGCGGCGGCCGCGCCCCCTCGCGGCGACGCCGCGCCCGACGCGCGCGCACCGTCGCTCGACGTGGCGGCGAAGAGCCCGCAGCTCGCGGAAGCGCTCGGTGAGCTCCGCGACACCACGCCGATGCCCCGCGGCGGCACGATGCCCCTGAGCGCCCGCATCGAGTCGCTCGAGGCACCGGTCCCGAACGTGAAGCTCCCAGCGCCTGTCGGGGCGAAGGTGGACCTCTCCCGCGCGGATCCTCGGAGGGCGCCCACGCAGCGGGTCGCTCGACGCCCGCCCGAGGCGCTCGAGCCGGACTGGTCCGTGGCGCACCGCGCGCCGAGCGCCGCGGCGGCTCCGCCTCCGCTCGAAGGTCGCCTCTTCCGCGTTGCGCTCGCGCTGCTCGCGACGCTCGCGCTCACCCTCGTGGGTCTCGTGGTCTACCTCAAGGTGCTCCGCTGATGACGATGTCCGCTCGCTGGCTCGCCGTCGCCCTCGCGTGCTCCGTCGCCGCGGCCGTCCCGGCGCCCGCGCTCGCGCAGCCAGCGGAGCACGGGGATCGCGCCGATGAGCTCTACAAGCAGGGCGTCGCCGCGTTCGGGGAGGGGCGTGAGGCGGAGGCCCTGCGCCTGTTCCAGGAGGCTTGGGCCCTGAAGAAGGGCGTCGACATCGCCGCGAACCTCGGCGCGGTCGCGCTCAAGCTCGGCAAGCCGCGGGAGGCCGCCGTGGCGCTCTCGTACGCGATCGACCACTTCCCCGCCGCCGCCAGCCGGGACGCCCGCCAGACGCTCATGGAACGCCTCGCCGAGGCGAAGCGATCCATCGGCGTCCTCACGATCACCGCGAGCGTCGCCGGCGCGACCATCTCGGTCGACGGGGCCGCCGTGGGGAAGGCGCCGCTCACCGGGCCCCTGTTCCTCGATCCCGGCCCGCACGAGGTCACCGCCAAGATGGAAGGCTACGACGACGCAAGGGTCTCGGTGCGCTTGACCGCGGGGGACAGCACCGCCGTCGAGCTCCCGCTCGTGGCTGCGGGAACGGGGAACCGGGCGCCGGCGGCCGAGCCTCTGCCCGTCTGGCCCGCCTTCGTCCTCGGCGGGCTCGGCGCGGTCGGCCTGGGGATGGGGGTAGGCTTCCTCGTGATGAGCGAGGGAGCGAAGGCGGAGATCGAGGACAGCGCCTGCCGCGACGCCACGTGTGGGGCGGCGTTCCAAGATCAGGTCGACACCTACGACCTGGGTCGAAACGTCGCGGTGCCGAGCTTCATCGTGGGCGGCGTGGGCGCCGTGGGCGCCGTCATCTACGGCGTCCTCGTCGCGGCGGGGGGCGGGAGCTCGAGCGAGCCCGGGCCGGCCCCGCGCGTCGCCTTCGCGCCGATCCTAGGCGCCGGTCTGGTCGGGCTCACGGTCGGAGGTGCGTGGTGACCGCGCGCGCCTCGACGCCGCCGAGCCCCGATCGCCCGCGGCCGGTGGGTGCGCTCCTCGCCGCCGCGTCGCTGCTGGCCGTCGCCGTCGGCGCCACGGCGTGCGCGTCGGAGTTCTGCGACATCGTCGAGTGCGTCGCCGCCTCGGGCGGCGGCGGCGGCGCCGGCGGCACGTCCTCGACCTCCACGTCCGGCGAGGGGGGGGGGATCGCCGCCGAGTGCATCCCGGTCACGCTTCAGCCGGGGCAGAGTGTCCCCGACCATTGCGGTGTGTTCGTGCAGGCGGGGAGCTCCGGGACGGGGACGAAGACCGATCCGTTGGGGAGCGTGGTGTCCGCCGCGAACCCCCTGTTGGCGAACAAGGGCGCCATTTACGTGTGTGGCGCCGAGACGTTCACGGGGTCCGTGTCCGTCGCGGCCGGGACGTCGCTCTTCGGGGGCCTCACGTGCGGCGCCTGGACGTACGACCCCTCCCAGCGCCCGAGGATCTCCGGCGTCGCCAACACGCCCGCCGTGCTCGTGAGCGGGGTCGGCGCGACGCAGGTCCACGACCTCGATCTCCTCTCGGCGCCCGGGCAGGGACAAGGCGCGTCGAGCATCGGCCTCTTGATCGTGGACGCGGACGTCGTCGTCGCGCGCAGCGCGATCGAGGCCGGCACGGGCGTGGCGGGCGCCAGCGGCGCGCCCCAGAGCCCGCTCGGCACCGTGGGAGGTGCGGCCATGAACAACCCCGCGTGCAACGGAATCGGCTCGGCCGGCGTCGACGCATGCAACGCCATCAACCACGGCGGGCTCGGTGGGGTCGCCGGAGCGCTCGGGCTCACCGCGCCGAACGGCGGGGGCGCCGGGGGAACGTCGGGCCCCTGTGATCCGGACGGACAAGGAAAGGCCGGACCGGAGGGATCGACCGGATCGGCGGCCGCCGCGGCGCCACGCTTCGGGCTGCTGGTCGCCTCCGGTTTTCAACCCAGCGTGCCCGGCTCGTCCGGGGCCGGGCTCCACGGCAAGGGGGGCGGCGGCGGGCGCGGCGGAGTCGCCTGCGCCGGCAGCTCGGGCGGCGCCGGCGGCTGCGGCGGCGCGGGCGGCAAACCGGGGAGCTCGGGGGGAGCGAGCTTCGCGGCCGCGGTGCTCGGGGGGACGCTCACGCTCTTCGACGTGGCGCTCACCTCGGCAGCGGGCGGCGCCGGCGGTGCCGGCGCGCCCGGCCAGGAAGGTGGACAAGGGGGCCCGGCCGGAAGCACTTTCACGGGCAGCGACGGCTGCGCCGGCGGGGGAGGCGGCCGCGGTGGATTCGGCGGTCCGGGCGCCGGCGGCAATGGTGGCCCCTCGGCGCTCGTGGCCACGGACTTCGGGGGCGTCGTCGTTGCTCGCTCGGGCGCGGTGATGGGCTCGGCCGGTCCTTGCGGCGCCCCGGGCGACGGAGCGACCAATCCGGACACGAATGGGACCGTCGGATCGACCGGCCTGTCCTGCGTCTCGCCGTGCGCCATCCTCGACCTCGCCGGGACGGCGTGCGCGACGTTCTGAGCCGGGCGCGCGGGCCGCGTCGGCCCCCCTAGTACCGCGACCCATCGATTTCGATGGGTCGCGGTGCCCAAAGGAAATCGAGGAGGGAGCACAGAGAGGCAGCATCAGGAGGTTCCTCCCATCCCCTTCGCCTCGTCGCGGGGGTGGGAGGAACCGATCGAGATCTGTGGGGCGAGGAACTCTAGGGGCGAGGCGGACGGAGCGCTCGGGCGGCGCAGCGGCCGTTCCGATGGCGATCCGCTGGCGCTCGCGCGAGAGCTTCCTCTTCGCCCGCTACCGCCACCTGAAGACCTTGAGGGCGACGCCGAACGTGACGACGCTCCAAAGGGCCAGGCCCACGATCTCGAGGACCACCTCTCCCGCGGTCCGGCCGTCGAGCATCACTCCGCGGAGCGCGTCGTTGAGCAGCGTCAACGGGAGCGCCCGCAGCGCGGGCTGGACGACCTCCGGGAACCGCGTCCACGAGAAGAACGTCCCCGAGCCGATGAACATCGGCATGCTCGCCAGGTTGATGAGCCCGCTCGCGGTCTGGATGTTCTCGGCGCGTGAGGCGACGAGGAGCCCCAGCCCGGCGAACGCGAGCGAGCCCAGGGTCGCGATCCCCACCAAGAGCGCGAGGGAGCCGCGGATCGGGACGTCGAAGGCGAGGGTCGCGAAGCCGAGGAGGACCGGGATCTCCACGAGGAGGAAGAGCGCCCTCGCGAGGACGAAGGCGAGCAGGAACTCGCTCCGCCGCATCGGGGTCGCCAGGAAGCGCTTCATGAGCTTCCGCGTCCGCATCTCGACGATGACGTAGCCCACGCCCCAGAGCCCCCCCGACATCAGCCCGACGCCGAGGAGCCCGGGGATCAGGAAGTCGATGTAGCGGGAGCCGAGCTCGGTGACCGAGACGTCCTCGGACGGAGCGACGTCGACGCGGCCCCGCGCGCGCTGGATCGCGTCGTCGGCGAGCGACCTCGCGAGTCTGCCCTCCGGCCGCGATGGATCGAAGCGGTACACGAGGGGGGAGCCCGGCTCGACTACGAGATCCACGCGTCCCGAGCGCAGCGCGGCCTGCGCCGCCTGCTCCGGCATCGACTCGGCGATCAGATCGGCGCGCGCCTCGAGCGCGGCGATCGTCGCCGCCGCCTCCGGGCCCGAGGCGACGGCGACCCGTGACGGCTCGTTGGGCCGGCTGCGGAACGCGATGCCGAGCGCGATCGCGAGGACGATCGGGAAGCCGAAGCTCCAGAAGAGGACGCCCGGCTCGCGGTAGAAGACGCGCCACCTCGTGACGACGAGCTGAAAGAGCGCGCTGCGCGTCAGCCGGCTACTCACGGAGGCTCTTCCCCGTGAGGTGGACGAAGACGTCCTCGAGCGTGGCGCGGTGGGTCGAGAGCCGCTCCAGCCGAGCGCCGCTCGCGTCGAGGTGCGCGAACAGCGCGGGGAGGGTCTCGTGGAGGCGCCCGGTGGTGAGCACGAAGCCGCCTGCCTCTTCCCGCGCCGCCGCGACGCCCGGAAGCGCCTCGAGGTCGGCGAGCGCGACGGCGCCGTCCGCAGTGAAGTCGATGATCTCGTCTCCGCCGAGGGATCGGATGAGGTCGCTCGGCGACCCGGTGGCGATGCAGACGCCGTGGTCGACCACCCCGATGCGATCGCAGAGCTTCTCCGCCTCGTCCATGTAGTGGGTGGTCAGCAGCACCGTGCCGCCCTTCGCCTTGAAGTCCAGCACCAGGTCCCAGAGGCTCCGACGAGACTGCGGATCGAGGCCGCTCGTCGGCTCGTCGAGGAAGAGCAGCTCGGGGTCGCCCGCGAGGGCGCAGCCCACCGCGACCCGCTGCTTCTGCCCGCCCGAGAGCGTCTCGTACCGCGCCGCGCGCTTCTCCTCGAGCTGGACCTTGGCGAGCAGCTCCTTCGCGTCCGCGCCGCGACGGTAGAACGACGCGAAGAGGCGGAACGTCTCCTCCACGGTCAGCTTGTCCGTGAGCCTCGTGTCCTGCAGCGTGATCCCGATGCGCTCGCGAAGCTCTGCGTGGTCGCCGTCCCAGCTCCGGCCGAGCACGAGCACGTCCCCGCCCGTAGGCTCGAGCAGGCCCTCCAAGATCTCGATCGTCGTCGTCTTGCCCGCCCCGTTCGGGCCGAGGAGGCCGAAGCACTCCCCGCGCGCGACCTCCAGATCGAGCCCGCGCACCGCCTCGACGTCGCCGTAGCGCTTGGTCAGGCCTCGGCAGACGATGGCGCTGTCTCGAGCAGCGGTCCCAGTCACGCCCCTGCTTTGGCCCCGGTCGGCCCTGGTGTCAAAGCTTGGAGAGCTCCGCGCGAGCGGGGCCGCCGGCGCGCCTCTCCGTGCCGCGGTCGTTACTCGACGACCGTGTCGCAGCCGAGCACGATGCTGATCTCTCCGTCGGGGTCCCCGGCGAGCGACGTGCAGGTGTCGGGGCAGAGGACGATCTGCGTGGGGTTCGCGTTGTCGTCGTAGTACCAGGCGTTGCCCCCGGGGGGGCAGTCCGCTGCGGTGTTCACGCGCGGGAGCGTCACCGGGGTGCCGCCGCCTCCCGGGGTGTACTCGACGTTCACCTGGTCGTAGTTGATCGTGCCCATCGTGGGCTCCGGGATCAGGAAGGAGCACGGCAGGGCGGTCCCTTGGATGGCGTTCATCGCGTCCAGGAAGGCCTGCTGCACGTTGGGGTCCTGATCGATCATGAAGGCCGACCCCGTCCCGCCCGCGCTCGCGAAGCCGTCGAGCGCCATCTGGGAGCCGCCGACGCCGATGACGAACGTGGAGATGGAAGGGTTGCCGGCGTACCCCGCGGCGGCGACGCCGTTGATGTAGTTCAGGTCCGTGTTGCAGGAGGTGGGATCCCCGTCCGTGGCGAGCACGACGATGGTCACGTGACCCGGGTTGGCCGCCGCGAACGTCTGGGCCTGAGCGATGGCCCCCTCGAGCGCGGCGGACGTGGGCGTGCCTCCGGTCGGGCCGTGCGAGTTGATCGAGTTCGTGAGCGCAGTCGCGTTGCCCGGGAGGGGCGCGATCCCCACGTCCGGGGTGGCGTAGTCGATCACGTTGCACGAGTCGCTCTCCCCAAACCCCTGGCAGAACTGGCCGAGGGTGCACGGGCCACACCCGACGCCGCATTGGGCGTCGCTCGTGCACATCAGCACGTTGCAGCTCGCCCCCTGGAGCGGGAAGTATTGGATGCCGACGCCGATGCCGGCCGCCTCCGGCTGGTTGATGAACGTCGTGAGCGCCGACGTCACCGCCTGCCACTTCGACCCGCCTCCCTGCGCGGGGTCGCTCATCGAGCCCGACTGAGCGAGCATGATGTACATGTCGAGCGGGACCTTCTGCGCGGTGCTGCTGATGCCCGCGCACCCGCCGCCCTGGCCCGACGACGTCGACGAGGCGTTGGAGAAGCCGTCCCCCGTCGACCCGTTTCCGTTGGGGCTCGACGAGGTGCCGTTCGACGCGGAGGCACCGCTCCCGTCTCCGCCGCCTGCGTCGTCGTCGCTGCCCGCCCCGCAGCCGCCGAACGCGCCCGCCGCGGAGGCGAAGAGGACGAACACGGAGACTCCCTGAAGCAACGTCAAGCTCGTGCGGCGCATGCCACGATCGAACCCGATTCGGACCCCCAGCGTCAACCAGTTCGATGATTCCCGGGCGCGCGAGCCGCGTCGCTCCTGCGGATGTGCAACTTCTACACACCCTGCTAGCGCTTGGTCGGGCCTCGGGAGACGATGGCGCTGTCTCGAGCAGAGGTCCCAGTCACGCCCCCGCTTTGGACCCGGTCGGCCCTGGTGTCAAAAGCTTGGAGAGCTCCGCGCGAGGGGGGCCGCCAGCGCGCCTCGCCGTGCCGCGGTGGTTACTCGACGACCGTGTCGCAGCCGAGGACGAGGCTGATCTCCGCGTGGGGGGCCCCGGCGAGCGTCGCGCAGGTCTCGGGGCAGAGGACGATCTGCGTGGGCGGGTAGTCGTCGTAGTACCAGGCGTTCCCCCCGGGGGGGCAGTCCGCTGCGGTGTTCACGCGCGGGAGCGTCACCGGGTCGCCGCCGCCTCCCGGCGAGTACGCGACGTTCAGCTGGTCGTAGTTGAGCTCCCCACGGGGCGACGGGATCTGGAAGGAGCACCGCACGGCGGTCGCCCGGATGGCGTTCATCGCGTCCAGGAAGGCCTGCTGCACGTTGGGGTCCTGATCGATCATGAAGGCCGACCCCGTCCCGCCCGCGCTCGCGAAGCCGTCGAGCGCCATCTGGGAGCCGCCGACGCCGATGACGAACGTGGAGATGGAAGGGTTGCCGGCGTACCCCGCGGCGGCGACGCCGTTGATGTAGTTCAGGTCCGTGTTGCAGGAGGTGGGATCCCCGTCCGTGGCGAGCACGACGATGGTCACGTGACCCGGGTTGGCCGCCGCGAACGTCTGGGCCTGAGCGATGGCCCCCTCGAGCGCGGCGGACGTGGGCGTGCCTCCGGTCGGGCCGTGCGAGTTGATCGAGTTCGTGAGCGCAGTCGCGTTGCCCGGGAGGGGCGCGATCCCCACGTCCGGGGTGGCGTAGTCGATCACGTTGCACGAGTCGCTCTCCCCAAACCCCTGGCAGAACTGGCCGAGGGTGCACGGGCCACACCCGACGCCGCATTGGGCGTCGCTCGTGCACATCAGCACGTTGCAGCTCGCCCCCTGGAGCGGGAAGTATTGGATGCCGACGCCGATGCCGGCCGCCTCCGGCTGGTTGATGAACGTCGTGAGCGCCGACGTCACCGCCTGCCACTTCGACCCGCCTCCCTGCGCGGGGTCGCTCATCGAGCCCGACTGAGCGAGCATGATGTACATGTCGAGCGGGACCTTCTGCGCGGTGCTGCTGATGCCCGCGCACCCGCCGCCCTGGCCCGACGACGTCGACGAGGCGTTGGAGAAGCCGTCCCCCGTCGACCCGTTTCCGTTGGGGCTCGACGAGGTGCCGTTCGACGCGGAGGCACCGCTCCCGTCTCCGCCCCCTGCGTCGTCGTCGCTGCCCGTCCCGCAGCCGCCGAACGTGCCCGCCGCGGAGGCGAAGAGGACGAACACGGAGACTCCCCGAAGCAAGGTCAAGCTCGTGCGGCGCACGCCACGATCGAACCGATTCGGGCCCCCAGCGTCAACCAGCTCGATGATTCCCGGGCGCGCGAGCCGCGTCGGCTCCTGCGGATGTGCAGCTTCTACACACCCCGCCGGAGCGAGTCCTCCGGCCGGCGTCGAGGCTGCTCAGGCGCTCGCCCGGCGGGCGGCGCTACCTCGCGCGAGCGCCAGGTAGACGGAGAAGGAGATCCCGAAGGAGACGAACCACGCGTAGCTGTAGAGATCGAGCCAGAACTGCGGGACCGTGGCCCACTTCACCGTGCCGAGGAAGCCCGGGAGGTTCGGCAGGATGCCTGCGGCCAGGGCGACGAAGGCGGCCGGGTGCCAGCCGCCCTTGTACCAGTACGGCCCGTCTTGGGCGTACAGACCGGGCAGGTCGAGCTGCTTCTTCCGGATGACGAAGTAATCCGCGATGAGGACGCCGCCGATCGATCCGAGCAGCGCCGAATAGCCGACCAGCCAGGTGAAGATGTACCCCGTCGGGTCCGCGACGAGCTTCCACGGCATGATCAGGATGCCGATCACGCCCGTGATGTAGCCGCCGCGACGAAAGGAGATCTTGGTCGGCGACAGGTTCGCGAAATCGTTCGCCGGGCTGACGACGTTGGCGGCGATGTTCGTCGCGAGGGTCGCGATGCCCAGAGAGAAGAGCGCGATCACGAGCACCACCGCGCTCTCGAACTTGGTGACGAGCACGACGGGATCCCAGATGGCCTCTCCGTAGATCACCACGGTAGCGGAGGTCACCGCGACGCCGATGAACGAGTAGAGGCCCATGGTCGTCGGTAGGCCGAGCGCCTGGCCAACCACCTGGTCACGCTGCGAATAGGCGTACCGCGTGAAGTCCGGGATGTTGAGGCTCAGCGTCGCCCAGAAGCCGACCATCCCCGTGAGCGCCGGGAAGAAGAACCGCCAGAACTGGCCCTCCTTGGGCTGGCCCGGATCGAACGCCGAG
Source organism: uncultured Polyangiaceae bacterium (assembly GCA_964492175.1). GTDB lineage: Bacteria > Myxococcota_A > Polyangia > Polyangiales > Polyangiaceae > Xiheicaenibacterium. The sequence continues at coordinate 89,100 of CAZBJI010000007.1, read as the reverse complement.
GGCTTGCTGAGCATCGGGCCGAAGCCCCCCGCGCGCTGGTAGGCCCAGTAGAGGAGGGCGAGGCCGAGGAGGATGAGCAGCGGCGCCTTGATGTTGAGCAGGAGCCGGATCGACTCGATGCCCTTGTAGATGACGAGCATGTTGAGCGACCAGAACAGGAGGAAGCAGGCGAGCTGCGCGACGTTGATGTCCAGGACCGGGATCGGCGCGAGCGCCTCCCACGACGGGACATAGACCGCGGTGATCTTGTAGATCGCCCAGCCGCCGATCCACGTCTGGATGCCGAACCACCCGCACGCGACGAGCGCGCGGAGGATGGCGGGGACGTTGGCTCCCACCATCCCGAACGCCGGACGGCAGTACACGGGGAAGGGGATGCCGTACTTCGTGCCGGCGTGCGCGTTCAAGACCATGGGCACGAGCACGATCGTGTTGCCGAGGAAGATCGTGACCACCGCGTGCCACCACGTCATGCCCTCCGCGATGAGCGACGAGGCGAGCATGTACGTCGGGACACACGCGGACATCGAGATCCACAAGGCGGCGATGTCGCGCGTCGCCCACTTGCGGTCCTTGATCTTGGTCGGGGCCAGGTCGTGGTTGGAGTACGGCGAGTCGACCTCGCGCTCCAGCTCGTGGATCCCCTCGACCTCCCGGACGCCCGCGCTCGACATGGCCGGCGGTCATGGTACCGGGGCGGTCCGAGATCCACGAAAACTTCGGCCGACGACCACCCTTGCTCGGCCGCGCCTCTCCGACTAGGGTCCGCCGCTGCCGAGGGGTTTCATGCTCGTTCGAAGCATTCTGAAGGGCGCCGCGCTGGCGCTCGCGCTCTGTGGCTGCGAAGCAGCAGAGCCAAGCGGTAAGGCAGAGGGGGTCGCCGAGCAGGCGATGGTGGTGCAGGACTTCGAGGTCCTGCTGCCTTGGGGGGACACCGCCGCGGGCGGCGTCGGACATCGTCCACGCGCCCCCGAGTTCGCCGGGGACGGCCCGAGCGGGATCGCCGTCTCGCCGAGCGGGACGGTCCTCGTGTCCGATCGCCTCCACGGCGTCCTGCTCGAGGTCGGACCGGGCGGCGCCCGCCCGATGTTCCCCATCGCGGAGGACGTCGAGCACGTGGCCGTCGGGGAGGACGGCGCGGTCGCCCTCTACAGCCCCCTCCGGGCCAAGGCCTGGCTGCACGCTGCCGGGGGCGACTCCCTCGGGGAGCTGCGTGTCTCGCGGCAGCTCGGGGACGTGGTCCGGCTCAGCCTCGCCCCGTCCCAGCGCATCGTCGTGCACACCGCGCTGCAGGAGCGGTTCACGGTCGGCAGCCCTCACGCCCCGCTCTCGGAGGCCGAGGTGTTTCGCTCGAAGGAGGAGGGGGCGGCGCTCGGGTGGGTCTCGATCCGGCCGGCGTCGGGCCCCGCCTACCTCGCGGAGGTCGGGCCCAGCGCCTCCGGCCGCACCGAGGAGCGGAGGCGGATCGATCTCGGCGCGGAGCTCTCCTCGGCGCGGATCTTGGGTCGCACGGGCGCTCACCTCGTGCTGGACGTCACCCGCGTCACGCAGCCGTCGGCCGCGGTCGAGGTCGAGCGGCAGCTCTGGGTGGTCGACGTCGTGGGCGGCCGCGTGACCGCGGAGATGGAGGGGCCGCGCCGCGGTCTCTGGACGCCCCGCGAGGCGGTGGCCGTGGGCCCCGCGTCGATCGCCTGGATGACCGCGGAGCACGAGGGGCTGCGCGTCGTCAGGCGTGGCCTCACGCAGAGAGGAGGCCGGGAATGAGGCGCCTCGTCACGATCAGCCTGGGCCTCGCGTGCGCCCTCGGCGCCACCTCGGCGCTCGCCATCGACCGCGGGGAGGTCATGGCTCGAGCGAAGGCCTTCGCCTGGCACCCATGGACCGCGACGTCGCAGAACATGACGGCGTCGTGCTCGGCCTCCTACGCCAGCGACTACGTGGTCGGAGACTTCGTGGGGCTGCCCTATGACTGGGGCGGGCACATGTCCCTCTTCCAGTTCGACCAGCGCATCCTCGCGGGTCAGGGCGCCGGCTCCTACCCGGAGGACGGGATCCTGGACTGCACCGCCGGGCTCGACTGCTCCGGGTTCGTGAGCCAGGTGTTCCAGTCGGGGCACTACACGACCAGCTCGATGGACCAGATCGCGAGCGAGATCTCTGTCGCGTCGATGCTGCCCGGTGACATCTTCAACGAGGCGGGCTTCCACGTGGCCATGCTCGAGCGGTTCCTCGCGGACGGCTCCCCGGTCTTCGTGGAGTCGATCGGCTACAACGTCCATTACAACGCGACGGGTGGCTGGGCGCACGTCTCGGGATACATCCCGCGGCGGTACCAATCGATCACGGGCACGAGCGCCGCGGAGCCCAATGGCACGCCGTTCAACCCCATCGTCGTCGGGAGCTTCCCGTACTCGGATAGTCGCGACACCACCCAATCGGGGAGCGACCTCCTGGACGGCTGCGGCGTGGCCCCCAATACGAACGAGTCGGGGCGCGAGTACGTCTACCAGGTCACGTTCACCCAGCCCGGTCAGCTCACCGCCACCGTATCGGACGACGCCGGCGTCGACATCGACGTCCACGTCTATTCGTCGACCAACACGAGCGATTGCTTCGCCCGCCACGACTCGAGCGTGACGGTCGACGTAGACTGCGGGACCTACCTCGTGGTGGCCGACACCTTCAAGGGCGCGTCGGCCGAGTACCCCGGCGCCTATACGATCTCCATGTCGTTCACGCCCGGCGGCGGCGCCTGCGGCGCGGGGCCCTACGGCTACGCGCCGGAGGGTGAGCTCGGGGATCCGTGCGGCTACCCAGGGAACCCGAACCTGCCGTTCTGCAACCCGAACCTCGGCTCGGACGTCTGCCTCTACGGGGACGACAGCTCGTTCTGCAGCAAGCCCTGCGCGAGCACGTCGGACTGCGGCGCGTTCTCGGGCGGCTGCTGCGCGGACATCGGCGGCGGCGAGCTCTACTGCCTCACGGCCGAGTTCTGCGGCGGTCCGCCGCCGGAGGAGGAAGAGCCGCCCTCCGGAGGGGATCCCCCGCAGGAGGAGCTGCCGACCAGCGCGGCGAGCGGCGGAGAGGGCGGCGAGGAGACGGGCGAGGGCGCCGGCGCCGCCAGCGGGTCGGGCGACGCGGACGTGCGCGACCCGAAGGAAGAGGCGAGCGGCTGCGCCGCCGCGGGTCGGGCTGGCGTCGGCGCGGGGCTCTCTCCGTGGCTCGTCGTCGTCGCCCTGCTCGTCCGGCGTCGTCGGCGCGCGTGATGCGGACGGCCGTCGTCATCGGGGCGACCGGCCTCGTCGGCTCCGAGATCGTCCGAGAGCTCCTCGCGGCAGACGACGTCGAGCGCGTGGTCGTCGTGGCGCGGCGCGCGCCGTCCGTCGAGCACTCGAAGCTCGAGGTGCGGACGGTGGACTTCCGGTCGGCCGACGAGCTCGCCGCCGCGGTGCGGGGGGACGTCCTCTTCTCGGCGCTGGGCACCACGCTGCGCAAGGCAGGCAGCAAGGAGGCGCAGCGAGAGATCGAGCAGAGCTTCCAGGTGGGCGCCGCTCGCGCGGCGAAGGCGAGCGGCGCCACGTGCTGCGTCGTGGTGTCGTCCGTCGGGGCTGATCCGAAGGCCCTGTCGTTCTACACGCGCCTCAAGGGTGAGATCGAGCGAGACGTCGCCGGGCTCGGCTTCGAGCGCGTCCGCTTCCTCCGTCCGAGCATCCTCCTCGGAGACCGGGAGGAGTCGCGGCCGCTCGAGGCGATCGGCGGGGCCCTCGCCCGGGCCCTCGACTACGTGCCGGGCCTCCGGGCGTTCCGGCCCATCCCGGCCCGTACCGTCGCGCGGGCAGCGCTGGCGAGCGCGCGCGACCCGAGGGCGGGCGCCCGGGTCGTCGGGCCGGCGGAGCTCTTCGAGCTCGGCGCCTGACGCCCGCGCTCCACGGCGCGGAGCGCGTGACGCGGATCTACGGGGCGCGGTCGGCGACGAGCGCGAGATCCACCCGGCGGTTGCGCGCGCGCCCCGCCTCGGTCGTGGTCGACTCGATGGTCAGATCGGCGCCGAGCCCGACCACGGTGACGTCGGCCGCCCGGACCCCGTTCTTCACGAGCCAGCCCCGCACGGCCTCGGCGCGCGCGAGGCTGAGCTTCGCGAGATCGCCCGGCTCGCCTGGATCCGCGTGGCCTCGGACGACGATGCGTTGCTCCGGCTTCTGCAGCGACGCGAGCCGCTCCACCGCGGCGGTGCCGAGATCGCTCGCTCCCGAAGCGAAGGCGATCTCGACCGGCTCACCTCCTTCGAGGACCCCGGGCTCGGGCGGTATCGCGCACTTGAGGCAAGGCTGCGGCTGCGCGAGCGACTGGACCATCTGGGGCCACGTGGTGGCGTCGCCCAGGCGGAGCGCCACGTCGCCGAGCGCCGCCTGGAGCTCCGAGCTGAGGGCGGTGATCCTCCGCCGGTGGGCGGCCGCGCGCTGGAGGGACCCGACGCTCGTCTCCCTGCCGCAGAGGGACGGCCGGACCGCGTCGAGCGCCTCGTGGATGGCCTTCGCGGCGGCCCGCCAGGCGTCCTCGCAGGCCTTCGGGCCGCACCCGGCGACGGGCGCCTCCCACGCGCTCTTCAGCGCGGCGTAGGCGGGGGTGAGGCGCTGCTTCAGCGCCGTGAGCTCGGCCTTGTCCGGCTCGGGCAGCGACGCGGCCACGTCGATCGGCGGATGCCCGCGCTCGACGTCCGCCCAGGGTCGGAGGCCGGTCGAGGTCTGGGCGCTCGCCGAGGCCGTCGGGGCCGCGCTGGGCGCCGAGGCCGTCGACCCCACGCTCCCGCTGCCCGCGGGCGTGCCCTGGGACGAGCAACCGAGCGCCGCGATCGCGGTCGTCACGAAGAGCGCGCGCCGCGCGAGGATCCGCTCGCGATCGATCTCGTCGTCGGACGGAGGGCTCACGGGCTACCTCCGACGCCGGTCAGCGCGACGCTCTTGTCCCAGAGCTCTCGCGCGAGGGCGCGATCCCGCGCGGGAGCGCTCGGCTCGCGCACGCGGCACTTGTCGTAGTAGAGCCCGGTCTGCTCGGCCGCCTCCGCCGACGTGGCGCAGTGGAGCGTGGTCTTCGCGCCCTCCTCGTTCGTCAGCATCCCCATCGTGACGAGCTTCCGGATGGGCCAGGGGATCCGCCTGTACGCGTCCGACGCCACGCCGCCCGGGTGCAGCGCGTACGTCGTCACCCCGGTCCCCTCGAGCCGGCGCCCGAGCTCGGCGGAGAAGAGGACGTTCGCGAGCTTCGAGACCTGGTACTCGGGCAGCCCGGTGATCGTGCGGGTGCTCCCGCGGATCACGTCGTAGTCGATCCCCTTCGCTTTGAAGTGCAGCGTGCTCGAGACGTTGACGATGCGCGAGGGCGCGGAGCGCTGGATCCGCTCGAGCAGCAGGTTGGTGAGCAGGAAGTGCCCGAGGTGGTTCGTGCCGAAGTGGAGCTCGAACCCCTCGGCGGTCTCCCCCCCTGGCCGGCGACGCCCGCGTTGTTGACGAGGAGCTGGAGCGGGAGGTCACGCGCCAGGAACGCGGCGGCGGCGCGGCGGACGGACGCGAACGACGCGAGGTCGAGCTCCAGGAGCTCGACCGTGTCGCTCCCGGCCTTCGCCCGGATGTCGTCGGTGGCCTCGCGCCCCTTCGGGACGCTGCGCGAGCCGACGAACACGTGGGCGCCCTTGCGGGCGAGCTCGAGCGCGGTGACGCGGCCGATGCCCGTGTTGGCGCCGGTGACGATCGCGACGGTGCCCTCGAGGGAGGTCGACACGGCCCGGATGGTAGTCGCGAGCGACGTGGCGACAAGGGGCTCGGAGCTCCGGGCCGGTGATCTCGCCGAGCTCCCGGCGCGGCCGCGCCGATCTGGACCACGTGCCGTGGTCCAGCCGCCGGCGGCGTGCACCCGGAGCGAGGCTCAGACCGCGAGGCCGGGCAGCGGGCCCTGGCTGAACGCCGGGTCGCCGAACGTGCTCACGGGCTTGTCCATCGCGTGCGTGAGCGAGACGAGCAGCTTGCCGTGGTGGTCGCCGCCGAAGTCGAGGACCCGCCCGGTGTTGAAGTACCCGCCGCAGCTCCCCGCCAGGATGAACGGGATGTCGTTGCGCGTGTGGCTGTTGCCCTGGCCGAGCTCGTTCACCCAGACGACCACGCTGTTGTCGAGCATCGTGGACGTCCCCTCGGGGATGGCGCGCATCTGCGCGAGCAGGTAGGCGAACTGCTCCGTGTACCAGTGGTTGATCGCCGTGATGTCGGCCTGCGCGTCCGCCGCGTTGTCGTCGTAGTGCGACAGGTCGTGGTGGCCCTCGCCCAGGATGAGCGGCAGCCAGGTGAAGCGCGTGTTGGAGACGGCCGTCGACCACTGCAGCGACGCGACCCGTGTCATGTCGCACGCGAGCGCCATCACCAGGAGGTCCATCTGCGCCCGGCCCGTGACCGGGTACATGTCGTTCTGGTTGTAGACGTCTCCCGGGAGCACGACCGTCGGGATGTCGCACGCTTCGCCGACCTGGCCGGTCGCGTCGAGGCGCTTCTCCACGGCGCGGATCGCCTCCAGGTGCTGATCGAGCCGGACCTTGTCGTCCTTGCCGAGCCGCGCGTTGAACGTCGTGTAGTCGTCGATCACCGCGTCGAGGACGCTGTGCCGCTTGCGACGCAGCACCTCGAGCGCGAAGGGATCGGCGCCCAGATCGCTGAAGAAGTCGTTGAAGTTCTGGTTCGGGTCGACGCGCGGCGGGACCGGGGTGTCCGGCCCGGCGTAGCACATGCGGGACCACACCGACTCGCTCTGCACCTGCACGCCGAGCTCCAGGGACCGGTACTTCAGCGTGATGTCGTTCTGGATCTCGTTCGCGAGGTACTGGTCCACGGAGATGCCGCCACCCCAGCCCACGTACTGTTCCATCCCCGGCTCGCAGCCTCCCTCGCAGAAGAGGTTGCCGGGGAGGATCTCGGCGTTGGTGAGCATGCACGCCATGCCCGTCTGGTGTCCGTCGCCGATCGACTGGTTGGCGATGGTCTGGTTCACGCCGTCGAGGAAGATCAGCTTGTCGCTGTGGGGCGCGAGCGGCGCGTGGATCGGGTGCCCGTCCAGCGCCAGGTTCGCGGGCGGCGTCCAGATGCTGGGGAGCGATCCGTTGGCGGTGAACCAGAAGATGATGCGCTTCGGTCCGGTCGGGGCCGCCTTCGCGCCCGGCGTCTCCATGATCTCCAGCCAGGGCAGGCCGACCGCGACCGCGCCGCCGGCGACGAGCCCGCGAAGGAGCGTCCTTCTGCGGACCCCGCCCGTTCGCCCAGGGACATTCCAGCGGCGGCTCACGGGGCACCTCCTTCGACGACGACCTGGTGGCGGTGAAGGAACGTTTCGGTCTGTGTGAGGGCCACGATGAGCTCCCGGATGTCGTACCCCGAGGCGGCGAACGCCTCGTTCACGAGCTCCACGTTGCACGAGTCGCCCTCGGCGAGCCCGCGGTTGTAGGAGAACTTGAACCACTGGGTGGCCACGCACTCGGCGACCTCCCGGCTCTGCGCGAGCTTCGAGGCGAGGTCGAGCGGCCCGGCGAACGTCCCGTTCAGCTCCTCCGTGGCGTTGATCTCGCCCGTGGGATCGATGGGCTTGCCGTTCTGTGTGTCGCGCCAGAGCCCGATCCCGTCGAAGTTCTCGAAGCCGAACCCGAGGGGGTTCATGAGCGAGTGGCAGCTCGCGCAGTCCGGGTTCGCGCCGATCTCCTCGTACTGCTCGCGGGTCGTCTTCGTGGGGTCGAGCTCGGGAGGCTCGATGACCAGGTTCGCGGGCGGCAGCGGGAGCGTCTGGCAGAGGAGCTGCTCGCGCACGAACTTGCCCCGGAACACGGGCGAGGACTGGTTGCCCTCGGCGTGCGTCGCCATGAGCGCGCCCTGGGTCAGCAGGCCTCCCCGGTGGGCGGGGTCGACGGAGACCTTCTCGAACGCGGCGCCCGCCGGGACCGGGCCGACGATGTCAGCGCCGTAGAACGCGGCGAGATCGGCGTTCACGAAGCTGTAGGGGGCCGTGAGGAGCGTCTGGAGCTTCCCGTCGTCCTCGAGGACCACGTACTCGATGAAGCGCTCGACCTCCTCCTTCCAGAGCGGCCGCAGCGCGTCCGAGTAGAGCGGGTAGACCGTCGTGTCCTTGCTCACGGTCTCGATGTGGACGAGCTTCAGCCACTGACGGTGGAAGTTGCGGATCGCGTCCTTCGCGCGGTCGTCGGCCAGCATCCTCCGCGCCTGCGCGGCGATCTCCTCCGGCGTCCCGAGCGTCCCGGCCTCGGCGGCGGCGAAGAGCTCGTCGTCGGGCATGGTGTTCCAGATCATGTAGGAGAGCTTCGACGCCATCTCCCAGTGCGTGAGCTTGACCACGTCGACGTCGATCGGGTCGGCGTAGCCGAACTCCGGCCGATAGAGGAAATGCGGCGACTGGAGCATCGCCTGGATGACCAGCTCGATCCCGTCGGTGAAGGTGCCCATGTCGGGGTCGGCGATGGCGGAGTCGTAGAGCGCCTTCAACCGATCGATCTCGCCCTGATCGAGCGGACGGCGCCACGCGCGCTTGCCGAACGTCTCGATGAAATGCGAGGCGCAGGTGTCGTCGCCCTCGGCGGCTGGATCACAGCCCGGGATGAGCGCGGTCAGGTTGGCCGTCGCGCGCTCGCTGATCCCCTCGGCGGCCTTCATGTACTCCTCGGCGAGGAGATCGCTCACCTGCTGGGCCGCGGCCTGGTTGTCGAAGCTCTCCGGCTCGGCGGGGAAGGTGCTCGCAGGTTGCGTCGTGTCCCCGAGCAGGTCGCGGACGGTCGTGTTGTACTCGAAGCGCGTCATCCGCCGGATCGGCGTGTCGACGACGCACATCGAGCTCTCGGCGGTGCCGGTCGGTCCAGGAGGATCGCCGCCGATGTCGCCTACGCATCCCGTGAGGGCGAGCGCGAGGAGCGCCCGGGTGCCGCGGATCATGGCCTCTCCTTCATGAGTGGTCAGACCATGCTAGCCCCCGCCGGGTTCGCCAGGAAGCGTACGGCTCCGAAAAAGTGACGCGGTTCCAATGTGGGTGCGAAAACCCGGGAGCGCGGAAACGGGCCGCCGCCCGCGCTCAGCCGCACCCGCCGAGGTCGGATCCGTCGCTCGAGCACGTACCGGTGCCGCAGTCCGTGGCGGAGTAGCACCCCTCCTTGCAGAGCCCCTCGGCCACGCAGACGAGCTCGCGGCCGGGGTAGCCGAGGTTGCAGTCCTCGTGGTCGAAGGGCGTGCAGTCGGTGTCGACCGGGACCAGCGCGTGCTCGGCGCCCCAGTGGGCGCACACGGTGACGCCCCAGTTGTCGGTGGCGGTCGCGTAGCCGCACTTGCTCTGGGGTGTGCCGAAGGGCTCGCAGTCGAGCGCCGTCTTGCACGTCGGCATGCACACCGTCGAGCCCGCGAACGGCACGCACTCCGCGATGGGATACTCACAGTCCGAGACCTTGGTGCACGCCACGGTGCAGTAGCCCGACTGGCAGAGCCCCGTCTGGCACTCGGAGCCGTCGGAGCAGGCGCGAAACAGGGGCCCCTCTCCCGTCCCTCCGCCCTGCCCGAGGGGGCCGCCGCCCTCGCCGGGATCGGGCCGGTCGGGGCAGCCCTCGCACGCGCCGAACGCGTCTCCCTTCTCGGAGCAGAGCTTCTGCCCGGGCTCGCCGCCAGGACACCGGCAGAAGAGCTTCGCGTCGGGCTTGCAGAGCGCCGCCACCGGGTCCCCGCATGCGGCGGCCAGGGTGACCGCGTACGCCGAGGCGGCGACGAGCGCGAGCCACCCGCGCGCGGTCAGCCGCAGCTCTTGCCGCACAGGTCCACCGCTTGCTGCACGCAGTACTCGTCCCAGCTCGTGTTGCAGCAGAACCCGTCGGCGGCGCACACCGTCTCGGCGCAAGCGCTGCAGCCCGGATCGAGGATGCCTCCGGTTTCGCACTCGTCGTGGGCGCACGTCTCCTCTTGGGCGCAGCCGCACACGGGGAAGCTCGCCGCCTCCGCGACGCAGGTGGCGTCGTACGCCGTGGTGCAGCAGTAAGGATCGAGCTCGCAGACCGAAGCGATGCACGAGTCGCAGCTCGCGCTCATCGCCGCGCCCTCTTCGCAGGCGTCGTGGGGGCAGCTCGGGCCCGGCCCGCCGCCGCCGCCGCCGCCGCCGCCCGCGCCGTTGCTCGGGCCGGCGCCGCACGCGCCCTCCGTGGCGAGCGTCTCCACGCACGCGGTCCAGCCGGCGTCGCAGCCCTCCCCCGTCGCGGCCTCGCATTTCGCGTGTGCGTCGAGGCAGGCGTCGCAGGCGGCGGTCACGCTCGGCGCGGGGCAGTCGCTCGACGACAGCTTGTTCGCCGTCTTGCACGACGCGAACGTGTTCTCACAGATCGCCGCGCTCTCTCCGCCGAAGCCGCAGTCCGCGAGGGCGCCGACGCAGGTGTCGCAGTCGCCGGGGGGCGGCCCCTCGTCCTCGGAGCAGCGCTCTTGGTCGCGCGACATCAAGAAGGTCTTGCAGACGCTGAACTCGACCCGGCACGCCTCGCCCTCACACTTGTCCTCGCGGGTCTTGCAGAGCTCGCACGCGATCTGGTTGCTCGGCCGACCGCACTCGTCCGGGCCCAGGTTCATGGTGGCCTGGCACTCCTGGAACAGGTCACGGCAGCCGAGGAACTGCTCCTCGTTCTTCGCGGTGGAGGTGCACTCGGTCATGTCCTCGAGGCAGACCAGGCAGTCGGGCGTGAGCTCCCGGAGGGCGCCGTCGATCTCGGTGCCCTCCTCCTGGCACGCCGCGAACGCGGCGAGCAGGACGACGGGGAGGACGGTGGCGAGCGTGCGGGTCATGGGTTCCTCGAGCGTAGCGAAGGGTGCGTCTGCGTGACAGAGGGTTCGGGGCGGTGTCAGTCGGCGCAACTCACAGAGAGCACGAGAGCGTCCCGTCGAACTCCGCGAGGGTGTCGGCGGGGACGTCACGCTGAGCGCAGGGCTCGTCCTCGCTCCAGGCGAGCCAGTCGGCCTCCCGGCCCATCTTCTTCGCGTGCTCGCGCCACACCGCGTAGCCGTCCGCCTGCGAGCGGAACACGGTGGGCTCCTTGCACATGCCTTGCGCGTCGGCGGCTTCCTTCTCGACCCGGGCGTAGTCGGCGATGATCTCGCCCATCTTGGCGGTCGTCGAGTTCCAGCAGCACGTCTTCGACTGCTCGTAGACGAGCGCGCCGTAGACGTAGTCGTCGAGGATGCGGTGCTTCTTGTCGAGCTCGGCCTTGGTGGTGGAGAGCTGGGGGGCGAGGGCGTAGAGGGCGTCGAAGGCCTTCTCTCGGTTCTCGCGCGCCGAGCAGCTCGCCGGGTGCTCGGAGAGGTGGTGGCGGGCGCTCTGGATGGTGGCGAGGAGCGCGGCCTCCTGCTCCTCCGGCGTGCCCGAGAGGAGGATCTCGGCGAACTTCGCGGGGCGCGCCGCGATGGCCGTGACGTCGCTGTCCACGATGTACACCGACTGGTCGGCGGCGCTCACGGAGTTGACCCAGCGGCCGCCGCTCTGCTTGGCGGTGCGCCACCGGCGCACGCCGCCGCCGAGCTTCGCGTACGGCGTCCCGTCGCTGGCCGTGCCCTCGCCGCCGGTCTCGGCGAGCGTGAAGTAGCGGCGACCCTGGAGGGCGTCCTCGTAGCGGGGCTGCCGGCGGGGCATGGATCCCGAGATGACCTCGATGGCGAGCTTGCCCTCGAGCGGGCTCGTCACGCGGACCAGGGGGATCGTGTGGCCGATGCCCTTCTTCTGCCAGCGCTCGAGGAGGACGTCGCCGGCGCTCGCGGCCTCCGGCTTGATGTGAAACATGTTCGAGCCGTCGGCGAGGTTCACGCTCCCGAAGTAGAGGAGCATGAGGCGCATGAAGTGCCCGGTGCGCTTGTTGAGGAAAATCTCGTCGAAGTAGGCGCCCGCGCCGAGCTCCTCGCCGTTGGGGCCCGTGAGGAACGTGACGGTGTCGTCGTCCGCGAGGCGCTTGGCCCGGAGCCCGGCGTCCGTCGGCCACGGGTCGCCCGCCTTCCAGGTCTTCTCGAAGTCCTTGTACTTCGTCTTGAACGCGGGGAACTTGGGCATCCCGCTGCCGTCCTTGAAGACGAAGCCGAAGTGGCCAGCGTAGATGCTCTGCTTCGTCTCGGAGTCCCAGCCGCGGAGGTAGAAGGGCAGGTGATACCAGGACGCGAAGGTCACGCGGAGGAACATCGCCACCTCGGCGCACTCGAGGGTCGGGCCGGGGAGCTTCTTGTCACCGTAGGGCGTGGGGATCGAGATCGTCGTGCCGAAGCCGTTGCCGTCGGGCATCGTCTCGAAGCTCGCGACCCAGAGGTCGAACTTCTCCTCCCACGTGAGGCCGCTGTTCTCTTTCCACGCGACGCCAGCCTTCTTGGCCTCCGTCGTGTCCTTGTCCGTCCAGGCGTTGGTCGCTGCCCAGACCTCGGACGCGCCGCCCTGGATGACGGCGGGGCCGGAGGTGTCGGTCTGGTCCGAGGCCTCGAACTTCTCGTCCTCGTTGCAGCCGAGGAGCCCGAGGACCGAGACCAACAGGAGGAGCAGCGCCTTCTTCATGGTGCCGGCCCTAGTGCAACGGGTGTGCCTCTCGTCACCACAGCGGATCCTGCGCACCTACATGTGGTGCAGCCCCAACTGGATCACGCCGGACCAGGGTAGGGGTGGATCTTAGTCACCCCATGCAGCCCCAGCGATGCGGGAGGGGGGCCCGGCGAGCCCGAGCTACCATCCGCCCGTGACCATCCGTGAGCGCTGGGAGCGGTGGAGCTCCCTCGGCACCGAGGGGCTCGAGCTCGAGCGCCAGCGAAAGATCCGCCTCCTGAACCAGTGCGCCATCATCGCGGCGACGACGCTGTGCGGGTTCTCTCTGCTCTACTTCGTCGACATCCGACGGATGTGGATCGGCACCGTGGGCGACCTGGTGTTCGCGGGGCTGCAGCTCACGACGCTCCAGCTGACCAAGCGGCGGCGGTACGCGTGGGCGTGCGCCCAGTTCCTCTTCCTCTGCAACCTGCAGCTCGCGCTCGCCTCTTTCTACGTCGGGCCCTCCATGGGCTACCAGTACTACTTCTTCCCGTTCATCTCGGTGGTCTTCCTCGTGACGCCGCGGCGGCTCATCGGGCTCTACGCCTTCGCGCTCCTCAGCCTCGCGCTCTACCTGTACTTCGAGCTCGCCATGCGACCCGAGGACGCGATCGTCACGTTCCCCGAGGGGCTGACCCGCGTCATGCGGCTCGTCACGATCATGTCCACCTGCGTGACGCTCGCCCTGATCGCGTTCTTGTTCGACGCCGACACGCGCGAGACCGAGCTCAAGCTCGCCGACGAGCACCAGCGGAGCGAGCGCTTGCTCTTGAACATCCTCCCGGCCTCGATCTCCGATCGGCTGAAGGGCGGCCACGAGGCCATCGCCGACGGCTTCGCCGAGGTGACCGTGGTCTTCGCCGACATCGTTGGCTTCACGCTGCTCTCCGCCCGCCTGCCGCCCGACGAGCTCGTCCGCGTGCTCAACGAGGTGTTCAGCCGCTTCGACGACCTCGCCGAGCGGCACGGGCTCGAGAAGATCAAGACGATCGGCGACGCGTACATGGTCGCGTCGGGGCTCCCCGAGCCGCGCGCCGACCACGCCCAGGCGGCCGTGCGCATGGCGATCGGGATGCGCGAGGCGCTCGAGGAGGTCAACCGCTTGCACGGCTACCAGCTCGAGGTCCGCATCGGCCTCAACTCCGGCCCGGTCGTCGCAGGGGTGATCGGGAAGAAGAAGTTCATCTACGACCTCTGGGGCGACACCGTGAACACGGCGAGCCGTATGGAGTCGCACGGGGTCAAGGGCGAGATCCAGCTCTCCGACTCCACCGCGAAGCTCGTCCGGGGCACCTTCGATCTCACCGACCGGGGCACCATCGAGGTGAAGGGCAAGGGCGAGATGGCCGTGTTCCTCGTCGGACCCGAGCGGGCACCCGCAGCCGCCGAGTAGCTCGGCGGCGCGGGGGTGGGAGGAACCGATTCAAATCCGTGGGGCGAGGTACTAGCGGGCGGGCCTTCGCTTGGCGGTGGGCTTCTTCGCCACGGGCTTCTTCGCCGCGGGCTTCTTCGCCGCGGGCTTCTTCGCCGCGGCGGGCTTCTTCGCCGCGGGCTTCTTCGCCGCGGGCTTCCGCGCCGCGGCCTTCTTCGCCGCGGCGGGCTTCGAGGGGGCGGCGGGACGCGCGCCTCCGTCGAGGGCCGCGCTGAGCTTCTTCGGCGCCTGCGCGCGGTAGCTCTCGTCGATCCACGCTTCGAGCATCTCGAGATCCGGCGCCTCTCCATCCTCGAACGTCGCCGAGACCCAGCCGCTCTTGCCGAGGCCGTACCCCGTGGGCTTCACGTTCGGGAGGATGAGCGCAGCCGAGGAGGACTGCGGGAGCTTGCACGAGATGGAGAAGGGGTCGCCGGGCGCGCTGAGATAGGCGAAGGTCTTGTCCTTGACCGCGAGGTCCAGGTGACCGGGCCACGGGCTCTTCAGGTGCGCGCCGGGATAGCGGGCGAGGCCCCAGGTGCGGAGCTGGTCGGCGACGTTCGAGCGGCTGCGAGGTGTGGCCATGGTTCCCTCCGGAGCGGCCGATCCTCGCTCCATCTCGCTCGGCGCGCCTCGCTCATCGAGCCTACGGCGGGGGCGCCCCGTCGGCCGCAGCCTGCTAACGTGACGGTGTGGTGATTCGCCCCGGCGCGTTCCTCGCCGAGAAGTACCGCGTCACGCGGATGCTGGGGCGCGGCTCCATGGGCGAGGTCTGGGAGGCTACTCACACGCTGACCGAGCGCAGGGTCGCGCTCAAGGTCCTCGCCGACGACGCCCGGAACGTGGAGGCGCGGGCGCGCATCCTGCGCGAGGCGCGCGCCTGCGGCCGCATCCAGCACCGCAACGTCATCGAGGTGTTCGACGTCGGCGAGACCGACGATGGCAGGCCGTACCTGGTCATGCCGCTCCTCTCCGGGGAGACGCTCGAGCAGCGGCTCGAGGCGCAGGGGCCGCTGCCCGAGCCCGCCGCCGTCGCCGTCACGCTCGCCGTGGCGCGGGCACTCTCCGCGGCGCACGCCCTCGGGATCGTCCACCGGGACCTGAAGCCGGGGAACGTGTTCCTGCACGACGACGGCGGCGCCGACGGGCCGGAGGTGAAGGTCCTCGACTTCGGCATCAGCAAGATCCTGTCGAGGGACGAGGCGGCGTTCACCGACGCGGGGCGCGCGGTCGGCTCGCCCGCGTACATGAGCCCAGAGCAGGCGCGCGGGGTGCCGGACGTCGACGCTCGCACGGACGTCTGGGCCCTCGGGATCCTGCTGTTCGAGGCGCTGACGAACGCCTTGCCGTTCCCCGGCGAGACCCCGTACGCGATCGTCGGGCACATCCTGCACGGGGCGATGCCGGACATCGACGCCCTCCTCCCGGACGCGCGGCCCTCCGTGCGCGATCTGCTCAAGCGGTGCATCGTCAGGGATCGAGACCAGCGGGTGCTCTCCGCGCGGGACGTGGCGGGGTGGCTCGAGGCCGCGCTCGCCGAGCCCGGGGCTGCGGCGCCGAGCGGGCCGCGAGCCCACGCTTCGGGCCCTCTCGCTCCGTCCCCTACCTCAGGCCCTCGCGCCCCGTCCCCGGCTGAACCGGCCGCTCCACCGGGCCTCGAGCGGGGCGCGCCAGCGCGCGCCGTGCCCGCGCCCGTGCGGCCTCACGCGGCCGTGACCGCCACCGCCTCGGCCGTCGTGACCCAGAAGCTCGACGTAGCGCGCGCCTCGAGGCGGTCGCCCCGCTCCGCTTGGCTCCTCCCGATGGCCGCCGTCGGGCTCGTCGTCGTGACCGCGGGCGGTGTGTTCTTCGCCAGCCGCGGCGTGAGCCAGGGAGGCTCGGCGCGCGGCGCGCTGCCCGAGGAGCCGCAGGTGGTCGTCGTCGAGCGAGCGCCGGAGGCGCCGACCGACGTCGCCTCCGGCGCGTCCACGGCTCCGGACGAGGCGCCGCGGGCGGCGGCCACCGTCGAGCCCTCCGCGAGCTCGACCCCGTCCGCCGCGCCGACCGCCCCCGCGCCGCCGCGCCCCGCCCGCGAGGCGCCCCGCCCGGCGCGCACGGCCGGCCCCAAGTCGAGGCTCCCCGACTCGCCCGGCTGATCGGATCCGCGTGCCCAGACCCTGTGGCCCGCGCGGCGGGCGACGCGAAGATCCTCGGCGATGTCCCGACGTCGACGTGCACGCCTTCGCGCGCCCGGAGGAGGTACACACCCGGACCCGCCGGTGGCGCCACCGCAGCCCGCGGATCAGAACCTGACGGCGATCCCTTGGCCCGCGGCGGTCACGGGGGCGGGCTCGCCGGCCGAGCCGGTGAGCTCGACCACGAGCCAGATCGCGCCGCCGATCGCGATCGCGCCGCCGACGCCGAGCAAGACGTCGCCGGCGATGATCTTGTCGCGGCCGCTCTCGACGAGCGGCTGCACCGAGCGCGGGCAGCTCTCCGTGCCGCCGCACGTCTCCTCCGCCTCCGCCTGATCCTCGCGCCCGAGCAGGAGCACCGCGAGGCCTACGCCGGCGCTCGCGACGCCGAGCCCGCCGAGGAGGAGCGGTCCGACGAGCTGCGGCCCACTGTCTGCGGGCGCCGCGGGCCGCGGCTCGGGCGGCCCCGCCGCGGGCGCCGCGGCCAGCTTGACGTGGACGGCCTGACGAGCCACCGCCTCGACGGTCTCGCGCTGCGGCGGCCTGCCGGGCGCCTCGAGCCGGATGACGTGCGTGCCGGGATCGACGAAGAGCACGTCGCCGACGCGCTCCGCGGGCTGATCGTCCACGAACGCCACCAGCGCCGGCTCCGCGTCGGCGCCGTCGATCACGACGGTCGGGATGAGCGGCTCGAGCGCGGCGAGGGTGGTCTTGGCGGCCTCGGCGTCGTCGTCGAGGCCCTGCGCCTGGGCGTCCGCGAGCGCTCGGACGAGCAGGCGTCTCGCCTCCAGGTAGTGGACGAGCTCGCGCTCTACGACCGCGAGGGCGATCAGGGCCTTGGGCGCCGAGCGGATGGCGATCACCTCGCGGAGCGGCCCGACGGCGTCGGCCCAGCGGCCCTCGTCCGCGTGCTGCTTGGCGGCTTGGAAGAGCTGCGTGCGCCGGGCCTCGTCCCCCGGCCGTCCTTGGGCGGCGCCGGTCCCGGCGGCCGCGAGCAACGCGACGAGCGTCATGGCGCGCACGCACCAGGCCGGCCGCGTCATGGCGCGTACTTCCTGATCCACGCGACGCTGGTCGCCTGGTTCGCCATCTCGCGCCCGGCGACGTAGACGTAGCCGAGATCGTCCACGGCGACGGCGTACGCGGCGGTCTCGCTGTCGTAGCCGCTCGAGTCCTCGATCGGGCTCCGGTGTGTACGTGTCCAGCGCAGCGTCCCGTCCGCCGCGTACTTCCGCACCACGGCCTGGGCGTTTCGAAAGTTCGCCGGGTAGTCCGGGTCGACGGCCTCCTGACCCGCGACCACGAAGGAGCCATCCGGCAAGCAGGCGACGGCGTTGGCGCCGTCCCAGCCGCCGATCGGTCCGTCGGCCGAGGTGGACCACGTGACGCCCGTCTGCTCCGCCACGATCGCGGCGTGCGCGTCGTAGCTCGCGGCACCGTTCAGCACCCACCCGACGAACACCGCGGTGCCGTCCGGCCGGGTGCAGGCCGCCGTGAACCCGAGCGGGAGCGGGTGCTGGTATTGCACCTGGCCCGTCGCGTCGTAGACGTGCACCTGATCGTACATGCCCAGGAAGACGCCCGCGGCGCCGCCGCCGCCCGCACCGCGAGCCGCGACGGCCAGGTCGGGGTTGCCCGTCCCCGGCTGGTCGATGAGGTTGGTCTCGGCGCCGCTCGGCTCCACCTTGGTCACGCGGAGCGTGGCGAAGTTGCTCCCGGCCGCGTAGACGGCGCCGTCGGAGGCGAGCGGGCTCAGCACGGACTTCCCGTCCTGCGGCGCGGAGACGAGCCCGGTTCGCCAGGCCTCGGCGTCCCCCTCCCACTTGGCCACCATCGCGCCGACGTACCCCGGGTTGGTCGTCTTGTGCTCCGACTGGAGCACGCGCGGGACGCCGTCTGGCCCGAGCGTCATGCCGAGGACCCCGGAGGGGTAGTCGCGGATGCTCGGGCCGTAGCGGGTGGGGGCGCCGCCGGCGCGGGGCCAACGGACGAGGAGCCGCTCGGCGCTGTACTGGACGGTCTGCAGATCGAGGGGGTCCTGGCCCGGCGCGACCACCACGCCGCCGGCGTGAACCTCGCCCGCGGTCACGGCGATCCCTCGGAACATGGTCTGCGAGGTCCCGTCCGGGTACGTCGCCGTCCACTGCACGGTGCGCTTGCAGCTCGTCGTGCACGCGGCGTCGGGGCCCCCATCCCCCACGACGCTGTCGGCGTGATCGTCGGACGCCGCGTCCGCAGCGTCGCACTCTTCGCCGGGATCGAGCGCGCCGTTGCCGCAGAGGTCCGGCCCCCCTCCGGCGCCGCCCGCGCCGCCGCCGCCGCCGTCAGCGTAGGTGAAGGGGGTCGGGACACACCCGGCCCCGAGCACGTACGAGGCAGCCACCCAGCCGAGCGCGGTACGACGGCGCATCCTCGTCGAAGCTACACCCGAACGCGCCGCGAGGGACGCGTTTCCGCGCGCGCGCGCCGGCGCCCCCGGCCTCAGGCGCTCTTCTTCACGACGTCGACGATGCCTTGGACGCTCGCCGCGCTCTTGGCCAGCATGGCCTTTTCGTCCTCCGAGAGCGAAAGCTCCACGATCTTCTCGACGCCCTTGCCACCGAGCACGACCGGGACGCCCATGAAGAAGTCTTTGTAGCCGTACTGCCCCGTCAGGTAGGCGGCGCACGCGAGGAGCCGCTTCTGGTCGAAGAGGTAGGCCTCGGCCATCTGCACCGACGCGCTCGCGGGGGCGTAGTACGCGCTCGTCCCCATGAGCTTGACGATCTCGCCGCCGCCGCCGCGGGTGCGCGCGACGATCGCGTCGAGCTTGTCCTTGGCCACGAACGAGGTGAGGGGAACGCCGTTCACGGTGGTGGCCGAGAGGATGGGCACCATGTCGTCGCCGTGCCCGCCGAGGACCATCGCGCGGATGTCCTTGGCGTTGAGGCCCGTCTCGCGCGCGAGGAAGAGCGAGAAGCGCGCGCTGTCGAGGACGCCTGCCATGCCGACGACCTTCTCCTTCGGGAAGCCGGTGCGGCGCTGGAACTCGTACACCATGGCGTCGAGCGGGTTGGAGATGACGATGACGAAGGCGTTCGGGCAGTGCTCCTTCGCGCCGTCCGCCACGCTGCGGATGATGGGGAGGTTCGTCGCGACCAGGTCGTCGCGGCTCTGCCCGGGCTTGCGCGGCACGCCCGCCGTGATGATGAGGACGTCCGCGCCCGCGCAGTCCTTCCAGTCCCCCGTGCCGGTGACGCGCACGTCGTAGCCGAGGATGGCGCCGTTCTGCTCCAGGTCGAGCGCCTTGCCCTTGGCGTAGTCGGCCTTCGCCGGGATATCGAAGAGGACGACGTCCCCGATCTCCTTCTGGGCGCAGAGGTTGGCGAGCTCGCCGCCGATGTTGCCGGCTCCGATGACTGCGATCTTCTTGCGGGTGGCCATGGTGGGCGCGCTCTATCACGGCGAGGCACCCGTGCCCACCCTCGCCACGGGGCCGCTCCCGGGCTACACGGCCGCCCGTATGGTCAGTGCGGCGACGCTCTCGGCGGCGCTCGACCGGACCCTCGGCGCGACGAGCCCGGATGCGCTCGGCGCTCCGCCGAGCTGGACCCGGTACGAGGGCAAGGTGCGTGACAACTACACCGCGCCCGACGGGAGGAGGCTGCTCGTCACCACCGACCGCATCAGCGCCTTCGACAGGATCATCGGGACCTTGCCTTTCAAGGGGCAGGTGCTGAACCGGATCGCCGCGCACTGGTTCGAGCGCACCGAGCACCTGGCGCCGAACCACCTGATCTCGATCCCCGACCCGCAGGCCGCCCTCGCCCGCGAGCTGAGGACGCTCCCCGTCGAGATGGTGGTCCGCGCCTACCTGACGGGCGTCACGTCCACGAGCGTCTGGACCGCCTACGCGCGGGGAGAGCGCTCGTTCTGCGGCCACCCGCTCCCCGACGGGCTGCGCAAGAACGATCCGCTGCCCGAGCCGATCCTCACGCCGAGCACGAAGGCCGCGAAGGGGGGCCACGACGTCAGCGTGTCGCGGGCCGACATCCTCGCGTCCGGGGTCGTGACGGAGGCGGAGTTCGACGCCGCCGCCGCCGTGGCGATGCGCCTCTTCGCCTTCGGGCGAGAAGAGTCCGCGCGGCGCGGGCTCATCCTGGCCGACACGAAGTACGAGGTGGGCGTCGCGCCCGACGGGCAGATCGTCCTGATCGACGAGATCCACACTCCCGACTCGTCGCGCTACTGGTTCCAGGCCACCTACGCCGAGCGGGTGGCGAAGGGGGAAGAGCCAGAGAGCTTCGACAAGGAGTACGTGAGGCGGTGGCTGGCCGGGGTCGGCTTCACCGGCGAGGGACCCGTGCCCGCCTTGCCCGACGACGTACGCGTGGAGGCGGCGCGGCGCTACATCGCCGCGTACGAAGCGATCGTGGGGGAGCCTTTCGTCCCCGACGAGGAGGAACCGACGGCCAGGCTCAAGCGGAACTTGGCGCGCGTGTTCGGCTGACCGCGGCCGCGACGCGGAGGCCGGGACGTCGGCGCTCGCCCGAGCAGACGAGCGCCAGTTTCGGCGGTCCCCGCTTTGGGCTTGCGTCGCTCCGCGGTACCAAGCGAATGTTGCGCCCGTGAAGGCCACCGTCCTCGTTCGACTCAAGCCAGAGGTCCTCGATCCCCAGGGGGACGCGGTCCGGCGCGCGCTGGGCACGCTGGGCTTCGATGGCGTGAAGGGCGTCCGCATCGGCAAGCTCATCGAGATCGAGGTCGCCGACGGCACGCCTGCCGCCGCGCTCCGCGACCGGCTCTCCAAGATGGCGGCCGATCTCCTCTCGAACCCCGTGATCGAGGACTTCGAGATCCAGGTCTGACGCGCGTCAGCCCGGCGCGCGTACGTCCGCCAGCGTCTCTCGCATGGTGCGCGAGGGGGTCCAGGCGAAGGCGGTCCGGAAGGCGACGTCGGACACCACGCACGGGTACTTGAGGAAGTTCACGAGGTACGCCGGGAAGCTCGTGAGCGTGCGCACGTAGAGGCTGGCGAGCGACGAAGGGACCGGGAGGGCGGCGCCCCCGGCGGCCTCGATCGCCGTCGACCACGGGAGCTCCGTCGGGCCGGCGACGTTGAAGACACCGCGCGCGGACCCGTTCATCGCCGCGATCACGGCGCCCGCCAGATCCTCGCAATGGACGAACTGCGTCATCGGATCGAAGCCTGCCAGCTTGGGCACGAGCGAGAGCCGGAGGAGCCGGCTCATGGTGTTCTGGATGGTCCGTCCCACGACGTTCGTGGGGCGCAGGACCACCGAGGAGACCTCCGGCTGGCGATAGACGAACTCCGCCGACATCGCGTCGAGCTGGATCGCGTCCGCGAGCTGCGGGAAGTCGGGACCGGCCCGCAGGGGGTCGTCCTCCGAGATGGGTGTGTGGTTGCGAGGGTGCGCGCCATAGACGTGGAACGTGGAGAGGACCACGAGGCGCCGGACCGAGTGGGAGGCGCAGAGCGAGAGGAGCTTCTTCGAGCCGACGACGTTCAGGTCGAAGCGCTTGTCGGCGCGCTCGGAGAGGTTCCCCACGCGGCCCAGGTGGAGCACGGCGTCGAAGCGCGTCTCTCGGAAGACGTCCTCGATGGCGGTCTTGTGGTAATGGGCCCGGAACACGCGCACGCCCGCGAGGGCGGGGCCGAGCGCGCCGACCGCGCGGTAGTCCACGCCGTACACCCCGACGCCCGAAGATCGCAGCTGCGCCGCCACGGCTTGGGCGAGGCCCCCCGCGATCCCGGTCACGAGGACGTTCATCGGAAGATCCCCCGTCGCGCGGCGAGCTCCGCGCGCAAGAGGCCATCGATCGCCGCCTTCACCGCGTCGACCTTCCTGTCGATGCTCGCGTCCTCGTCGTCGGCGGGACCGTCGAAGCGGAGCGGCTCGCCGAACCGGATGCGGAACTTCACCGGCATGGGCAGGTACGCGAGCGGGCCGAGCACCGGCAGGAGCGGCGAGACGGGGACGTAGGGCAGGCCGAGGAGCCGGGCGAGCCGGCGGGCGTCGTAGACGCTGATGATCGACTCCTCACCCCCGACGATCCCGACCGGGACGATCGGGGTCTTCGTCTGGAGCGCGAGGCGCATGAAGCCGCGCCCGAAGCGCTGGAGCTGGTACCGCTTCTGGAACACCTTGCCCCCGCCGCGCGCACCCTCGGGGAAGACGAGGATGGCCTGCTCCTCCTCGAGCAGGTTCTTGCAGTTGACGGGGTCGCCCAGCACGGCGCCCCCGCGGAAGAGCACCTCGTTGACGAACGGGATCGCAGGGAACGCGCGCTCGACCATGGCGCGGACTGCGCGCGGCGGGCGGCCGTGGAGCAGCATGACGAGCGCGACGACCACGCCGTCGAACGGAAGCTGCCCCGAGTGGTTCGGGACGATGAGGACGCGCCCGTCCGGCACGTTCTCGATGCCCGTCACCTCGGGCCGGAAGTAGCGGAGGAACAACCGCTTGCCGAAGCTGTACCCGACCTTGGCGAACGCGGGGTTGAAGCCCCAGGGATCGTAGCCGAACTCGTTCACGCGATTCGGGGCGGCGTCGACCGCGCGCGCGACGTCCGCGTCCACCGTGCGCCCGAGCAGCCTGAGCACGCCTTGATGCATGGGGGCGGACTCTTCGGGTGGGAGCGAGGCGGGCGCAAGACCCGCTGGGTCAGCCAGCTTCGGCGCCGGGGACGGCGCGCGAGACGAGGGCCGCGAGGTGCGGCGGGAGCGAGCCTGCCAGCTCCACCGCGAAGCTCCGACCGCGCGGGGTCATCTTGCCCCAGGTCTTTTGGAGGATGGCGACGACCTTGTCGGGTGGGTGGCGCTCCGAGAACGGCGCGAGCCCTCGCTCCAGGAACGTCAGGCAAGCCGCGTCCTCCAGCGTCTGCACTTCCGGATCGCTCTTCATGCCTCGCTTGACGAGCAGCTCTCCTACCCGCTCACCCACGGCCTCGTCGAAGCCGGCGGCCGTGAGGATGGCGCGAGCGTCACGCGCGTGCGCGAGCGCCGCTGCAGCCCGCCAGCGCTTGTAGCCCGCGAGCCCGGCGGGGAAGTCGCTCCGCGGCCGCGCGTACCGGCCTAGGTGCTGACAGCTCGCGGCGAGGCGCAGGGGTAGGCTCGCCTCCGGAGCCAGGCGGGACACCCAGGCGGCGACCGACGCGTGGTAGTCGGCCGCCTCCCCCGCGGGGTCGCGGGCGTGCACCTCCGCGAACGACGCGAGGGCCCGCTCGAGCGCGGCGTCCACGGCTCAGCGCCGCCCCGTCCGGCCCGGGGCGGCCGGCCAGGCAGGCATCAGTTGTCCTGGAGCTTCTTGGACCAGACGATGCCGTCGCGCCGCTTGCCGCCGACCTCGAGGTGCGAGGCCAGCACGGCGGACTTGCGGAAGCCGTTGGCGAGGAACGCCGACCCGAGGAGGACGTCGTCCGCCGGGACGATGCAGAACGTGCTCACCGCGCCGACCTCGACGAGGCGGCCGAGCATCGTGCGGATCGCCGAGATCGTGAGCGACCGCTCCCCCTCGTCGCGCGGGCCCACGAGGAGCTCGAGCATGGAGCTCGCGAAGGACGGCTGCAGCTCGTACGCGGCGTGCAGCTCGAAGCCGCCGCGTCCGGTGACGACCCAGTGGCTCTTCTCGGCGTCGCGGCTGAAGAGCTCGAAGCGCGTGAGCGCCCGCCCGGTCTTCTGAGCGAGGGCGACGGCCTTCTGCACGGCGTCCCGCTTGGCGGGCGCGAGCTTGGTCTGCGGGATCGACTTCTCCGCGGTGTCCTTCATGAGCCGGCGCGCGCGGTCGACGGTCTTGTCCGCGAGCTCCACGGCCGGGTTCGGCTCCACGACCTCGTCCTCGTCCGAGTCGTCGTCGTCGTCGTAGGCGCGCTCCGGGCGCATGGGCCCCACCGTGGCGATGACCGCGCCCATGATCCACGCGTCGCTCCGGCGATAGAAGCTCGGGATGCTCCCCTCGCGCCGGAAGCCGAGGCGGGTCCACGTGGCGACCTCGTCGCGCTCCACGAGCACGAAGACCTTCTCGATGCCCTCTCGCTTCGCCGTGCTGAGGACGAAGTTTCGCTTGGCCAGCGTCGCGCCCGCTCGAAAGTCGATGACCCGGACCGTCTTGTGCCCCCGGTTCACGAGCATGCACAGCGACACGGCGTCGTTGTGAAAGGAGAGCTCGTCGACGGTCGCATGAATCGCTCGTTGCGTCGTTGTTGCCATGACCACCCACTGGTTCTGCGGTGGGCCCGCGCCCGTGCGCGCCACCCACGTCCTACCGATCCGAGTCCGCGCATGCGTGCACGAACTGCGCGGGCCCTCCAACTGCCCTGCCCGCGAGAAGGTCGGCGGTTAGTAGTTTTGGTCCGAAGCGTCAACGCGCCGGATGTCACTATCCTCCACGCCCAGCGCCCGGAGGGTGGCTTCCAGGCGTTTTCGCGGGACGGTGACCCGGGTGGGCATTCCACCTGACAGTCCGAGCAGCTTCAGGAAGTTCAGCCCGCTGTCGAACCCCGCCGCCAGGGTGAGGCTATCCCGATCGAGGACCGCCGCCGTGGTCGCGCGCTCTTGGCCGAGCAGGAGGAGCAGCGTCTTGTCGTAGGGGGCGG
This sequence comes from uncultured Polyangiaceae bacterium, assembly GCA_964492175.1. GTDB lineage: Bacteria > Myxococcota_A > Polyangia > Polyangiales > Polyangiaceae > Xiheicaenibacterium. The sequence continues at coordinate 64,305 of CAZBJI010000007.1, read as the reverse complement.
GCTTCGAGCCGACGTCCACGAACACCACCTGGTCGCCGAGGCGGACGTACCCCTTCGCGAGGCGGCGCGCCTCCTCCTCGAGCGCGGCGTGCTCCCGGCCGGCCTCGTCGATGGGCGTCCAGAGCGACGCGTCGCGCAGCCCGCTGGCGAGGTGACGGACCACGACGCCGAACAGCGCGACGTCGCGCGGGCGAGCCCGGAGCGCCCGGTCGAAGCGGGCCCCGATGGCGGAGGGCTGGCCGATGCGCGTGTCGACCGCGCGGGCGTCCGCGTCGCACCCTGGGTAGGGCTCGACGCCGCCGTTCAGCCACTTGGCGGCGCACGCGAGGCCGTCGAAGTCGTTGTGACACACGATCGTGTCGACGCGCCCGGCGCGGGCGACGACCTCGGGGGTGACCATCTCTGGACACGCGCCGTGCTCCGCCTTCGTCGCCAGCACGAACCGCGGGTCGTCGCGGAAGCGCGCGTGGTGGGCGCTGTCGTGGTGGTCCACCCAGAGCGCGAGGCGTGGGCCGAGAGCCTCGATGAAGGGCAGGGTCACGGTCTCGAACGAGGCGCCCCCGGTCTCCGACGCGAAGGCGATGTCCAGCACGACCACGCGGCCGGAGAGATCTCGGGCCTTGGGCAGCTTGCGGGGCGTAGCGAACGCGAGGTCGATGGACATGGGCCTGGGACTCCGAAAGCGGGCGGGATCGGCTCGCCTCCTACTTCCGGCGCGGGCCGGATCGGCATAGCACGCCCATGGCCCCCGGGCGCACCTCCCGGACCACAGAGAACCGCGCATGAACGGAAACGTCGACACGCAGCCACGTTCCTCTCGGCCCGCGCAAGGGGCGCTCCGCGTGCTCCGGGTCGCCTTGGCGCTCGCGGGGCTCCTGGTCGCCGAGGATGCGTGGGCCGACGGCGCGCCCGCGCCGACGCCCGCGCCGGTCGTCGCCGAGGCGGGGCCGGGGCAGCGCGCGCTCGGCGTCGCGGTCGACGCCGATGGCGTCTTCGTCCGTGTCTGCGCGAAGGGGGAGGGCTGCGACGCGAAGGAGGGCAAGAAGCTCCGGCCGCCGCGCTCCTTCCGCCCGGCCGGGCCGCCGTCTGCGTTCGTCGACCTCAAGGTGCACGAGCTCGCCAGCAAGAAGCGCGTCGTGTGGGCGAGCTTCCCCGCCGAGGACGGCCGGGCCTTCCAGCTGCTCGTGGCCGCGCCCGCGCGGGGAGACGAGCCGAAGGTGATCTACAGCGGCATGACGGGGGGAGAGACCGGCGAGCGCACCGCCAGGCTCTCCGTGGACGTGGACGGCCGCGGCGCCGCCACGTTTCGCGTGACGACGCTCGCCCGGCTGTGCGGGAAGGAAGTGGTCGTCGGGACGCGCGCGCTCGACGCGAGCAAGCTCGAGCTCGTGGGAAGCCCCGGGCCCGATCCGATCGGCGCCTCGCGGGCCTCCGCGGTCGCCGTCGCGGCGGCGCGCGTCCTCGACCCCGGGCCAGCCTTCCGGGTGCTCGCCGCCCGCGCGGCGTCGTCCGGCCACGGGGCGCTGCTGACCGACGGGGACGACCACACGTCTTGGGCCGAGGACGAGCCGGGGATCGGGCGGCACGCCTTCGTGTCGCTGTCGGCGCCGGCGAGCGTCCCGCTGACCGGGCTGGATTTCGTGCTCGTTCCCCCGGCGGGCGTGCCGGCGCTGCGGACCCCGAAGACGCTCGGCGTGATCCTCGACGGGGCGCTGTTCGCGGTCGCCATCCCGGCGGAGGCGGCCGCGGTCGCGGGCACCTTCCGCGTGGCCTTTCCGACCCCGCAGAAGACGGCGTGCGTGGGGCTCGTCCTGGACGAAGCGCACGCCGCGGCGCCCTCGAGCGGTGCCGCGGGCGCTCCCGGCGCGGAGCGCGCGCCGGCGCCCGCGGGGAAGCTCTCCCCGACGGCGTACGTCTCGGAGGTGCGCGCCCGAACGGCGCTCGATGGTACGGCGCTCCCGGACCTCGCGCGAGGCCTCGCGGGCGGGGGGGCGGCCGCCCGTGACCGGCTCGCCGTGCTGCAGGCCGAGAGCACGCGCGGCCTTGCGGCGATCGTCACGGTGTACGACGAGCTCGATGGTCCGGGGCGAGACCTCGCGCGGAGGGTGATCGACGCCGGCGCCTGCGCCGACAAGCTCCCGCTCTACGTGCGGCTGCTCGTGGGCGCCGAGCGCGACGAGGTGGACCGCGCGCGGGATCGGGTGCGGCGGTGCGGCAAGGACGCGGCGGCGCCGCTGCTCGCCGCGTTCGAGAAGGCTAGCGGCGCGGCGCGCGGCGTGCTCGCCGAGGAGGCAGCGCTCGTCGCCCCCGAGTCCGCCGTGCCCGTGATGGTGTCGGCGCTCGCGGTCGCGACCGACAAGGCCGAGCGGCGCATCCTCCGGGGCGCGCTCGCGAAGGCGGCCGCGCGCCAGGCGGGCCTCCGGGCGCTCGGGTCGGTCGCCAAGTCCGAGACGTTCGCGGGCCTGCCGCTGCCGGCGCGCATCGAGTTCCTGCGCGCCGTCGGCGATCAGGGACCGGCGCTGGACGGCGGCGCCGCGGCCCTCGGCGTCGCGGCCGAGGAGGCGAAGAGCTTCCGCGACAGGTACCTGTTGCTCGCGCCGGCGGCCGCGTTCGCGCGGCAGGGCGACGGCGCCGCGACGGCGTTCGTGTCGGCGGCCCTCGCCGATCCGGAGGAGCGGCGGCTCCGCGCCCGCGCGGCGGCGCTCGCCGGGGCAGTCCCCAGCCTGCGATCGCGGGTGCTCGGGCTGGTCGACGACGCGGACGTTCGCGTCCGTGAGGCGGCGGTCACGGCGCTCGCCGCGGGCAAGATCGACCGCGCTCTCGGCGCGAAGCGCCACGGGCGGCTCACCACGGATCCATCGGCGATCGTGCGGCGCGCGGCGGCGAGCGCGCCCGCCGTTGGGCCCGCGGGCGCCGACGTCGACCGCGCGATCGCGCGGGCCGTCGACTTCGAGCCCAGCCCGGAGGTGCGCGCGCAGATGGTGAAGGCGCTCGGGGCACGAGGCGCCACGGCCGGCGCGGCGGTGGTCGCGGAGCGGGCGCTGGACGCCAAGGAGGCCTTGGAGGTCCGCGTGCACGCGATCGAGGCGCTCGGTCAGCTCTGCGATCGAGAGCACGAGGAGGAGCTCCTGGAGCTCGCGCTGCGAGGGCGCGCGCCCGTGTTCCAGGCCGATCGGAAGCTCGCGATCGCGGCCATCTCGGCGCTCGCCGTCCTCGGCGCGGAGGGCCTCGCCGCGAAGCTCGCGGCCCTCTCCCGAGAGCCGACGCCGGCGGAGATCCGAGAGGTCACCCGGCGGGCGCTCGCGCAGCCTTCGACGCGGTGCCGACGTTGATGGTCGGCCCCGCAGGAGGCTCCGACGAGGCCGGCGGCCATGCGCTCTCGTCGGGGGACACGACCCCCGCCGCGTCTCCCCCGGCGCCCGAGGCGCGGCGCCAAGCCGGGGGCGCGGCGTCCGTGCCTCCGCCGCCGAGCGGCTCCGCGGTTGCACGCATCAGCGAGGCGGCTGCGCTGGGCCTCGCGGCCGCGCTCATGGGGTCGCTCCCGGCGGCGCTGCGCGTCTCGCGCGCCGGCGGCTCCCTCGTGGGCGGGTGGCTCGCCGCTGCGGCGGTGGTCCTGCCTGCGCTCGCGCTGCTCGTCTACCTGAGCCACGCGGCGGGGCGCGGGTACCGGATGCTCACCGGACAGGGCGCCGGCCGTTCCACGGCCCTCGGGCTCGCGCTCTGGGCCGGCATGTTGGCGCCGGCGCTGATGGCCTTCGGCACGCTCCTCAAGGAGAAGACCAACCACCGGGGGCTCGGCGGCGCCACGTTCGGCGTGGTCGGGCTCGTGCTGGCGGGCCTCGCGGCGCTCGTCGCGCGGCGCCTCGTGTTGATGGGGAAGCACCTGGCGGCTCGAGGTCTCTCGCCGAAGCTCATCGCCAGCGGCTTCGCGCTGATCGTCGTGGGCCCCACGCTGGCGCTCGCGCTCCCGCTGCTGCGGGCCCCCGACGCGAGCGTCCACGCGCACGGCGTCGCCGCGGCCCTCGTCGACGGCGCCATCTTCTCGGTCGCGACCGCGGTCGCGATGACGTTCGAGCCGAGCGAGGAGCTCCGCGCGCGTGCGCGGCGGCTGGGTCTCGGCGCCGCAGGCGCCGTGCTCGTGGTCGGCTTCGGGTGGCTCTCGATGTCGCAGCCGCTCGGAGCGGCGTTGCGCGCGGGCGGAGGGCTCGCGGCCGCCCTCGTCGGCGGGCTCGAGCGCTGGACCGACCGGGACGGCGACGGCGTCGGCGCGGCGTTCGGGGGCCGAGACTGTGACGAGGGAGATCCCCGGCGCCACCCTGGCGCCCGAGACGTGCCGAACGACGGTGTGGACCAAGACTGCGACGGACGCGACGGCCCGGCCGACGCCGGGGCGGGGGCGGCCGCCGCGGCGGAGGCGCGGCGCGACCTCCCCGCGGCGCCGGCGGGCGCGACGCCCGCCGCGTCCCCCGCGCCCCCGCCGACGATCGTGGTGGTGACCCTCGACACGGTCCGCGCCGACTGGACCAGCGCCTACGGCTTCGACCGGCCGACGACGCCCAGGCTCGCGGCGCTCGCCGAGCGCGGCGTCCTGTTCGAGCACGCGCTCGCCCCTGGCACCGACACGCAGCGCGCCCTCATCCACCTGTTCAGTGGGCGGCCCCTGGAAGCGACCCCTCGAGACCGACGCGAGTGGCCTACGCTCAAGGACGAGGTCGAGTCCGTCGCCGAGCGTCTCCGCGCGGCCGGCTACGCGACCGCGGGTGTCAGCTCCTTCCGCTGGCTCAGCAGGGAGCGCGGCTTCGCGCAGGGCTTCGAGCATTTCGTCGAGGTGTTCGAGGAGGAGCACCCCGAGCGGGGCGTGACCGGGCCGATCGCCACCCGCGCGGCGCGCGCGCTCCTGGAGAAGCTGGAGCAAGACCCCCGACCGCTCTACCTGTGGGTTCACCTCTTCGACGCGCACGAGCAGTACAAGCGGCACGCCGGGCTGGACTTCGGCAAGGGGAAGCGCGGCGCCTACCTCGGGGAGATCGCGTTCGTCGACAGGCAGCTCGGCGAGATCGCCGACGCCCTCGCCAAGTCCCGCCGCGGAGCAGGGGCCGCGCTCATCGTGCACGGCAGCCACGGGGAGGCGTTCGACGAGCACGGCGCGAGCGGACACGGGCGCAACCTCCACCAGGAGGCGCTGCGTGTCCCGCTCGTCCTCGACCTGCCCGGAGATTCAGGTGCGAGTCGTTATGCTCAGTCGGCGGTCTCGACCCTGGACGTCTCGGCGACGGTTCTGGCGCTCGCGGGCCTGGAACCACCCGCCGGGGTCGGTCGACGGCTCGATCAGCTGGCGCGCTCGGAGGTGCGGCGCGAACCGGTGTTCGCACGCACCTCCAAGCGCTTCGCCGTGGTCGACCTCCCGCTGAAGCTGGTGCTCGAGCAGCGCAAGGGGGATGACCGGACGCTGCTCTTCGACCTCGGGGCCGACCCAGGGGAGACCAAGGATCTCTCCCGAGACCGCGCCGGAGAGGTGACCCGGCTGGTCGGGCTGCTCCGGCGCGAGTTCCCCGAGCTCGACGCGCGCTGAGCGTCGCAGCGCAGAGGCGGCGTGGCAGGCGGCGCAGCGGCTGCGGACCGCCCCGAGCGGCCGAGCACCGGATCGCGTGGCGAGCGCTCCGATGGACGTCCACCGAGCGCGCGGCCATCCCAGGTCGACGGACCGGTCGGCCGCCGTCGTTTTGGAGAGCCACATCCCGAATTCTCTGCCGCGAACCGGGCGAAGTACCGGGGGCGGCCGTATACTGAGCTAGCGTGTTTCGAAGTGGCAAATTGGACTTCCTGATGAGGCGGACACCACGATGAGCCGCGGCGTGTCGTTCCGGGTCTCTGCATTCGTTGCCTTCACGCTCGGCGTCACGGCGCTCGGGGCGTTCGTCCTCCGCCTGCAGGCGGGCGAGCTGCCAGCGGAGCTCGTGCAAGGGGCGGCGCGCAAAGCGGACCAGAAGCCGCTCCGCGAGTGGCGGCTCGTCGACGGCAAGCACTGGCAGATCGCCGGGCCCGCTGGAGAAGACCCCGCGGTCACGGACAAGGCGGAGGGGACGCGCGGCGCCTGCGCGCCCGGGATGGTCGAGGTGAAGGGCGCGATGAAGGCGGACCCCCCTCGGAAGGTCCTCTTCGATCCCAAGAGCGTCGAGGAGATGCAGAAGCGCACCTGCACCAAGTGGATCCAGAAGGAGTACCCGGAGCGGTGCGCGGAGTTCGATCGGCAGGCGTGGCTCCAGCTCTCCAAAGACCTGCCGACCAAGCCGATGCACTTCTGCATGGACCGGTTCGAGTATCCGAACCGGAAGGGCGCCTACCCCGTCATCTTCGTCACGTTCACGGAGGCCGAGGCGTCCTGCAAGGCAGAGGGGAAGCGTCTCTGCAACGAGGAGGAGTGGACGTTCGCCTGCGAGGGCGAAGAGGCGACGCCGTACCCCTACGGGTACGTCCGGTCGGCGGAGGCGTGTCCGAAGGACGAGAAGTGGCGCGCGTTCAACGAGCGCGCGCTGCACCCGCGCGACGGCCACGAGGCGATGATGGAGCTCGACAAGCTGTGGAATGGCGTGGCGTCGGGCGCTCGACCGGCCTGCCGTAGCGCGTCGGGCGTCTACGACATGACGGGCAACATCGACGAGTGGACGCGCAGCGTGCGAGAGGGGGAGCGGCCCAGCATCCTGAAGGGTGGCTACTGGGGCCCCGTGAGGACTCGCTGCCGGCCCTCCACGCGCTCGCACGACGAGAACCACGTCTTCTACCAGCAGGGCTTCCGTTGCTGCGCGGACGCGCCGGGCGCGGAGCCGAAGGCGCCGCCGAACGGCAGAGCACGAGACGAGGCGGAGAAGAAGTGAGCGGAGACGGCGCCCGGCCGGACGAGCCCTCGGTCGCGCCCTCGGGCGGCGCGGAGGACGAGGCGCGGCCGCGCGACACCCTCGACGATCCGGTCCCGGCCGCCGCGCCGGACGGGCCGCCCCGCGGAGCGCGCGCGGCGCAGCTCGGCGCGTGGCTGCTGCTCTGCGCGTCCGCCGGCGTCGTCGGGGTCACCGCGGCGCCGGCCGTCGCGCGCGAGATGGGCGTCACGGAGGTGCGCGTCGTCACGCGTGACTTCGCGCGCGCCGCCCCCGCCGGCCAGGCTGGCGTCGACGCCGTGCGCGACTTCGAGAAGGGCATCGGCCGCTCCGTCGCCGAGCTCGAGTCGGACGACGACGCGCTCGACTACCACGCCGATCCTCGGGGGCTCTCCCCTCAGCCAGCGGGCTCGGCGAAGCTCGCGATAAGCTCCCGCGATCTCGTCCTCCGCGAGCTCCCGAAGAAGTCGGCGCGCGAGGCGGGCACCGTCCGAAAAGGGGAGGCCCTCGTGGTCCTCCGCCGCGAGCGCGGGTGGGTGCTCGTCGTCCACCAGGCCGAGCGAGGCGACGGCATCGAGGTGGGCTGGGTCCCAGAGCGCGACGTCGGGATGCCGTGACGCTGGCCAGCGGCTACCGCGGCGCGATCCTCACGCCGCGCGAGGAGGGCGGGTGCTCGTTCCACGAGGACGCGGTGCTCTGCGTCGATCCGGCCGGTAGCGTGATCGGCGTGTTCGATCCAGGAGCGACGCCCCCCGGGCTCGGCTGGGTCCACGATCTCTGCGGCGCGCTCGTCATCCCGGGGCTCGTCGACGTACACCTGCACTGCGCCCAGACCCGCGTCGTGGGCAGCGCCAGCGGTCCGCTCCTCGAGTGGCTCGAGCGGACCGTGTTCCCGGAGGAGGCGCGCTTCCGCCACCAGTCCTACGCGTCCCTCGTGGCCGCCGAGTTCGTGGCCGCGTGCGCGCGTCGCGGCACGACCACGGTCGGCGCGTGGGCGACGTCGAGCAGCGTCGCGACGGCGAGCCTCTTCCAGGCCCTCGATGAGGCGGGGCTGCGCGGCGTCGTGGGGATGGTGCTGATGGATCAGAACTGTCCGGACGACCTCCGGGTCGACGCCGTCGAGGCGCTGGCCGAGGCGCGGGCCCTCGTGGACGCGTGGCACGGCCACGACGCCGGCAGGCTCCGCTTCGCGGCCACGCCGAGGTTCGCGATCACCTGCTCGCGGCGCCTGCTCGAGGGCGCCGCCGGTCTGTCGCGCGAGCTCGGGCTGCCGGTCATGACGCACGTAGCGGAGAACGCGCGCGAGGGGCAGGAGACGCTGGCGGTACACCCGTGGGCGAAGGACTACCTCGACGTCTACGACGCGGTGGGGCTCGTTCATGAGCGGACGCTCCTCGCGCACGCCATCCACCTCGACGCGTCGTCATGGGATCGGATCGCCGAGCGCGGCGCGGCCGTCGCGCACTGTCCCGACTCCAACTTCTTCTTGGGCAGCGGCGTCATGCGCCTGGCCGAGCCGCGGACGCGTGGTGTTCGGGTCGGGCTCGGGACCGACGTCGCGGCGGGCCGGAGCTTCGACGTCCGGCGCACCGTGTCGTACGCGTGGGACGCGTCCCTCCTCGCGGGCTCCGGCGCGACCCCGGAGGAGCTGTTCACGCTCGCCACGCTCGGCGGCGCGCGCGCCCTCGGGCTGGCGGCGGAGACCGGGACGCTCGAGCCCGGCAAGCAGGCGGACTTCGTAGTCCTCGAGAGGTCGCCCGCGATGACCGGGCGCGAAGGCGCGCTCCGCGCCGCGACCTTCGCGTCCGACGACGCGCCCGTGCTGCGCACGTACGTGCGCGGGCGTCGCGTGTGGCCACCGGCGGGCTGACGCGGCGTCGGCTCGCCCGCGAGCCGCCGGGCTTCGCGCGGCAGGTTTGCTTTGATTTCGGGGAGCAGGCGAGGTGATCTCGCCGTCGTGTCCAAGACGCACCTCGACGAAGAGGCGACCAGCGCCGGCTCGTCTTCGACCGACAGCTCGCCGGAGGGCCACGTCGCACCTGCGCCGGGGGTGATCGTCGTCTGGACGGGCGGGCAACCGGCGATGGAGATCGTGGAGATGGTACCGGGTGGCCTGGCGGTCCGGCGCGGCGCCATCGGGAGCCTCGCCGTGGACGACGCGCGGATCTCCCAGAGCCACGCCGTGCTACAGCGGGACGGGCGCCGTTGGTCGCTCCGCGACGTGCGGAGCCGCAACGGCACCTTCGTGGACGGGGCGCGGATCCACGGGGAGCTCCGGTTCGACCGCGCGACCGTGATCCGGGTCGGCGACACCCTGCTCGTACCGTCCCTCGACGTCCGCCCCCTCCTCGGCGGCCGCGTGGAGTCTCACGGTGGCGTGTGCGTCGGGCCTACGCTCGCCGCCGCGCGCGACCGCCTCACGGCCGCGGGGGGAGCCGGCGCGCTCCTCGTCGGTGAGCCGGGGTCTGGGAAGAAGACGCTCGCGCGCATGGCGCACGAGCGCAGGCACCGCGGGGCCGCGCCGTTCGTCGTCGCGCAGGCCGATGAGCTCGCCGACGCGGCCAGGCTCGCCGCGCGCGTCGCCTCCGCGCGCGGGGGCACGCTCTACGCGGACGTCGGCCCCGGAGGGAGCGTGCCGGCGCGCGATCTCGTCGCGGCGGTGTCGGGGCGCGCCGGCGCCGCGCCGGTGTGGCTCGTCCTCGCGCGCGCGACCCTCTCGCGCGCAGCGCAGTCCGACGCTGCGGAGAGGTCGCTCGGGGATCCGGTCGAGCTGCCCCCGCTCCGCCGCCGGCCCGAGGAGCTCGCCTTCTTGGTCCGGGCCGCCCTCGCGTCCCTCGCGCCCCCGCTTCCACCCCACGTGTCGCTCATCGAGCGGGCGCTCGGCCGGGTGTGGCTCGGGAACGTCGCCGAGCTCGCTCGCGAGGTGACGGACGCGCACGTGCGCGCGCGCTCCGCGGAGGCAGACGCCGTGCGCGGGCGTCACCTCGCCGACGGCGCCGGCATGCTGCGCCCCGACGCCCCGCTGCCGGCGCGGGCGGACGATCTCGCCGAGCTCACCCGCCGTGAGCGCGACGTCCTGCTCTGCGTCCTGCGCGGCATGTCGGAGAAAGAGGCCGCGGGCGCGCTGGAGCTCTCTGGGCATACGGTGCACCAGCACATCAAGTCGATCCACAAGAAGCTCAGGGTGCGGAGTCGTGGCGAGCTGCTCGCGCGCTTCGTAGCGCAGTAGGCGCCGCGCCCACCTTGGGCGCGGATGCGCGCAGGTGCGCGATAGGCTCGGCGCGGGCTCCTCGGCGTTCGTCCTCGTGTTCGCGTGCTTTCTTCCTTAGCCTCGATCGTGGAGGTGACCATGTCTGGAGCGCGTGCGCTTTTGGTCCTCGGTGTGGCGGGTCTGCTCGCGGCCTGTGGTGACGACGGAGGGAGCGGCGGCGCGGGTGGTGACACCGTCGCCGCCACCGTGACGAGCGGGACGTCGGGTCCGAGCACGACCGCCGCGACCGGAGCGACCACGACCGTCGCCTCGTCGTCCACGGGGATGAGCGACTGCGGCAACGGGAACGCGCAGGCGATGGAGGAGTGCGACGGCGCGGATCTCGACGGGCAGAGCTGCGCCGGCCTCGGGTTCTCGGGCGGGACGCTCGGGTGCAACGCCGACTGCACCTTCGACACGTCCATGTGCGCGGGCGAGGTGTGCGGCAACGACATCATCGAAGGGACGGAGGTCTGCGACGGGACCTCGCTCGCGTCCGAGACGTGCGTGACGCAGGGCTTCGACACCGGCATCCTCGCTTGCTCGCTCGGGTGCGACGCCTACGACACCTCCGGGTGCGCCGACTTCTTCTGTGGGGACGGGATCGTGACGGCGCCCGAAGAGTGCGACGACGGGGGCAACGTCAACGGGGATGGATGCTCGAGCAACTGCCAGAGCGAGTGCGCCGGCGGGACGCTGTTCCTCGGCTTCTCCGGGACCATCCAGAACGTGCAGGCCCCGGTCGGCTGCGGCTCGGTCACGATCGAGGCGTACGGAGCGCAGGGCGGGGGGCCCGCCGGCGGATTCGGCGCGCAGATGATAGGGACGGTGAGCATCTCGACGACCGGCGAGACGCTGAAGGTCCTCGTCGGCGAGCAAGGGACGGGCGTGGGCAGCGACCTCTCCAACTACGGCTACGGCGGCGGCGGCGGCACGTTCGTCACGCGGCTCGACAACTCTCCGCTCGTCATCGCGGGCGGCGGCGGTGGCCAAGGCATCTTTGGTCCAGGCGAGGCGGGGCTCCCGGGAGACGTCGGGACGGCTGGGGGCAGCGTTCAGGGCGCGCCCGGCGGCATGAACGGCGGCGGCGGCGCGATCGGGACGCCCGACGTCGGCGGCTGCGGCTTCCGGGGCTCGGGGGGCGGCGGGCTCACGACGAACGGCAGCCTCTCGGGCAACGGAGGAGGCTTCTCGTTCGTCAACGGGGGCGCCTTCGGCAGCGACCCCACGGGGGACCCGAACGACTGCGTCACCTCGGCGCGCGGCGGCTTCGGCGGCGGCGGCGCGGGTGGCAACGGCGGCGGCGGCGGTGGCGGCTACTCGGGTGGCGCGGGCGGGTCGAACGGAGGCACGCCGATCAGCTACCCGGGCGGCGGTGGCGGCGGATCCCTCAACGTAGGCATCAACCAAACCAACGCGACCGGCGTCTGGTCGGGCCACGGGTTCGTGGACCTCACCGGGGGGCGGTGACGCACGCGCGGCACCGGGCGGGGCCGCCGCGGCGCGCCCCCCCGGCGGCGCGGCGCCGCGGGTGTCAGCCCCGCCAGCCGGCCAGGAACCGCTCGAAGTCCTGGGTCGCCACCGGGTAGAGGCCGCGCCACTCGGCCTCGACCGCGTCGACGTCGACGCCTGGTTCCACCTCCGCGCGGAGGCGCTCGAAGTAGAGATCGACGCTCCGAGCCTCCAGCGCGCCCGCCGCCGCTCCGTGGAGGAGGTAGGAGAGATCGCGCACCCCGACACCGCCGCCGACGTACTGGAAGTCGACGGCGGCGACGCGGCGCCCTCGGCGGTCGAAGCAGAAGTTCGCAGGCTTCGCGTCTCCGTGGACGAGGGTCCGGTGGCGCGCCCCGCGGAGCGCGGCGTCGAGGGCTGGGGCGCGAGCGCGAACGGCGGGATCGCGCGTCGCGCCCAGCTCCTCCTGCCTGGTCTGGAGGTGCCAGTAGGTGCCCTCGACCCAGAGCCCCTGCGGCTCGACGCCGAGGAACCGCGCGTGGAAGTGGGCGAGCCACGCGAGGCAGGCCTCGAGCTCTTCCCCTCGCGGATCCCGCGACCGACCGCCGAAGCCGGCGACGTCGAGATCTTCGAGGACCAGGATCGACTCGCCGTCTCGCTCCCGAGCGCCGACGAGGCCCGGCACGCGGGAGCCGGGCGGACAGCGAGGCGCGTACGCGCGGTAGAACGTGGTCTCGACCTGGTATGAGCGACGCTTGCGCTCGTGGGAGACGCCGGACCCCGCGCGGCCGACCGGGGGACGGACCCACTTCATGACGACCGATGGTGACGGCGCGCCGACGAGATGGACGCGCAAGAGGTCCCCGTAGCCACCCCAGAGCGACTGGATCTGCTCTACGCGGCCGACCGCGCGCGCCCCCGTCGTGTCGATCAGCCAGCGCGCGAGATCGTCCCTCACGGCGGCCCGTCAGCCCGGTGGTGACCCGCGCCTGGCGCGGCCGAGCGCCCCAGGGGCGTGAGACACGCGGCGAACGGCCACGCGAGGTCGGCGAGCGCAGCGGACACGGCGGACACGGATCTCCTCTCGCCGTCAGTCGCCTCGGGTGGGCTGCTCGGCTGCGAGGGAGCGGCGCGCCTGGTCGAGCAGCGCGTCGCGCTCGTTCTGGGTGGGGTCCTCCGTCACGACCTCGAGGAGGTGAGCGAGCAGGCGCCCCACCGCGGGCCCCGGCGCGATGCCGAGCTCCTTCATGAGGTCGCCCCCGCGGACGGCCAGATCCTTGATGCTGAGCGCGGCACCCTCGGCCACCGTCCGCGCCGCGCGCTCCTCGAGCTCCGCGATCGCGCGGAGGTCGTCGTCGGCGGGCTTGCCCTTGCCGATCGCGTCGGCCTTGCCGAGGCGATAGAGGCGGGGCGCGACGTCGGTGCCGACGCGCCGGAGCCACCGGCGTACGGCCGCGTCGGTCCAGTCGGGCGAGTAGCAGATCAGGTGGTGCCGCACGAGCGCGACGATCGTCTCGCGGTCCTCGTTCGACATCTTGAGCCTCGTGAGGATGGGCCCCGCCATCGCGCCGCCGATGACCTCGTGCTGGTAGAACGTGTAGTCCTTCGTCTTGTCGGAGAGCGCGCGCGAGCGCGGCTTGCCGACGTCGTGCAGCAGCGCCGCCATCCGAAGCACCGGCTCGGCGTCGCAGGCGTCGAGGACCGCCATCGTGTGCTTCCACACGTCGAAGGCGTGAAACTTGTTCTGCTCGCAGCCGACCGACTCCACGAGCTCGGGGCACGTGATGGCGAGCAGGCCTGTCCGCAGCATGGTCTCGAACGCCACGCTCGGGCGCGCGGCCGCCATGGACCTCAGCCACTCGTCGCGGACCCGCTCGGCGCTCACCTTCCGGAACGTGTCGTGCGACCGCGCCTCGCCCATCGCGCGCTCGGTGTCTTCGTGGATCGAGAAGCCGAGCGTCGCCGAGAACCGCGCCGCCCGGAGGACGCGCAGGCCGTCCTCCGCGAAGCGCTCGCGGGGGTCCCCGACGGCGCGCAGGATCCGGCGATCGAGGTCGGCCTGACCTCCGAAGGGATCGATCAGCTGGCCGTCGAGCGGATCGAGCGCGATCGCGTTGACCGTGAAGTCTCGGCGCGCGAGATCGCCGTGGATGTCCTTCACGAACTCGACGCTGTCCGGCCGCCGCCCGTCGGAGTACGCGCCCTCGCCGCGCAGCGTCGTCACCTCGTAGGGGACCTTGCGGAGCACGACGGTGACGGTGCCGTGCGCGATCCCAGTGTCGATGACGTGCGAGAAGATCTGGCGGACCTCCTCGGGGCGCGCGTCGGTCGCCACGTCCCAGTCCTTCGGTGGGCTGCCGCGCACCAGATCGCGGACGCAGCCACCCACGATCCACCCGCGCTTGCCGCGCTCGCGCAGCGTGGTGCAGATGGAGAGGACGTCTCGCGGGACGCTGTCGATCAGAGCGCTCACGGAAGAACCAGAGGTCTACTTCTTTTTTGGGTCCTTGCCCTCTTCCTTCTTCCAGATGTCGAGGAGGACGTTGGAGCTCGGCTTGGCGGAGGGCGGGGCCGGCGCCGCGGTGGGCTGCTTCGGCGGCGCCGCCTCCGGCGCGGCTGTCTTCTGCGGAGGCGGGGCACCGGCCGCGGCGGTGGTCGCCTTGGTCAGCGTGACGTCCACCTTGGGCTTCGTGCCGTCGACGTCCACCACCGTCGAGTCGAAGCCCGGTGCCCTGACGACGAGCGACCGCGGCTTGCCCTTCTGCACGCGTACGGTCGCGGGCAGCGGCTTCGCCGTGTCCCCGTCGACCACGACCGCGCCCTTCGCGCTGGACACGAGGACGACCTCCTCCACCTCGGACGCGAGGGCGGGGGGCGCCGGGGCGGCCGACGGCTCGGGGGCTGGGGAGGGCAGCGGGGCGGCCGCGTCCGCGGAGACGTGGGTCGGCGCCGAGCCCGGACCCGGGAGCCAGCGATCGCGGTACGTGTACGCGGCGAGCCCTGCGGCGAGGGCGACGAGGGAGAAGGACACCGCGACCACCGCGCCGGCCCCCCGCGGCCGCCGCGGGTCGGCCGGGACCAGCGGCCCCATCCCGGCGGCTCGGAGGTAGTCCTGCGGCAGGTTGCCGGACCCCGTCGGCCTCCCGAGCGCCTCGCGCACCGCGATCGGCTCCTCGCCGTGGAGGAACCGCTCGAGGTCTGCCGCCAGCTCGGCGCAGGACTGGTACCGGTTCTCGCGCTTCTTATCGAGGCACTTCTGGATGATGGCCTCGAACTGCGCGGGGCAGTCACCGTTGTTGAGGAGCGCCCGGACGGGGACCGGGACCTCGTAGATGTGCTTCGTCAAGATCCCCATGAAGCTCTCGCCGTCGAACGGGAGCCGCCCGGCCGCGAGCTCGTACAGGATGACGCCCAGCGCGTAGATGTCGGCGCGATGATCGACCGTGTTGCCGAGCGCCTGCTCCGGCGACATGTAGTGCGGCGTCCCGAAGACCGCCCCTGCCTTCGTGAGCTTGGGTCCGGTCGTCTGGCCGCTGACCTTCGCGATCCCGAAGTCCAAGATCTTCACGAAGTCGTCGTTGGCGCGGCGGATGAGGAAGATGTTGTCGGGCTTGAGGTCGCGGTGGACGATGCCGCGCTCGTGCGCGGCGCCGAGCCCGTCGCACACCTGCATGGCCAGCTTCGCGATCCGAGACGCGGGTGGCCGCTGCCCGACGAGCGCGGTCAGGTTCGTGCCTTCCAGGTGCTCCATGGCGAAGTAGGTGGAGCCGTCTGGCATGATCCCGAAGTCGAGGATATCGACGATGTGCGGGTTGCCGATCGACGTGGCCGTCTTCGCCTCCTGCACGAAGCGATCGAGGATCTCTCCCTCTTGAGCGAGCTCCTTCTTCAGCACCTTGAGCGCGACCTTGCGCTCGATCATCCGGTGGCGCGCCCCATAGACGACGCCCATGCCCCCCTCGCCGAGGGTGCTCTCGATGAGGTACCGGCCGTCGACCACCGTGCCGATGAGGGAGTCGGGCAGCTTGGGCTTGCGCGCCGCGAGCGGGAACGGTTGGCTCCGCGCGTCGACGGCCGCGGTGGCCTGCGGGCCGGGATCGTCCGGCTGGTCCGCGGGGCCATGACCGAGGCCGCGCGCGGGCGTCACGAACGTGCCGTTCGCCCCCGTCGCTGGCGGTTCTCCAGCGAACGGGGAGGGGAGCCTGCCCGGTTCGCTCATGGACGATGGAGGGTACCGGAAAGGACCGGGGGGGTCCAAGTGGCGCGCCTTGGAGCGCGGAATGCCGAGGGGTGGGAGCAGCTTCGTACTGGCAAGCGCCCCGATCTGCTAACGAGGAACCGTCCATGGGCTACCCCCTCACGCTCGCCGTCCGGTACCTCGGGTCGCGCAAGCGCGCCAGCATCAGCGTGGGCACCGCGATCGCGGTCCTCGGCGTCATGCTGGGCGTCGCGGCGCTGCTCACCGTGATGAGCGTCACCGGCGGGTTCCAGGCGGAGTTCCGGGACAAGGTGCTGGGCGTCAACGCGCACGTCTTGGTCCTCAAGCACTCGACGGAGTTCCGCAACTACCGCGACATCATGGCGGAGGTCCGCGGCGTCCCCGGTGTCCTCAACGTCGCGCCCTTCAGCATCAACCCGATGATGCTCGCGCACGGAGAGAAGACCGCGACGGGCGTGCTCCTCAAGGGCGTGGATCCGAGGAGCAGCCTCGGGGTGGGCCTCGAGGCGGGCGTGCCGCCCGTGCTGGATCTCCCGCGGCACGTGTTCCGCGGAGAGGCGGGCAGCTGCGAGCTGCCGATCAAGATGGAGTGCGGCATCGGGCTCCTGCGCGGCCTCCGGCGGGAGGGCGCGGCGCCGCCGGCGCGCAGGGTCGAGCTCGAGCCGCCCCCGCCCCCGCCCCCGCCCCCGGAGCCGTCGGGCGCCGTCGACCCCGACGCCGGCGCGCCGGACTGGCTCCGGGAGGAGCTTCGGAAGCGGGAGCCGGAGAAGAAGCGGCCGCCGCTTCCCGAGGAGGGGGACGACGACGTGGACGCCGGCGCGCCG
Source organism: uncultured Polyangiaceae bacterium (assembly GCA_964492175.1). Classification (GTDB taxonomy): domain Bacteria; phylum Myxococcota_A; class Polyangia; order Polyangiales; family Polyangiaceae; genus Xiheicaenibacterium. Next base: position 47,688 of record CAZBJI010000007.1, on the reverse strand, counting down.
CCCGGGGCCGCCCCGCCCGGCACGAAGGGCGGCGCCGCCGACGCGAAGGGCAAGCTGGCCGCGGATCCGCCCGCCGATGCCGGCGCGGCCGGGGCGGGCGGCGGCGGGGACGTCACCCCCGACGGCGGGTACAAGAGCGTGCTGCCCGAGGACGACGATCTGCCGCCGGGGGTCGAGACCGACGAGTGCGAGGACAAGGAGCTCGTCAAGAAGCTCCCCGGCATCGTGATCGGCAAGTCCCTGGCCGACACCCTCAAGCTCGAGCTCGGCGACTGTGTGACCGTGACCTCCCCCACGATCGGGTTTCAGTTCTCGGGCGGCGCCATCAAGCCCGCGGTCGCCAAGAGCTTCCGCGTGATGGCGCTCTTCGAGGCGGGCTTCGATCAGTACGACTCCAAGCTCGTCTACACCGATCTCTACGAGGCGCAGGTCTTCTACGACGAGGGCGACACCGTCACCGGCGTCGAGATGAAGATCGACGACATCGAGCGGTCCGACGACGTGGTCGAGGCCGTGAAGAAGGTGGTGCCTCCGGGCTCCTACCGGATCATGGATTGGAAGGAGCTCAACCGCGGCTTGTTCACCGCGCTCCTGATCCAGAAGGTCCTCATGAGCGGCGTCCTCGCGCTCATCATCCTCGTCGCCGCCTTCACCGTCATCGCGACGCTCATCATGGTCGTCCTCGACAAGAAGAAGGAGATCAGCGTCATCAAGGCGATGGGGGCGACGGACACGGCGGTCCTCCGCATCTTCCTCTACCAAGGCCTCTTCATCGGCGGCGTCGGCACGGCCCTCGGCCTGCTGGTGGGCTACGCGGTCTGCGAGAGCCTCATCGTCTGGGCGTTCCCCCTCGATCCGAAGGTCTACTTCATCGATCACCTCCCGGTGCTCCTGCGTGTGGACGAGTTCGTCATCACCGGCGCGGTCGCCATCGTCCTCTGTCTCGTCGGCACGTCGTTCCCGAGCCTCTACGCGGCCAGCATGCTCCCAGCCGACGGGCTCCGCGACATCCAAGGCGGCTCGTCGGGGATCGAGGCGGGGGAGGTGCTCCGGGGAGCGTGGAACGTCTTCAAGCGGCGGTGGCCGTCTCTGCTCGTCATCCCCCTGCTCGGCTACCTCGTGTTCGCCCCCTTCGTAGCGCTCTTGCCCTGGCTGGGCCTCGGCGCCGCCGTGGCCCGGTCCCTCGTCCTCGGGACGTACGCGTCGGCCGCGCGCGGGGCGCCCCTCGACCTCGCGTCCCTGCTGCACGCAGCCCTGGTGCGGAGCCCTCACGTCGCCCTCGTGGATCTCGCCCGCGCCGTCGGCGTCGCGCTGCTGCTGGGTGTCCACGGGCTCCCCGGCTACCTCGTCTACACGTACACGTCGAAGGAGGCGCTCGGGCTCTGGCTCATCGCCGTCGGCGCCATCGTGGCCATCTTCCCGCTGATCGTCTTCGCGCAAGGCACCCGCCTCGCGCCCTATTTCGTCGCGGACCAAGGGCTCAACGCCGTGAGCGGCCTGCGCGCGAGCTGGCGCGCCACCGAGGGCCGCCGCGTCGACTTGGTGCTCTTCGACTTCGTCGGGGTGGTCGTGATCCTCCTCTCATCCATCAGCCTCTGCGTGGGCGGCCTCCTCGCGCTCTCGGTGGTCACGCTCGGCGAGGCGCTCATCTACACGCGGCTCGCGCGCGCGATCGAGCCGCCTCGCCGCGCGTCGCCGACCGCAGAGGCCGCGGCGGTCGCGTGAAGGCGCGCCAAGGCCTGCGGGCTCGGCTCCGGAAGGAGGCCTCGGTGCTCGCCGCGTGCGCGCTCGCGGCCGCTTGCTCACCGCCGCGCTCCGCCGAGGAGCAGCACCGTCCCTCCATCCCGGCGCCCTCCCCGTCCTCCTCGTCGGCGCCCGCGGCCGGCTCGCCGATCGCGCTCGCGTCGGCCGGCCCGTCCTCGTCCGCCTCGACGGAGAAGCCCGTCGAGGCGGCGCCCGCTGGGTTCGTCGCCATCCCGGAGCGGCGCCAAAAGGGCTTCCCGGGCGTCGAGTTCGCGTCGGTGCGCGCCTTCGCGTTCGATCTGAGGGTCTCCGGGCGTCCAATCTGCGAGCGTCCGCTCGACGCGGACGGCAGACTCTGCTCGACGGTCGAGCGCCCCGGCGTCGTGCTCACCGCGGCGCAAGTGGAGACGCTCCTCTCCATCGTCGGGAAGCGCTCGACCTTCGGGGGCGGGAGCGCGTGCTTCCTGCCGCACCACGGCTTCGTGTTCTATGACGCGGCCGACGTCCCCGTGGCGCAGGTGTCCGTGTGCTTCCTCTGCGACATGGCGTCGTTCCTTCCGAAGAGCCCGCTCGCGAAGGCGCCGGGGGAAGGCGGCGGCGCGGTCGGCCTCAGCGAGGCGGGGAACGAGGCGCTGCGGGGCCTCTGCCGCGACGTCGGTCTGCCGAAGTGCGATGCGCGGCGGCCCGAGGACTTCGGGCGCGCTCCTCCCTGACCACCCGCGGGCGGCCCGCGGGCGCGCGCAGCACCCCCAGGTCTTCGGCGACCTTCAGGACGGGAGCGGGAGCGGCCAGGACAGATCGAGCTTCGCCAGGCGAGCGGCGCACTGCTCCCATTTCGATCGGAGCTCGCCGACGGAGAGGCGGTTCTGCGGCAGGCGCCGCAGAGCGGCGAACAGGAGCTCCCCGAGGGGCACGAACCGCGGATCGCGGGTGAGGTCGCGGAGCCGGGGCGGGAGCCCGTCGTGCGCGACGTGAGAGCTCACCATCTGGACCTCGTTCTCCCCCTCCATCAGGAGCTCGCCGGTGAGCGCCTCGAACGCGAGGCAGGCGAAGGAGTAGATGTCCGCCGCCATCGGCGTGACCTTCGCGTCGGGGAGCGCGGCGCCCCACACCTCCGGAGGCGAGTACGGGGCGGAGCCGCAGCCCAGGCGGATGTTCTTGCCGGCGAGGCCGAAGTCCACGAGGACCGCCGTATCGCCGCCGCGCAGGACGATGTTGGCCGGCTTGAGGTCGAGGTGCCCGACGCCGGACTCGTGCATCGCCGCCAAGCCCTCGATCACTTGCTCGAGGGCGCGGAGCGCCCTGGACAAGTCCAGCCGCTGGGTGTCGATGAGCAGCTCGAGGTTGGGCCCCTCCACGAGCTCCATGACCAGGATGGGCTTCGGTCTGGACGCGAGGTCGAAGGACACGAACCGGGCGAGGCTCGGGTGGGGCGGGAGCCCCATGAGGGCCGACGCCTCCGCGCGGAAGTGGGCGAGGAACTGCGCCTCGGAGAGGTGACGGGCGGCGTTCGCGTTGTAGTCGGGGACCTTCAGCGCGAAGCGCTCGGCCGTCGGGTCCGCCTTGTCCTCCATCCGCGTGACGACGAACACGGACCCGACGCCGCCCGAACCGAGCGGGCGCTCGACGTAGAAGGCGCCGAGGCCCCGGCGAGGCGGCAGCCACGCGGGCAGCTCCGCGGCGACCGGCTCTTGCAGCCGGAGGTCGGCGGCGCGCTCCGAGCCCGCGAGGGCCTCCTCGGCAGGCAGCATCGAGATCGACTTGGCCGCCGCGACGACGAACGAACCGAACGGGCCGGGGAGCGCCGCGGCGACCACGCGGGCCGCGTCCTCGACGGCGTCGCCGCGGAGGCTCTCGGGGGCGGCGTCCGCGCCGCCGGCGGTCGCGCGTGACAGCAGCGTGGAGAGAGCGCGCGCGTGGACCGGAGCGGGGGGGGGGTCGCTGGCGTCGACGGCGGTGCGCGCCCGCGACCCCGTGTGGATCTGGGCGAGGGAGAACGCGGCGTTCTCGAGCGCGATGCACGCGTCGGCCTCGGACCCGGACCCGAGATCACGGAGCGAGGTCGCGCGCGCCATGGTGACCGCCGCGTGATGCACCCGAACCAGGACCGAGCGGAGGGCGTCGGCGCGCGAGGTGCCCACCTCGGCGAGCGCGTCGGTGAGGGCGAGGAAGGCGCTCAAGGCGGCCTCCCCGAGGTGCGACCTCTGCACGAGCGGCAGCGCCGAGTCGCCTGGCTCCGCCGCCGCGCCCGCGAAGACCGGGCCGGCCGGGTTGGCCGGCAGGGCGCGGACGACCTGGACGAGCTTCGAGGTGATCGAGCGGAAGTCGGGGTCCATCGACGCCTCTCCCAGCGTCTCGAGGTCGCGCGCCGTGTGGAACACCGAGGCGGCGACCAGGACGGCGTCGGACGCGTCGCACGCGCCCGCGCGGGTCAGCGCGTCGAGCGAGCGAGCGAAGGTCGCCATCAGCGCCCGCCGGAGCGGCGCTGAGGCGCCGGTCGCGAACCTGGCGGACAGGTCGCGGACCGCCGTGCGCCACCGGTTCAGGGGCGCGTCGCCGATCGCCTCGTCGCCGCGCGAAGGCGAGTCGCTGTCCACGAGGTGAAGCAGCCCCTTGAGGCGCGCGAAGTGCAGGACGAGGTGCTCGCCGCGCTGGTCCCGCGGAGCGCCGGTGACCTCCTCGCCCATGATGTAGCCGAACACGGCGTCGCGCATCCGCTCGAGGATCTCCTCGCTGGCTCGCACGCGCTCGGGGCGGTTGTCCAGGTGCAGGAGGCTCGAGAGCACGCTGCTCTCGAGCAGCACCGAGTCGATGTCGCGGATGGCTGCGAAGGACGCCCGTCGCGCGTCCCGCGCCGCGGCCGCGTCGGTCGGCTCACCGGTCCGCGCGTCGCTCCCCATGGAGGCGAGCGCGGCGACGGCCGTCTGCGCGCTGTCGAAGAGGCGGAGGCCGATCTCGTACGCCGCCCGCGCGCCGTCCGTCGCGAAGGCCGAGAGCGCCGCCTCGAGCTGCTGCGCCAGGACCTCCCTGCCGTCGCTCGTGCCCTCCAGCGTCATGATGAGCTCGGCGCGGAGCGCCGCCAGCCCGTCGTCGCGCTCGTGGGCGGGGAGGGACAAGGCGTGGGACCCGGAGAAGGTGCGCGACGGGGGCGCCCGGCCGCCGTGCACGCTCAGGGGCGCGCCACCCGGTGCCGCGGTCAAGCGCTCGAGGATGCCCGGGATCGCCCGGCTGACCAACGCGCCCTCCCCGAGCTCACGTCGGAGGTACACGGCGGCCTCCGCGAGATCTTGGGCGGGTCCGGTCTCGGCGAGGCGGAAGAGCTCCGCCGCAGCGTCGGGCTCGCTCTCGGCCGCGCGCGCGAGGCCCCACACGAAGGGGGCGACCGCGCCCGGGTCGCGCTCGATGAGGCCGTCGCGGAACGCGCGGGTCGCGAGCCGGACCGCGAGATCGGGCTTGCTCACCGCCACGCCGCCGATGGCCGCGGCCGCGCGCCGCCACTCGGTCGGCGTGAGCTCTGCGGAGAGCTCGGCCTCGAGCCCCGCGCACCCGGGCTCGGAGAAGGGCAGCAACAGCCCCCTGGCTACCGCGACGTGCCGCCAGACGAGGGGCTCTCGATCGGCGAAGAGCCGCGCCCAGACTGGCTCCAAAATGCCGTCCGGGCCGATCAGCCGCAGCGCGGATCGGTCGCCCTGGGCCGCCCGCTGCACCGCCTCGCGCGCGGCTCGCTCGAGCAACCGCGCCGAGAGCCGCCGCTCGGAGAGCGACCGCGTGGAGCGAGATACGACGTACTCGCGCGCCAGCTGGCGGCGCGACGCGATGGCGAGGGCGAGCGGTCCGTCGGGCACACCCGCGGCGAGCGGCAGCTCGCAGAGCAGCGCGATGCGCGCGAACACGGGGGGGCTCGCGAGGCCCTTGCCGCCCGCGCGAGCCATCAGGCACGCCATCATCGCGAACGTGGTCGCGTTGCCCGCCAAGAGGCGGGAGAGCACGCGCCGCCCGAGCTCGCGCTGCTCCGCGCCCACCGGCAGCGCAGCCGCGAGCTGGTAGATGGCGCAGCCAGCCGTCCCGGCGTCGAGCCAGTCGAGATCGTCGAACAGGCCCGACTCCAGCGCGACGGCGACGCCCTTGACCAGCGCCTCGGGCCGGATGCCCTCGAGGGGGCCCGGGCCCTCCTCGCTCGCGGTCCGCGCGAGGGCGGCCATCGCCTGCCGGAAGCCCACGCGCCGGTCGGAGGGCTGCTGCGCAGGGAGCCCGATGAAGCTCGCCGCGAAGGGCTCCCTGGTGCGCGCCCGAGCGTCCGAGCGCCGCGTCACCAGGTCTACGTCGGCCGCCGGCGGATCGCTGGCGCTTCCCCGTTCGTCACTGCTCACGTGGTCCCATTCCTGCTCGGCGAGCCAAACATCCTACACGGTTACGGAACGATTCTGCGTGGGATAGCATTTGGCGACCATGTCGGACCGCCCGACGTTTCCGGAGATCTACATGACGCTCGCCCGAGCCCTGGCCGCGCGGTCCACCTGCGCGGTCGAGCGGGTGGGCACGGTCATCACGAGCGTGGACTTTCGGAAGGTCCTGGCCGTCGGCTACACCGGCAACGCGACCGGTCTGCCGAACGCGTGCGACCGGGAGGGCCCGGACTGCGGATGCTTGCACGCGGAGGAGAACGCGGTGATTCATTGCGACGCCTCCCGGAGCGAGCCGAAGTTTGCCTTCTCCTCGCAGCTCCCCTGCCGGGCCTGCGCCAAGCGGCTCATCAACCTCGGCGGAGTCCAGGATCTCTACGTCCCGTCGCTACGGGGCGACACGGGCATCGTGGATCTGTGTGGTGCGGTAGGAATACGGGTCCACGAGGTGCTCTGAGGTTTAGGTCCTGGTTCGCCGTGCCGTACGGGCGGACGCGATGTCAGGAGTATCGACCGTGCGCCCGTCCGGGGGTCGCTCCGCCTCCGGCCATCGGCGTGTCCTCATCGTAGAGGACGACGCCGAGCTCGGCCGCGCGCTCAAGCGCGGGCTGGACGCAGCCGGGTACGACGCCACCCACGTGCTCCGCGGTGGTGAGGCGGCGGAGCTGGTCATGCGCCACTCCTTCGATGCCGTCCTCTCCGACATCCAGCTGCCGGAGGTGAGCGGCATCGACCTCCTGCGCATGGTCCGCGCGTACGGCGTCGACATCCCGGTGATCCTGATGACCGCCAACCCCTCGGTCGAGACCGCGGTGGAGGCGATGGACCTCGGCGCCGTGAAGTACCTCCGCAAGCCCGTGGCCATCGGCAACGTCCTTGCCGCGGTGCACGCGGCGTTCCACAGCCCGAGCGCGGTGCTTCGGGCCGTCCAGTCGATCGAGGTCCTCACGGCGCGCTTCGATCGAGCCCTCGAGGAGCTCTGGATCGCCTTCCAGCCGATCGCGGATGCTCGCGACCGGAGGCTCCTCGGCTACGAGGCGTTCGTCCGATCCCGGGAGCCGACCCTGGCCACGCCGGCGGACCTGTTCACGGCCGCGGAGCAGCTGGGCCGCGTCGGAGAGGTGGGCGAGCGGGCGCGCGCCCTGGCGGCGCGGTCGTTCGCGTCGCTGTCCGACGAGCGCCTGCTCCTCTTCTTGAACGTGAACGCCGCGGATCTGGAGAGCCGATCCTTGTACGGAGACGAGTCGGTCCTGGCTCCGCTCGCCGGGCGGGTGGTGCTCGAGATCTGCGACTGCAGCGCCCTCGGCACGCTCGCAGAGCTCAGGACGCGGATCAGCGTCCTGCGCCTCTACGGCTTCCAGGTGGCGCTCGGGAACATCGGCTCTGGCTACCCGGGCTTGGACGGTCTGGTGGATCTCGAGCCCGACATCGTGAAGCTCGCGATGGGGATCGTGCGCAACGTCGACGAGTCTCGATCGCGGCAGGAGGTCGTGCGGAGCATGGCGCGGCTCGCGGACACTCTCAGCTTCAAGCTCGTCGCCGAGGGCGTCGAGACCGAGGCAGAGCTGCAGGCGGTGCGCCGAAACGGCTGCCGGTACGTGCAAGGCTTCCACCTGGGCGCGCCGCGAGCCTCGTTCGGACCGAGGAGGTCCGTCGCTTGATCAGCGTCGCCCCCGCTCCGACCTCGGCGGCCACCTTGCCCGGCGAGCGCCTCTATCCTGGCGCCCTCATCGCGGGGCGCTACGGGCTCGAGCGGCTCATCGCGAACGGCGGCATGAGCACGGTGTGGGCCGCGACGGACCATGGCGCCGACGCGGGTCCTCGCCCCGTCGCCATCAAGCTGATGAGCGCGAAGTGCGCGGGCGACGCGGTGCTCGCCGAGCGGTTCCGGCGGGAGGCGCTCATCGGCAGGAGCCTCACCGGGCCCCAGTTCGCGCGGACGTTCGCTGACGGCGTGCATGACGGCCTCAGCTACATCGTGATGGAGCGCCTGGAGGGGGAAGACCTGGCCGCGAGGCTGAAGCGGTTCGGTCGCATGAGCCCGGGCGAGTGTCTCACGTGGCTCGCCGAGCTCGCCCGAGGGCTCGAGGAGGCACACGCGGCGGGCGTGGTGCACCGCGATCTCTCTCCGCGCAACCTGTTCTTCGCGCGCGATCGAGGCGGCGAGACCCTGAAGATCCTCGACTTCGGCATCGCGGTGTCCCCCGTCTTCCGCGGCCGCTCCAACCTGACCGAGCCCGGCAAGGTCGTCGGATCGATCCACTACCTCGCCCCGGAGCAGCTCCGTGGAGGCGTCGTCGACGCGCGCACCGACATGTGGGCGATGGCGGTCCTCCTCTACCGCGCGGTTACGGGCGTCCGGCCCTTCGACGGCACCGGCATGCAGCCGCTCGCGGCGATCATCTGCGACGCCCCGACGCCCCCGAGCCACCTGCTGCCAGGGCTCCTCCCCGAGCTCGACGCGTTCTTCCGAAGGGCGCTCTCCAAGGATCCGGCGGATCGCTACCCCTCGCTCGCTGCCTTCGTGCACGCCTTCCTCCAGGCGGCCATCGGGACGTCCGCGCCGTCGCTCGCCGCGCCGCGCGTCCCCTCCGACTCGCCCACCCGCAAGATCGAGCTCCCCTCCGACTTCGTCGAGACCATCCCGATGCGACGCCCGGGGCGGATGGTCGCGGTGATGGCCCTCGCCGTGCCGCTGGCGGCGGCGATCGCTGCGCTCGCCCTCCGGTGACGGTCCGCGCTGGGCCCGCGCGATGACGGAGGATCTAAGCGGGGGCGCTTCCCCGCGTGAGCTATAGTGCGCCGGTGACCCCGGGCAGACTCACCGGAAGGCGCGTCGGCGCCTACGCTGTCGGGGAGAAGCTCGGCAACGGCGGCATGGGGGAGGTCTACCGCGCCGTCGACTCCAAGTCGGGCGGCACGGTGGCGCTCAAGGTGCTCGGAGAGGACCGCGCCCGTGATCCGGCGCTCCTCGCGCGGTTCGAGCGGGAGTGGCGGATCCTGCGGGACGTCGTCCACCCGAACGTCGTGGCCCTCCTCGACTGGCCCCACGACGCGCCCGGGCACGCCTTCTTCGCGATGGAGCTGCTCGAGGGAGAGAACCTGGACGTTCGCCTCACGCGGCAGGGGGCGCTGGAGCTCGAGGAGTTCTACGCGACGATGGAGCAGGTGGCGGAGGGGCTCTCCGCGGTGCACGACGCGGGGATCGTCCACCGCGACGTGAAGCCCGAGAACGTCTTCATCGGGTCGGGGTCCGCGCCGATCGTGAAGCTGCTCGATTTCGGGTTGGCGCGCGTGTCCGAGAGCCAGATCACCGGCGCCGGGCTGCTCGTCGGCACGCCCTCCTACGTCGCCCCCGAGCAGATCACGGGCGACGCTGTCGACGCGCGCGCCGACGTCTACGCGCTCGGCCTCGTGATGTACCGCGCCCTCACCGGGCACCACCCCTTCGCGAGCGATGATCAGGTCGCGACGCTCGGCCACCAGCTCCTCTCGCCGCCGCCGCCCCCGTCTTGGCTGCGAGACGACATCCCGCCCGCCCTCGAGGCGCTCGTCCTCCGGATGCTCCGCAAGCTGCCCGAGGACCGCCCCGGGTCGATGCGCGACATCAGCGTGGCGCTCCGGGTCCTCTCGCGCGGGGACTCGTTCCTGGAGGACGAGGAGCCCGGCCGGCTGAGCAACCCGCCCGACGATCGCTACGGGCCCCTGAACCCGCTCGCCGAGAACCTCGTCAAGCGCACGCTCGCGCGCAAGGGATTCCGCTCGACCTGAGCGGCGGTTCTGGGGCCCCGCGCCGACGCCGTCCGAGCTCCCTCCTTTCGGGGTGGTCGCGCGTCGTCGGAGATGCTCGCTGCGCGTCGCCACGCCGGCCCGTCGGGCGCGTCGGCGCCGGCCGCCAAGATCTTGGCGCAGAGGCCTTTAGGATCGCTCCGAGGAGACGTACTGACCCCTGAGGGATCTCGCAGGCCGACGAAGAGCGGGCAGGTTCCACCCTCCGCCCACCCGACCTTCCGGCTCGCGTCGCCTGCGAGGTCTCTCTCCAACGCCGGGGTCGTCCGGGCGCCGACGAGAGGAGGCACGCGAGGGGTCGGTGTCGATCGATGCCGCCGCGCGGCGACGGCTCGGCTACGAGCCAGTTGGTCGTAGGCCCTGGAGTCGAACCAGGCCTATGCCACCACAACCCTGGAGGGCGCCGCGACCCGCGGCCTTTTCGTGGTGCCTACGAATGGACGTGCTCTTTGCAGGAGCCGTGCCCACGCCAACATCCCGTTTCCACGTGGCGGGCGTCGCGCCGGGCGTGATCTCGGTGTCAGAGCGAGACACGCGAGACGCCGCTCCGCGACGAAGGCGGGCCTCAGCGGCGCCGTCTGCCTCCTACGCGTCGGCTTCCGCCGAGGAGCTCATGTCTGCGTGTAGCTCGTGTTCTCGAGGAGGATGATGTTCGTCTTCGACCGCGTCTCGCCGACGCTGGTGACGTAGACGGCGGGCTTGTCCTGGATCGGGCAGACCTTCTCGCACGCCCCGCACCCGATGCACAGGGACGGATCCACGTGGGGCCTCTGGACGTGGACCTTCTCCATCGGGGGCTCGTGCCCGTCCGGTCCCGGGACGCTCGACCGCTTCGGGACGTCCACCTCCTCGACCCAGATGGCCTTCGGCGAGGTGGGGCAGAACTCCTCGCAGACGATGCAGGGGGTGCCCATCGACCACGGCAGACAGCGGCCTTGATCGAAGAAGGCGGTCCCGATGCTGATCGGCTTCTGCCCGATGCCGAGCTTCTGCTCCTCGGTGATCTTCTGGATCGCCCCCGTCGGGCAGACCTCTCCGCAGAGGACGCAAGAGTGCTCGCAGTAGCCCACGCGGGCGATGAGGATGGGCGTCCACAGGCCCTCCACCCCCGCCTCGAACCACGCCGGGTGCAGGGCGTTGTTCGGGCACACCTTCATGCACTCCGCGCAGCGGATGCAGCGCTCGAGGAACTCCCGCTCCTCCACGGACCCAGGCGGGCGGATGACCCGGTGGTCGTAGTTCGCGTCGATCACGTCTGCGATGCGCGTGGCCGGGATGGCCGCCGCGCCGGCCGCGGCCGTCGCCGCCGCCGTCCGCCGCCCGAGGTCGGGCACGGAGGTGGTGCTGGCGCGCCCGGGCAGGAACCGGAACTTGATGACGTCCTCGGGGCAAGCCGTCTCGCAGTTCATGCACATGTGGCACTCGTCCTGCCGCCACTTCACCCCGCCCTGAGGGCTGTCCGCGCCCTGGCAGTGCACGAGGCAGAGGTTGCAGTCGGTGCACTTCGCGTGGTCCTTCTCCATCCCGAAGAGGGCGTACTTGCCGATGACCCCGAGGAAGGCGCCGAGCGGGCAGAGCACGCGGCACCAGAACCGCGGCACGAAGCGGTTCATGAAGAGGATCGCGACGAGGAGCGTCACGATGAACCACGTGTGGTGGAAGTAGAACTGCTTGTTCTGCCAGACCGCCTGCGCGAGGAAATCCTGCGCGTGGTCCCCCGCCTGCTGCACCGGCTGGGCGCCGCTGGTCGCAGCCAGGTCGTTGGCGCGCCCCGCGACGTACTGGGCCGCCGGGATGACGCCCAGGCCGATCGCTCGGATGGCCACGCAGATCGGATCGAAGAGCCCCCCGACCGCGCTGCCCGTGGCCGCCGCCGCCAGGAACGCGATCATCAGGTAGTACTTCACGCGCTGCCGGACGGGGTGCGTCTTGTTCTGCTCGACGCGCCGGCCGCCCTTCAGGTAGCGCGATGGGAAGATCCACCCGAAGAAGTGGTGGAGCGTCCCGAAGGGGCAGATCCACCCGCAGAAGACGCGCCCGAACACGAGCGTGAGCGCCACGATCCCGACGCTCCACGCGAGGCCGCGGTACACCGTGTGCGTAGAGAGCAAGGTCATCGCGGCGACGAACGGATCCGCGAGGAGGAAGGCCTCGACCGGCTGGCCCAGCCGAACGCGGTCGCCCTCGGCCGCGAACGAGCCGCGGAACGCGGTCTGGAACAGCAGGTAGAGGAACAGGCCGAGGAAGCCGGCCTGCGCGGCGCGACGCGCCCACACGAGGCCGCGGATGACGGGCCGCGCGGGCAAGCCCGACCCCGGCCGGGCCTTGCCCCAGCCGAATAGCTCCTTCAGCCGATGGTGGGCGCCCGTCACGCCGTTCCGCCAGAGGCCGTCCGGTCGAGGCACCGCTAGGCCTCCACGACCCGCAGGCTCCGCCAGTCCATCGTGCCGAGGTGCCGCTCGTGGCCCATCTTCAGGTACGGGAGCTCCTCGGGCGCCTTGCCGATGAACGTGCAGGCGAGGGCGTCGGCGGCCACCTGATCCACGGACGCGACGACCGTGAAGAAGTCCTTGGCGTCGGCGATGTTCCCCCCTTGCGGGCCGTTCCGCATGAGGACCCGGACCGCGTCGACGATCGTCAACGTCGGCTGGAGGAACGTCGCGAGGTCCGCGATCGACACGTCGATGTTCTGGTGCAGGCGGTTGCGGCGGCCGCCCAGCAGCCCGTACCAGTTCTTCATCGCGGCCGTGAAGCCGGACAGGTTGTGGTGCTTCGCGATCGGGACGTTGATCACCTTGTCGGCGTTCACGAGCGGCGTGAACACGGGCCACTCGTCGAGCACCTCCCCCTTGAGGCGCATGCGCCGGAACCTGTGCTCCACGGGGAGGAGGATCTCGGCGCCGACGTCGTACGCCGCCTTCCAGATCCCCGAGCGCTGGAAGCAGCGGTTCGGCTCGTTGCACGAGGCGTCGGTGACGACCACGTGCTTGGCGCCGGCGTCGTAGGCGAGTCGCACCGTCTCTGCGACGACGGCGGGGTTCGTGTTCGCCGCGTGGGCGGGCGTACGATCCCAGCCGATGTTCGGCTTCACCACGACGACGTCCCCGCGCGACACGAACCGCCGCATCCCGCCGAGCGCCTCCACGGCCTTGCGGACGAGCGAGGCCGGATCGGTGTCGTTCCGAGCGACGGCCATGTCGGGCAGCTCCGCGCCCGCCACACGGTAGTCGCGCGTCTGAGGCTTCACGTCGGAGCGCGCCAGGCCGAGGCCCCCCGGATCGTAGAGGAGCTTGGCCGCGGCCGCCGAGCCGCCCAGCACGAGGCCGGCGGCGCCGAGGCGCTTGATCGCTTGGCGGCGGGAGAGAGACATCCGTACAGACCCTAGCGCGAAACATGCCGTTACGGAAGGCGGGGCGGGCGCAGGGGCGCCGATCGTGGACGTCAGAGCGACGTCGGCACGGTGGGAGGCAGCGGCTGGCTCGTGTTGTTCGCGGGGGGCGCGACCGGGCTCCCCGAGGGGTTCGGCTCGTACGGATCGTCCGCAGACCCGGGGGCAACCCCGGGTGAGGGTCCCACGCCGCCGACGCCCGGCGGTCGCACGGCCAAGCACGCGTCCCGCGACGCCCGCAGGTCGTCGATCTCGGTCGCCTGCGTCTTCTGCTCCGCCTGGCAGGTGTCGCGCTCCGCCTCGAGCTTGGTCTTCTCCGTCTTGCACTCGCTGACGAGGCGCTCCTTGTCCGAGACGCAGGTCTGGTGCTCCGCCTTCAGGTCGTCCTCGTGCTTCTTCCGCTCGTGGTTCATCGTGGCGCGCATGTCGCGGAGCTGCTCCACGACGTCGCTGCAGCCGTCGCCCTGGTTCACCTTCGCCAGCGAGGAGAGCGTCTTCTCGTGCTCGTTCTTCTCGCGCGTGAGGTCCGCCGCGCAGACCTGGGTCTCGCGCTTCGCCACGGAGTGGGAGGCGATGCACGTGTCGAGCTTGTCGAACGACTCTGCGCCGCGCGCGCGCGCCTCCTCGAGCTCACCGGCGAGCCGGAGGGTCTCTCGCTTCCACAGGGCGACACCGCCCAGGCCCACGGCGCCGAGGAGCACGATGGCCGCCGCGATCCGCGCCCTCGCGAGCGCGCGGCGCTGTGCCATGCGCGCGATCTCCTCGGCGCGCGCTCGCTCGCGCTCCGGCTCGAGCAGGACGTCGAGCTGCTCGGTCACCTCGGTCATCGTCGGGCGATCCTCCGGAGGGATGGCCATCCAGAGCGACAGATGCCGGACGAGCTGGGACCGGGGCGCGTCGGTGAGCTCGGGCAGCGCGTCGTCGTCGATGGGCGCGGTGGCGCGCGCGTGGTGGCTGTCGATGACCTGCCTGCGGGTCGTCGCCTTGGCGCCCGGGAACCGGCGCTCTCCCACGAGCGATCGAAGGACCGTGGCGCCGAAGCAGTAGACGTCCATCTTCTCGGAGAGCGGGACCTCGGTGTCCTGGTTCAGGATCGCCGCGAGCTGCTCGGGAGCCGCGTAGAGCGCCGTCCCCGCCACGAAGGAGCCGTCCTTCTCGGCGGCCACGCCGAGATCGAGGACCACCGGGTGCATCTTGCCCGCGAATCGCGCGAGGAAGATGTTCTCCGGCTTCACGTCCTGGTGGCGGAGGCCCGCCGCGTGGAGCGCCTCGAGCGCGAGCGCGATCGGCATGAACACGTCGTAGGCTTCGCGCGTGCCGAGGGGCCCGCGCTCGAGCCGCTCGCTCAGCGTCTCGCCCTCGTAGACGGGCATCGTGAGCCAGACGTAGTCCGCGGTCATGCCGTGATCCATGAGCTGCACCACGTGCGGGTGGCCGATCTTCGCGAGCATGACGAGCTCACGCTCGACGTTGCGGCCGACGTAAAACGATCGCGGGAGGATCTTCATCGCGACCCGGTGCTCCGGGACGTCCGCGCGCTCGGCGACGTACACCTTGCCGAAGTTGCCCTCGCCGAGGAGGCGCACGAGGCGGTAGTGCACGCCCACGAGCGACCCGGGCCCCGGGAGGCTGGCCTCGTCGATCTCTTCGCGCGCTTGCTCCGACCCGCCGGCGGCGATCGTGGTCGCGAAGGGCCGCGTCCGAGTCGCGGTGATGTCCTCGGGAGGTGACACCTTCGCCGAAGCCTAACGGAGCCTGCCTGACCGGGCCACACGGGACATTCGCCGGCGCCCCCGGCCGCGATCCTGCTGTAAGGTTCCTGGCCTCGGCCCGTTCGGGGTCGGCTGCCCTGCGCGAGGTGAACATGTCCGTCCGAAGGCTCCTCACGATGCTCTCCGTCGTCACGTCGGTGACCATGGCCTGCGGTGGCGGGTACGGGGGCGCGAAACAAGCGCACCCCGAGGCCCCGGCAGTCCAAACGACCGGCGACGGCGCCTTCCCCACGGCGATGCGAGAGGACTCCTATGGGGGCGAGGGCGACGACGTAGCCGGCGTCCCGGCCGACTCCGCGTCCACCCGGGACACGGAGCCGGGCTTCGGAGGCTTCGCCAAGCAGGCCCCCGCCGAGCCGGCCCCCCAGAAGAAGCCCCCGGTCGGCAGCCCCACCCCTTCGGGCGGTCAAGGGGGCCCGACCGGACAGCAGGGGGCGGGCGCCGAGAGCAAGCGGGCGCCCATCCTCATCTACACCGCCGACTTCACGATGAGCGTCTTCGAGGTCGCCAAGTCGATCGACGCCGTGGAGGGCCTCGCGAAGGCGGCGGGCGGCTACCTGGCGCGGCGTGACGACCGGTCGATCACGATCCGCGTCCCCGCCGAGAAGTTCGCGGACGTGATCCTCGGCGTCGAGAAGGTCGGAGACGTGACGAACCGCAACGTCGTCTCCGAGGACGTCACCGCCGAGTACCGCGACCTCGAGGTCCAGCTCCAGAACCTCCTCGCGCTGCGCCTCCGCTTCGAGAAGCTCCTCGAGAAGGCGAACAAGGTGGAGGAGGCGCTCCAGATCGAGAAGGAGCTCGGCCGCGTCACCGGCGAGATCGAGCGCATCAAGGGTCGGCTGAAGCTGCTCACGGATCTCTCTGCGTTCTCCACCATCACCGTCACGTTCGCACCGCGCGTCTCGCAGACGGTGCAGGAGGGCCCGTTCGTCCTGCCGCTCCCCTGGCTCGGAAACCTAGGTCTGCGCCGCCTGATGGCGCTCTGAGAGTGACCATGCGATCCCACACCCTTTCCGTCCTCGGTGCCTTCGCCTGCCTCGCCGCCGCAGCCTGCGGCCGCCCCTACACAGCCGCTACGCCGGACGGCTTCGTCGAGCTCGCCGAAGAGCGGTACGAGCACAACGACGAGCACGAGTACCGAGCGAGCACGGCGGACGGCGTCGTCATCGGCGTCCGCGCGTACGAGAACGACCCCAAGGTCGACCTGTCGCTCGCGGTCCGCGCGCTCGAGAACCGCGTGAGGCTCGGGCAGGGCTACGCGCTCCTGGAGAAGAAGGACGCCAAGGCGCGGGACGGGACGAAGGGTACGACGCTCCGGTTCGGCCACGACGAGCCGGGAGGCGCGCACCTCTACTCCGTCACCGTGTTCGTCACGGACGACTGGCTCTACCTCGTCGAGGCGGGGGGCAAGAAGGACCTGGTCGAGAAGGCGCAGGCTTCCATCGACTGGGCCGTCACGAACTTCCTCCCCGATTAGTCAGAACTTCGCCTTCGCCCCGGTGAGCCCGAAGGCGACGAGCTCCTTCCGCGTCGGGGAGCGGCTGACGGTGCCCTCGTAGAGGACGAAGCCGTTGATCGGGACCGAGGGGTGGAGGTACCGCGTGGCCTTCAGGTTGCCGGCGATGATCGAGTCCTCGAACGCGCTCACGACGCAGCCCGAGAAGGCTCCCGCCTGGACCTTCACGTCCTCTCGGCGTGAGCCCTCGAAGCTCGGCAGCAGCAGGTCCTTGAGCACCCAGGCCATGCCGACGCGCACGCCGCTCTCGGGGATCGTGACGATACCCGTCGCGGTCTTCGTCCGGACCTGACGGATGACGATGCCGTCGAGCTTGGTGCGATCCTTCAGCTCGAGCACGAGCTCCGTCGTCGACTTCGAGCCCACGGACTCGGCGTCGACCTCGAACGTGACGGCTCCGTCCGGATCCATGCGCACGACGCGGTACTCGACGGTCGACCGCTCGGGGTCCGTCTTCACGTAGCGGACCCACTGCCCGACGGCGAGCGCGGGTGGTCCAGCGGGATCCTCGGCGGAGGGCGGGGGCTTCGGCCCCGCGGTCGCCGTGGGCGGAGGAGGCGCCACCGGCTTGGAGGAAGCGGCCGCGCTGCCCTCGTCGTCCGCCCCCTTCTTCTTTTTCTTTTTCTTCTTCTTCTTCGGTGACTCTTCGGTCTCCTCCTCTTCGGTCTCGCGCTTGGGCTTCTCGGTGTTGCCGCAAGCCAGCCCGAAGGCCACGAGGAGGAACAGCGCGATGGAGCGACGTGTCATAGGGGCGGGCGAGCGTAGGGCCATGCGCCCCACTTTGCACGCTCCGAGCCAAGCGCCGCGCCCGCCGCGCGCCGCGTGTCGGGAGGGGGCGGGCTCGCTCCGCCCCGCAGGCCGCGTTGCATGCAACGCGCGCAGCCACTGCCTCAGAAGTTGGCGCGCCCCTCCATGACGTCCCGGAACTCCGGCCGCGCGCGGAACCACCCGGCGTACGCCGTCTTGGGCGTGGCCCCGGCGATGTCGGAGATGCGGTGCTCCAGCTCGTGCGACAGGCGGAAGAGGAGGGCGTCGCCGTGGCCGACGTTCTCCGCCTCCTCCAGGAGCTGCCCCGTCGCGCTCCGCCGGAGCTGGAGGCGGCCGCCGAGGTAGGGCTCGCGGCCGACGTTGATCGAGAGCGCGACCATGCGGCCCGCGACCATGTCCGTGTGCCAGTCGTCGCGGTGGCCCATCCCGGGCGCGACGCGGTAGATGCGGCCCTCGAAGCATCCGAGGTGCCCCGCGTCCGTGAGCTCTTCCACGCGCCGCAGCACGGAAGGCTCGTTCATGAGGTGCATCAGCCGGTCGGTCAGCGGCGAGGGCGCCAGGCACAGCTCGGACCCGAAGGCTCCATGGGAGCGCGGCACGAACGCGCCCGACGAAAGGCCCGCGTCGACCTCGGCGAGGAGGGATGGCCCGAAGAAGCCGCGCAGGCGGCACCAGCCTCGCGCAGCGTAGTCTCGCCTCGCGTCGGCGAGGCCCTCCGCGTCGGGGAACGTCGGTCCGGCGCGCGCGCCCGGCGGCGCGGCGTCCGTCATGGGGGCGCGCCCGTCATAGGGGCGTGCAGAGGTGCGCCGTGCTCCCGTAGAGGCCCATCGCGCCGTCCACCATGACGCGGTAGGCGCGATCGACGGTGCCGGCGGGACAGCTGCAGTCCCCGGTCCAGGGGTTGGGCGCGCGGCACTGGGGCGCGAAGTCGTCGAGCTGGTAGGCCCCGGCGAAGGTGGTCGTGGGCGCGCTCTGCTTGCCGCAGAGGCGGATGACGCTGCCGCCCTCCGAGTTGTCGCAAGGCAGGCGGATGATCGACCGCAGCGTGATCTGATCGTCGAAGCCGGCGGGACAGGCGCACGCGCCGCCGGCCATCGGGTTGCCCACGCGGCACTGCGCCGTGGCGCCGCACCAGCCGTCGATGTCGTCCACCTGGTAGGCGCCGCCGAAGTCGCTCTCTGCCGCGACAGCCGCGCCCGCGCAGAGGTTGAGGCTCGTCGCGAACCGCATCGGGACCCCGGGGCAGTCGCTCTGGACCGGCAGCGCGAGCGGCGCGACGCCCGACGGGCAGGCGCACGTCGTCGTGAGCGGGTTCGGCACGCTGCAGCCCGCGCACTCCGCCGGCGCAGGCTCGAACGCGCCGAGGAAGTTGGTGCATCCGCCCATGCCGTCTCCGACGAACCCGGCGGCGCACTGGAACGCGCACGTGCCCTCGACGCACTCGCCCTCCTCGTCCGGCCCCGCCGCGCACGCGTTGTTGCACGTCCCGCAGTGATCGGGGTGCGTCATGACGTCGACGCAGAGCCCGTCGCAGGTGGTCTCGGTGGAGAAGCACCCGTGGCCGCCGGCGCCGTCGACCGTGGACGGTCCGGGGCCGGTGCTGGTCGAGGCCGCGCCACCTCCGCCTCCGCCCGTGCCGCCGGCGACGTCACCCCCGTCCGCGCACGCGGTCCCCAGCGAGAGGCAGCCGAGCGCGAGCGCGCCCGCGAGGGTACGGCCCGCGTGCATGGCGCGCAGTCTACCATGTACGCGGTCGTGGCCGGGGCGCGGAAGCGCCGCGCGCCTTCTCGATTGAGCCGCGGCGAAGCGACGAGTAAGGACCTCTCCATGGCCCGCCCTGTCGCGTCGCTCGCGGTTCTCGCGCTGCTCGTCGCGGCGCTGGCGCCGGGGGAGGCCGCCGCGCACGGCGCGGGGGGCGCTGGACAGCTCCCCAAGGACGCGCCGACCGTCACGCCCGAGGGGGCGAAGGCGAAGGGCGAGATCGAGGCGATGGAGAAAGATCCGCGCGCGCGGACCGTGGTGGCGCGCGCGCTGAAGAGCGCGCGGCAGGCCCTCGGCCGCGCGCACGGCGCGCACCTCGTCGGGGACGGGGACGCGGCGAGGATCCTCTCCCGCGTGGCGCTCGCGTGGACCCGCGCCTCGCGCGCCGTGCTCCGCGCCGCCGACGCCGAGGGGCGCGCCGACGTCGCCGAGACGAAGGCCAAGGAGCTGAAGGAGAAGCTCGAGCGGGCCCGCGCGCTCCTGGCGGAGACCGACGCGCGGAGGGGGCAGCTATCGGTCGAGGTCGCGCGTGCCGAGGCGGGGGCCAAGCTCGTCACGGCGGGGGCGCTGGAGAGCGAAAAGAAGCGCGTCGAGAAGAGCCAGCCCAAGAAGACGACGACCGACAAGGGCCCGGCTCCGAAGGGGAAGAAGCCGTGAGGCGGGCGCGCGCTCTGGCCGCCGCCGCGGTGCTCTGCTTCGGGTGCGCGGGCATCCCGACCCCCGCGGTGTTGGATCAGGCGGACGCGGTGAGCCGGTCGCCGTCGGCGATGGACGCGAAGGTGCACGCGGCCCCGGCGTGGGCCGCGGCCGAGCGCCGTAGGGCCGAGGCGCACGACGCCCTCGCGGAGGGACCCCCGGCGCGCGCCCAGCTCCTGGCGGAGGAGGCGATCGCCTCCTACGAGGAGGCCATCGGGCTGGCGCGGCTCGCGAAGGCCGAGCTCCGCGCGGAGGCGGGCGCCGCCGCGGTCGAGAAGCTCTCCGCGGAGCTCGCGCAGCTCGACACGGCGATGTCCACGGCCGCCGCCGACGTACACGCGCTCGAGCTGCGGCTCGCCGTCGCGCAGGGCGCCGAGCCGCCGGGGGCGTCCGGCGCCGCGAAGCCCGAGCGTGAGGCCGCCCGCCGGGAGGCGGCGCGCGGCATGGCGGTGCAGGGCCGGGTGCTCTGCGGGGCGGCTCGGCTGCTGGGGGCCGGCGCGGTCGCGCCCGCCGCCCCTCCCTCCGACAAGGAGCCGGAGGATCCGACGTCGCCTGCGGTGCTCGCGCGCGACCTCGCCGACGCGGAGCGCAAGCTGACCGATCTCGAGGGGCAGCTCGGGGCGCAAGCGCCGACGCCGATCGATCTCGCGACGCGCGCTCGGGCGGGCTGCTTGAGCGTGCTCACGCGGGTCCGGCGTGCGAAGGCGGCGGCGAGCTCTGGCGCTGGCGTGAGCGGGAGCGCCGACGCGCTGCTCGCCGAGCTGTCCGGGATGGGGCAAAAGAGCGGGTTGGCCCCCTCGCGGGACGAGCGGGGCGTCGTGATCTCGCTGCGCGACGTCTTCGACGGCGACGCCCCCAAGCCCCTCACACGCACGCTCCTCGAGGAGCTCGATCGCGTCGCGTCCTCCCACCCCGCGTTCGCGGTGGCGGTCGTGCTCCACACCGACAAGCCCGTCGCTGCTGCGGAGAGGGCCCGTTGGGAGGAGCGCGCAGGGAAGATTGCGGCCGCGTTCTCCAGCGTCCCGGCCGCGCGCAGGCTCGCCGTCGTGGCCGGGGACGCGCTTCCCGTACTACCAGGCAAGAACGCGAAGAACGCGCGTGTGGAAGTCGTGTTCATCGCACCGGAGGCGCTCTGATGTTCCGACGTACCGTTCTCTCGTTCGCGCTGGTCGTGGGCCTCCTCCCGGCGTGTGACGACCCCGGGAAGCGCTCGCAGGAGGTCGCGTCGGAGGGCCTCGGCATCGTGATGCCGCTCATCGAGCGCGACGTGGCGCAGGTGAGGAGCGGCGTGCCCGAGGGCGTCAAGGTGCTGGCGCAGAAGGCCCCGGCGGACCCCGCGGGCAGCCGCCTGGAGCTGCAGGCAGCGATCAAGGCCGCGCGCGGCTCCACGCAGGACCTCGTGGTCGCCAAGGTCACGTTCTTCGCGTTCGCGAACGTCGACGGCGTCGTGCTGCGCAACGAGACCGATCCGGATCGCCTCGTCGATCAGAACGTTCTGCAGGCGCTGCCGGGCCTGGCGAAGGCCAAGGATCCGAAGGCGGGGCTGGCGGAGGCGTTCGGGGAGATGGAGGCGATCCGCGGCGTGAAGCGGGGCTCGGACCTCGCGTGGGTCGTGGCCCACGGCGTCCCCGGGGAAGGCGACGGCGCGCGCGGGATCTTGGTGACGGGCTGGTCGATGCGACTCTACGTCCGGACCCTGGAGCAGCAGCTGGTCGCGAAGCTCACGGAGCAGGTCAAGGCCAAGGGATCGGGCGCGGTCCCCGTCGCGTACGTGTTCCTCGTCAAGGGCGGCGTGGCCTACAGCGACCCCGATCGCGCCGACACCATCTCCGACGAGATCGCCAAGCTGGACCTCGTCGCGAAGTCGGCCGGCGGAGAGACGCGCCTCCAGCTCGACATCGAGAAGCGCGTCTTCGGGGTGGCGGCGAAGCGGGTGCCGGCGTTCGGGGACGACGCCGCCCTGGTGATCGCGGTCAGCGTGTTCTGAAGCGTGGCCTGAGCGCGCGCGCCCGTGTATGTTCAGCGGCGCGTGTCCGCTGCGTCGATCGATCAGCTGCTCAAGGTGCTCACCGAGGTCGTCGCGCCGCTCATCCGGGCCGACGGCGGCGAGGTGTACATCGTCGCCGTAGAGGCGAACCACCTCTCGCTGCACCTCGCCGGGAGGTACGCCGGGTGCCCCGGCGCGCCCCTCGTCGTCCGCTGCATCATCGAGCCCGCCGTCCGCGCCGTGGCGCCGACGGCGCGCCTCGAGGTGAGCTCCGGCATCCAGGTGCCGGACGGCGCGTCGCCCGTGGCCTGAGGCCGGCTCGGGCGCGCTACTTCTTCGGCTTCTTCTTGTCGTCGGGCTTGGCTGCGTCCGGATCCTTGCGGCCCGCGTCCTTGACCTTGTCATCGACGCGCGTCGCGTCGGACTTCTTGTTCTTGCGGAGGGTCGCGAGGTTCGCCACGGTCGCGGACTCTTGGAAGCCGATCGCGAGCTTGTCGTTGCCCCAGTCGATGGCGCGCACCTGAACGACGGCGTCCTTCCAATCCACCTCCTTGTGCGGGCGGCCTTGGGCGGCGTCCGCCTCTCTCACTCGGCCGTCGACGCTGTACGCCTTGTTGATCTTCGCCACGGCCTCGTCGAAGGTCTTGCCCCACCGCGACTTCTCGCCGAGCTTCTCCACGTCGATGATCTTCCAGAGCTTGTCCTGGATGAAGAAGAAGTAGCGCGTCTTGCCGGCGCGCTCGAAGTACATGAGCGCCTCCTTGTTCCCGTAGCTGTACTCGGTGAGGAGCGGGGTGGAGTCGTACCCGGTGGTGGTGTCCTTGAACTCCGTCAGCGTACGGCGGAACTCGAGCTTCTTCTCGGCGACCTCCGCGTCGATCCGCTCGGTCTCGGGGCCCGGCTGCACCTTCTGGTAGCGAGCCTTGTAGTCCTCGTCGATGACCTTGTCGTAGATCTCCCCGAGCCGCTTCCTCCCGATGCCCCAGCTCAGCTCTGCGGGCTTGATCGAGACGGGCTTGCCGACCGTGGGCGCCTCGGCCGCGGGGGCCTTCTTGTCCTTGTCCTTGTCCTTGGCGGGCTTGGAGGGCTGCGCGGCGGCGTCTTGGGCGGCGGTGGGGAGAGCCAAGCCGAGCCCGAGGGCGAACAGCAGCGCCAGCGAGGGCCGACCTGCAAGAGTCTTTCGCGTGTACATCCGTTCCTCCGAGGAAGGTGCCCGTGCGGGCGCGCTGAAGTGTCCGTTCGACGAGCCGCCCGCCCGAATGATCCAAAGGGCGGCGCTGCCTGACAATAGGGGAGGTGTGTGATAGCACCTAACCCGCCTGGAATGACCCCCCACCCTGTCCTACGTCCCTGGGCCCGGCCATTTTTCTGGGCGATGACCACCACGCTCCTCGGAGCCTCGGGGGCCTGGGTTGCCGGGGGGTGCGCAGGCGCGGACGTGGCCGAGGGGCCGGTCTCGGCCAAGAGCCTCGGCCTGCCGAACTGGGTCGGCAACAGCAAGGATCTGTTCGACGATCAGATCGACCCCGCCTCGCTCGGTCTCGTGCCGCCCAAAACCGCGCGAAAAGACCAGACATTGTGGGCACGGTCCCAAGAGGCGGAGATCGTCGGCCGCGTCCGGGTGCAGACCGTCACGGTGGACAGCAGGGGCGGGGACGCCACCTATCACCTGGGCCTGCGGTTCGCCGACCAGCTCCTCGCGCCCACGAACCTCGAGGCGCGCGACTTCGAGGTCACGATCGAGCCTCGCGACCCGTCGTACGGGCTCGTGAAGGCGCTCGACACGGGCCTGCAGGGCCGCACGTTCGTAGGGTTCGTGAAGCGTTTTGCTGGCGTCGACGACCAGGTCGATGTTCACTTCTACCTGGCGCCCGACTCCGCGGAGGTCGCCGCGGCCGTCCAGGAGGCCGTCGCGATCAAGGAAGTGACGAAGAAGAACCGGTGAGCTCCGTCAGCATCAAGACGATGAAGGAGGTCGCGGGTATCCGCGCAGCCTCCCAGATGGCCGCGGACACGCTCCTCAAGGTCGGCGAGATCCTGCGGGCCGGCATGACGACCGAGGACATCAACCGGTTCGTCCACGAGGACACCCTGCGGCGCGGGGCGATCCCGGCGCCGCTGAACTACCACGGCTTCCCGAAGAGCGTGTGCACCTCGGTGAACGAGGTCGTCTGCCACGGGATCCCCGGCCCCACGGTGCTGCGCGACGGGGACATCATCAACGTCGACGTCACCACGATCTTCGAAGGTTTCTACGGCGACACTTCGGCGACCTTCTACGTGGGCACTCCGTCGGACGAGGCGCGCCACGTGACGGAGGTCTCGCGCCGCTCCCTGGAGCTCGCGATCGATCAGGTCCGAGAGGGCGCCCGCCTCTACGACATCGGGGCCGCGATCCAGGACTACGCGGAGGCGAAGGGCTGCTCCGTGGTTCGCGCCTTCGTCGGGCACGGCATCGGGACGGTGTTCCACGAGGCCCCTCAGGTCTATCACTACCGCTCGAGCGAGCCGAAGTCCCGGATGCGCCTCAAGGCGGGCATGGTCTTCACGATCGAGCCCATGATCAACCTCGGCACCTACGAGGTGGAGGTGCTCGCCGACAAGTGGACGGCCGTGACGGCGGACGGGAAGCTCTCGGCGCAGTTCGAGCACACGATCGTGGTCACGAAGACCGGCTGCGAGGTCCTCACGCAGCGCGATCGGCCGCTCAAGAACAGCGAGGTGCTCCCTACGACGGGCGCGCCGCTCGTCGCCGCGCCGCCGTAGCCGAGCGGGGAGCGTCCACCGCGGGCTGCGCGCCGACCGCGCTCGCCTCGATCATCTCGGCGGCGGCGGCGATCGCCGCGGGGGTCACCTTGGCGCCCGAGAGCATCCGCGCGACCTCCCGTACGCGGTCTTCGCCGCGCAGGCGGGCGACGTCCGACTTGGACACCGCGCCGTCAGCGGACTTCCTCACCACGAAGTGTGCGCTGGCGAACGCCGCGATGGGGGCGAGGTGGGTGATGCAGAGGACCTGGTGGTGTCGCGCCACGTCCGCGATGGCCGCGCCGATGCGCTCCGCGACGGCGCCTCCGACGCCCGCGTCCACCTCGTCGAAGACGTAGAGCCGAGGGGGGGAGCTGCCCGCGAGCACCCGCTTGAGGGCGAGCAGCGCCCGCGAGAGCTCGCCTCCGGAGGCGATCTTCCTGAGCGGCTTGGGCTCGATCCCCTTGTTCGGCGCGATCAGGAACTCCACGCGGTCCAGTCCCGTCTCCGAGAGGCGGGCGCCGCCGACCGCGAGCGCCGTCTCGGCGGCGCGCGCGGCCAGCGGCTCCACCTCGACGAGGACGCGCGCCCCCCCCATGCCGAGCGCGTCGAGCTCGCCAGAGATCGCGGCGCCGAGCCGCGCGGCGGCCCGGCGCCGCTTCTCGGAGAGCTCCGTCGCCAAGCCGGCGACGCCGGGCAGCCGCGCCGCGAGCGCGCGCTCCTCCTCGGCGGCGCGCTCCTCGGCGCCCGACAGCTCCGCGAGGTCCGCCTCGATGCGCGCGTGCGCCGCGAGGAGCTCGTCCTCGGTGGGGCCGTGCTGGCGGAGCAGCGCCTCGATCCGGTAGAGCCGCTCTTCCACCTGACCGAGCCTGTCGGGGTCCGCGGCGCGCGTCTCGGCATACTGGCTCGCGCGCGCCGCGACGGCCGAGAGCTCCGAGAAGCACGCGTGCACGGTGGCCGCGACCTCGGAGAGCGTCGGATCGAGCTCGGCGGCAGCCCCGAGGTCGCTCGCGACGCGGCCCAGCTGGTCGCAGAGGCCGGCCTCCGACTCGAGCTTGGCCGCCGAACGCTCCACGAGCTCTCGGAGCCGCTCGCCGTGCCGCAGCCGCTTCCGCTCCGCCTGCAGCGCGTCCACCTCGCCGGCGCGGGGCGCGACGTCGTCGATGGCCTGCAGCTGGAACCGGAGGAACGCCTCGCGCTCGGCCCGCGTCTTCTCCACCGCGCGCAGGGCGCGGATCGCGGCGGCGCGCGCCTCGAGCTCGCGCACCTCGGCGCCGAGCGCGTCTCTGTCGGCGTCGAGGCCCGCGAAGCGGTCGAGCTGGCCTAGGTGCGTGGAGGGGTCGGTCAGGAGGACGCTCTCGTGCTGGGACGCGACGTCCGCGAGGCCCGGGCCGAGCGCCGCGAGCTCGGCGGCGGTGCAGAGCCTGCCGTTGAGGTACGCGCGCGATCGGCCCGAGCTCGAGATGACACGCCGCACGGCGATCTCACCGGTCGCCTCGGCGCTCGCGCCCGGCCCGGCGCCGCTCGCGGCGCGCACCCGCGCGAGCTCCGGGTGCAGGTCCCCGGGGCCGAGCTCGAAGAGGGCCTCGACCTCGGCCTCCTCGGCTCCCGGCCGCACGTGGTCCGCGCTGGCGCGCCCCCCGAGCACGAGGGCGAGCGCCCCGACGACGATCGACTTCCCGGCCCCTGTCTCGCCCGTGAGGACGTTGAGACCCGGCTCGAGCGTGAGCTCGAGCTCCGGCATCAAGATGAAGTTCTTCACCCGCAAGACGGAGAGCACGGGGGACGACTACTACATCGGGGGCGCCGCTTGGCGGGGATGCGGCGAGCGCGCCATGGGCGAGGCGGATCAGCGCGTCGACGCGCGCGAAATGCGGTCGTAGCGAGGCCCCTTCGCGGTCACGGGATCGAGACCGTCTTGCTGACGGTCGCCGGATCACCGACGAACGGCGGGACGGTCGCCTGCTTGAAGGCCCGCGCGATGCACCCGCCGGTCGCCGTGCCGGCGAACGGCGGCCCGAGGATGTTCGCCATCGTCACCTTGCCCGAGGGCGCGAAGGTCACCTGGACCTTGGCCTGCCCGCTGGGATCCCCTGGCTGCTTGCACGCGGCCGCCGCGGCGACCGCGCCGCTCAGCGCCGTGCTCGCCGCGGCCTTGTCGAACTCGCCTCCCCCGATCGGACCGGCGCTCGCGCTGGCGGCGACGGGGGCGCTCGCAGCGGGGGCCGCCGAGTCGGGCGCCGGCAACGTGCCCGTCCCGGGGCTCGCGGGGACGACCTCGAGATCGTCCTCGATCGGAGGCTCGGGATCGGCGGTCGCGGTCTCCGCGGTGACCGGGGGCGCGGCGGGAGCGGGCACCTCCTGTGTCACCACCACGGTGACCGTGGGCGCGGGCCCGGCGACCGGGGCCTTGTTGCTGCCGAGGAAGTACCCGACGCCCAGGAACGCGGCGCCGGCTGCCAAGTAGCCGAGCCACTTGCCCCCGCCGCGTTCCGATGGCGAGGTGGCCGCGGCCTTGGGGGCCACCGACGCGGTCTTGGTCGCCGCCGGCGGTCGCGAGCTCTTCGGCGCGACGCTCTTGGCGTCGGCCAGCGGGCGCGCCGACCGTCGCCCGTCCCTCGCGCTCGCGGGGGGCTCATCCGACTCCTTGAGCGGCGGCGGCGCGTCGCCGCGCTTCTTCAGCGGGGGGCGCGGCTTGCCCTTCGCGCCCGTCTCCCCCGCCTCCTCGGGCTTCTCTCTTGCCAGGGCTGCGAGGTCCGGCGGCACGAGGGGCGCTTGTGGCGCGTCGCCCAGGGTGCTCCCCAGCGCGACGAACTCGTCCAGCTTGGCCTCGCGGGGGCGTGCCGGCGGGAGCGACGCCGTAAAGGATCGCAGATCGGTGATCGCCGAGTCGGGGCCGAGCTCGGCGCTGTCGCTCGGCGGCCGCTCCTTGCGGTCTGCGGCCGTACCCGTCTTCGCGTTGGGCGCGCGCTCCTCGTCGTCCGGTCGGTCGTCGTCGCCGCCCTCCGAGGCGCTCAAGCCCTGGAGCGTGCGCGTTCGTCCGCCCGGCGGCGGCGGCGGCGGGGTGCTCGGCTTGGCGGTGCCCTGCGGAGCGGCGGGCTCGGCCGGCGCCGATGGGCGTGTCTCGGCTGCTCCTGCGTCCGCTCCGTCCGCTCCTCCCTCGGGGGCCGACGCGTCTAGCTCCTCGCTCTCCTCGGAGGTCGTCCTCGGCTCCTCGGCCGCGAGCGCGGGGCTCTCGGCCGGAGCGGGATCGGGATCCATCGTACGGAGGCGCGGCGGGGGCTTACCCGGCGCGAGGATCTTCTCGATGTCGTGCAAGCTCACCGGCTCCAGCTCTACGTCGCGCAGGCTGAGCGGCTCGGCGTCCTCGGAGCTCGGGGGGGCGTCGTCCTGGGGATCGGTCATCGTAGGTCCACGTCTCTCGTCGGGTCGTGTTTCGGCTCCAGCGCAGGCAGGACCCACCGCTCGGTGAGCCACGCGACGGCGTCGCTCGCGCCGCGGAGCTGCTGGTCGACGGCGCGGGCGCTCGCGCCGTCGTCGCCCGTCCTCTGCTCCGCGCGGGCGAGCTTCGCTCGCAGCACCCAGGTCCCGAGCTCGAAGTGGTGGAGCAGCGGCGCGAACCTGCGACCCTCGTGCGAGACGAGGATCCGCTCCGCCCGCTCGGGTGTCTCGGCCGCGGCGAGCTCCGTGGTCACGTCGAACAGGAGCGCCCTCACCTCCTCGAAGGCCCCCTCCGGCTGCTCGGCCGCGTGGGCGAGCAGCGCCGCGATCTCGGCGTCGGACGCGCCGGCGGCCTCCGCGGCCTCGGTCATGCGCGGGACCTGCGACTCCAGGAAGCCAGCGTCAGGTACGTGGCCGAGCAGGCGACCGACCAAGTAGAGATCGAAGGCGCTGGCGATGCTCTCGCCGAGCAAGTCGGCCTCGACGCTCGCCGCGACGTTGCGCTCCGCCAGGTGATGCCAGGCGACGTGCATGAGCACGTCCGCCGGCAACGCGCGATCCGTGAGCACGTCGGCGGTGCCCGGGCTCCAGTACGTCAGGTTGAGGAACGCTGCGCGATCCCAGGCGAGCGCGCCCCGGTCGGGCGCGAGGAAGGTGAGGCGAGCCGCGGCGGCCACGCGCTTGAGCTCTGCGTACAGCCCCACGTGCGCGTAGCTCTCCTCCTCCTCGATCACGATCTCCCCAACCCCGATCCGGCCCAGTGACATGGACCTCGCATCTTGCCACACAATGCCCCCCGCGCGGCGCCAAGCGACGCGCCGCTCAGATGCCCGAAGGATCGAACTTCCCGGGCCCCGGCGCGCTCGTGGGCTTCGCCGTAGGCTTGGGCCCGTAGCCCCCGGGCCTCGGGGTCGGTACCGCGGGCGACTTCAGTGTCTCTTGGCCCGTAGGCGCCCCCGCTGCGCTCGCGGCGGTGTCGGCGGACGCCGCGGGGGCGTCCGAGCCGTCGGGCGAGCTCGTCGCGGCGGGCGCGCTCGTCGGCTTGACCGTCGCGGGTCCCTCCGACTTGGGCGCCCCCGACTGGGTGGCGAAGAAGTACGCGCCTCCGGCGAGCGCGGCGACGACGAACACGGCCCCGACGATCAGCGGCACGCGCGACGGTCCCCCGTCGGCCACGACGGGCCTCGCCGGCGCGGGTCGCTCGAGGACGGGCTCGGGCGCCGGCAGGGGCGACGCGGGCAGCGAGGACAGCATGGACTCACGCATCCACGGGCTCGCCTCGATGGCGGGGCCGCCCATGAGCGCCGTGCCGCGCGGGCCCTCTCCTGGCTGCGACGCGGTCAGGTCGGGGGCCGGCCCGCCCCCGACGGGAGGAGGCGCGCCCGGTGCGGGTACCTCGAGGCCCTCGAGCGCGGCGCCGCCCATGGCTCCGACGCCCATCGGAGGCGTCGCCTTGGCAGCGCCGGTCTGGTCGAGCCCGACGTCCTCGGGGCGACCGCCGCCCATGAGATCGACGAGCCCCGGCGGCGGCGTCTGCACGCGCGGCGGGGGCGCCGGCATCCCAGGCGAAGGCGCGGACTCGAGGGGCGTTGCGATCGGCGCTGGCGGCGTCACGACGGCAGGTGGGGCGACGACCGCGGGCGGGGCGACGACGGCAGGCGGGGCGACGACGGCGGGCGGGGCGACGACGGCAGGCGGGGCGACGACGGCGGGCGGGGCGACCGCGGGCGGCGCCATGAACGCCGCGCCCGCGTCGCCGGTCTGCACCGACGGGCTCACCGCGGCGGCCTCCGGAGCTCGGCCCGAGCCGGTCTGGTGCAGGTGCTGGAACGGCAGCCCGTTCACGAGCGCGCTGAGCTGCGCGGCGGTCGCCGGCGCCGTCTCCCGCGCCAAGCGCCGCACCTCCGGCGAGGGGGCTTGTCCCGGCGTACCCGCTCGCCCGGGGAGGGCGCCCGGGAGGGCGCCGAACTGCGCCGCCGTCAGCCGCCCCGGGTTGTCGGCGGAGAGCTGGGGTGCGTCCGGAAAACGGCGCGCCTGCGCGTAGCCCTGAGTCATCGCGACAGCCGTGATTCTAGCGGAGGAAATAGAAAAGGGCTCACAAAGGTTCGGGGCGGCGGCGTCGGGAGTTTCCGGCCCGCGGGCTCGCGGAGTTCGGTCCTTGCGCGCGAGGCCCCGTCATGCATTGATTCCGCCCCCCGAGCCCCCGGCTCGCCAGCCTCTTCAGGAGACGATATGCCTTTGTTTCTGCGTTCCATGGGGCGCGCTTGCGCCCTCGCCCTCGTGGTCGTGGGCGCCGCTGCGTGCGGCGACAACCCCGCGGGTCCGGAGCCTGCCGGCTCTGGATCGGCCGCGCCCGGCGCCGCGAACAACCAGGTGAAGAAGCCCGACCCGGTCGTCACCAAGGTGTTCAAGGCGGAGGCTTGCTACTACGGAGCGCTCTCGATGAAGCTGGCCAAGGCTGCCTACACCGAGAGCCTAGGCGGCGCGGAGCCGAGCGCAGACAAGATCCCCGATTTCGGCGCCGCCCCCATGGACGCGACGCCTCCGGCCAAGGACCCGCGCAGCCAGGCGTCGGCGAGCGCCTCTGCGGGGGCCTCGGCGGCGCCCGTCGGCAGCGGTAAGCCCGCCGCCCCAGCGGGCAGCGCCAAGCCGGCGACGACCGCCAAGCCTACCGCCGCGCCCACCGCAAAGGTCGCCGCTGCCCCCACGACCAAGCCCTCCGCGCAGGCCGCAGCGCCGTCTGGCAGCGCGAGGACCGCGCCCCCCGGGAGCGCGGGCGCCGCGCCGGGCCGCGACGCCGCAGCGATGGCCAAGGTGCTCCCGGTCCCCTACGAGCGGTTCGTCCGCGCCTGCCACGTGGCCGCCGGCAACGTGAAGGATCTCCCGGCGCCCGAGCTCGACACGGCGCTCAAGGAGTTCTCGGACTACGCCCTCCCGCTCTCGAAGCTCCTGGCCGAGGCGAACGCGTACTACCAGAAGGAAGAGTACAAGCAGGACAGCTTCGCGAAGGGCAAGGACTACCACCAGAAGATCACGGCGGGCTTCGCGAAGCTCGACGAGACGCTGAAGAAGGTGGAGGACGGCCTCACCAAGTTCAAGGCGCAGAACGCGATCGACACGACGGCGTACACGGAGTCGCAGAAGCTCTCCGAGGGCGTCACGAAGGCGTCGATCGACGTGCTCGTCAAGATGATCGAGCGGCCCTGGAACCCCGCGGCCGTCAAGACCGAGGTGGACAAGCTGGAGGCCGCGATGGCGCCCTTCCGCAAGTACGCCGACGAGCACAAGGAAGACCGGGACCCCTGGGTGATGCTGGTGCAGACCCCGGGCGACAACTTCGTCAAGCACGTCCGCGCGCTCGTCGAGGCCGATCCCGCCGAGGTCAAGGTGGGCAAGATCGTGAACGCCGTCACGCTGTTCAACCGCGTGCACGAGGGCAACAACCGCGCGCTCGCCCGCAAGCTCGCCGAGGGCGCAGGCAAGGCCTCGCTCAACAACCGCAACCTTCGTCCGAAGCTGCCGCCCCGCGGCACGGGTCCGGGCGCGCCGGCGCCGCAGTAGCGCCGCGGGCCGCGCGCGCCTCAGCGGCGCGCGCGGCCGGCTCGCCGGCGCCCGACGGCCAGGCGATACAGCGCCTCGTACTGCCGCGCCGCGTAGCTCCAACCCATGGGCTTCAGCATCGCGCGGAGCTGCATCTCGCGGAAGCCGGAGGGATCGCGCCGGTAGGTGTCGAGCGCCCACGCGACGACCCGCGTGAGGACATCGGCGTCGAGGTCTCGGAACTTGAAGCCCGTGACGCCGCTCTCCACGGTGTCGTCGAGCCCGCCGACCGCTCGCACGATCGGCAGCGTCCCGTAGCGCTGGCTGTACATCTGGTTGAGCCCGCAGGGCTCGTAGCGTGATGGCATCAGGAAGAGGTCGGACCCCGCCTCGACGCGGTGGGCGAGGCCCTCGTTCATCCCGATCCAGGCGCGGAAGCGATCGGAGCGTCGGGAGGTCGCCGTGAACAGGTCCTCCGCCCAGCTCTCGCCCGACCCGAGCACGACCATCTGCAAGTCCATCGAGAGCAGCGCGCCGAGCGCTTCGGCGACGACGTCGACCCCCTTCTGCCCGACCAACCGCGAGACCATCCCGACGAGCGGCACGTCGGGTCGCTCGGGGAGGCCGAGCTCGCGCTGGAGCGCCGCCTTGCACGCTGCCTTGCCCGTGAGATCGTAGGCGTGGAACGGGGCCGCGATGTGTGGGTCCCGCTCCGGGTTCCAGCCGTCGTCGTCGATGCCGTTGAGAACGCCGATCACGTCCGCGCCGCGCTGCCGGACCAGGAAGTCGAGCCCCTCCCCGCCGTCCCGCGTCTGGATCTCGTTCGCGTACGTCGGCGAGACCGTCGACACGATCGTGGCGTGGCAGAGGCCGCCCTTCAGCAGGTTGAGCTGGCCGTGCATGTCCAGCGAGCGGGCGCCCAGGCCCCCCCAGGGCAGGCCCGTCGCGCCCAGGTCCGCGCGCGGGAACCACCCCTGGTAGCCCATGTTGTGGATCGTGAGGACCGTCGCGGCGCGCGCGATCGACGTGTCGGCCTCGAGCGTGTCGAGGTACACGGGGATGAGCGCCGTGGGCCAGTCGTGGACGTGGATCACGTCGGGCTCGAAGCCCAGGTAGCGGCAGAGCTCGATCGTTGCTCGTGAGAACAGCGAGAACCTCTCGAGGTCATCCCCGAACGATCCGTGCTCGTCGTTGTAGATGCCGCCGCGGTCGAAGGATCGGTCGTGCTCCAGGAGATACACCGGGACCTTCGGGGCGCCGGGGCGAGGGCTCGCCAGCTCGGCGCGCCGCACGCCGCACCAGGTGGTGAAGGCACCCGACGGCACGCCGAGGGCGCCAGCCACCTCGGCGGACGGCAGCTTCCGCGTGCTCCGGTACCGAGGGAGGACGACGCGGACGTCGTGGCCGCGCGCGGCGAGCGCGAGCGGGAGCGCGCCCACCACGTCCCCCAGCCCACCGACCTTCGCGAAAGGGAAGCACTCGGGCGACGCGAAGAGCACCTTCAGCCGCGGCATGGGTCGCCACTTCCTACCAGAATCGACGCCGCCGCGGTCCCCGGATTCGCGCTGCTCGCTGGGGGGCTCGGACGGCGTGGAGCTGAAACGGAAGTCCGGGCTCGCGCCTCTCGCGCGGGGAAGAAGATCGCCGGGAGCGGATCCGCCAGGTCCCGCAGCGTCAGCGCGGGCTCGGCCCGTGTGTCTCACGTAGGGTGAGTGTGTCCCGACAGGGCGCGCTCGCAGATGGACTCCACCTGACGGACGGCGCGATCGAGCCCCAGCCGCGAGGTGTCGACGGAGTGCGCTGCCCGCTCGTAGAGCGCGCGCCGCGCCCGTAAGAGTTGCTTCAGCTCCTGCATGGCG
Organism: uncultured Polyangiaceae bacterium; assembly: GCA_964492175.1. GTDB lineage: Bacteria > Myxococcota_A > Polyangia > Polyangiales > Polyangiaceae > Xiheicaenibacterium. The sequence continues at coordinate 14,277 of CAZBJI010000007.1, read as the reverse complement.
TTCTTCCGGTTCTGCATCGGGCGGGTGTCGCCTTGGGCGACCACGCGCGCGTAGTGGTCCTCCGCGCTCGCCCGCAGCCAGATCGCCGTCGAGCCGCCGAGCAAGAGCTCGTAGGTGGCGTGATCGGTGACGATGCTCCCGGCGGTCGCGACGATCGCGGGCTGCGCGCCCGCGAGGACCCGCTCGAGCTCCTCGCGCTCGAGGCGGCGGTGGTAGGTGGGTCCGTGCAGATCGAACATCTCTCCGAGGGACATCCCCGCTCGGCTCGCGATCCGCTCGTCGAGCTCCACGAAGGGGACGCGGAGGCGCTCCGCCACGCGCGCTCCGATCGTGGACTTCCCCGCGCCACGCAGCCCGAGGAGCGTCACGACGCCCGAGCGCGCCGAAGCACCGGCGGGGCTAGGCTGCTCGCGGACCGACGCTCGCTCTGCGCGCGAGAGCATCGCTGAGGCCGAGGTCGCGAGCGCCGCGGCGAGGTGGGCGAGGTTCTTCACCGAGACGTTGGCGCGCCCTGCCTCGAGGTTGGAGAGGAACCGCTCGGAGAGCCCGCTCTCCTCCGAGAGCTCGCGGATGGTCATGAGCGCCTCGAAGCGACACGCGCGGATCTCCTCGCCGAGGCTCGCGAGGAGGCGCGCGTCGGCGCGCTCATCGGGCCGCCCGGGCGGGGCGGCTGCGAGCGCGTCCCCTCGGCCCCCCTCCGTTCGTGCCCGCGAGCGGTCGCCCATGTGCGCACTATAATGCATGCCAATGTTTCTGGTACAGCACTATACTGCTTGACACGTCGGGGAGGCCGTGGTTGAAAACCCCCATGGCCGAAGGTTCCGCCACCCCGTCCTCCCCGGTGCGCTTCGACACGCACCCCAGCCGGTACACGCACATCGACCTCTCGGTCGACGGGAGCACCGCGCGGCTCGCCCTCGACGTCGTCGAGGACAAGCCGCTCCGCCCCGGCTACGTCCTCAAACAGAACAGCTACGACCTCGGCGTCGACGTGGAGCTGGCCGACGCGGTTCAGCGGCTGCGCTTCGAGCATCCGGAGGTCCGGTGCGTCGTCGTGACGAGCGCTCAGCCTCGGGTCTTCTGCGCCGGCGCGAACATCTACATGCTGTCGAGCTCGACGCACGCCTTCAAGGTCAACTTCTGCAAGTTCACCAACGAGACGCGCCTCGCCTTGGAGGAGGCATGCACCGAGAGCGGCCAGCACTACGTGGCCGCGCTCAACGGGGTCGCGGCCGGCGGCGGCTACGAGCTGGCCCTCGCGTGCGAGCACATCATCCTCTGTGACGACGGCTCGAGCGCGGTCTCGTTCCCGGAGACGCCGCTCCTCGCGGTCCTGCCGGGCACGGGCGGGCTCACGCGCCTCGTAGACAAGCGGAAGGTGCGGCGAGATCTGGCGGACGTGTTCTCCACCCTCGCCGAAGGCGTCCGCGGCAAGCGCGCCAAGGACTGGGGGCTGGTCGACGAGATCGCGCCGAAGAGCAAGTTCGACGAGGTCGTCGCCGCGCGCGCCAAGGCGCTCGTGGACGCGACGCCGGAGAGGAAGGGCCCCGGGGTCCCGTTGCCCCCGGTGGAGGCGAAGCGCACGGAGGAGGCCGGCGTCGTCACGGTCGAGCATCGGTACGTGACGTGCGTCATCGAGCGCGAGGGGCGCGTGGCGAACGTGACGGTACGAGGCCCCGAGGGCGACCCGCCCTCCACGGCGGAGGATCTGCGGAAGCTCGGCGCCGAGGCCTGGCACCTCCGGGCGTTTCGGGAGCTGGACAGCGTCCTGCTCGACCTCCGGTTCAACCACGGAACGGTGGGCCTGCTGTGTGTTCGAACGCAGGGGGACGCCGCGCGTGTCCGCGCCTGGGACGAGGCGCTCGCCCGCCTCGCGGGCGCGGATTGGTTCGCGAAGGAGACGCTGCTGTTCGTGAAGCGCACGCTCAAGCGGCTGGACCTCACCGCGAAGAGCTCCTTCGCGATCGCCGAGCCGGCGTCGTGCTTCACGGGCACCCTGCTCGAGCTCGCGCTCGCCGCGGATCGCATCTACGCGAAGTCGGGGGAAGAGCCTGCCTCGTTCGGGCTCTCGCGCCTGAACTTCACGGGGTTGCCCATGTCGAGCGGGATCACGCGCCTCGAGGCGCGGTTCCTCGGCGCCCCCGCCCGCGTGAGAGAGCTGGAGAAGCGCATGGTGGAGGGCGCGGCCGACTTCGACGCCGAGGAGGCGCTCTCCCTCGGCCTCGCGACGTTCGCCCCCGACGAGATCGACTGGGACGACGAGGTGAGGCTCGCGATCGAGGAGCGTGTGAGCCTCTCGCCGGACGCGCTCACGGGCATGGAGGCGAACCTCCGGTTCTGCGGACCGGAGACGCTCGAGACCAAGATCTTCGGCCGGCTCAGCGCCTGGCAGAACTGGATCTTCCAGCGCCCGAACGCCGTGGGGGAGCGCGGCGCCCTGACCATGTACGGCCGCCCGGAGCGGCCCGAGTTCGATTGGAGGAGAACGTGAGCAACGTCGTCACTTCGGAGAAGATCCCCAACAACGTCGATCTCGGGTCGGACAAGAAGCTCCAGCGGGCGCTCGAGGCTTGGCAGCCCAAGTTCATCGACTGGTGGAAGGAGATGGGGCCCGAGGGCTTCCAGGCCGACGACGTCTACCTCCGCACCGCGGTCAGCGTCGATTCGGACGGCTGGGCTCAGTACGATTTCGTGAAGATGCCCGACTACCGGTGGGGCATCTTCCTGGCCGACGCCGTCCCCGACAAGAAGATCGGCTTCGGCGACTTCCACGGGCAGGACGCGTGGCAGACCGTGCCGGGGGAGTTCCGCAACGTCCTTCGGCGCCTGGTCGTCACGCAGGGCGACACGGAGCCGGCGAGCGTCGAGCAGCAGCGACTGCTCGGCAAGACGTGCCCCAGCGTGTACGACCTCCGCAACCTGTTCCAGGTGAACGTGGAGGAGGGGCGCCACCTCTGGGCCATGGTCTACCTGCTCCAGAGCCACTTCGGCCGGGACGGCCGGGAGGAGGCGGAGGCGCTCCTCGAGCGGCGGAGCGGCAACCCCGACAAGCCGCGCATCCTCGGCGCGTTCAACGAGCCGTGCAAGCACTGGCTGAGCTTCTTCTGCTTCACCTACTTCACGGATCGGGACGGCAAGTTCCAGCTGCTCGCCCTCGCGGAGAGCGGGTTCGACCCGCTCGCGCGCACCACGCGCTTCATGCTGACCGAGGAGGCGCACCACATGTTCGTCGGAGAGACGGGCCTCTCGCGCATCATCGAGCGCTCGTGCCACCTCATGAAGCAGAACAAGAACGGCGACGTCCGGGCCGAGGGGGGGATCGATCTCGAGACGATCCAGAAGTACATCAACTTCTGGTTCTCGGTCTCGCTCGACCTCTTCGGCGGGGAGATCTCGTCCAACGCCGCCAGCTACTTCGCCTCCAGCCTGAAGGGCCGCGCCAAGGAGGAGAAGTACGAGGACCACGTGGTGACCGAGGGCTCCCTCGCGATCGAGGTGCCGGTGGTGGAGGGAGGGGCGCTGAAGGGGCTGAAGACGGAGGACGTCCCCCTCCGGAACGCCATGAACGAGATCTTGCGTGACGAGTACGTGCAGGACTCCCAGCGCGGCGTCGACAAGTGGAACCGGGCCATCGAGGCCGCCGGGATCTCCTTCAAGCTCCGGCTGCCGAGCCGCCGCTTCCACCGCGCGTCCGGGATCTACGCGGGGCTGACCTTCGATCCGGAGGGCCGCCCGATCTCGAAGGAGGAGTGGGAGGTGAAGAAGGCCGGTTGGCTCCCCACCGACGCCGACGACGCCTACGTGCAGAGCCTCATGCAGAAGCCCGTGTACGATCCGAAGCAGATGGCGAACTGGATCGCCGCGCCGCCACGCGGCATCAAGGGCAACCCCGTCGACTACGAGTACGTCCGGCGCCAGGCCTGACCGCGGCGTGCCGCCGTGGCCCAGCCCGTGCGAGGATGGGGCGTGGCGGAGGACCTAGAGCTGCGCGAGCCGCCGGGCGTCGCCGCGCTGCGGCGGCGCGCCTGGATACCGTACGCGATCATCGCCGTCGGCGGGCTCATGGGCCTTGTCGGCGTGGCCTCGGGCGGCATGTTCGCTTGGCTGGGCCTCGGCTACGGGGGCCTCGGCGTGGCGCTGCGATCCTTGCAAGCGCGCCGCATCCGCGCCGGTGTCGGCTCCGCTTACCTACAGGCGGCGGCCGTGGCGCTCGAGGCGGGCGACACCGCTCGGGCCCGCGCGCTCCTCGCGCGGGTCCCGCCCCGATCTTTCTCTTACCTGGAGCGGAGCCAGCGCGCGCTGCTCGGCCGGTGCGACCTCGCTGAGGGCGACCTGCCCGGCGCGCGCGCCCACGCAGACGCGGCGCTGGCGGTCCGCCCGGGGCTGCTCGACCGAACGGAGGCCGCGCAGGCCGCCGAGGGCGTGCGCGCCCTGAGCGCGATGCTCGCCGCGCGCACCGGCGACGCGGAGCGCGCGCGATCGGAGGCCGCCGCGGTCGAAGCGTCGGCGCTCGCGACGCCGGACGCGATCCGGCTGGCGGCCATGGCGCGGGGTGTGGTCCTCGAGCGCGAGGGCCGCCTCGACGCGCTCGCGGCCCACCTCGAGGCGGAGCGGGAGCTGCTCGCGGGCGCCGTCGAGGAGGGCGAGCGCCGCCTCGTCCGCACCTGGCGACGCGCGATCGGTGCACCGGGGCGGAGCGTGTATCGGACGGCCGCCCCTTCCGATGAAGAGGCCCCTCCCCCCGAGGAGGGGGCCGGCGAGATCGCACCCGAGAGGGCGCGGTCACACGGTACGCGCCGCCGGCGGCGTGACGCGCCCGGGTCCGACGTCCGCTTCGGTGACGGGCGGCCGCTCGTGCGGTTCTGGGTGCGGCTGATCGCGATCGCCGGCGTGGCCTTCCTGGTCGCGTGGGCGCTCGCGTTCGGGATGGTCACGACGGCGGGGCCGGTCCCGGGGGCGCCGTCCGTGCTCCTCCTGCTCGGCGCCGTGGTCCTCGGGGCGGCGCTGTGGCTGCGTTGGCGCGTCCGTCGGGCGCGCGCGCGCACCGCCGAGCTCCTCGCGGCCCTCCGAGCCATGAGCCGCGGCGACTACGAGGCCGCGCGTCTCATCGCGGGCCGAGCTGTCGGGGACGTGCCGTACATCGCCTGCCAGGCCGAGCTCGCGCTCTCCGTGGCGGCCTTCCACCTGGGCGATCCCGAGCGTGCGCTGGCCCACGCGCGGCGCGGCCTCGGACACCTTCGCATCCAGGCGCTCCGCGCGGCCCTCCACGAGTCCGTCTACACGGGGCTCGTCGGCGCCGAGGCGCTCGCCCTCGCCGGGCTCGGCCGCGTCAGGGAGGCCGAGGACGCCCTCGCCGCGATTCCGGACGTGCCGCTCGGCGATCGCACTCGCTTCCCGGCCGGGCTCCTGCTGCGGCTCGCCTCCGGCGACGACGCCGCCGTGCGGGAGGAGGTCCGCCGCGTCCCGCTTGGCGTCGGCGGTCGCGTGGAGCTGCTGGCGCGGATCGCGCGCGCGGTCGTCGACCCCGCGAGCGTGGGCGCGGTCGACCGCGCCTGGGCCAGGGAGGACGCTTCGCGGCCCGCGTCTCGGGCCTTCGTCCAGCGCTACGCTCCTGGCTTGCTCGCCCGCTTCGAGGCGGAGGAGTCCACCTCCGACGAGGTCGAGCGCTCGGACGAGCCCGCCGGGGCGCGCGCCGGCGCCGACGAGGTCGAGCGCTCGGACGAGCCCGCCGGGGCGCGCGCCGGCGCCGGGGAGGACGAGCGCGACGACGACGCGATGGCGGAGGTGGAGGCAGGTCGAGAAGCCGAGCCCGTTGCCTCGAAGCGCCACGCCACGCCGAGCTCGAGCCGCCGTTGACGGAGCGGCGGCGGTCGCACCGCGCGCGCCGTCGCAGCGCGCGCTCGAGCCCCGTCCGTCGACCACGCGCAACCATCGGAGCGGGAAAGGAGCGCTCGCAGCTTGCGGTTCGGAGGTCGCCCGGAGCCGAGAGGAGCGCTCGACCGGCGCCAGCGACAGCTTGCGGCTCGGAGGTCGCCAGCGAGCAAGATCCCGACACCTGCGGCGCGGCGTGGGCGACGCGATCAGGCTTGGGCCACGGTGTGCCGCGGCGCCACGCGCCTCGCGGCGCGTGGCCGGTCGGTCGCGTGGACCGGCCCGCGCACGGTGTCGGCACGGTTCTCGCACCAGCGTCTGCCATGCTCCACGTCAGCCGAGAACGAACGCTCCACCCCCACGTCCTCCGCGCCGCGGTCTTCCTCGGGGTGGCGCTCCTCGCGTCGAGCCCGGGAGACGCGTCCGCGACGGCGTGCCCCGAAGACGGCGTCGTGCTCGAGCCGAAGACGGTGGAGGTGGTGGTCACCCCTCCGCTCGAGTGCATCGCGGTGGACGTTCGAACGGGCGGCTGCGGTGAGGTGATCACCATCACCATCGACAACGACTGCTCGCTCGCGGCCACCGTGAGCGCGCAGTTCGCGTCCAGCTTCGAGGACTGCTCCGAGGCTCCGTGCGTGGTGCCGCCCGGCGAGAGCGTGAGCCTCGCGCCCGACGACGCGGAGGGGGACGTCGACGTCACGCTCACCATCGCGGTCGGCACGGACCCGCCCAGCGAGGTGGACGTCTCCTACTCGGTGGTGCAGGTGCAGTCCTCCGACTCCGCCGAGTCCGGAGGCTGCCGAGCGGCGCGCGGCGCGGCGTCGACGGGGGGCGTCGGGGCGTGCGCGCTCGGGCTGCTCATCGCGTGCGCGGCGCGGCGAGCGGGGCGCTCGCGCCGGGGGCGACAGAGCCCGACGCGCGTTTGAACACCGCTGGGGGTCTGCTAAGCAGAGCGCGTGCGCACCGCCCCGTTCGTCGCCTGGGCTTCTCTCTCGCTCCTGTCGTGCTCCGAGCGGTCGGCCAGCGGGCCCGCTGCGGCCGAGGCCGCGGCCAGCGCCGCCCCGGCCAAGGCCGAGGTAGGCAAGCCCGCGCCCGAGTTCACGCTGCGGGATCTGGACGGCAAGGAGGTGCGCCTCTCGAGCTTCCAAGGCAAGACCGTGGTGCTCGAGTGGTTCAACCCGGAGTGCCCCTTCGTGCAGAAGTCTCACACCAAAGGGTCGCTGAAGGGTCTGGCGCGGGACCTCTCGGAGAAGGGGGTCGTGTGGCTCGCCGTGAACTCTGGCGCGCCGGGCAAGCAGGGCGCCGGGGTCGACGTCAACCGCAAGGGCGTGGCGACCTTCGGGCTCGCGAACCCGGTCCTCCTCGACGAGGACGGACGGGTCGGCAAGCTCTACGGGGCGACGAACACTCCGCACATGTTCGTCGTCGACCCGAGTGGTGTGGTCGTGTATGCCGGCGCGATCGATAACTCCCCGGACGCCGAGGGCGAAAGCCCCGAGGGAGGAAAGCTGGTCAACTACGTCGCTGAAGCGGTGAGCGCGGTGGCGGAGAAGCGCCCCGTCGCGCAGGCGAGCACCAAGGCGTATGGCTGCTCGGTGAAGTACGCCCGCTGAGGCGGAGGGCGATCGACCCGATCGCACCACGGTCGCGGTGCCCTCCGGGTGGGCTCGGGACGCGCCTTGCCGGCGGGTCCCGATGCCGTATCCTCGGCGAGGGGCGCTGCGCCCGGACGAATGCGCGACCGAAGCAAAGACATCACCGTCGTCAACCCGCGCAAGGCGACGTCGGCGGTGGCGCGCGCCGCAGGCCAAGCGAAGGTCATCGTCTTGGCTGGGGAGGACGTCGGGCGGAAGTACGCGGTCGGCGACCTCGCGATCATCGGTCGGGCGAACGACTCGACGATCCTCATCGACGACGACGACGTCTCTCGTCGCCACGCGCAGATCCTCCGCGTCGACTCGGGCGACTTCGTGCTGCAGGATCTCCAGAGCCGCAACGGGACCTACGTCAACGGCGTGCCGGTGTGGGACCAGGCCCCTCTCGCGTTCGGCGACAAGATCCAGATCGGCTCGCGCGTCGTCCTCTTGTTCACGCTGCGCGATCCGGTCGAGGAGCAGATCCTCCAGCGGCAGCGGCTGGAGGTGCTCGGCCGTCTGGGCGCCGGCATCGCCCACGACTTCAACAACATGCTGGGCGCGGTGTTAGGCACGCTGGAGTATCTCGCGATGCAGCCGCAGGACCTTCGGCTCGACGACCCCGAGGTGGTCGACTGTCTCGCCGACATGCGCGCCGCCGCGAAGCGCGCCGCCGAGCTCACGCCCCGCTTGCTGTCGTTCGTGCGGACCGGCGCCCGCAAGGAAGAGGCGGTGGACGTGTCTTCGATGTGCGACGAGGTGACCCTCCTCCTCCGGCGCACCTTCGACCGCTCGATCCGCATCGTCAGCGAGGTGGCCCCGGGCCTCGAGGTCGTCGGGGATCGGGTCGAGCTGCACCAGATGCTGATGAACCTGTGCCTCAACGCACGCGACGCGATGCCCGCCGGTGGCGTCCTCACGATCGGCGCCCGGACCGCCACGGAGGCCGAGGTGGCCGCCCACGCGCTCCACGTCGCCGAAGGCTACCTCGTGCTCCGAATCGAGGACACCGGTGTCGGGATGGATGACGAGACGCGCGCGAGGATCTTCGAGCACTTCTTCACCACGAAGCGGCCGGACAAGGGGTTCGGGCTCGGCCTCGCGACGGTGAGCGAGGTCGTGCGGTCGCATGGTGGCCGAGTCGACGCGACCAGCGCGCAGGGCAAGGGCACGTCGTTCGTGGTGTACTTGCCCACGGGCACGGCGGAGCCGAAGCGCCGGGACCCGCGGCCCACCAAGCAGATGCGCGCCGCGCTTCGGCGCGACCAGCGCGTCGGGGGGGCGGTCATCCTGCTCGCCGACGACGAGGAGGTCGTGCGTCGCGTGACGGGCCGCGTCCTGAAGCGAGCAGGCCACGAGGTGCTGTACGCGGTCGACGGGAATGAGGCGGTCGGCGTCGTCGACGGTTGTCGCCCCCCGCCGGATCTGGTGATCCTCGATCTGGACATGCCGAACCTCAGCGGCGACGCGGCGCACCGCGCGCTGCGCGCGCGCTTCCCCGACCTCCGCGTGGTGTTCTTGACGGGGCACGCCGACGAGGCTCGGGAGCGGGACCTGATCGAGGCGGGGGCGGCGGTCGTCCTGCGCAAGCCTTGTCCGGCGGCGGAGCTGCTCGGCGCGGTCGAGCGCGCCCTCAGCGGGCCGGCGAGCAACCCCCACGGTCGGGCGCACGGTTCCGACGCGTAAGGGCCGAGGGCGATCCCGTTCCATGTGGGATGGGAAGACACATACGACACGGCACGCTCCTCCTCTCGGTCCTCGCCACCTCGGCCTGCGGTCATGGAGCGCTCGGGCAGGCGACGTTCGCCGACGGCTGCGGTCCCGAGGGCGCGAGCTGCGCCCGGCGGGGCTTCGAGGCGCCCATCGCGGTCGGCGCGACCCTGCGACCCGAGGTCCGGCTCGATCTCCAGGGCGCCGGCACCCCCGCCGCGCACTACCAGTCGGTCGCGGCGGACGTCCTCCGAGCGGAGCGAGGCCTCCTCGAGGGGCGCGCCGCCGGCGTGAGCGCGGTGCTCCTCGTCACGGACTCGGGCACGGTGCTCGACTTCTTCCACGTCTGGGTGAAGCGGCCGACCCACCTGCGGCTCTTCCTCAGGTCCACCGTGGGCGCGGCCGAGGAGGAGCTCACCGATCGCGTCGAGCTCCTCGCGGGAGAGTCGGTTCGGCTCTCGGCGAGCCTCTTCGGGGACGGCCAGGCGCTCGCGGGCGACGCGGAGCAACAGTGGACGCTGGACGAGCCGATCGCGGCCGTGCTTTACGAGGGGACCTCCGGTCGCCGCAGGATCGTCGCGCGCGAGCCAGGACGAGGCACGCTCCGGGTGCGGTCGCTCGACCAGACCGCCTTCGTCGACGTGGTGGTGCACCCAGCGAAGGGCGAGCTCGTGCGCGCGGGGGGGACGGACCGATGAGCCGCCGCACCTGCGTGCTCCTCCTCGCCGCGGCCGGAGCCGCCGCGTGTGCCCCCGCGGTGAGCGGCGCGTCGGGCGCGCCGCCCGGGCTGGTCCTCCGACACGAGACGGTGCCGTTCTCCGACGACGTCATCGTGCTCTCGGCGGGTGTGGCGTACGCGCTCGACTGCTTCGAGCCGTGGGCCTCCCACGGGACGTGCGACGACGTCGTCGCCGTCTCGGAGAATCGGGCGGTCGCGACGGTGCACCGCGCGCACATGGAGCGCACCACCGACTGGATGGGGCAGCCGCGGCGCATCCCGGCGCGGCCCGGCTTCGTCCTCGCAGCGATGGGGCCGGGCGAGACGACCCTCACGCTCACGGGCTCGGGGGGACAGACCCGGCTGCGCGTCGTCGTGGAGTAATCGCCCTCATCGGGCCCCGCTCCAGCTCGACTCCGGCCAGCGCGTCGGCACGACCTTCCAGTCGTCGGGCCGGAGCAGCTCGGGGTTGACGTGCCCGATGGGCGAGTTCTCGGCGGTGAGCTCGGTGAACGCGTACGTCCGGCCGCCGAACGAGAAGCGCCGCCCGGGCGCGGGGACCGCCACGCCGAGCATCGCGTGGGCGTGCGCGCTGGAGGAGAGCATCACGCTGTCGATCCCGAACTCCCGTAGCAGGAGGTGGGCGAGCAGCGACTTGGAGTCGCAGTCACCGCGCTTCTCCGCGACCACGTTCGCCGGGGGCAGGATCTCGAACGGCTGATCTTTGGGCCGCTCGTAGTGGATGTCCTGGACGAACGTGACGATGAGCGCGGCGACCTGCCCCGCGTCGAGCCGCGCCTTCTTGCGGCGCGCCTCGAAGAGCCGGACGAGCGGCTCCAGCGCCTCGCGGCTCGCGTCGGACATCGCGCCGAACGCGCACCCCATGTCGGGCTGGCAGCCCGGCGGGATCATCCACCGGAACCGGCCGCCTCCCATGGGGGTGTAGCCGGTCTTCTTGGCGAACGTCGCGTGCGCCTCGAGCACCTGCTCTTGCTGCGCCCGCCCCATCGCGAACTCGAGCGCGTAGCTCGAGGGCTCGAGGCGGCTCGCCTCCCAGACGTGAGACGCGACCGGCTTCTTCGTGCCCTCGGGGTACTCGGCGCGACCGAGCCGGACGGTGTCCTTCGGGGGCTCGTCGTCGCTCGAACGCCTCCGCTTCTTCGTGGGGCCCTCGGTCGACTCCGGCTCCAGCAGCTCGAGCAGATCGATCTGGAAGCACCCGGCCGTCGCGGGAGCCAGGGCGAGGGCGACGGCGAACCGGAACGCGCTCGCTCTCATCGGTCAGTGGGGCGCGATGAGCTGGTCGCGCCCGAGCGAGGGGAGCGGGAGCAGACCCGTCAGCGCCATCTCGAGGCCCGGCGCCGTCATGAGCGCGAGCACCACCACCACGCTGCCGAGGACGAGCGCGGGCGCGACGTTGCCCCCCCGGATCTCCGCCATCTCGTCCACGTCTCGCGTCATGCGCGCGAAGATCACCTTACCCAGCAGCAGCACCGCGAGCCCGACCAGGAAGGACGTGAGGACGTGCGCGAGCCCATAGACGCCGAACGCCGCCAGCATGTGCGGCTCGAAGGCCTGGTGCCGGTAGGCGAGATCCATCGCGCTGAAGGTGGCCACGACCGCGTGCTGCGCGAGGATCCCGAGAGACACGATGGCGCTCGCGACGAGCGCCGCGAGCGCCACGTTGCCCTTCGCCAGCTCCTTGTCCAGGTCGCGGACGCCGACCGCGCGCCCGAAGATCCGCGTCGCGAAGTAAATCCCCATGACGCCCACGATGACGCCGAAGAGGACCTTGGCGAGGCCGACGAAGAAGTACGCGCTGTTCACGGCGAGCGGAGAATAGGGTCTAATGCCAGGCGAGGCGACACCCCCGATTGCCAGCACCGCAGCACCCGACCTCCCGGCGTGACCTCCTCGTCGCGTCGATCGCCGCGGCCGTATCGGCGGCGACCTGCGGAGGGGCCCCCGCGAAGGCTCGGTCCGCGGGCGCCGGCTCCGACCAGGCGACGGACGCGCCCGGCCGCACGCTGCCGCTGCCCGACCGTCCGCGCGGCGCCCGCACGGGCTCCCAGTTCGTCGATCGCGCCGTCGCGGTGGGCGCGGCCGAGCGCGAGGCGCTCATCGTCGAAGAGATCCTCTCCGGCAACGTCCCGGCCTTCCAGCGGTCGCTGGTCCCCGTCGACATCACGGCGGGCGGCGCCTCGGCGCGGGTGTTCGTCATGCCGGACTACCTCGCCATCGGCACCGACGCCGACTGGGTGCGCGTCCCGATGACGATCCGGTCCGCCAAGCGCGTCGCCAGGGGCGCCCGCTGCGTGTTGCCGACCACGAAGGTGGTCGACGAGATCCACCGGGCGGCACGCCATCGCGTCTCGTCGCCGTACATGCCCCCGGGGCGCGACATGGCGTCCGTGGACTACTTCGTGGCGCACCACGCCGCGGTCGAGGAGCGCCGCCTCCGCGCGGGAGCGAGGCTCGGGGAGCTGATCTCGGGACCGAAGAAGGACATCGTGCTGTCGCGGCGCGCGCTCGACGCCCCGCGTCGCACTGCGATCTACGGCTGGTTCACCGACGATGGCCGGGTGATCCAGGGCTTGAGCCTGCTCCACGACGATCGCTACGTGGACTACGCGCACGGCGTTCGGCTGGTCCTCGACGTCGTCGAGGTCGGCGGTCGCGACGTCGGCTTCCTCGACGCCCTCGCCGACAAGGCCCTGTCCGGCTGCCTCAGCGACGAGGGGACGTTCGATCTCAGGCTGCTCTGGGAGCGGGGCTGGTAGGCAGGAGCAGCGCTCCGCCGCCCCCCGCAGGCGGTCAGGGCTCGAGGGGCTCGCCGAGGCTGTCCTTTCGGTCGCCGCCCCGGTCCTTGTCCTTGTCGCCGCCTTTGTCCTTGTCGCCGCCCTCGTCCTTGTCCTTGTCGCCGCCCTTGTCCTTGTCCTTGTCGCCGCCCTTGTCCTTGTCCTTGTCGCCGCCCTTGTCCTTGTCCTTGTCCTTGCCCTTGTCCTTCTTGGGCGGCTCGCCGTACTCGGTGGAGAGCTTCTTGGCGAGCTGATCGACGATCATCCGCTCGTGGTACTGCGGCATCTGCGGGATCTGGACGGAGACGTGGACCCCCTCCTTCGTCTCCACGAGCTCCATGGAGCCTGGATAGACCTTGTTTCCGCTCTCGGGGCTCGTGTACTCGAAGAGGATGTAGCCAGTCTCTCGGTCTTTCTCGAGGATCTTGTACCCGAGGTCGACGCGGATGAGCCGGAGCCCGCCACCGTAGGTCTGCTCGAAGGTGTAGGGCGAGACGTAGGCGACGCTCGCGTTCGCGTCCGGGGCTCGGGTGAGCGCGAAGCCGAGCACGAACAGGGCAAAGCCCACGAGCACCACCTGGAGAGCGCGCCTCATGCGCTCTTCTAACCATCAGGGAAAGGACGGGGCCAACTTCGGGCGTCGCCCGGGGAGCGACGGGCGCCGTCACACCCGGACGGCCGGTGGCTACAGGCTCCAGTAGGTGAGGTCGGCGCGCACGTCGCGGGGCTCGAGCAGGCTCTTCACGTCGACCAGCACCCCGCGCTCGCGCACCATGGCGCCGAGCCGGCCGGCGCCGAGCTCCCGGTACGCGCGGTGCCCCACCGCGAGGACCAGCCCGTCGAGGTCCTTGAAGCTGTCGAGGGCCGCGACCTCGAGGTCGTACTCGTGCATCGCCTCCTTGGGGTTGGCGAGCGGATCATGGACCCGCACGTCGGCGCCGAACTGGCGGAGCTCACGGACGATGTCGGGCACCTTGCTGTTCCTCACGTCGGAGACGTCCTCCTTGAACGTCAGGCCGAGGACCCCGATCCGCGCGCCCTTCACCGGGAGGTCCGCCGCGATCAACATCTTGATCATGCGCGCCGCGACGAACACGCCCACGTGGTTGTTGATGCGCCGCCCCGCGAGGATGACCTCCGGCTGGTAGCCGAGCCGCTGCGCCTTCATCGTGAGGTAGTAGGGGTCGACGCCGATGCAGTGTCCGCCCACCAACCCGGGGGCGAAGCGCAGGAAGTTCCACTTCGTCCCAGCCGCCTCGAGGACGTCCTTCGTGCGGATGCCCATCCGCTCGAAGATGATCGCCAGCTCGTTCATGAGCGCGATGTTCAGGTCGCGCTGCGTGTTCTCGATGACCTTGGCGGCCTCCGCCACCTTGATGCTCGGTGCGCGGTGGACCCCGGCCTCCACGACGGTGGCGTAGGCGCTCGCCACGCGTTCGAGCGTCGCAGGGTCCTCGCCGGAGACCACCTTCACGATCCGCTCGAGGGTGTGCTCGGTGTCGCCGGGGTTGATCTCCACCGTGAGCCCGCCGCGGGAGCGGGTCCA
>CAZBJI010000006.1:0-105416 GCA_964492175.1 uncultured Polyangiaceae bacterium | reverse complement strand
CCGAGGCCGCTGCGGTCGCCGCTCGCCGCCCTGCCTTTCGGGGCGCCGGCTGCGCCCGCGGCGCCGGCCGCCGCGGTGCAGCTCACGGCCGCAGTGGCTGCGGTGCCGGCGGCGACGCCGATCGCGGGACCGGTCGCCGTGGTCGCGGAACCGATCGCGGTGGCCGCGGCCCCGGCGGAGGTCTCATCGTCGCCCGCCGCGCTCCTCGGCGCGCCCTCAGCGGCCGCGCAGGGCGCGACCGACGCGGACGCCGATCCGGACGCCGAGGCGGCCACGGCCATCAGCAAGCGGTCGCGCGATCTCGAGGATCTGTTTCACGGCGATCCCGACGACGCGGCCGAGCCGGAGCCACACTCTCGGCCCCTCGTGGAGCCCTCGGCCGACGCCGCGCTCGGAGCGGGCCGCGAGCCGCCGCCCTCGGCCGGCGCGGGGCTGGTCGGGGCCCCGAGGCTGGAGCCGCCGCGCAGCAGCGCCCGTGGGACCCTGCTCCTCCTGCTCGCGGTCCTCCTCGTGTCGTTCGCGGTTACCCTGCTGGTCGCCCCGCGGCTCTGATCGGGCCGCCGTCGGCGCCGAATCCGCGCTTGCGGCCGGTGGTCATAGGCCGCTACACGACTTGGGCGGATGGAATACATCGACCCGAACCTCCCCAAGGACATCTTCGGCTGGTACTCGCCGGCCCTCGGCATGGACATGCCGATCGTCAGCTACGGCCATGCGGGGCACCCGCTCCTGCTCTACCCGACCGCCCAGGCGGACTTCCTGGAGAACGAGCGGTTCTTTCTCATCAAGGCCATCGAGGAGCACATCTTCCGGGGCCGTGTGCGTGTGTTCTCCATCGAGAGCATCAACGCCCACGCTTGGATGAACGACTCTCTCCACCCACTGGAGAAGGCCCGGCGCCAGCGGCTCTACTCTGCCTACGTCGAGGACGAGGTCGCGCCGCACATCAAGCGCGTCTCCGGCGACCACTGGCGCATCGCGACCAGTGGCGCGAGCTTCGGCGCGTTTCACGCGGCCAACCAGTTCTTCCGCCGGCCGGACCTGTTCGACACCCTCATCGCCATGAGCGGGTTCTACGACCTGGAGCCCGGCTACACGGAGGGCCACATGAACGACGACATCTACTTCAACAACCCCGTGTCGTTCCTGGCCAACCTCGGCGGACGGGATCTCGACCTCCTGCGCCACCACTGCTCCATCCACATCGTCACCGGCAGGGGCGCCTACGAGGCGCCCCACAAGTCGGAGCAGCTCTCGTCGGTCCTTCACCAGAAGGGCATCGGCCACAATCTCGACATGTGGGGCTTCGACGTGAACCATGACTGGCCGTGGTGGCGTCGGATGCTCGATCATTACGTGAGCGACCGCCTGGGCTGGTGATCGCGCCCGGCGCCGTGGATCTGCCGGCGCTCGCGCGGACGCGCCGCGGCCCGCCGCTGGCCCGCCTCGGGGCGCTCTCGGCCGCCGCGCTGACCTTCGCCCTGGGCTGGCCGTGCCGCGTGGACGCGCAGCCCTCGGGCGATCCCTACGTCCCCGCTCACCCCGACGCGCCCCCGGATCCGAAGGCGCCGGCGGGCCCGGGCGCGCCGGGGGAGCCCCCCGCGCCGGGGGAGCCCGCCGGGCTCGTCGTCCACCCGTCGACCGCCGCCGACGCGTACGAGCCCCTCGAGGTCACGGTGGGCGGCGAGCGATCGGCGCCTGGCGCGGTCTCCCTCGGGCGACGGCAGATCCAGGAGATGCCCGGCGTCCTCGGGGATCCGTACCGGGCGATCGAGGTGGAGCCCGGAGTGACGCCGGTCGCGAGCGGCGTCCCGTACTACTTCATCCGCGGCGCACCCCCCGGGAACATCGGCTACTTCTTCGACGGCATCCAGGTGCCGCTCCTGTTCCACGTCGGCGCCGGCCCTGGGGTCATCCCGCCCGGTCTCGTGCGCAGCGTCGATCTCCACCTCGGGCCTTACCCCGTGTCCTTCGGTCGCGTCGCGGGCGCCGTGGTCGACGCGCAGAGCACGCCGCCGCGTGACGACTGGCGCGGGGAGGGCGTGATGCGCGTCGTCGACATGGGGGGGCTGGTGGAAGGGCCGCTGCCGGACGACCGCGGCAGCCTGCTCGTCGGCGGCCACTACGCGGTGGGCGCGGCGATCCTGTCCGCGCTCGTCCCGAGCGTGGACATCGGCTACTGGGACTACCAGGCGCGCGCCTCGCTGAAGACCGACGCGCGCGGGCGCTTCAGCGTCCTCACCTTCGGCGCGTACGACTACCTGGCCGCCGTCGACGAAGACGTCACCGACGTCCTGCTCGACTCGGACTTCCATCGCGTGGACCTCCGGTACGATCGGGAGCTCGCGGGGGGCGGTCAGGCGCGCGTGGCGACGACGCTCGGGCTCGACCGCTCGCGGGGCGCCGGCGTCGAGGACGTGACGAACTTCAAGGTGGGCGTCCGGGGCCACGTGGACCTCCCGGTGTCCTCCGACGTGCGCGTACGCGCTGGCGTCGACGCGCTCATCGACGTGTTCGACGTCACCCCCGCGTCCGCACAACCACCCTGCACGACCTTCATCTGTGAGGCGGGACCGCTGGGCGCCTCCACGCAGCAAGAGCTCGCGGAGGCCTTCGCGGTGCTCTTTCCGGATCGGATCGATCTCGCCTTGTCCGCGTGGGCGGACTCGGTCATCTCCCTCGGGCGGCGCTCGACGATCACGCCCGGCGTCCGGGTCGACTACTACCACTCGCTGGGCAACAGCGCCGTCGGGGTGGATCCGCGTGTCGTCGGCAGGTTCGGGATCACGGATGATTTCCGGCTCGTCCCCGCCGTGGGCATCGCCTCCCAGCCCGCTGGATTTCCCCCGCTCCCCGGCCTCACGATCGGCGGCCTCCCTGGCGGGCTGCAGCGGGCGATCCAGCTCAGCCTCGGGGCCGAGGGCACCGTCGGGCCGATCGACCTCCGCGGCGGGCCGTTCGGTCAGGTGACGTTCGATCTGACCGACTCCCTCGGAGGAGAGCGGGGCGGCGGCTTTGGCCCGGAGCGGTTCTTGAACCGGAGCACCGGCGTCGCCTACGGGCTCGAGGCCTCGGCCCGCGGCGCGCTCACCCGCAACATGTTCTTCCTCGCCTCGTACACGCTGTCGAGGACGACGCGCTCGCGCCTCGGCGTGACCGTGCCGAGCGCGTACGATCGAACGCACGTCGCGCAGGTCGCCCTGCTGTTCGATCTCGGCAAGAACTGGCGAGCTGGCACCCGGTCGCTGCTGTACTCGGGCTTCCCAGCGGACGAGATCAACGTGTACCGCGAGCGCAGCGAGGACCCGGAGCGGACCAAGCCGTTCTATCGAGTCGACGCGCGCCTCTCCAAGCGCTGGATCTTCGGCGACCGCGCGTACGTGGGCCTGGTGTTCGACATGCAGAACGTCACCCTGGCCAAGGAGGTGTTCGACGTGGCCTGCGACGAGGACGGCTGCGTCCCGCGGGAGATCGGCCCGATCGTCATCCCGACGCT
The DNA here is from genome assembly GCA_964492175.1 of uncultured Polyangiaceae bacterium. Classification (GTDB taxonomy): domain Bacteria; phylum Myxococcota_A; class Polyangia; order Polyangiales; family Polyangiaceae; genus Xiheicaenibacterium. The sequence goes on along the minus strand of CAZBJI010000006.1, from coordinate 101,920 downwards.
CGCGTTCGAGGCGGGGTACTGAGCGGCGCCGCTACGGCGTGGCCGGCGGCGCCTTCTTCTTCAAGTCCTCCAGCGCCGCGCGCATCTCGTCCTCGGTGAACGGCATCTTCGAGAGCGCGGTCTTCTCGGTCTCGAGCGCCGTCTGGAGCTCCTTCTTCGCCTCGCGCGCCCGCATGATCCAGGGGGAGCTCTCCCCGGTCCGCTCCCCGAGCTGCACCGTGTGCTCCATCATCTTGAGGCCCTTCTCCAGGAGGATGCGGTAGCGGAGGCGCATCGCCCCCTCCCAGACCTGCTTCTGCCGCACCGTCTTCTGCGACGCGGGCACCGGGACCTGCATCACGTCTCGGTGCAGATCCCGATAGAGCTGCCCTACGCGGAACCCGGCCATCGCCGACCAGTGCGCGTCCAGGCTCCTCATCGCGTCGGTGTACGCGCTCTGCGCGTCGAGCAGGCCCTGGCAGCGCTCCTCGAGCCTGGCGCCGAAATCCGCCGGAAAGGGCACGAACACGATCCGCTCGCTCTTCCTCCGCCTGATCTCGCCGAGGGTGAACGACACCTGCGCGAGCTCGATGGGCGGAACCCCGGCCTCCCCGAGCCTACGGTCCTCGATCTCGTTGCGAGCCTTGGTGATGATGGTGAACGCCTCTTCGACGCGGTCCTGCGACACCTGAGCAAGAGCCAGGGCGCCCTGCGCTTCGATGCGCTCGAGCACGCTCAGGTCGTCTCGGGCGAGCAGAGAGAGCGCGACCTTCTCGAGCGCCTCCCAGCGCTCGAGGTACGCCTCGAGCCGCGCCAGCCGAAGGAGCGCGCTGTGGGCCGTCGGTCCGTCGGGGGCGGCCTCGAGGCTGCGTCGGAAGCGCGTCGCGGCTGCGGTGAAGTCGCCGAGGCTCGCGAAGGCGACGCCTGCGTTGAAGAGCGCCGGTGCCTCCCACGGGCCGCCCTTGCCCAGCCCGGCGACGGCGTCGAGCTCGGTCGCGGCCGCCTTGAACTCCTCTCGGACGAGGCGATCGGTGGCCTGGTGGAAGCGCCGCTCCAGATCGGCTGGATCCGTGCGCGTGATCAGCACCTCGGGGACGACGATGGGCGGGCGCAGCGGCGGCTCCGCCGGCTGGGTCGCAGCGCAGCCGGTCGTGATCACGAGGCCCAGCGTGAGCCAGGCGTAGCGCGTCGAGGGGGCCATGTTCGCTCTCGGGGTCACGGGGTTGGACGTCGGAGGAGGAGGATTGTTTCGCGTCCCGCGCCGGCTGGCCACCCGTCAGTCGCCCAGGCAGGCGCCCGGGGGCTCCTGGACGTCGGCGAGCCCCGCGAGCGTGGTCCGGGCACGCTCTCCGTCGACCGCGACGAGGAGCCGCTGCCGGCTCGCCGCCTCGGCGCGGACGGCTCGGTCCAGCCAGTCCCTGGCGCAGGCTCGGAGGGCGCGCCGGAGCTCCGGATCGGACGCCAGCGCGGAGAGGCGAAGGTCCGCCATGCCCCGCACGTACGCGTACTCGACCTGCTCGGCCTCGGTGAGCGCGTCCAGGTCTTCGCCGAGCAACCGAAGCACGGCGAGCGCCCGGCTGAAATCGTGCTGGAGGTAGTGCTGCTTCGCGCGCTGGAGATCCTGGGAGTACGTGGCGCACCCCATGAACCAAAACCCCAGCGAGAGCAACAGGGCACCACGACAGACTCTACCGGGATTCGAGGGGGGCAACACGGGCTCGACGGCTTGTAAGGAGGCGGGCTCGAAGGTGACGAAAGCGTGCACACTCGCCCCGGCCGCGCGCTATCATGACAGGGCTTGAGATGACGCAGGAGGTTTTGCAGTCGAGCGACGCGCTCCCGGTCGTCGGGGTCGGGATCGCGGGGGCAGGTGCGCTCGGCGGCACCGTCACCCCCGAGGCCTCGAAGAGCGAGGAGCCCCTCCCGCGCCCGTTCGGCAAGTACGTCCTGCTGCGCAAGCTCGCCGCGGGCGGGATGGCGGAGCTCTTCCTCGCGCTCCACCGGAGCGTCGCCGGCTTCGAGAAGCTCGTCGTCATCAAGCGGATCTTGCCGCAGATGAACCAAGACCAGCAGTTCATCGACATGCTCCTCCACGAGGCGCGCGTCGCGGCCACGCTCTCGCACCCCAACATCGTCCAGACCTTCGACGTCGGGCAGGTGGAGGGCACGTACTTCATCGCGATGGAGCACATCCACGGCGAGGACATCCGCACGATCGTCCGCCAGATGAAGAAGAAAGGCGTCACCGAGCTCCCGCTCGAGCACGCGCTGCACATCGTCATCGGCCTGTGCGCGGGCCTGGCGTACGCGCACGAGAAGCGCGACATGGGAAACCAGTCGCTCCAGATCGTGCACCGCGACATCTCGCCTCAGAACATCGTCGTGACCTTCTCCGGCGACGTGAAGGTCGTCGACTTCGGCGTCGCCAAGAGCCTCCACGCCGGCGAGGAGTCCAAGGGCGGCCAGCTCAAGGGCAAGGTGCCGTACATGTCCCCGGAGCAGGCGGCCGGGGAGGAGATCGACTGGCGGAGCGACGTGTTCGCGGCCGGCGTCATCCTCTTCGAGCTGACCACGGGCAAGCGCCTCTTCAAGGGGGCGAACGAGTACGACACGCTGAAGCTGATCTGCGAGACGGAGTATCCGCTGCCGAGCGACGTCGCCCCCGGGTACCCGGTGCAGCTCGAGCGGGTCGTCATGAGGGCGCTGGCGCGCAACCGAGAGGCTCGGTACCAGAGCGCGCGGGAGATGCAGGCGGATCTGGAGGCCTTCGTCCGCCAGGAGCGCCTCCCCGTCTCGGCGGTGAGCGTCACCGGCTGGATGCAGTCGCTCTTCGCCGAGAGCCTGGAGCAACAGAAGGCGGCCCTCCAGGACATCAAGGAGCTCGCGGATCGCATCGCGGCGGAGGCGCCCTCGGGCGAGTACGCGCCAGCGTCCACGGGGTCGCACCCGAGCGCGCGCTTCGATCAGTCCAAGACCGGCGGCGTCGCACCTGGCGCGGCCACCAGCATCGCCCCGCCCGCAAAGCGCTCCGGCGCGCTCTGGGCTGGCGTCCTCATCGCCACCGTCGGCGTCGCCGGCGCCGGCATCTACGTCTGGAGGGGCGCGGCCGCCCCGGTCACGGAGCCGGCGGGCGCCACGGCCGCGCAGCAGCCCGCGCCGGCCCCCGACCCGAGAGGTGCGGTGCGCTGCGAGAGCGATCCGCCCGGCGCCGCGATCTGGATCAACGGGGACCTCCGAAAGGAGGTCACCCCCGCCACCATCGAGAACCTGCCGCTGGGCCAGGAGATCTCGATCAAGCTCTCCAAGGAGGGCTTCGAGTCGCACAAGGAGGCCGTGACGCTCGAGCGCTCGGGCGACGCGAAGACGATCACCGTGAAGCTCAAGACGGGGAGCGTCACCGTCGAGCTCGACGTGTTGCCGGAGCCGACGGTCTGGGTGGACGAGAAGCCTTGGAAGGGCGACCCGAAGAAGATCACCGGCCTCTCGGCGGACGAGGAGCACAAGATCGTGGTCGCTGCCTCTGGCTTCACGCCGAAGACCTTCAGCTTCGTCGGCAAGCAGGGGGAGACCAAGAAGTTCAAGCACGTGATGCCGAAGGCTACCGAGCCGGCGCCCGAGAAGTCGGGCGCGCCCAAGGAGGCGCCCCCCTCCGGCGGCACCGGCAGCGTACGCGTCAACTCCAAGAGCAACCACTGCGTCAACGTGACGGTGAACGGCGCGGGGCTCGGGCCCGCGCCCGTCGTCGCGTCCGTGCCCGCCGGGAACGTCCGCGTGACCTGCAAACGAGAGGACGGGACGAGCGCCTCGCAGAGCACCAAGGTCAACGCCGGTGAGACCGCGCGCGTGAGCTTCTGAGACGCGTGGGAACGGAGGCCTCCTGGACGCCGACTCCCTGCCCGACCGACCCACGCGAGCGAGCGCAGGGACTCACCCGCGGAGGAGCCGCCCATGAGGAAGCGTGAGATCGGGCGCACGGGTCTCGAGGTGAGCGAGCTCGCCCTCGGGACCTGGGGCATCTCGGGGGACGCGTACGGCCCCGTCCCCGAGTACGAGGCGGACCGCGTGATCGACCGAGCCGTGTCGCTGGGGATCACCCTCTTCGACACGGCGGACGTCTACGAGAGCGGACAGATGGAGCGGCGCCTGGGCAAGCGGCTCCCGGCGGGCCGCACCCACGTCGTGACCAAGATCGGCACGAGCCTGGAGTCCGGCTACCCGGAGAAGAAGTTCGACAAGGCGTCGCTCTTCACCGCGTTCGAGCGGTCACAGGACCGCCTCAAGCGGGCGTGCGTGGACATCGTCCTCCTGCACAACCCGTCGCTCGCGACCATGGCCACCGACGAGCCGTTCGAGCTCCTCACGAAGCTCAAGGACGAGGCGAAGATCCGGGCGTGGGGCGTCTCGGCGTGCACCCGCGCCGTGGCGGAGAAGGCGATCGACAGGGGGTGCGACGTCCTCGAGATGGCGTACAACTGCTTCTTCTTCAGGGACGTGCGCGCGCTCTCGCCGCGACTGAAGAGCGAGGGGGTAGGCCTGCTCGCGCGCAGCGTGCTCTCGTACGGCCTCCTCGCCGGGCACTGGACCGCCGACAAGGAGTTCTATCCGCCCGACCACCGGGCCGAGCGGTGGAACCCCGACGAGCTGAAGCGCCGGGTGCAGCAGACGTCCGCGCTGCGGATGGTGGTCGGCGGCCCGGTCCCGACGATGCGCGCGGTGGCGCTTCGTTACGCCCTGGAGAACGAGCGGCTCACGTCGGTCGTGCTCGGCCCCCGGAACGTGACCCAGCTCGACCAGCTCGTCCGGGACGCCGGGCGGATGCCGCCGTACCTGCCGAGGGGCGTGGCCGCCCGGCTCGAGAACGAGCTCGCGGCGCGTGGGGTCACGGGCGAGTGACGGCCGGTGCCACGCTGGAAGAGATCGCGACGATGCGGCGGCTCGCGGAGGAGGCCGGTCGGCTCGTCCTCGAGATCCGAGAGGCGGGGTTCGTCGTGGAGGAGAAGGGGAAGAACGACCCCGTCACGCGGGCGGACCGCGAGGCGAACGCCCTGATCTGCGGCGCCCTGGCGGCGGAGTTTCCGGGCCACGGCGTCCTCGGGGAGGAGAGCGTCCCGACTGACCCTGAGGCGCTTCGCGCGCTGCTCGGGCGCGAGCGTGTCTTCTTCGTCGATCCCATCGACGGGACCCGCGAGTTCACGCAGGGACGCCCCGATTTCTGCGTGATGGTGGGTCTCGCGGTCGAGGGACGCGCCGCCGCCGGGGTCGTCGCGATCCCGCTCGAGGGGAAGGTGCTCTGGGGCTCGGTCGGGGAAGGCGCGTGGATCGACGACGGCTCGCCCCGCCGGATCGCGCTCCGCGACCTGACCGATCCGCGCCGTGCGCGCGCCGTCGCGTCGCGCTCGCACGCCTCGCCGGCCACGTCGCGGGTCCTCGATGCGCTCGGCGTCGCAGAGATCCTTCCGTGCGGCTCGGTCGGCGTGAAGGCCGCGCGGGTGATCGAAGGCGCCGCAGAGATCTACGTCCACGTGTCGAGGGGCGCGAAGCTCTGGGACGTCTGCGCGCCCGAGGCCATCCTGCGGGCGGCGGGCGGGGAGTTCACCGCCCTCTCGGGATCGCCCATCGACTACCGGGGCGAGATCGCGCTGGAGCGCGGGCTCATCGCGGCGGTGCCGGGCCTCTTTCCGCGGGTGCTCGAGGCGGTCCGAGCCACCGTCGCGTAGAGCGCTGGACCAACCGCACCAGCACGCCCTCGTCCGTTGCGGCCCGTCCCACCGCAGGGTACCGGGCGAGCGACATGCTCACGGCCATCGGCGTCATCGCGGGAGTCATCGTGCTGTTCCTCATCTTGGGCGTCCTTCAGAAGGTGACGCTGGCAGCGCTCACCGAGACCATGACGGCTCGCGTCGCGAGCCTTCTGAAGGACGAGCAGATCGTCAGGAGCGAAGTGACCGCGATGTCCTTCGGGCAGGAGTCCAAGGGCCCGCTCCAGGTCCGCGGCAACGGCGCCCTCGTCCTCACCAGCGACGAGATCGTCTTCTTGCGCGCCGTCCCCGAGGCGGAGCTCCGCATCCCCCTCGCCAAGGTCACTGGTCTCTCGTTCGTGCGCTCGCACCTGGGCAAGGCCACGCCGTTCAAGCTCCTCAAGATCGAGTTCGACGGCGACGCCGGCAAGGACTCGATCGCGTGCATGCTCAGGAAGCCGCTGGAGTTCCGCGACGACGTCGAGAGGCTCCGCGCGAAGACGGCGTAGCGCGGCCACCTCGTCCGCCGCTGGTCGCGCGCGGCGGCCAGTGGCATGGTTCCTTCGTGCCGACACCCCGCCGCGCCGCTCCTACCCGTCCCGCAGCGGCCGTGCCGCGCCTCCTCGCAGCCATCGTCGCGCTCGTCGTGTTCGTCGCGTGCGAGCCGTCGACGTCGACCTCGGTCCCGACCGCCGCGCCCGAGCCGGCGGGCAGCGCAAAACGCCACGCCGTCCCGACGTTGACGTTCGGGTCGCCGAGGCGCGTCGTCGCGCTCGGGGACGTGCACGGTGATCTCGACGCGACCCACCGCGCGCTCAGGCTGGCCGGCGCGGTCGACGCGGCCGGCGCGTGGGTCGGCGGCGATCTGTGCGTCGTCCAGGTGGGCGACCAGATCGACCGCGGAGACGACGACCGGGCGATCCTCGACCTGTTCGACAGCCTCGCCGAGGAGGCGAAGAAGCACGGCGGGAGCGTCGTCGCGCTCAACGGCAACCACGAGTACATGAACGCCGCGCTCGACTTCAGGTACGCCACGGAAGGCTCCCACGCGCCCTTCGCCGAGTTTGCGGACGGCCGCGCCGCGCTCGCCAAGCTCCCGGAGTCGCAGCGGGGTCGCGCCGCGGCCTTCTTGCCGGGCGGCGTGTACGCGAAGAAGCTCGCGCAGCGGCCGACCGTGGCCGTCGTCGGAGACAGCGTCTTCGTGCATGGAGGGATCCTCCCCAAGCACGTCGAGTACGGGCTCGAGAAGCTCGATCAAGAGATCAAGGCCTGGCTCCGCGGGGAGTCGCGGTCGGTGCCCCCCGCCGTCACGGCGGAGGACGGGCCGGTGTGGTCCCGCATGTACTCCGCGGCGCCCGGCCGCGAGGAGTGCGCGACGCTCGACAAGGTGCTCCGCATGCTGGGCGTCGCGCGAATGGTCGTCGGCCACACGCCGCAGAAGCCAGGCATCAGCCCGGCTTGCGAGGACAAGGTCTGGCGCATCGACACCGGCATGGCCAGGGCCTACGGCGGCCCGGTGCAGGCTCTCGAGATCACGGGCGCTGCCGTGAGGGTCCTCCGGGAGTGACTCGAGGTGGAACCGAGCGCCGCGTGGCGAGGAGGCGCTCAGCAAGCGTCACTTGCGCTCTGCGAAGCCGTCGGTGGCGCGGACGAGCGCGTCGAGGATGCCTGGCTCCATGGCCGAGTGCCCCGCGTCCGGGACGATGACGAGCCTCGCCTCGGGCCAGGCCCGCGCAAGGTCCCAGGCGCTCTCCGCGGGACACACGACGTCGTAGCGGCCCTGGACGATCACCCCGGGGATGTTGCGGATGTGGGCGACTCCGTCGAGGAGCTCGGTCTCCCGCGCGAAGAACCCACCGTTCACGAAGTAGTGCGCCTCGATGCGCGCGAAGGCGAGGGCGAAGTGGCCGCCATCCATCTTGGTGATGAGATCCGGATCCTGGAACAAACAGCTCGTCGAGCCCTCCCAGACGCTCCAGGCGCGCGCGCAAGCGAGCGCGACGTCGGGATCGGAGCCGGTCAGGCGCGTGTGGTAGGCGCGGAGCAGATCGCCGCGCTCCTCGACGGGGATCGGCTGCAGGAACTTCTGCCACTCCGCGGGGAACATGCGGCTGGCCCCCCCTTGGTAGAACCAGTCGAGCTCCCAGCGGCGGAGGAGGAAGATCCCGCGGAGGACGAGCTCGGTCACCCGGTCGGCGTGGCGCTGCGCGTACGCGAGGGCGAGGGTGGAGCCCCAGGATCCACCGAACACCTGCCATCGATCGACGCCGACCGCGGCGCGCACCTTCTCCATGTCGGAGACGAGGTCCCAGGTCGTGTTGTCCTCCAGGCTCGCATGCGGCGTGCTGCGACCGCAGCCGCGCTGATCGAAGAGCACGATGCGGTAGCGCGCCGGATCGAAGAAGCGCCGGTGTCGAGGATCCGTACCGCCTCCGGGGCCTCCGTGGACGAACAGCACCGGCTTGCCGCTCGGGTTGCCGGACTGCTCGTAGTAGAGGGTGTGGACAGGGGACACGACGAGCATGCCGTGGTCGTACGGCTCGATCGGTGGGTAGAGGGTTCGGCGATCCGACATCGGCCTCGAAGGTATCTCAGATCCGGCTCCGGCGCGGTCGCCCGGGCTCGCCGCCGCTGTCAGCCGTCGTCGTAGAACCAGTAATGTAGCGCGGCGAACGAGGGGGGCTCGGCCGCGGGCGCCTCGGGGTCCATCCAGGCCTTCGCGCGCAGCTCGACGGGCGTGACCGCGCCCCCGAGACCGCGCGGGATCCCGACCGAGAGCTCGACCCACCCCGTGAGCGGGACCTCGAGGACGCCGACCTCCTGCCCGGCCACGAGGACCTCGACGGCGACGGCGTGCCCAGCGCCGAGCCTCGCGATCATCGTCGACGCGCGGTCTTCGGGCAGCCGCACGCGGAACCGCTCCCGCGAGCGGTGGTGGCGCCCGCCGTCGCTGATCTCGGTCCCCGCGTCGTCGAAGATCGTGCTCACGAGGTTCTCGTTCTCGTTCGTCGAGCCGAGGACGTAGCGGTGCTCTGCCTCCGACTCGAGGTCCGAGACGTCGAGCTCGTCGACGAGGAGCGCCGCGGCGGGGGGCTTCGCGGGGAGGCTCCCGCGCCCGAGGACGGACCAGTCGGCGACGAAGACGACCTTCGTCGCGCCGCCGAGGATCGACTGGTTCGTGACCGTGGCCTCGAAGAGCCGCTCCCCGAGGACCGGCGGACAGGCCATCCACTGGGGATAGACGATGAAATGGGTGGGGAGCGCCTCCCGCGGCAGGCGCTCGTAGTGCTCGTACCGCGACCCCGGACCGGCCACCCAGTACTTCGCCTCCCCCTCGGTCGTCAGCCCGACGACGTCGAACGTGGCCCGCTCCGACAAGTACGCGATCGCGCCGGTGTCGTTCACGCCGATGCGAGCATCCGGCGGGAGGTGGTCCTTTGCCCAGAGCCCGAGCCTGACCTGCTGCGCGTCGATGGCGCGCGCGCTGTTCGCGAGGTCGGTGATGCTCCACGTGAGCTTCGTCGCGAGGGCGCCGGCGAAGAGGGCGGGGACCAGGCCGGCGACGAAGTCCAGGTCCCGCCGGAAGCGCGAGAGCACGACCTGCGCCTGCGCGCCCAGGCACGCGACGAGGACGAACCAGCCGGGCGCGAAGGGCCAGATGTACCGCACGCGGTTCCAGAGGATCGTGATGAACGTGCACGGGATGAGGGTGCCGAGGACGATGAGCAGGACGAGCGCCGCGCGCGGCCACTTCTTCGTGCGGCGAGCGGCGAAGGGCAGCGCCAGCAGGCCCATCGCGAGCACGTAGTGCGTCTGCTCGGGGAGGAAGATCGCGGTGAACGGGCCCCCGGACAGGAGCTCGGTGAGGAGCATGTTCACGTTGCCCGACACGAAGCTCCAGAGGCGCTCGCCCTCGTAGTACGGGTTGCCGATGCCCCACTTGACGATCGCGGTGTTCGACCGCGCGTGCCCCGTGAGGAGCACGTTCAAGCCTGGGACGAGCGCGACGCCCGCCACGGGGAGGAGCGCGAGCGCGCGTCCCGCCCAGCGGCGCGCCGTGGGGCCGAGGCGGCGCCCGACCGGGGTCGGCCAGAACCAAAGCACCAGGCTCGTGGCCCCCGCCAGCAGGGCACCCTCCGGGCGGATGAGGGGGCACGCGGCGCCGATGAGCGCGACGGACAGCGCGCCGCGGAGCGTGCGATCCGGCGCCGGCGTCTCCGAGAGCTCGCTCGCCGAGCGCGCCGCCCGCGTCATCGCCCACGCGAGCGCGATGGTCTCCATGCCGCTCCACGCGAACCACGCGAAGGCGCCGAAGAGCAGGCACATGGCTCCCGCCCCGACCGCCGCGGCCCGGCCGACGAGCGGCTCGGCGAGCCGCTTCGTCTCGACCGCCACCGCCGCGTGCAGGAGCGTCCCGATGCCCCAAGCGGCCCAGATCAACGAGAGCCCCCGGAGGCCGAGGACCCAGAACGGCGCGAGGAGGGCTGGCCAGAGGAAGCTCGTGGCGCCGCTCGAGAAGCCGCCGCCCGGGGCGAACGTGAACGGCGCGAGCTCGCCGAAGCGACGCGCGTAGACGAGGTGGATGAACGAGTCGTCGAGCGGCATCGCCGGGCGCCCGGCGTCGGCGAGGATCGCGCGGATCGCCAGGTACCCGAGCGCTCCGCTCACGGCGAGCGCCGGGAGATAGGGCTTGGCGCGCTCGGCGAGCGCTCTCAATCCTTCGCGGATGCGCGGGACGTTCACGAGTCGGGGCGGAGCATAGTAAGAAGGCCCTCGGCTTGCGATGACCTTCCGCCCCTCGGCCAAGCACCCGTACGCGCACGCCGCGCGCCTCCCCGAGGGCACCGGCCCCGTCGAAATCGGCGTGCTGCTCCCGGGCGCGGGCCCCGTCGAGATCGAGATCGGGCCGGGGCGTGGTGTCTTCGCCTTCGAGCGCGCCGCCGCGGCGCCCGACGCGCGGATCCTCGGGCTGGAGATCCGCCTGAAGTGGGCGCACCTCGTCGACGAGCGGCTCAAGAAGGCCGGGCTCGGGGATCGGGCCCGCGTGCTGGCCGCGGACGCCGGCGTCGCGCTGGCGCGCCTGCGCCCGGACGCCTCCGTGCGCGCCGTCTTCCTCCACTTCCCGGACCCTTGGTGGAAGAAGCGCCACGAGAAGCGCCTCGTCATGCGGGACGCGCTCCTCGACGAGATCGCGCGGCTCCTCCGGAGCGACGGGGAGCTGTTCCTCCAGACCGACGTGGAGGAGCGTGCCGCGCTCTACGCGGAGCAAGTGGCGGCCCACGGTGCGTTCGTGCCCGCGGGCGACGCGCCCGGTGACGCGCGCCTGTCCGAGAACCCCTACGGGGCGCGGAGCCCGCGCGAGCACCGCGCGATCGCGGACGGTCTGCCCATCCACCGGCTTCGGTACCGGAGGCGCGCCCTCTAGTCGTCCGGAGGCTCGAGCCGGCGCGCCGCCGGTCGGCGCACCGCCGCGCTCGCGTAAGGTACGGACTTCCCGTACGTTCCCTGGGGAGGACCGATGAAAACGCGCACCCTCAAGCCAGCCTTCGTCGTGACCGTCTCCACGCTCGGGGCCGCCTGCGGAGGCCCCTCTCATCCTGGGAACCCGCCACGCGTGGACATCGTCACTGACCCCTCGGGTGGCTCGACCGGGACCGCTGCAGCGAGCAGCTCCGCTGCCCCCACCTCGGCGCTCACGGGGGCGGCCCCTGCCTACACCCGGCAGCTCAACGCGCGCACCGCCGAGGGGAACGAGATCTACCGCGCCGGCGCCGGCTGCGTGATCCACGTCGCGGGCCCTCCCGCCGGCTCGTGGCAGCCACCGACGACGAAGAGCGTCGCGTGCCCCCCGGCCATGCAGGACGAGGCGTGGACAGCGTGCGAGGGGACCCTCTCCGGCACCGAGGATCTCAGCGAGTGCATGTGCAGCGTCGACGGCAATCCCCCGCCGCCCGACTGGAAGGTGCCCTGCCCGAAGGTGAAGTAGCGCAGCCTCATGCCGTCGCCGGTGCCTGCGATCGCTCGAACGGTGACCGTGGCGAGCTCGGCGTCGGGGGACGAGCCGCTCCGCTTGGTCGAGCTGCCCGCGGCCCCCCTCGGCCGGCGAGACGTTCGCGTCCGGGTCGGCGCAGTGGGCGTCAACCCGGTGGACTGGAAGATGCGGACGGGAGGCCCCATCCGCATGATGCACCGGTTCATCGGGCCCAAGGGGCCGCTCGTGGTCGGTGTGGACTTCGCGGGGGAGGTGGTGGAAGCCGGCGCGGACGCGGACCTCGCCCCCGGTGCGCGCGTCGTCGGCGGGACGAACTTCTCCCGCGGTCAGCGGGGGAGCTACGCGACCGAGGTCGTGGTCCGCGACGACCAATGCGCGAGGCTTCCCGACGCGATCTCCTTCGAGGCGGCCGCCTGCCTGCCCGTCCCCGGCGCGACGGCGATGCGTGCGTTCGAGCTCGCGCGGATCGATGAGGGTCGCGGGCGCGGCGCGCGCGTCCTCGTGCTGGGCGCCTCGGGCGGGGTGGGCCTGATCACGCTGGAGCTCGCGCGGGCGATGTCCGCGAAGACGGTGGGCGTCTGCTCGACGCGGAACCTGTCCCTCGTCGAGGGGCTAGGCGCCGTCGCCATCGACTACACCCGCGGCGATCCCCTCGAGGCCGCGGCCGCCCACGGCCCGTTCGATCTCGTGATGCAGGCGGTCGGCACCGCCACGTACCCGCTCGCCGCGTGCAGGTCCCTGCTGGCGCCGAGCGGGGTGGTCGCGCTGATCGTCGTACGGCCCGCGGACTTCCTGGCCGTCGCGTTCGCCCCTCGCGTGCGGGCGCTGCTCGGGCGACCGCACCGCGCGAACCTCGAGCCCCTCGTGGACGCGCTCGCCCGCGGGGACGTCGTCGCGCGCATCGAAGAGCGCTTCCCGCTCGCCGACGCCGAGCGGGCCCACGAGATCTCTCGAGCAGGGAAGGTGGTCGGCAAGCTCATCCTGCTTCCGGGACGCGCGTGAGGCGGGCAGCTCGGGTCCGGGGCGCGCCCGCCCCCGGCTTCGCGCCCGGGGGCCGCGTGCTACCCTCCGGCGGCTGATGCTTGAGCGGGCGAGCGTCGTCGTGGTCGGTGGCGGGATCATGGGCCTGGCGATCGCGTACCACCTCGCCAAGAACCACGGCGTCACCGACGTGCTGGTCCTCGAGCGCAGCTACCTCTGCTCTGGAGCCAGCGGTCGCAACGGCGGGGGCGTGCGCGCCCAGTTCTCCAGCGAGACGAACGTGAGGCTCATGCAGGAGAGCCTCCGGCTCTGCCAGGCGTTCGCCGCCGAGATGAAGATCAACGTGTGGTTCCGGCAAGGCGGGTACCTCTTCCTCACGCGGAGCGAGGAGACGCGGCGGACGCTCGAGGCGAGCGTCGCCGTCCAGAACGAGTGCGGGCACGCGACGCGCATGCTGACGCCGTCGGAGGCGCGGCGCATCGTGCCCGAGCTCGACACGACGGGCGTCGTCGCGGCGAGCTACAACCCGGACGACGCCGTCGTCTTCCCTTGGCCCTTCGTGTGGGGGTACGCGCGCGGCGCCGAGGCGCTCGGGGTCACGATCGCGACCTTCACCGAGGTGCTCGGCTTCGAGACGCGGGGCCGACGCATCGACGCGGTCGTGACGTCCAAGGGCAAGGTCCGGACGTCGCGCGTCGTGAACGCGGCTGGCGCGTGGAGCCCGGAGATCGCCGCGATGCTGGGCGTGTCGCTGCCGAACAAGCCGCACCGCCACGAGATCTGCTCGTCCGAGCCGCTCAAGCCGTGGCTAGGCCCGCTCGTGGCGGATCTGTCGAACGGACTCTACTTCTCGCAGTCCACCCGAGGCGAGATCGTAGGCGGAATCTCGAACGACGACGTGCCCGAGGGGATCGACATGAGCTCGAGCCACGCGTTCCTGGGCTTGTACGCCCGCGCGCTCGTCCGCACGGTGCCCATCTTGGGCGCGGTGAAGGTGCTCCGCCAGTGGGCCGGCTGCTACGACCTCACCCCGGATCAGAACCCCATCGTCGGCCACGTGGACGAGGTCGACGACTTCTTCCAGGCCTCGGGGTTCATGGGCCACGGCTTCATGATGGCGCCCGTGATGGGGAAGCTCCTCGCCCAGCACGTGGCCGAGGGGACGGATCTGCCGCTGTTCGAGCGCTGGAACCTCCGCCGCTTCAAGGAGGGCAGGCTCCTCCGAGAGGCGATGATCATCGGCTGAGGGCGCGCGGCGCCGTCAGCGGCAGTCGCGGTGCTTGCAGCCGCCCTTGCCCTTGCACTCGTTCTTGCCCGAGCACTCGTTGTCCGCGGTCCGGCAGCCGCCCTTGCCCTTGCACTCGTTCTTGCCTGCGCAGCAGTCCTTCTTGTCGCTGCTGGAGCTGCCCGCGGCGGTGGTGGTGGGCGCGGCGCCGGCGGGCTTGGCGCTCGCCTTCGGCTCGGCGCTCGCCCCTGGCGCGTCCTTCGACTCCGAGCAACCCGTGAGGGCCGCGAGCACGCTGCTCGAGGCGGCGAGGACCATGAGCCTCTCGATCGTCATGGCCTCTCCGTAGCATGTCCGTGGGGGGGCGCGAGGGACGTCGAGGTCCCCGGCCTCAGGCGCAGGGCCCACGCCGCGCTCGCGGCCGCGAACGTGGCCCACCCCGCGAGGAGCGGCGCGAGCAGCGCGCCGCCGCGGGCGATCCACGCGAGCGTCACGCCGAGGAGCAGGAGGCGCGCGAGGTCCAGCGGGAGCGCCCACGGCCGGCGCTCGAAGAGGCCCCCCCACGAGACGAGCGTCGCGAGCGTGGCCAGGGTGAGGCCGGCCTTGCCGGCGAGATCGATCCCGCCCGAGAACGCGAGCAGCGTGACGACGACGACCGCGACGCCGACGAACTGGACCGTCACGTACCGGCCGACGCCGCGGCGCTTCTCGACGTCGTATTTCACGCGCGACGCGTGGTCGACCGGCGGCACCACCACCGGCCCGCCGAGGTCGGCCGGCATCCACTCGGGCGGCGCGACCCAAGCGAGGACCTTGTCGCGCACCGACCGCGTCCGCTTCCCCATGTCGACGATCCGCGCGAAGCCCTCGAGGTTTGCCCAGAGCGGGTTGAACGAGGCGAGCGGTTTCACGGTGCCGTACGCGGGCTCCGCTCTCTCCTCCGTGAACGTCCCGAACAGACGGTCCCAGACGATGAACACGCCCGCGTAGTTCTTGTCGACGTACTCGGGATCGATGCCGTGGTGCACGCGGTGGTGCGACGGCGTGTTCATGACGAGCTCGAGCGGCCCGAGCTTGCCGATCGTGCGGGTGTGGATCCAGAACTGGTAGAGCTTGTTCAACGCGAGGCAGAGGAGGAACTGGGCGGTGGTGACGCCTGCGAGCGCGAGGGGGGCGTAGAAGATCCACGCGGTGAGCCCGGTGAACCAGCTCTGCCGGAGCGCCGTGGAGAGGTTGTACTCCTCGCTCGAGTGGTGGACCACGTGCGTCGCCCAGAAGAAATTGATGCGATGGCTGGCTCGGTGGTACGCGTAATAGGCCAGGTCGACGCCCAGGAACGCGAGGATCCACGCATAGACCGAGCTCTCGGGGAGGGTGACGAGCCGCACCTCGTAGACGAGCGAGTACCCCGCGGCCCCGATGGCTCCGATGAGCAGCACGTAGAGGACTTGATCGCCGACGCCACACGCGAGGCTCGTGATCGAGTCGGCGAACCGGTAGAGGGGCTCGCGGCCGGCGCGCCGGCGCCGCTTGTCCGAGAGGAGCTCCACCCCGATCAGGAGGAAGAAGAACGGGATGGCGATCGCGATGGCGAGCCCCTCCACGCCCTACCTCTCCGCGAGCGTGAGCGCTCGCCCTCGCGCCGGCAGCGCCAGCTCCGACCGCGCCTCAGGGGGCATGGGACCAGCTGGGATCGTCGTTGAGCGCTTGGAGGAGCCAGTCTCGGAGGTTGATGCCGCCGGAGACCACCATCGTGGGGTCCGGCATCCCGCTCGGCTCCGTGAAGAGGACGTGGGCGTCCCCGGGGATCATGAACAGGCGGAACTTGCCCTGGCCCGCGGTCATCCGGTCCCGCAGATCCACGAGGCCGGCGGTGTACTTGGAGGGCAGATACGGCGCCGGCGCGCCCGAGAGGCTGGCGCAGTCGTTCTCTCCGTAGCCCCAGAACTGCCTGATCGTCGCGTCCTCCTCCGAGGACAGGAGGGCGAGGTTGCGGGTCGGGTACTTCGCGAGCATGTGCTTGACCATCGGCTCGGCGAACACGCCCGAGGGCTGCACGCAGTCGGCGCAGTCCGCGGGGAGGGTCGTCGCGAGCCCCCAGGTGTCGAGCATGTGCTTCTGCAGGCACGCCGCGAGGTACTCCTCCCCCATCGGCGGGCCCGAGTCGTCCACGAGGACGACGGGCGTCTCACAGAACGCGGACGCGACCTGATCGTAGTTGAATGCCGCGCCGAACCCTCCCGCGCTCACGCCCGCGAGCAGCACCTGCTCGGCGTCGGGGAAGGTGGCCGTGAGGCGCTTGAGGTAGGCCTCGACGTTGCGGAAGCCCTTGAACTGCCGGACCTGGTTGCCGACCATGACGTCACTGCGATCCCCCGCGTGCACGTCGCCCGAGCAGTAGGGGACGAAGACGTAGCTGAAGTCGCGGAGCGGATTGTTCGGATCGGCGCGGTCGAAGAAGTTCGCCGTCTTCACGCCGTCGTCGTCCGCGGCGAAGTCCGCTGCGTCGTACCCCATGGGGTTCGCCGTCACGGCGCAGCTCACCGTGTTGAAGCAGGCGTTCCCGCCCATCAGGAAGATTACGACCTTCTTGCTGGTGGAGCTCGGGTTGATGCCGATGCCGGTGGCCGACCCGTTCATGCAGGTGGAGTCGGGGAAGTCGACCCAGGTCCAGGTGTCCGGCGGCGCGACGATGGGCTCGCCCTGCTCGAGGCCGCACCCTGTCCCGCCTCCCGCGCCGCCCGTTCCACCGCCCCCAGGCCCCGCGGCGCCCGACCCCGTCGTCACGGAGTCGTCGCCGCACCCGGCGCCTGCGAGGGCCACCGTGAGGGACGCGGTGAGGAGCAACGAGGCGAACGGAGTGGCGCGAAGCGACGAGCTCGGCATCAGCGAAGCCTAGTTCAGCGAGCGTGGCTCGGCTACCCGTGCGCGCGCTCTGGGCCGCGCTCCCACACCGTGAACTCGACGCCGGGCGTCGCGCCGGGCTCGCGCGAGGTCAGGACGAACCCGCTCGCCTCGTAGTCTGGAAACCACGCGTCGCAGTCGGCCACCTCTTCGGAGAGGAGCGTCAGCTCGAGCCGCGTGGCGAGCGGGAGGGCCTGCGCGTAGATCTCGCCGCCGCCGATGACCCTCGGGTCGGGATCCGCCTCCCTCGCGCGGGCGACGGCCTCCTCCAGGGAGGCGCAGGGCTCGACCCCGCTCGGGAGCGTGGCCCCGCGCGTGACGACCAGGTTGCGGCGCTCGGGCAGCGGCCGACCGATCGACTCGAACGTCTTGCGTCCCATGATGATGGCGTGCCCGGTGGTGAGCGACCGGAAGCGCCTCAGATCCTCCGGAACACGCCAGGGGAGCGCTCCGGCGCGCCCGATGCATCGCCCCTTGCCGAGCGCCGCCACGAGGGTCAGGGGGAGGCGCGCCGTCACACGCTCACCTCGGCCTTGATGTGAGGATGCGGATCGTAGCCGGAGAGCTCGAAGTGCTCGAAGCGGAAGTCCTCGAGATCGGTGACCGACGGATCGATCCGCATGGTGGGCAGCGGGCGCGGCGTCCGCTGGAGCTGGAGGCGCGCTTGGTCGAGGTGGTTCTTGTAGAGGTGCGCGTCGCCGAGCGTGTGCACGAGCTCCCCCGGCGCGAGGCTCGTCACGTGCGCGATCATCATCGTGAGCAAGGCGTAGCTCGCGATGTTGAACGGGACGCCGAGGAACACGTCGCCCGAGCGCTGGTAGAGCTGACAGGAGAGGCGCCCGCGAGCGACGTAGAGCTGGAACAGCGTGTGGCAGGGCGGGAGGGCGACCAGGTCCGCCTCCTTGGGGTTCCAGCCGGTCACGATGAGCCTCCGCGAGCTGGGGTTCCGGCGGATCTCCGCGACCAGCCAGGCGATCTGATCGAAGCCGTCCGGCGCGTACGTCCCGTCCTCTCGGAGGGTCGCGCCGAAGCTGCGCCACTGGTGGCCGTACACCGGCCCGAGATCGCCCTCCGCGCGCCCGAAGCGCGCGGTCTGTTCCGCCGTCGCCCACTCGTTCCAGATGCGGACTCCCTTCTCCTGCAGCGGCGCGACGTGT
This sequence comes from uncultured Polyangiaceae bacterium, assembly GCA_964492175.1. GTDB lineage: Bacteria > Myxococcota_A > Polyangia > Polyangiales > Polyangiaceae > Xiheicaenibacterium. Next base: position 83,944 of record CAZBJI010000006.1, on the reverse strand, counting down.
GTGGACCCGCTGAGGAACCAGAGCAGCTCGTGGATGATCGACGTCAGGTGCAGCTTCTTCGTGGTGAGGAGCGGGAAGCCCTCCGCGAGGTCGAAGCGCATCTGGTGGCCGAAGATCGAGAGGGTCCCCGTGCCGGTGCGGTCCTCGCGCGGCGTGCCGTCCGCGAGGATCCGCTCGAGCAGCTCGTGATACTGGCGCACCGCGGCACCGTGTCCTGGTTCTTCCGCGGCGACAATGCCCTCCGCGCGGCGAGCCTTCGCCAGCCAGCCGCGCAGAGCCTCGGTCACCTCACGACAGCCTGGAACTCCTCCCAGGAGATCGCGCGGTCACCGTTCTTGTCGAGCTTGTCGATGATGCCGTTCGCCCACGCGCCGCGGGTGACGCCGTTGCCGATGTCGACGTCGTAGAGGAGCTTCTTCAGCTCCTCCTTCTCGATACGGCCGTCCCGGTTGCCGTCGTAAGCGTCGAAGAGCTTCCTCATCGACTCCGGTGAGACGTTCCCGTACCTGCTCATCAATGCGCTCTCGATTTTCCTGATGAGCTCCGCTTCCTCGCCGGCCATGTCGCGCTCCTTCCGCTGACGTTTGGACCTCGAGGATAGCCGCCGCCCACGGGGCCGAGCAAGCGCTGCCGGGCCTCTCTTCGGCGGAGAAGCGCAGCGGAGCTCGGCGCGACTCGCGGTAGAATGTCCGGCCGTTCACGCGGCGCCCACATGGTTTCCGACCCGCGAGCCCACCCCCCGAAGCCGGCCGAGGAGGCGCTCACCTTCGCGCCGATCGGCTACGTCCGCACGCCGTTCTGCGACAAGGCGAGCGCACCCCGCCAGCCGTCGGAGGCGCGCGGCGTGGCGGGGACGGTGGAGCTCCTGGAGGGGCGGGGCTTCGAAGACGCTCTGGACGGCGTTGCCGCGTGGAGCCACCTCTGGATTCTCTTCTCCTTCCACGAGAGCGCGAGCGGGTGGAGGCCGAAGGTTCGGCCCCCGAGGAGCGCCCACAAGCGAGGCGTGTTCGCGACCCGCGCGCCGTACCGTCCCAACCCGATCGGCCTCTCCGTGGTTCGCCTGGTCCACGTGGACGGCTTGAGCCTCCGCGTGCTGGACGTCGACATGGTAGATCGGACCCCCGTGCTCGACCTCAAACCCTACGTGGCCTACACCGACTCGGTGTCGGAGGCGGGCGGCGGCTGGCTTCCAACCGCCGCCGATCCGGGCCCACGCTTCGTCGTGGAGTGGACCGACCGCGCCGCGGAGCAGCGCGCGTTCATCCTCGCGCGCTCGGGCGCCGACGTCGGTGCGCGCGTCGAGACGATCCTCTCCGCAGGCCCTGAGCCGCACGCGTACCGGCGGATCCGCCGAGAGGCCGACGGAGCGGGTCGCCTCGCGGTGAAGGCGTGGAGGTTTCGGTTCCGCGCGCGGGAGGACGTCGTGGTCGTGGAGGAGATCCTCACGGGGTACCGAGCGCGCGACCTAGCGTCCCCCGACGCTCCGGATTCGGACATCCTCCTCCACCGCGCCTTCGTGGAGGCGTACCCGTGACCCGCGGGCTCGTCGGCGCCCTCTGCGTGTGCCTCGGCTGCGGCGATCCCCCGGCCCCTGCACCTTCGGCTGCCAGCGGTCCCGATCCGGCGTCGTCGGCGCAGGCGCCCCTCGCCCCGACGGCCGACGCGACCGCGGCGGCTTCGGCGGCCTCGGCGGACGACGAGACGAGCACGCGACCGCTCGAGCTCTTGAAGCTCGTGCTCACGACCGAGATCAAGGGACGCGACCCGGGCGCCCCGATCAGCTCGGCGAAGCCAGGCCAGAAGGTCTACGCGCACGTCACCGTGCGCAACCGGTCCGGCGGTCCCCGCAAGGTCACCGTGGCCTTCAAGGTGGGCGGAGAGAAGCGCACCACGGTCGATCTGTTCGTCGAAGAGTCGTGGGCGTGGCGGACGTGGGCCTACAACACGGTGCTCCCGCGGGACGCTGGCAAGAAGATCGAGATCGAGGTGACCGACGACGCGGGACACCCGCTCTTCGAGGGTTCCCTGCCCGTCGCGCGGTAGACGCCCCGATCATGCGTCGGTTCATCTCGCGCCGAGCCTCGCCAGCACGCCCGTCGCGGCTGAGCCACGTCGTCGCCTTCGCGGTCGCTTGCGGTGACCCGGCGCCGCCGCTCGGCGCCCCCTCGACCACCGCGCCGGAGGGCTCGTCGGCGCCCGCGCCTGCCCCCGAGCCGCGAGCGGAGGCCCCGACCTGCGCCGACGCGCGCAGCGCCGTCTCGTTCGCGGGCGGCGCGCCGGCGGAGGCGCCCTGCGCCTCGCCTGGGATCTGCTGTGGAGGTCGGTGCGACGCGCGGGCGGAGCTCCCCGGCCCGGGGAGCGCGACCTTCCCCGCCGCGACGCTGCGCGCCGTGAGCGACGAGGGGTTCCTCAACGCCTGGTCGGCGCACGTGGGGCTGAGCAAGAAGACGGTCGAGGTGTTCGCGGAGAAGCGCGAGTACGCGGCCCTCGGCGGCGCGCGGTCCGCGCGCGCCGTGTGCGCGAAGGACGGCTGGGTGGCGCCGCGCCGCGCGGCGGACACGCCCAGCCCTCAGCACGCGGTGCTGAGCGGGGTCCTCTTCAGCCACGAGGAGCGCGAGCTCGAGCTCCGCGCCGCGACCTCGGGCGCGGTGGTCGTCCTGGTCGGTCGTCAGCGGATCGAGGCGGCGGAGCTGCCCGGGCGAGAGGGGCGCGCCCTCCCCGACGAGCGCTTCGGTACGGTGAAGCTCGAGGCCGGCGCGAACGAGGTCACGGTGCTCCTGGAGCCGGAGACGGCCGGGTTCTTCCTCCGTCTACGGGAGCGCGATGGGCGGCCCGCGCGCGGCCTCTTGTTCGCCGAGCGCTTCGCCGGGGCGGCGTGCGGGACCGCGGCCCTCCTCGACGTGGGAGCCGAGGTCCACGTGGGACGAGCGGGCCTCGACGTCGCCGTCACGCCGAGGTTCCGTGGGGTCGTGCCGATCCTCGCGCCGGAGAGCCAGCTCTCCGTGCGCCACGGTCCAGGAGCGCCGGCGAGCCTCCTCGTGCCTCGGCTCGACCTCGTGGGCCCAGGCAGGCGTCGCACCCTCGTGGCGCCGCTGGCGGAGAAGGGGGCGCACGACGTGGAGGCGCGCCTCGGCGACGATGTCGTCTTCTCGCGCCGGCTCCCCGACTACGGGCCGCTCGTCGCGCGCGTCGCCGCGCTCGTCGCCGCCGCCGAGCGGGTGAGCGGCGCGCGCGGGCTGCCGGACGGCTCCAGGGAGAGCTTCGCGCACCACGTCGCCACGCTGGCCGAGGCGGTGGGGCGGGGGGAGCCCGACCGCGCCTGGATCGCTCGCCACACCGAGCGCGCCGAGCGTCTCGGAGCGAAGCTCCAGACGGGGGTCGACGCCTACGCGGACGAGCGCGGGGTCGTGTTCCGCGCCTACCGGTCGAAGCTCGACGGGAGGCTCCAGCCTTACGTCGCGTTCGTCCCGGCCAGCCACGCGACGGGCAAGGAGCTGCCGCTCGTGCTCGTCGCCCACGGTCGCGACCGACTCCCCGAGCACGCGCTGAGGACGCTCGTCGGCGAGGCCCCGGACGAGCACATGACGCTCGCGTTCGCCGCGCACAACCTCCCGCCGATGGCGGACCTCGGGGCGCTCTACGCCGCGCCGTGGGGCTACGGAAACGCGGGCGTCCAGGGCGTGGGAGAGCGCGACGCGCTTGCCGTCGTCGACGAGATGCGGCGCGCGTACCGCGTCGACGCTCGCCGCGTGAGCGTGACCGGCTACTCGCTGGGCGGCACCGTGTCGTTCGCGCTCCCGCTCCACTTCCCCGACGTGTTCTCCGCGGCCGCGCCGCTCTGCGGGTACCCGAACCTCCTCGGCTACCGGAGCGTGGCCGACGTTCGACGCCTGCCGTGGGAAGAGCCCCTCCTCGCCAAGGAGTACCTCGTCCGCTACGCGGAGAACGGGCTGCACGTGCCCCTCCACATCGTGCACGGCGGGCTGGACGTGCCCGGCCGATCCCAGGTCGTCGCAGACCGCTACAAGGCGCTCGGCTACGCGCACGTCTTCGACGTCCCCGAGGATCTCGACCACAACGTGTGGGACCACGCGTACGAGGACGGCAGGATGGTGCCCTGGCTCACGCGCCACGCGATTCCGGTCGCGCCGCGGCGGGTTCGGCTCGTGACCGGGAAGTACCGGTACCACCGCGCGCATTGGGTGCAGCTCACGGGGATGATCGACTCGTCCTCGGAGGCGCCCGCGAGCATCGACGCGACATGGGACCCGAGGGAGGGCCGCGTCGCCCTCACCACCGCCAACGTCGCCGGGCTGACGATCCTGTCGGAGCGGCTCGGAGGCGAGCGCCCCGAGCGCCTGCGCGTCTCCGTGGACGGCGAGCAGCTCGAGGCGCCCTCGAGCGCGGAAATCGCCCTCGTGCGGGGCGACGATGGGAGGTTCCGGCTCGGCGAGCTTTTCACCGACGCCCGCAAGCGCCACGGCCTCTCGGGGCCCCTGGACGACGTGCAGCACGGCCCCGTCACCGTGGTCTACGGAGCGTCCGACCCGGCGATGACCGAGGCGAACCGCATGGTCGCCGAGCACCTGGCCACGCTCGGCGGGACCGCGGACGTGGCCTACCCGGTCGTCCGTGACGCCGACGCGGCCGAGGTGGACCTCGACGGACGCCACGTGATCCTCGTCGGGGCGCCGTCCCAGAACCGGCTCACGAGGGCGATCGCGTCGGCGCTGCCCGTCCAGTTCGAGCCCTCCGCGGTCGTGCTCCGAGGCACGCGGTACGAAGGGCCGGATCTCGCGGTGTCGCTGATCTTTCCCGGTCCCGAGCGCTTCGCCGGTGCCGGGGCCGACCGGCGCGGCTCGCGCTACGTCGTCGTTCACGCGGGGACGAGCCCGCGCGCGGTGCTCGCGGCGCGGTTCCTCCCCCGCTACCTGCCCGACTACGTCGTCTACGACGCCGGGCTCGCCGTCCGGCGGGGGGGGCTCCTCATGGATGGGCGGCCCGTGCGCGCGGCGGGATTCTTCGGCGAAGACTGGCGCTGAGAGCGCCGACGACCTACCGCTTCTTCGCCCCGAACAGGAGGCGGTCGACCGAGAGCTTCCCCGGCCCCGTGATGAGGATGGTGAGCGCCGCGAGCAGGTGGAGCGCGGCGAGCTCGTACGAGCCGCCGCCCTTGCCTACGAGGGGGTCGCCCTTCAACTTGTGCGTGTAGATCGCGTAGCCCATCGTGCAGACGATCCCGATCGCCGCGAGCGGCGAGAGCAAGCCCGCGGCGATCGCGAGCCCGCCGAAGAACTCGCTCACGGCCGCGATGAGCTGCAGGACCGCCGCAGGGGGGTTGGGGGCGCCGTCCATCCAGTGGAGCGGGTTCTTGATCTTGCCGTACCCGTGCATCGCCATGATGCAGCCGGCGGTGACTCGGAGGAGCGCGAGCCCGGCGGCGACCCGGCCGCTCACCTCGGGGACCTTCAACCACTCGCGTACTCGCCTCATGGCGCCTTCGCCTTCGGGACACGGCGCGCACCTCCGCCCGAGGGAGCGCACGTGGACGCCGCGATCGGGACGGCGGAGCCTCGACGGAGCGCGTCCCGCGTACCGCGGGCGCTGGCGTGGGCGAAGCGCGAGAGGACCACGCGAGGGTCATAGCACGCGGCTCGCCGAGGGCGCGCCACCAGCGTCCGGGAAGGCCGAGCGCTCCGGCGCTCGTGCGCCGAACCGCAGGCGTGGGACGCGTGACGATGGTGTCGAGGCGCTGCGGGATCTACCATCCCGCGCATGGCACCGGACCCGAAGAAGAACGTCCTCGGTAGTGAGCTCACGGACTGCTCCCGGCAGCCCATGACGGGGTTCTTCCGCGACGGCTGCTGCAACACGAGCCCGGAGGACCGCGGATCGCACACGGTCTGCGCGGTCATGACGGCCGCGTTCCTGGCGTTCTCGAAGGGCCGCGGCAACGATCTGTCCACGCCGCAGCCGGAGCTCGGGTTTCCGGGGCTGAAGCCGGGAGACCGGTGGTGTCTCTGCGCCCCTCGCTGGGCGGAGGCGCTCGCGGCCGGCGCCGCGCCGCTGGTGGTGCTCAAGGCGACCCACCAGCGCGCGCTCGACTACGCCAAGCTCGAGGACCTGAAGCGACACGCGATCGACATGAACTGAGCCGGCGCGGCGCCGCGGATCACGGGCGGCGGAGCTTCTCCCAGAGCGCGGCGAACTCCCGGGCGAACGGCTTGAGCAGCCGGGCGTCGTCCGTGACGATCAGGTTCTCCTGGTTGTCGCGCGCCGCAGCCCGGGTCCAGTTGTAGCTCCCGGTCAACATCCGGCGGTCGTCGAAGATGGCGAACTTGTGGTGCATGTGAGACGGGGTCTCGTCCACCACCACCGCGATCCCAGCGCGGGACAGGCGGTGCACGTCGGACCCCTCGTCGTGGGCCTTGTCGTTGTCCGTGATGATGCGCACCTGCACGCCCCTTCGGTGCGCGTCGAGGAGACGCGCGGCGATCCGATCGTCGGTGATCGTGAACACGCAGACGTCGGCCGAGCGCTCCGCGGTCTCGATCTGTCGGCAGATCGCGAAGAGGCACTCGTCCCCTGGGCTGAAATGCGCGTCGAGCGCCGTTCGGGGGAGATCGCGCCGCGCAGGGACGGCCCGGCCCACCGCGGCCCCCGGCGACCTCTCGGCGTCGTCGAGCCGAGCCTGCAGGCGCTCGCGCCGGGTGGCCTCTGCGTCCGCGCGCGCCTGGGCGTGGGCGAGGCGACGCTCGAGATCCTCCTGGGCCGTCCTGAGGGCGTGCACCTCCTCCTCGGAGGCGCGCAGCCTGTGCTCGAGGGCGCTCGCGTCGGCGGGCGCGGGCGCAGGTCCGCCTCGCCGGCCGCCCCTCTTAGGACGCTCTTCCCCGGCCTTCTTGGCGCGCGCCTCGGCGCTCCGGGCGCGCTCCCTGGTCTGGGCGAGCTCGAGGTCGAGCGTGCGGGCCTTCTCCTCGGCCGCCTTGCGAGCCTTCTCTGCCTGGTTGAGGCGCTCCTCGAGCCGCTTGGCGCGCTCCTCCGCGCTCTTCGCCTCCTCCTCTGCCTCACGCCGGCGGCGGAGGAGGCGAGCCGCTCGGCGGGCCTCGTCTCCGTCGGCCGACGCGGGCTCGTCCTTCTCGGACGACGGCAGGGCGGCGGGCACAGGGGCGGGCCGAAGGCGGTCGGCGAGCCAGCTTCGGAGCGCGGTCAGCATGAACCGTGGATGGTGCAGGTCCCGAGCGCTGCGCTCAAGTTTGCGGGGACGCCCGCGCGCCGGCGCTCGTCGGGTCCAGGCCTCCCCGCCAGATCACGGCCGGGGCAGGTACTGGTCGCACGTCACCACGCGGTGCTCGGCGTCCCATGGGACCGTGACGACCCGGACGCGCGGCGTGTCGGGGATCACGAACAGCAGGGGCGCCGGCGGAGGTGGCTGCGGCCCGCAGCCGACGCCGCAGGCGCCCGCCCGGTGCTCCCTCACCTCCCTGATCTTGGGGACGAGGCGCAGGATGACGATGCTCCCGTCGCCCGACTGGGCCACGCGATAGTCGGTCTGCGGCGGGGGGCTGTCGCAGGAGGTCCCGTACGGCGGAGTCTTGAACGCGAGCTGCTGCGGCCCGTCGGGTTGCCGTACCGAGACGACCGACTCGCCCTGCTCGAGGCCCGCGACGTCGACGCCCATGGCCGACCGCTCGAGGGCCGGCTCCGGTGCGGAGGAGCCGGGGCGCGGCGCCACGTCGAGGACCGTCAGGTCGTTCTCCTTCACGTAGGCCGCGGCGGCGTCGTCGGCGGGGGAGCCGCGCGCCGAGAGATCCGCCGGCGAGAGGCGCGCCGGCGCCGTTGGCACGTCCCCTGAGGGGCTCCCGGAGCAGGCCGTCATCACCAGCCAAGCGCCGTACAAGTTTCGTCGCCGCACGCGTGCCTCCGATCGCGGCGTCACTCCGCGTACATCGCCTCGATTTCGCCCGCGTAGCGCTCGCCTACCACCTTTCGCTTCACCTTGAGCGTGGGCGTCAGCTCGCCGCCGTCGACGCTGAACGGCCGACCCAGGATGGTGAACTTCTTCACCGTCTCCACGCGCGCGAGGTCCTTGTTCACCTCGTCGACGGCCCGCTGGATCTCGGCCCGGACCGCGGGGGCCTCGTGGAGAGCGCCCGGATCGAGGCCCCGCTCCTTGGCGAAGGCCGCCCCCGCGTCGGGGTCCAACGTGACGAGCGCCGTGAGGAACTTCCGCCGGTCCCCGATGACGACGGCCTCGGACACGAGCGGGTGGTTCTTCAGACCCGCCTCGATGTTCTTCGGGGCGATGTTCTTGCCGCCCGCGGTGATGATGATCTCCTTCTTCCGGCCGGTGATGGTCAGGAAGCCATCGTCGTCGAACGCGCCGAGGTCGCCCGAGCAGAGCCAGCCGTCCTGCAGCGCCTCGGCGGTGGCCTCGGGCTCCTTGAAGTACCCCAGGAACACGTTCGGGCCCCGGACGAGGATCTCGCCGTCGGGCGCGATCTTCACCTCTACGCCGTCCACCGCCGGCCCGACGGTGCCGAGCTTCACCCGGCCCGGCCGGTTGAACGTGGTCGGTCCGCAGTCCTCGGACTGGCCGTAGACCTCGAGGACGATGAGGTCGAGAGAGGCGAAGAAGTCGAGCACCTCCCGGGCGATCGGCGCGGCGCCGCTGACGCAGAAGCGCGCCCGCCCTAGGCCGATCGCAGGCTTGAGCTTCGAGAAGACGAGCTTGTTCGCCAGCCTGTACTCCAGAGCGAGGAGCCCCGTGGGCTCTTTGCCGACGCAGCGCTGCGCCGAGACGCTCGCGCCCACCCGCCTCGCCCACGCGACGAGGCGCTTCTTCGCACCCGTCGCGAGGGCGAGCTTGCCGCTGATCCCCGCGTGGAACTTCTCCCAGATGCGGGGCACACCAAAGAACACCGTGGGCTGGATCTCCTTCAGGTTGTCGGGGACCTTCTCCAGGCTCTCGGCGAAGTACACGCTGCCGCCCCACGTGGGAGGGCCGTGCACCGTGAAGATCTGCTCGGCGATGTGCGAGAGCGGCAGGTAGGACAGGCTGCAGTCGCTCGCTCGCGCCCCCGAGAGCTCCGCCGCGACCGAGGCGGTGAACGCCAAGTTCCGGTGCGAGAGCATGACGCCCTTGGGCGGGCCCGTCGTGCCGGACGTGTAGATCAGGGACGCGAGGCCGGAGGGGTCGAGCGCCTCGACGCGCGCGCGGATTTGGTCCTCGGGGATGGCGTCCCCGAGGGCGAGGAACTCCTCCCATCCCAGCGCCTTGTCGTGCGCGGGGGGCGTGACCCCGCGCAGGAAGACCACCTTGCGGACGGCGGGCAGGCTCTCGAGGTGCGCCTCCACCTTCGCCCACTGCTCGAGGCTCTCTACCAGGACCACCCGGGCCTCGGCGTGACCCACGATGTAGGCGACCTCGACGGGCGAGGAGGTCGTGTAGATGCCCGCGCCGGCGCCGCCTGCCGCCATGGCGCCCATCATGGTCATGACCCACTCGGGTCGGTTGAACCCGATGAGCGCCACCGTGTTGCCGGGCTCGAAGCCCAAGGAGAGCAGGGCTCGCCCGATCCTCCGGACCGTGTCGGCGTAGGCGCCGTACGAGATCGCGCGCCAGACGCCTCCCCGCTTCTCGAACATGGCGGGGGCTTCGGGGCGTCGCTCTCCCTGAAGAAAAAGTCGGTGGACGATGGTGTCGGCCATTTCACGCGCCATACTAACCTCGATGTACCGCGTGTGTGCTCTCGTCGCGCTCCTCTCGACCGGGTGTGGGGGCGCGGCGCCGGTCACGCCGGATCCTCCGCCTTCGCGGCCAGCGCCCTCGGTCGTCTACGAGGTGCGCTGGCACGGGTCGGAGGATCTCGACGTCACGGTCCGGGCGCGCGGCGGGTTCGACGTGCTCGGGCTCGAGCCGGGCGCCGAGCAGTTCGTCTCTTCGTTCGCGGTGCGCGGCGCCGACGGCGCGCCCGCGCCGTTCACTCTGGACCGTGGTGTCTTCCGCATCCCGGCGTGCGAAGAGGCCTGCAGCATCAGCTACAGGATCGCGCTGGGGAGCCTCGCCGACGTGTTCGACAACCCCATGTTCGCAGGCCGGGTCGGCGGCGCCGTGTTCGCGCCGCCGACCACGTGGCTCGTCCACCCGTTCGGCAAGCCGCCCGGAGACTTCGAGCTGGTCGTCCACACCCCGCACGGCGTCGAGCACGTGAGCGGGCTCGCCGGCGGCGAAGGCGGCGGCGCGTTTCGCGCCGATCTGGCGGATCTCCCGCAGGCGCCGTACGCGGCCTTCGGGGATCTACGTCGGCGATCGATCGCGCTCGCGGGAGGGAGCGTCGTGGACCTCGCGATCGCGGGTCCGGAGGCGCGCGTCGGCGACGACGCGATCGAGGCGTGGGTCCGGTCCGCCGCGACGAACGTCGAGAGCTACGCCGCGCGCTTCCCGGTGGAGCGCGCGGCCGTGTTCGTCATCGTGGAGCCTGGCACCCGCGTCGGCACCGGCTCCGCGCTCGGCAACGGCGGGTCGTCCATCCTCGTCAGGCTCGGTGACGAGGCCGGCGAGCCTGAGCTCGCGCGGGACTGGATCATGACGCACGAGATGGTGCACCTCTCCATGCCCGGGCTCCACGCGCGTCACAACTGGATGGAGGAGGGGCTCGCGACGTACGTGGAGCCGGTCGCGCGCGCCCAGCGGGGGCTCCTCGCGCCGGAGCAGGTGTGGGCCGAGTGGTACTTCGACATGCGCCAGGGGTTGCCAGGGCCGGACGACGGCGGGCTCGACGGAACCTCCACGTGGGGGCGCACGTACTGGGGCGGCGCCATCTTCTGGCTCGTGGTCGATCTCGAGATCCGCGAGCGCTTCGGCGGGCGCTTCTCTCTGCAGGACTGCGTGCGCGCGACGGTGGCCGCGGGCGGCAACATCGCGGTGCGCTGGTCCGCCACCAAGTTCGTCGAGGTGTGCGACGGCGCGCTGCCCGAGCCCGTCGTGCAGCCGCTCTACGAGCTCCACGCGAACGAGGCGGTGACGGTCGACCTCGAGGCGCTGTTTGCCAGGCTCGGCGTGCGGGGCATCCGGCGGGGACGCGTCGAGCTCGACGACGCGGCGCCCGGCGCCGCGATCCGCCGGGCCATCACCGGCGAGCGCCGCGTCGCGAAGCAGGGCACCGGCCCGGGCTGAGGTTGCCACGGGCGGTGCCCGACTCCTCCTGCGGCGCGGGCGCGTACGACTCGGATCAGCCGAGCTTCGGCGCCGTGTCACGCCAGGCAGGGACCTCGCCGAGCCGCCCGTACCAGGCCTGGACGTGCTTGTAGTCGCCCCACGGCAGGCCTGACGGCTCGGCGAAGCTGAAGCACGCGCCGACGCTGAAGTCGGCGACGGTCAGCGCGGAGCCGACGAGCCACGTCCGACCCTCCAGGCGGGCGTTCAGCACGGGGGCGAACTGATGGAAGTCCTTCTCGGCGGCGGCGACGGCGGCCGGGTCGGCCTCCTGCTTCACGAACACCTTCTTGAAGAGCCGCTCGAACGCGAACGCGCCCGTGGCCTTGCTGAGGTGCGACGCCTCCCAGAACTGCCAGCGGAGGACGTCCGCCTGTGCGCGGAGGTCCTGGGGCCAGAGCCCACCGTCCCGCTTCTGCTGCGCGAGGTAGATCATGATCGCGCGGCTCTCCCAGAGCTTGAGATCACCGTCCTCGAGCGCGGGGACCTTCGCGTTCGGGTTGATCGCGAGGTACTCCGATTTCTTGAGGTCGCCCGCGGCCAGGTTCGGCTCGACGAGGTCGACCTGGAGGCCGAGGTGGGCGATGACGGCGTTGACGCGGCGGCAGTTGTTCGAGGCCTGGATGCTGTAGAGCTTCATGGTGTCCTCCCGTGACGAGCAGCCTTGGTAGCCGAGTGACTTGCAATTTGCAAGTCATACCTCGGCGTGCGAGCCTGGACGTGTGAGCGGCGACCCGGAGGCTTCGGACAGGCGCTCGCGATGCCCCATCGCCTGCACGCTCGATCTGCTCGGCGACAAGTGGACCCTCCTCGTGGTGCGCGACCTGCTCTTCACGAAGCGCGTTCGCTTCGGCGATCTGTTGGCGTCCCCGGAGAAGATCCCCACGAACATCCTCGCGGACCGGCTCCGTCGCCTGAGCGACGCGGGCGTGGTCGAGAAGCGGCCGTACCAGGATCGCCCCGAGCGCTTCGAGTACCACCTCACGGAGCGGGGTCGCGATCTCTTCGACGTGCTCGCGGCCATGATCCGCTGGGGCGGCGACAACGTCCCGGGGACGGCGCAGCTCTCCGAGGAGAAGGTCCGCGCGATGGATCCCAGGTCGAGCTCGGGCCGCCCCGACGGGCAGCGGTAGCGCTTCGCTCACTCCGCCGAGAACGCCCCCGGGGTCGGGGGGCTCTCCGGGCGGCGCGGACGCGTCTGGCCGTGCGGCACGTACTCCCGGTCGACCGGGTGGGCCGAGTCGAGGGTCGCGCCCGCGCCGGTGATCGGCGCGCCCTGCTTGGCGCGGAGATCCAAGTTCCGGAGGTCGAGGAAGCCCGGGTCGCGGCCGAACCGCGCGCCGTCGAAGCCTCGCGCCTCCCCGCGCTTGTCGGTCTTGGCGCCCGCGAGCGCAACGAACCCCTCCGACAGCCAGTTGCCCTGGAGCGTCGCGATGCCCGACACGACGCCGTCCCTCGGGCCGAGGAGCGCCACCTCGCGCCGCCGAGCTCCGGGCGCCTCGCTGAAGAGCACGTTGTTCGAGAGCGCCAGCGCCTCTTCGTTGGTGGAGAGCTCGAAGACGCTCGTCCCTTGCCAAGCGTCGTGCGACGCGTTCAGCACCACGACGGTGTTGTGGAAGAAGTGGAGGGTGCCCTTCCGGTAGGTCTCCAGCAGGCCGCTGTCGCCGCCGTAGTGGACCATGGATCCGGAGGCGACGGGGCCGCGCACGAGGACGTTGCCATAGACCCACGACTCGTGAAAGCGGGGATCCGGCAGGTTGTCGGCGCGCGCCTCTTGCGCGTCCACCAGATCCACGAGGTGCGCGCCGTCCTCGATCCAGTTGTACCGCATGACCACGCCCGCGCTCCGCTCCTTCACGTTCGCGCCGAGGATCCCCTTCGGCCCGCCCTTGGGCGGGCCGAAGCGGTTGTGCTGGTACGTGACGCCGGAGACCTCGTTGTAGACGTTGTGCTGGTAGTACGTCTCGGGGCTGCCGTTGTCGTGGACGTAGTTGCCCTCCAGGAGCACGTCTCGGGTGAGCTCCTCCGCCGCGCCCGTCCCCATGAAGAAGCCGTTCGCGTTGTCGTGCACCACGCAGCCACGGACGGTGACGTGGCGCGCCCGCTGGACGAAGATGCCCGCGGCGTTCTCCGCGAACGCCGTCTCCCTCCCCGCGCGGTCCTTGAACCTGTTCGGTGGGCGCGCGCCCCGGATCTCGAGCCCCTCGATGACGACGTGCTCCGGCTGCTCCGCCCAGGGGGACGAGTGCCGCCTGCCGACCACGACGAGCCCGCGCGCCTGATGGCCGTCGTACGGGAACTCCATGGACGGGCGCGTCGTGGCGCCGTCGCCGTCGATCACGGGCAGCGCCCCCCCGGGGCCACGCACGCCGCAGACCCGGATGGGGGCGTCCGGGCGGCCGACCCCGGAGATCACGACCTTCTCGCGGTAAGGCTCGGGGCGGTGAAAGATCCGCACCGTGTCCCCGGCGCCGAGCGACTCCCACGGGACGTCGCCGAGCGTGGCGTGGGCCTTCCCGGGGCCGACCGAGAGGTCTCGGCCCGGCCCCCGGTGCTCGCACGCGATCGGGTTCTCGAAGGAGATCTCCCGCAGCGCAGACCCGCGCGCCACGAGCTCGGTCTTGTCGGTTCGCTGCGAGCAGGCCCGCTCGCGGAGACCGCAGGCGGCGAGCAGGAGCAGCGGGACCAGCGGCCCGAGGCGCCGACCGCCGACGAGCTCAGCGGCCCACGCCACGGAGCATCACCCAGGGAGTCTTCAAGATGATCTTGAGCTCCATCTCGAGGAAGCTCCGCAGGCTCTCGAGCGCCGCGGCGTAGGCGAGGTCGAAGAGCAGCTTCATGCGCATGTCGTCGGCCTGCGAGCCCTCGGTCTCCGGCAGGTCGAACGGGTTGAGCAGCGAGTCCTCGAACGTCGCCGCCTGGCTCCCCTCGAAGGCGCGGCCGGTGTACCCGAGCGAGACCTGGGCGAGCCCCGTGAGGCCCGGCTTCACGTCCCGCATGCGCTCCTCGAAGAAAGGGATCGCGAGCGCGAGGTTGATGAGCAGCTCGGGCCGCTCCGGCCGGGGGCCGACGAGGCTCATCTCGCCGCGCAGGATGTTCACGAGCTGCGGGAGCTCGTCCAGGCGCGACCTCCGGAGGAAGCGGCCGATCCGGGTGATGCGAGGGTCGTTCTCCGACGCGAGCACCGCCCCCGTCAGCTTCTCGGCGTCCACCCGCATCGTGCGGAACTTGTACATGTCGAAGTCTTCGAAGACCGGGGTCGGCAGGCCGCCCTTGTCCTCGAAGCCCTTCAGCATCCCGGCGCGGCGCTGCTTGTAGAGGACGGGGCCGGGGTCATCCAGGTAGATGGCCACCGCGACGATCGGGGCGATCGGCGCCGCGACACACGCGAGCGCCCCGCCGACGGCGAGGTCCAACGCGCGCTTCGCGAACCGGACGCTGGGGAGCACGACACCTTTATAGGCGAAGCCCGGGCCCGCGGTGTAGCCTAGGTCTCGATCGGGCGCGTCACACGGCACCTCGTGGCGTCGGGCAGCCCGAACGGGCAGTCGGGGCACCCGCTGACCTTCGCTCGACTTGAGGCCGAGCCCTCCGCGTCCGCAGATGATCAGCCTTCGGATTCCCGGGTCCATCGAGTACCGCGACATCGCCGTTCGCGTCGTGGGAGGGGCCTGCAAGCTGGTGGACGTCGCCGATCAGGATCAGTTCGCCAACGAGGTGGTGAGCGCCTTCAGCGAGGCGTTCAACAACGTGGTGCTCCACGGCTACGCGGGCGTGGAGCGCGGCGAGATCGAGGTGCGGATGACGCTCCGTCCCGCCGCGGACGGCGCCCCTGGCGAGCTGCACGTAGCCCTCGTGGACACCGGGCGGGTGTTCGATCCGGGGCAGTACCTGCAGCTCCCGGACGAGATGCCCGAGCGCGGGATGGGCCTCTTCATCATTCGGTCCTTCGTCGACGAGCTCCGCTACCAGGCGGGGCCGCCCAACGTCTTGCTCCTGGTGAAGCGCTTCGGCGCGGTGAATGGGACACCCCCCCCCCATCAGCCTCCGCCCGAGCCCTCGTCCTGACGGACTTCACGGCGGAGCTTGGCTGGGTTACCTCTCACGGTGTCATGGGCCACACGCGACTGGACAGCGGGGACGAGACGCTCCTCAAGATTGACGGCACGCTCGACGCGCTGACGGCCCCGGAGCTCAGGCCCGTGCTGGACCAGCTCGTGGCGGAGAGCCGCAAGAGCATCACCGTGGACCTCGCGCAGCTCAGGCTGATCGACAGCTCGGGCGTGGGCGCATTGGTGTCCTTGCTCAAGCGGGTGCGCGGATACGGCGGAGAGGTTCGGGTCTCGGGCGTGCGCGACCAGCCGCTCGCCATCTTCAAGCTGCTCCAGCTCCACCGCGTCTTCCCCGGCCTCCCGGGCGCCTGAGGAGCAGAGCGAGCGCGCATGTCGGGCAGGGTGCTCGCCATCACCCGGATCTTCCCCAACCGGGTGGAACCGACGTTCGGCCCCTACAACCTGAAGCAGCTCGCGGCGCTGCGCGACCTGGGGTGGGACGTCCGCGTCGTGTGTCCGGTGCCTTGGTTCCCAGGGTCGGCGCTGCTCGAGGGAAAGACCCGCGCCGGCCACGCCAGCAAGGTGCCCCGTCGGGACTCGTTCCTGGACCTCGAGGTCTACCACCCGCGGTTCCTTCACCTGCCCAAGGTCCTCGTGGCCCACGCCCCCCTCTACGCGGCGTCCGTCGCGCCGCGCGTCGCGTCGCTGCGGGGCTCCTTCGACGTCATCCTGTCTCCCTTCGCGTACCCCGACGGCGTGGCCGGTCTCCTGCTCGGGGAGGCGCTCGGGGTACCGACGGCGATCAAGCTGCACGGCGGTGACATGAACGTGGGTGCCCGCATGCGGGGCCCAGGTCGCTGGGTCAGGTGGGCCATGCCGAGGGCCGCGCGCGTCATCGCCGTGAGCGACCCGCTGGCGGACGCGGCGGTCGAGTTCGGAGCGCCGCGAAGCCGCGTCGACGTCGTCCAGGATGGCGTGGACGAGCGCGTGTTCTTCGTCCGGGACGCCCTCGAGGCGCGGGCGAAGCTGGGGCGGGACCCGTCGCGGCGCCTCGCGGTGTTCGTCGGGCGCCTGGAGCGTCGGAAGGGCGTCTACGAGCTCATGGAGGCGTTCGAGCGCGTGAGGGAGCGCCTCGGCGACCTGGACCTCGTCCTGGTCGGGGAGGGGGACGACACCCCGGCATGTCGGGCGCTCGCGGAGCGGTCGGCGGGGCGCGTCCTGCTCACGGGGAACCTCGGCATGGCGGAGGTCGCGGACTGGCTCGCGGCCGCCGAGTTCTTGGTCCTGCCGAGCTACGCGGAGGGCACCCCCAACGTGGTCATCGAGGCGCTCGCCTCCGGGAGGCCGGTCGTCGCGAGCGCAGTCGGCGGAATCCCCGCGATGGTGCATGATCCACGGATGGGTGAGCTGCACGCCGCCAAGGACGCGGCCGCGCTGGAGGCGGCGCTGCTCGCGGTGGCCTCTCGCCGGTTCGATCCGGCGGAGATCGTCCGGCTGAGCGGACGCGGTACGTGGCACGACAGCGCCCGTGTCCTCGGCGAGTCGCTCACAGCCGCGATGGAGGCCGCGTGAGCCGCCGGCCCCTTCGGTGGGAGGACCGGGAGCTCGACTTCGCCGGTGTCGTGGACGAGATCGGGCGGCTCGTCCGCCGCGCCAAGCGCCGCAAGCTCCTCGTGGCGATCATCACCGTCGCGCTGGCGGCGTGGGCGACCACGCGAGAGGTACGCAAGCAGCGGACCTACCCGGCCACCGTCTTGCTCTCGGCGACGGAGAGCGTGGACGCGAGCGTCGCGACGGAGAACGCCACCGCGAAGCTCCAGGACTACATCTGGTACGCGGTGTTCACCGACAGGACGCTGCTCGAGCTCATGGAGCGTCACAACTACCGCCCCGAGGCCCGGGTGAAGAACCCCCGGATGGCCCTCGAGTCGTTCCGCGAGGACCTCTCCGTCGACGTGTTCAAGAACGAGTTCTCGCGCGTCCGCTACACCGACGAGCCGCCCCGCTCCGCGCGCATCGCCGTCGGCATCACCATGAACGATCCGGACCTCGCGGTCGCGGTCGCGCGGGATCTCGGCGACCTCGTGATCAAGCGGGACGCCGAGAACCGGGCCCAGCGGTTCGAGATGGAGCAGCGGGTCCGGACGCAGGCGGTGAGCTACGCGGAGACGGACCTCGGACGCCTGCACCGCGAGCGCGCGATCGCCGAAGCGGAGTACCCGGGGGCGGATCCGAGGCGGCGCGCCGAGCTCCGAGTGAAGCTCGAGAACCTCGTCCACGCCATCTTGCGGGGGGAGAACGAGCTCAAGGACGCCGTCGCGGCGCGCCGCAAGCTCGAGCTCGAGTCCAGCGCCGACCGGCAGAGCCTGTCCCTGGCGTTCGAGCGCGTCGACTGGGGCGCTCCCAAGGCGCGGGTGGATCTCAACTGGATCCTCTTCCGCACCCTCTTTCTCTCCCTGTTCGGGCTCTTCCCGGTGGTCACTCTGGGGGTGGGCGCCTTCGATCCCCGCGTCTATGACGAGCGCGACGTCGGGCGCCTGGGGCTCAGACCCTTGGGGCTCGTCCGGAAGGCTGCTATCCACAATGCGGCGGCACCACCGCCCCCGGCGGCGGCCGCCGCGGCCCGAGCAAGGAGCTGACGAGCGTGGCGGAGAGCGAAGGCGTTTCCGGAGCAGGAGACCGCGAGCAGGGCGCAGGCGTCGAGCTGGCCCGGCTGCTCACGATCCTCAAGCGGGCGCTCTTCAACTGGAAGCCGTCCGCCTTCCTGGTCGCGATCGGGCTCATCGCGGGCGTGGCCTTCGCCGCGGCCCGCCAGCCGAACTTCAAGTCCGAGACGATCGTCATCTACCGCCAGGGTGTCCGGCTCGGGGACGAGCGCGGTGGGCTGAGCCTCACGCTGGGGGCTCGCCTGAAGGAGATGCTGCTCGCCCGGTCGCGGTTGGAGGGGCTCATCGACGAGCTTCAGCTCTACCAGAACGTGAAGGCGAAGCAGGGCGTGGTCGAGGCGATCGAGCAGTTCCGGAAGGACATCAGCTTCAACCCACGCTCGACCGACACCTTCTCGATCGCGTATCGGGGGCCCAACCCCGAGACGGTGCAGAAGGTCACGGAGCGGCTCGCCCTCACCCTCATCCAGGAGAACCAGCGCCTGCGGGTGGAGCAAGCGAAGGTCCGCACGGAGTTTCTGGCCGCCGAGAAGACCCGCACGGAGGTCGAGCTGAAGGACAAGGAGCGGGCGCTCGCGCAGTTCCTCTCCGAGCACCCCGAGTTCGCGCTCGATCAGAACGCGTCCAACTCGGGCGTGGCCGTGCGCGCGAGGGAGCGCGCCAGCTCGGCCAAGGACGGCGCGCGGGACGCGTCGCTCGAGGCGCTCCGCCGACAGAGCCTCCGCCTCGAGGCGGCGATCTCCGGCGAGACGAGCGTGTACGCGCTGTCCGACGGGCCCGCGGACCCGGAGGCCGAGGCAGCGCGCCAGCAGGCCGAGGGGGCGCTCGCCTCCGCCCGGTCGAACCTCGCCAGCAAGCGCGCGAGCTTCACCGATGACCACCCCGACGTGAAGGCGGCGAAGGCGCGCGTGGCCGAGGCCGAGGCGGCGCTGAAGTCGGCGGAGGAGAAGGTGGCCGCGTCGCGGCTCACCGGGACGAAGGCCGCGCCGGGCACCGACGCGGAGTCGGCCAAGCAGAAGCTCCGCGAGAAGAAGCGCAAGATCGACGCGGAGGTGGCCGCTCGGGAGAAGACGAGCAAGGGGGAGGAGAAGCCGGAGCAGCCCACCGAGGAGGCGACGAGCATCGTCGGCCTCGAGACGAGCTGGACGAGGCTCTCCAGGGACGTGTCCGAGGCTCGGGATCAGATGACCGAGCTCGAGCGGAATTTCTTCCGTGCCCAGATCGAGGCGAGCTCCTCGCTCGGCGGATACTCCGACCAGGTCGTGGTGCTCGATCCTGCGTTCCTCCCGACGCGGCCCGAGCCGCCCGGCAAGACGCTCATCGTGATCATCGCGGGGGCGGCGAGCTTCATGCTCGCGATGGTAGTGGCGCTCCTGCGGGCGCTGCTCGATCGCCGCATCTACGAGGAGGCGGACCTCTCGCGGATCGCTCCGGTCTTGGCGGTCATCCCCCGGGCCGGGCGGCGAGGCTGGTTCCGCCGATGATGCGCACGATGTCTCTCCAGCAGGTGCCGACGGTGGAGCGGCAGGTCGATCAGATGATCGAGCGCCTGTCGAACTTCGCGAACGAGCCCGCCGCGCGCGCCCTCTTGATCGAGGCGCGACGCCTCCGGAGCATCATCGAGAACTGGCGGACCGTCCCGCCTACGGCCCAGGTCCGCGAGGAGATGCTCGCGCGGGTGATGCACCTCTCGACGGCGGTCTCCGACATGTTGCCGCCCTCCACCGGGCGCCCGACGGTCGCGCGCGGGTACGGGGGCGGAGCCGCCGCGCCCATGTCCATGCGCGGTCGCACCCCGGCCGCCATGCCGGCGGTCTCGGCCGAGGAGACGGTCATCACCGAGGGCGCGGGCGCGCTGCCCACGACGCCGCTGGACGTCACGCCGGTCAAGATCCACGACGAGCTGAGCCCGCACCTCGCGATGCTGCGGGACCCCTACTCGGCGCGCGCCGACGGGTACCGGGCGCTCCGGCACAAGATGGCCGCCAAGGGTGATCCGAAGGTGGTCGGGGTGACCAGCCCAGGCCGGCGCGAGGGCAAGACGACGGCGGCGATCAACCTCGCGGCGTCGCTGCGCGAGGGCGCTCGCGGCCGCGTTCTCCTGGTGGAGGCGAACCTGCGCGCCCCTTCGGTCGCCTCCACGCTCGGCTTCATGCCGCCGGTCTGCTTCAACGAGCAGGTCCTGCGCCACAAGGCCGAGCCGCTCGAGCCGTGGACCGCCGCGGAGGTGCTCCCGCAGCTCCACGTGATGGCCATCAACCCGATGAACAAGTACCCGCCCCTCATCGACCCCGTCGGGTTCTCGATCGCGATCGATCGCCTGCGCATCGCGGGCTACGACTACGTGGTCGTCGACACCCCGCCGGTCCTCGATAGCGCGGACGTGAACATGATCTCCGACAGCGTCGACGGCTTCGTGATGACCGTGATGGCGCGCCGCAGCGACGCCCGCAGCGTCCGCCGCGCGATGGATCAGCTCGGCGCGGTCACCTTCCTGGGCACGGTCTTCCTCGAGTAGGGCACGGAGCGCGCTGCCCTCAGGGCGACACGTGGACCGCCGACTGCGACGCGGACGCGAACGTGCCCATGGTGTTGCCGGCGTTCTGCTTGGTCGGCACGCCCTGGTAGATCACGCCCTTGCCCTGGAACTTCACCTTGCCGCTGTGCTTCTCGAAGGTGACCTTCGCCATGTTCTTGGCGACGGCCATGCCCTTGCGGGCCGGCGTGGGGTTCGGCGAACAGCCCGGCTCGTCTCCGCGGCTCGCGTCGATGACCGACCCCTCGACGAGCGCCTTCTTGTTGCGGACGAACACCTTGGTGGTCGTCTTCTTGGCGCCCGTGAGCATGCCCATGTTCGGGTAGGGTGTCGGGATCCCCCCGGGCCCGGCCGGGGGCGTCGGGGCGGGGAGGCAACAGACGTCGGGGGCCGCGTTCTGGGTGCGGCCCCCCTCCTTGGTGGCGGCGCTGGGCATGTGCTGGTCCTCTCTCTCGCTGGTCAGGCGGTCTTGCGGACGCGCGGGCCGGCGACGAAGTCCTCGGCCTCCGCGATCTCTGGGTCCGTGTCGGTGACGTGCGTCAGGATCGCGCCGGTGAACCGTGCCCCGCTCCGCGGCGCGCGGTGGAGGTTCGCCTGCGTCAGATCCGCCTCGTCGAACCTCGCGCGCTCGAGGACCGCGCGGTCCAGGCGCGCGTAGC
Organism: uncultured Polyangiaceae bacterium; assembly: GCA_964492175.1. Taxonomy (GTDB): domain Bacteria; phylum Myxococcota_A; class Polyangia; order Polyangiales; family Polyangiaceae; genus Xiheicaenibacterium. The sequence continues at coordinate 62,816 of CAZBJI010000006.1, read as the reverse complement.
GCAGATCGGCGCGCCGGAGGTCCGCTCCGACGAGGGAGGCACCGCGCAGGTCGGCCCGCGTCAGCCGCGCCTGCGTGAACAGGGCCCGGTCGGCGGCGGCGGCGGCGAAGCTGGCCTCCCGGAGATCAGCCGCGCGCGCGTCGACGCCGGCGAGGTCGGCGCCGTCGAAGCAAGCCTCCCGCGCGGACACGCCAGCCAGGTTGGCGCCCGCGAGCCGCGCCCGCTCGAAGCTCGCGCGGACGATCGAGGCGCCTCGGAAGTCGGCGCCCTCGAGCGAGGCGTCGTCGAACGCGCATTGGTCGAGCTTCGTCCTGCCGAAGAGGACGCCGCTCGCGTCCGCGCCCTCGAACCCGCACTGCACGAGCTCCGCGCCGTCGAGCTTTGCTCCTCGCAGATCCGTGCCGGTGAAGCGCTGCTTGAAGATCTTCGCCCCTCGGAGGTCCACGTTCGTGAGCTTCGCCTCGAGGAGGCTGCTCTCGCGCAGGTCGCAGTGCTCGAGGCGCGCCCCGTCGAGGTCGGCCTCGTCCAGGTTGGTCTCCTCGAAGTAGGCGCCCGCGAGGCGAGCGCCACGCAGGCTCGCGCCCTCGAACGTCGCGCCGGCGAGGCACGAGCCGGTGAAGTCCGCGCCGTCGAGACCGCAGCCCTCGAAGTCGACGCCCGTCAGATCGAGCCCCGAGAGATCGGCGCTTGCGAGGCTCGCGCCCGCGAAGGTCGCGCCCGAGAGATCGGCGTCGCGCAGCTTGGCCCCGCCGAGATCGGCGCCCACGACCGAGCGCCAGGCGAGCGTGGCGCCCGCCAACGTGGCGCCCCCGAGGACTGCGCCCTCCAGCGACGCGTCGGTGAGGATCGCCCCGTCGAGCGCCGTGCCCGCCAGGTTCGCGGCGTCGAGCGTGGCGCCCTCCAGCGTCGCCCCGCGGAGGTCGCTCTCGCTGAGGTCGGCCTCCGAGAGGTCGGCGCGTAGGAGCTTGGCGCCCTCGAGCTTCGCGCCCGCCAGCGAGGCGCCGACCAACGTGGCGCCCTCGAAGCTGCGCCCTCGGAGGTCGAGGCCCGCCAAGCACGCCTCCGAGAGGTCGGAGCCGTCGAACACCGACGGGGCGCCACGAACCTCCCGCAGATCCGCGCCGCGCCACGTGACGTCGAGCAGCATCGCGCCTTCGAGGGTCGCGCCGTGGAGCGCCGCGTCCGCCAGGTCCACGCCCGAGATCGCGGCCCTCCGGAGGGACGCACCGTGCATCGCCGTCTCGCGCAGGTGGACCCCCGCCAGGCGCGCGCCGTCCAGGATCGCGCCGTCGAGGTCCGCTTCGGTGAGGAGCGCGTCGCTGAGGTCGGCGTCGCTGAGGTCGCAGCTCCGGAGGGCAGCCCGGTCCAAGAGAGCGCCCGTGAGGTCGGCGCCGACGAGGCGGCACCGCGAGAACACCGAGTCGGTGAGGATCGCGCTCTCGAGGTTGGCGCCCTCGAGATCGCAGTCCTCGAAGCGAGCGCCGCGACAGTCGACGCTCGAGAGGTCCAAGCCGCGCAGGTCCAGGCCACGCACGGCCGCGCCCGCGAGCGACGGGCCGCGCTCGAGGGCGCTCTCCAGCTCGACGCGAGACTTCATCACCGCGAGCTCCCTTCCAGCCGTGAGTAGGACAGGATGGCTCCGCCGAGCAGCGCCCCAGCCAGCTCGGTTCCCATCGTCGAGACGGCGTGCAGGTTCGCCCCTCGTAGATCGGCCTGCCGGAGATCGGCGCGGTCGAGGTTCGCCTCGAAGAGGTTGGCGCGTACGAGGACCGCGCCCGTGAGCTTCGCCCGCGTGAGGCGCGCCTCGGTCAGGTCGGCGCGGATGAACGACGCGCCATCGCATCGCGCGCGGAGGAGGCTCGCCCCCACCAAGGACGCCGACTCGAGCCTCGCCTGCTGGAGGTCGGCGCGCTCCCAGACGCTCTCGTCGGCGAGCGCGTCGGTCAGGTCGGCCTTGGGGGCCTGGGCCGCCTCGGCGCGGGCGCCGCGGAGGACACATCGGCGGAGCGACGCGCGCGCCGCTCGGACGTCGTAGAGCCTGGCGTCCGAGAGATCGGCTCCGTCGAGCACGGCGTCCTCCAGGAGCGCCTCGGTGAGGTCCGCGCCCGCGAGGTCCGCCCCGTCGAGGCGGGCGCGGCGGAGGTCCGCGCCGACGAGGACGGCGTCCTTCGCGCTCACGCCGCGGAGGTTCGCCGACCCGAGCAACGCGCCCGACAGCTCCGCCTCGTCGAGCGTCGCCTCGGCGAGGTTCGCGTCGACCAGGCTCGCGCCGGTCAGATCGAGGCCGGTGAGGTCTTGCCCCGAGAGATCGAGCCCCGAGAGATCGGCCGAGCAGAGCTCGAGCCCCGAGAGCGACTTCTTCGCCTGGAGCCGGGCGACGACGAGCGCCCGCACGTCTCCCTCCTCGGGCGGAGGCGGGATGGGCGGAGACTCGGGATCCGTCGCCATCGCGCGCTCCATGTCGGCGACGTCGTCCTCGTCGGCGCCTGCGTCTCGCATCATCGCGGCGACCTCGGCCGGGGTCTTCTCGGCGAGCTCCTCCGGGATCTCGGCCGGAGCCTCGTCGTCCGCCTGCTCGGAGGCCTCGGCCGCGTCGGCGTCCGCGTCGCCCCCGTCGGCGTCGGAGACCGACGCCTCCGTCGGACCCTCGGCGGCGTCAGTCGCGCTCGCCGCCTCGGCGCTCTCCGGATCGTCGAGCCCGGCTCGAGCGCGGAGGTGCTGCTGGTAGCGGAGCTCGACCTCGTCCTCGGTCGGGAGCGCCTCGTCGAGCCGCGCTCCGGTGACGAAGACGTCCTCCACCTCGGGCGCGTCGTCGTCGGAGACCTCGACCATGCCCCGCCACACGAGGTCGACCCGCGCGTCGGTGAGGAAGAAGCCGATCGTGTCCAGGCGGAGGGGGACGACGCGACGGCGACCGCCCGAGAGGTGCACGACGGCGACGGGGCGCAGGCCCGAGAGCCTCCCGCCGAGGGACGACGGGACGCTCCCGGCGCGGGTGATGCGGTACGCCTCGTCCCCGAACGCGTCGGGGAGCTGCTGCTCGACCCGCGCGGCCTGGAAGTAGCGCGGGTCGAGGTCGACGGCGTAGTGCGGCCAGCGCGTCCGGTACCACGCGAGATCGTAGGTACCGAGGAGCGCGAGCCGCGCAGGATCCTGGGGCGAGACCGGACCGAGGTGTCGCGGATCGTCCACGCGCCGCGTCACGGAGCCCCCGCGCCCTTCCAACGAGAAAGCGACGGGGCCCTGACCCTCGTCTCCCTCGGTGTGCACGAGCACGTCGCACCGTGGCTTGAGAGGCGCGAAGTCCCCCGCTACGAGGAGCGGGGCGTCGGGCTCGTCGCCCTGGTAGCGATCTCCGTCGAGCTGCGCCGCCTCCTCACGGACCGCCGCCGCTCCCCCCTCGACGAGATCCGCCGAGAGCTTGGCGATCAGGACCAGGTCGTGCCGGCCCGGCTTCAGGGAGACGACCGGCGCGGCGGCCTCGAAGGGGCCGTCGAGGAAGACGGGCACCCCGTCGCCTGCGCGGAGCGGCGCCGCGACGCAGTCGCGGTCGTTCGCGGCCGCGTCCGGGATCGACGGGGGTACGAACGGCAGTCCGACGAGGCTCGGGGGCGTGGGCGTCCGCTTGCCCGCGTTCGGGTAGAGGAGCGGGTTCGGGCGGACGAAGGGCAGCTCTGGGGCGATCCGCTCCACGGCCGTGAGAGGTGCGGTGAGGGTCCGGGTCGGATCGAACCGGGAGGGGCCGGGCGGACGCTGGCTCTTGTCGTTCGGGTCCATGGTCATCACCCGAGGAGGACCCGCTTGCCGTCGATGGCGGTGTCCTCGCGGCTGCGCAGATCGGTGCGACCCGTCCGGAGCGCGTACGCCTCCCGGACGAGCCCGCGGAAGCGCCCGAGGCGCTGCGAGAGGGCGCCGGTCACTTCGTGGATCATCTCGCGCGTGCGGAGCACCGTCTTGCCGGCCGCCGTCTCCCAGCGCTCGGCCGTGGTGAGGATGTCCCGCGCCGTCGTCGTGAGCTTCTCCACGTCGATCAGCGCCGCCTCCCCCTCGACCCGCGTCTCGCCGGCGCGCAGGCTGATCCGATCCGCGTCCAGCGTGGCGCGGGTCGGGTCGAGGGTCACGCGCGCGCCGTCGCGCGCGCCGAGCTCGACCTTGCGCGGGGCGACGACGTGCACGTCTCGGCTCGCCTCCACGACGACGTCGGTCGCCGCGGCGATGCGCACCGCGCCGGTGGCGGAGCCGAGGACGAGGTCGCCCTCGGGGGGGCGCACCGTCAGCGCGCCGTCCTCGTAGCGGATGAGCAGGCGACCGGCGGCGTCGAAGAAGGAGATCCCGCCGTCGACGAGGTCGGCGCGGGCGCCGTCCTCGGTCGCGATCGACGGAGCGCGCTTCGTTCGGGCGAGGGCGAGGGAGTGGAGGGTCATGGTTCGTCCGTTTGCTCGAGGGACCGTCAGAGGATGTCGGCGCGCTTCCCCTTGAAGTGAATCGCGTTGCGCTTGAACGTCATGAAGCTGCCCTTGGCCTTGATCGCCACCTCGCCCGTGGTCTCCAGCTTGATGAGCGGCTTCTTCCCCTCGGTGAGCTCGAGGAAGGTGGTGCTCTTCGCGGAGCAAGCCGCCTCGTCCGCCTTGGCCGCCGCTCCCAGGTACGCCTTCTGCCCCTCGAGCAAGAGCCCCATCCCGTCCGCGCGCCCAGCGCAGACCTTCGTCTGTGGTGCTCCTACGTAGGCATGGCCCTTCAACGACTTCAGCTCCGCGTACCCGTCCCCGCCGATGTTGACCCCGGCCACGCTCGTGACGTTGACCTCCTCCTGGCCGCTGATCTTCACGCCGCCGCGCTCGCTCTTCACGCTCGCGCTCCCTAGGACGGTGCGAATGCTGACGCCGGAAGAGGCCCACATGCTGGCCCACTTGAGGCCCTTCACGCTCGCCGTACCCCCGACCAGGCTGGCGCTCACCATGGAGGTCACGCTCGCGCTGAGGTGGCCGTAGACCGACGAGGCCACCGAGCCCGTCATCGACGCGAACGTCTCGGCGGCGATCTTCACCTGACCGTCGACGTACTTCCCCGCGATCCACCGCCCGGCCGAGGACAAGACCTTGAAGGCGTCTACCTTGATCTTGTTGACGTCGTTCGGCTTGCTCTCCTTGACGAGCTTCCCTTTCCCGTAGACCAGGTCCTCCTTCTTCATCGCGTCCACGACGCTGGTGACGGAGGTCACGATGTCGAGCAGGCTGACCGCGTCCTTCGCGGACACCTTGCCAGCGCTTTCCGCGAGCTTTCCCTCGAACGGCACGCCGTAGCCGTTGTCGGCCGGCTCCACGTTCGAGCCCGCCGCGATGTTGACGTTCTTCACCCCGCCCACGACCACGTTTGCGCCCGATCCGACCTCGACGTTGGACGCGTCGCCCTGCACGCGGACGCGACCCTCGTACGCGCGGAGGACCGCCTCGCCCTTGTGCGACGCGAGGTTGAGCTGCTGATCTGCGCCCACCCAGAACCTGCCGTTCGTGATCGCGGCGATCCCGTGGTTTTGGCCCAGCACGTCGTCCGGATCGAGGAGACCGTCCCGCTTGGCTCCCGTGGGCCCGCCGAGCGCGACCATGCTCGCCGTGGCGCCGGCCTGCGTGTGGAGGTGGATGTGGCTCTTGGTGCGGGCCGAGATCCCGGGGTCGGGGAGGTCCCGTCCGGTGTCGCCGTGCCCGAGGTTGAGGACGGTGTGCTCGCCCTCGTCCGGGACGTCGATCGTGTAGCGGTGGGTCTTGAGGTCGACCACGCCGATCGGGAGCGCGCCTTGGAAGACCGCCGCCTTCCTCGTGCCGAGGGCGATGTCGATCTCGGTGTCTCGGACCTTCGGGCGGAGCTGCGGGCCGATCTTGTCGAGGCTGATGGCGTCGACCCCGAACGCGGCCTTGAGCTGGCCCTCGACCTCCGTCTTGGCGGCGACGCCTGCCGCCTTCGTCGCGTCCTCGGTCGCCTTCTTGGTCGCGTCCTCGGTCGCCTTCTTCGTCGCCTGGTCGATGATCTTCTGCTGCTGCGCGCCGTTGAGTCCCATGGCGGTCTCCTGCTCAGGCCTGGCTGTCTTCCATCTCGACGCGGATGCCGGTGGCGGATTGGATCACGGACTGTGTGCCGTTGGAGGCGTTGACGGGGCTCGGCGTCGTGGCGTGGGGGACGGCGCCGACGATCACCGGGCGATCGGGGTCGCCGTCGAGGTGCGCGATCAGCACCTCGGTGCCCTTGTGCAGCGGGAAGTGCATCCCGTACCCGACGCCCGCGTAGGGCTGGGCCTTGCGCACCCACCGAGAGGCCGCCATGCCGGGCTTGGTGGCGAGGTCGAACGGCATCCGCACCTTGTAGCGGCCCTGGTCGTCGATCTCCGCCACCTGGCCGGATCCGTCGCTCTGGATGTGAGCGTGGAGGATCCCGTGGATGCTCGGCCAGGCCGTGCGCCGCTCGGGGCGGTACGGCGTGGACGACGGGATCGCCTCGAACGTCGCGCGGTAGCGCGCGCTCCGCTCGTGGAGATCGTCGGGGACGGACCCGCTCGGGACCGGCACGCCGGCGGAGAAGTGCACCTCGGTCACGAGGTAGCCGCCGTCGTACTCGGCGACGTAGTGGTTCTCGAGGTCGAACCGGTAGCCGGCGCGGAGCCCGGCGCGATCCGTCGTCCCTGAGAGTACGCGCCGCTTCGCCGCAGCTTCCTCGCCGCGTCGCCGGACGAGCGCGGTCGCCTCGGCGTCGTCCTTGAGGTGCTCGCCGTAGAGCGAGACGTGGCCGAAGGACGGCGCAGGGAGCTCCTGCGCCGCGGAGATGAGCTCGGTGGGCCTGCGGTAGTTGTAGTCGACCACCGAGACGAAGCGCGGCACCTGGCGGTCCGACACGCGGACCCCCCACACCGTGGCGTCCCCTCGCGAGAGGTTGTTGGCCACGCGGTACGGGAGGGACGTCGGCTCCGCGAGCGTAGGCGTCGCCGCGTTCTCGTCCGTGAGCACCAACATCGAGCGGTCCTCGAAGTGCTCGAACACGGTGAACATCCCCTCGTGCTCGAGCCACCTCGCCAGGAGGTCCCAGTCGCTCTCCTGGTACTGGACGACGTACTCGCGCTTCGGGAGCGCCGCGCTGCGCACGCGCACCTCGAAGTCCTCCCCCTGGGTGAGCCCGTAGGACGCGAGCACCTGCTTCGCGAGGTCGACCGTCGTCACGTCCTGGTAGACCGTGCTGCGGCGCCCCGCCGTCAGCAGCGCGATCTCGGGCACCACGCGCGCCACGTACACCTGCATCTCGGAGCGCGGGCAGTCGAGGTGCGCCACGCTCGCGACCACGCCGTGGAGGTGGTGGTCCTTGTCCTCGCCGACCGCGACCACACATCGAGCGCCGACGAGCGTGTTCACTTCCTCCAAGGTGAGCGCGTGGCCGAACCGCGCGAGCACCACGTCGACCTCGAAGGGCCTGTGGATCCACTCGCGCCCCTCGACGCCGATGACGCCGAGTCGATCGATCCCGCTGCCGCACGCGAACCCGAGAGGAATCGTCTCCGCCATGTCGTCTCCGATTTGTCCACGTGGCCAGATAGATGAAGGCGCGAGCGGTCGATGGGACGCATAAGCCTCGCCTATGTGCTCACCGCGCCTCCTCGCGGCATGTATCAAGCGCCGTGCCCGCTTCCGATGGGCTCAACGTAGCGGAATCATGTAGAAAAATTGCACGCTCGCGCGCGCCGCGCCGCGTCGCGCCACCCGTTGCACCCTGTTGCACCCCGCGCGGGCACCGCTCTCAGGCGTGGGTCGTGGCGGCGGCCGGGGCCGGCTGACGGAGCTCCGCTAGTCCTTCGGGTGCGCCTGGAAGAACTGCATGGCGAGCTCGCCGAACACGAACGTGTTCGGGTCCTCGCACGAGTACCCCGCCGGAGTCCCGCTGAAGTCGGCGCCGCCGGGCACGCAGTGGCCCGAGAGGGTGACGAAGAGCACCGAGGCCGACGTCTCGTAGTCGTGCTCCCAGAACTCGAAGTGAGTGCCCCCGGCGGTCACCCAGCGGGTGGCCTTGTGGGCGCCGTCGTCCACGAGGACGGTCGGCGCGCCGAACGTCCAGGCCGCCAAGGCGGCGTCGCGCTGCGGGATGGCGACGCCGCCGAAGCTCACGATCGCGTCCTCTCTACCGTGGACGTGCAGGATGTCCACCTCTTCGCTCGGGACGTCCTGTCCCGTGAACTCGCACCCTGCGATCGCCCCGATGGGGGCGCCGGAGGCGAAGAAGTCGGCGTGGTCGCAGAGGAGGCGAAACGTCATCCCGCCCCCTTGGGAGAAGCCCATCGCGTGCACGCGCGCTGGATCGATCGGGAGAGACGCCGCGACGTCGGCCAGGAACGCATGGACCAAGGGCACGTGCGTCGGCTGATCCCAGCTCGTGAAGCCGAACCCGTCCGCCGGCGCCGTAGGCTGGACGACCACGTAGCCGTGCTGCTGGCCGAGCGCCCGCATGCCGGTGTTCTCGTCCTCGGAGTCGCCCGTCATCGTGTAGCCGTGGAGGTCGACGATCAGGCCGCAGGTCGACTGGGCGCAGGCGGCCGGGATCTCGACGTCGTACGTGATCGATCCGTCGCACGTGACCTCGTGGTGTCCCGCCGTCAGGTCCGTGAGGCACGCCGCCCCACCGCCCGACCCCGTGGTCGACGCCGCGCTCGAGGCCGCGGTCCCCGTGGTGGTCGGGCCGGCCGAGGTGACGCTCGCGGCGGGGCCGCTCGGCCCAGCGGTGGTCGCTCCGGAGCCCGTGGCCGGGCCGGCCGACGCGCCGCCCGATCCGTCGCCGTCGTCCCCGCACCCGAGAGCCGCGCACGCGAGCGCCGCGCACCCGAGGGTCCCGAGGAGGAGCAGGCGAGCCACCGCGGCGCTCGGGGGCGTCCCGGCGGCGGGCGGACGCTGGCGCGCGCCGCCGATCATGAGGGCCTCAGCGGGCGGCCGCCGCGCGAGGCGCCGCCCTGCCCCAGCAGCTCCGCGCTGGCCTCGCCGGGTAGCGGGAACCAGCGGAGGGACTCGAAGTCGTCCGAGCGGGGCGCGTCCTTTCCACACGGCAGCGCCATCTCCGACACGTCGCGGTGGAGGATTCGCCGCGCCTCTTCGAGGTAGCCGTCGAGCACGCGCGCCGGCTCGCGGACGTGTCGGGAGCGGTACTCGAGCTGCCCCGACTCGTAGGTGACGTCCCGGAGGGAGAGCGGCGGCTCCGGCTGGCCGCGTCGGTTCTTCCACGAGCCGACGGTCGGCACGAACTCGTAGTCGGGAAGGAGTCGCCAGCCTGCTTCGGCCACGAGCTCCACGCCGCGCAGGATGAACTCGAAGACCGCCTCCGAGATGAAGTAGTTGAAGTTCACGCGGACCCAGCCGGGCTTGATGCCCTCACAGCCGCGCACGATCTCCCGCTCGAACTCGCGGCTGGTCTCGAGATCGATGCCGAGGAGGCGGTGTCCGTACGGGCCCGCGCAAGAGCACCCGGCCCGCGCCTGGATCCCGAGGAGGTCGTTGAGCAGCGCCGCGACGAAATTGTGATGGAGGAAGCGGTCGCCGTGCCGCACCACGAACGAGACGATGGAGAGGCGCCACGCGTCGCGGTTGCCCAGGATGAGGAGGTTTTCGCACCTCTCCCAGCGCTCGATCGCCCGCTTGATGAGCGCGTGCTCCCGCGCCCGGATGGTGTCCGGGCCCACGGCCTCCTTCAACTGGAACACCAGCCCCGCGCGGATGGACTCGATGATCGCGGGCGTCCCGCCCTCCTCCCGGTGGACCGGGTCCTCCAGGTAGCGGTGCTCCTTCGGGTTGACGTACGCGACGGTCCCGCCGCCCGGCTGCGCTGGGACGCTGTTGCGGAAGAGCTTCTTCTTCGCGACGAGGACGCCCGGCGTGCCGGGGCCGCCGATGAACTTGTGGGGGGAGAGGAAGATCGCGTCCTTGTAGACGAGGTGCCCGTCGGGCTCGTCGTCCGCCATGTTCATCTCGATCTCGACGTAGGGCGCAGCAGCGGCGAAGTCCCAGAAGGAGAGCGCGCCGTGCTTGTGCAGGAGCGCCGCCACAGCGCGCGTGTTCGTCCCGATGCCCGTGACGTTCGACGCGGCGGAGAAGCTCCCGATCTTGAGCGGGCGGTCGCCGTACCGACCGAGCTCACGCTCGAGCTGATCCAGATCGATGCGGCCGTCGGGGCCCTCGTCGATCGTGACCACCTCGCAGATGGACTCGCGCCACACGAGCTCGTTCGAGTGGTGCTCGTAGGGGCCGATGAACACGACGGGGCGCTCCTCGCGCGGGATGGCGTCCGACAGCCGGTAGCGCCGGTCGAGCTCGGCCGGGAGCCGGAGGTTCATCACGTCGACGAGCTTGTTCACGGCCCCCGTCGCGCCCGACCCGCAGAAGATGACGACGTCGCGGTCGTCCGCACCCACGGCGTCGCCGATGATGGCTCGCGCGTCCTCCCGGAAGCGGGTCGTCTGGAGACCGGTGCCCGACGACTCGGTGTGGGTGTTCGCGTAGAGCGGCATCACCTCGTCTCGGATGAAGTCCTCGATGAAGGTGAGGGACCGGCCGCTCGCGGTGTAGTCCGCGTAGGTCACCCGCCGCGGGCCGTAGGGGCCTACGAGGACCTGATCGTCGCCGATGATGCTCGAGCGGATCGTCTCGATGAGTCGCTCGGAGCGGTCCACGTCAGGCCCTCACCGGCGGCTTGGGGAGCAGATAGTCGCGGTACGCCGCGGGGTCCCCCGTCTTGCCGTCCATGGCGGCCGACGCGATGTTGAACATCTCGCGGGCCGTCACGTAGTGGAGCCTCCACTGTGATCCGTCGTTGTAGCGCTCCGCGAGGAGCTCGTGGAGGGCGACGCCGCCTTCGCCGAGCAGGGACGCACCCTGGGCGTTCGGCGCGCCGTGCGTGTGCATCTTCACGAAGACCCACTCGGGCCGGCCCTCCACGCAGATCCCGAGCTTGCCCCAGAGCTTCACGCGGGCCGCCGTCGCCGGATCATGGGCCGTGATCGCCGACGCCTCGATGCGGAGCGGGTGCTTGCTCCTCTGGGTGAAGAGCCCCGTGGGCCCTTGCACGAAGAGCATGCGGTCCGTCTTGCGCTCCCCGACGCGCGCCCGCTCCACTCGGTCGTGCGCGCGCCGCGCGCGAAGGTCTCCCACCGGCCACGCGATCTGGTTGACGTAGCCTGGCTGCGACTCGTCGTCGGGCGCGGGGAAGGTGAAGTCCGCGTAGCACCCGAGATCGAAGAGCAGCGCGACCTCCGAGTCGACGCCGCAGTAGCGGCCGTCGACGCGCGCGTTCGCGAGGCACCAGTTGCCGTGGATGAAGGCGAACCGGAGCCGGCCGTCCGCGTCCCGCGTGAGGTGACCGTGGGAGGCGAGCTCCTCGAGGTAGCGGCGGACGTCGCGCGACAGGCTCTCGGCGGTGTCTCCATCGTGATGGACGTGGAGCTCCACCTCTCCGTATCCGCCCCTCGCGAGCTTCCCGAGGGCGTTCAGCCAGCGGGGGCGGTAGTGCTCGCCCGGGAAGAAGAAGGAGTGCTGCGGCGCCACGCCGTCCGCGTCACGGAACCGGTCGGCGAGCGCGGGGTAGCCGGTGGTCCAAGCCTCCACGCGCGCGTCCCCTTCCGCGTCGCCGGCGCCGGCGAAGAGGGGCTCCCAGTGGTCGCACAGGGCGAAGAGGAGGTGACGGGTCCCCGCCACGCGGGCCGTCTCCCTGGCGCGCGACGTCATGTGGCGGGCGAGATCGGTGCCCCATCGATGGATCTGCTTCCGCCGGAGGTACGCCACGACGCTCATGACGCCTCCACGAGTAGCACGCCGAGGGCGAGATCGTCAGGTACGCGGGACGCTGCGACGCGCAGCTCCGCCTCCGTGCACCGGCCCGCCGGCCCCACCACGATGATGCCGTCCAGGACGCGGAGCGCGCCGAGCAGCTCGCCCGGTCGGGCGCACCCGGAGAGGTCCGCGAAGACGTGGCCGAACCCTTGCGGCTGGGCCTCCGCGAACCGGAGCAGGAGCTTGATCCCCTCCACCTTCGCTCCCGTGGGGGAGGGCGCGAAGGGGGCCAGGCAGCAGACCCCCTGCCCGAACGGGGCCGCGAACACCGTCTCGACGACCGACCCGCCGCGGAGCTCGGGGGAGAGGACGCGCTCCGGGTCGAGCACGAGCACGAGCTCCTCCGTCAGCGCCGCGAGCGCTTGCCCCAGCGCGATCGCCACGGGCAGCGTGGAGACGTGGGCGTTGGCCGGAAGGAGGCCGATTCGCCGGCGCTTCGAGTGCTTGATCTCTCGCGCCAGACGCGCCCCGTCGACGTCTACGTCGAGGGCCTGATCGCGGTCCGGGTGGCCGGCGAGCAGGCGCTCGACATCGGCCATGCCACCGACCGGGACGAACGCTGTCACGACCCGACGCTACCCTTTGTCAGGGCGCGATCCCATCCACGTGTGGCCAATGCTGTGCTACCCAGCCCGGGTGCAGCTGGGCGGCCTTCCCTCCCCGAGCGCGCGGCGCGTCCCGCGGCTGGCAGGGGCGAGCTTCGCCTGCGCTGCGACGCTCACGTGGGCGCACGCGGCGTGGGCCCAGGTGGCGGTGGACTGGCAGGTCAGCGGGAGCGCGACCGTCGGCGTCACGAGCAACGTCGCGAACACGCCGGAGCCCGAGGAGGGCGATCCGAACGCGGTGGAGCCGGTCCCCGACGGCTTCGGCTCGTTCAGCCCGGCCGTCAGCGTCACCCTCGAGACGCCGAGCGCGACCCAAGAGCTCGGGTGGGCGTTCGGCTACCAGTTCTTCTTCTTCCACAGTGAAGCGAACACCTTCACGAACACGCTCTCCTACGGGGTGCGCGCCCCGGTCCGCGAGGGCGTCGAGCTCACGTTCGGGGTGTTCGGTTCCCAGGCGAACCTCGCCACGTTCAACCTAGCGACCCCCGCCGGCGCCACGCCGCTCGGCGCCAACGAGGGCGGCACCAGCCTGGTCTTCACGGCGGGCGCAGGGCAGGGGCTCAGCGCCGAGGTCGCCGAGTCACTCACGTTCTCGGAGGGGCTGGGGGTCTCGTACGGTCAGACGATCGTCGACGAGGGGGAAGATCAGAAGACCTACACCGGGTCCTTCACGCTCGGGCTCACCAAGCAGTTCGAGCGCGACAGCTTCGGCGGCAGCGTCGCGACGGCCGCGCAGATGACGCCGGAGGAGCGGACCGACGCGGGTCTCCAGCCCCTCCGCGTCGAGATCGTCCACAGCCCGGGCGTCGCGTGGACGCGCGAGTGGGCGCCCGACTGGACGACCGTCGTCGGCGTCGGCGTCGCCGGCGGCTACGACGCGGCCGCGTCCGACATCGAGCTCTACGTGAACCCCACCGCGAACGCGGCGCTGACCTACGGGAACGAGCGGGGCACGGCGACGCTCGCCTACGCGCACACCGTCGCGCCGAGCGTGCTCCTGCGGCAGATCCTCGTCACCGACGCCGTCACCCTGCAGGGCAACGTCCCCATCGGGCGCACCGGGCTCGACGTGGGCGCGAGCGGCGGCTACCAGGTCTCGCGCGAGTTCGACAACGGCTTCGGCCTCCCCAACGGCCGGGCCGCGCTCGCCGACGCCGCCCTCGGCTTCGTGCCGGGCCGCTCCTACGTTCGGCTCGAGCTCCGGTACCAATACTCGCGGCAGTTCGCGGGCGAGCCGACGGACGACGGCGAGCCGCTCGCGCCGACGCTCGAACGCCACGCCGGCCTCTTCACGGTGACCTTCGGCTACCCCGACAGCCCGGTCGCCGGCGGCGCGGCGCCGTTCGTCATCGTACCCGCTCCGACGGCGAACCCCGACGTGCTGGCGCAGCAGGCCCCGCGCAGCGAGCGCGGGGAGGACCAGACGCGGCGCGACGAAGAGCAAGAGCGGCGCGAAGACCGCGACAAACGGGGCGGGAGCGGGGACTGATGTCGGCCTGGGCGCTGGTCCTCGGCGCGGGGCTGAGCGTGTTCGCCGTCGACGAGGCTGCGCGCCTTCGGCGAGGGGAGCCGGAGCCGACGTTCGCCCGGACGTCGGCGGTGTCGCTGGACGTGTTTCGCGGAGAGTCGGTCGCGTTTCAGGTCGTGGTCGAGGCCGGCGAGGAGACGCTCGCGGGCGTGCGCGTGGCGGCGGTCTCGACCGGGCTGCCCTACGTCGTGTCCGTGGCTCACTTCGTCCCCGTCCGCGGGCGCTCGCGAAACGATCACGACGAGCGGGAGGCGCTCGCGTTCACGCCGGCCGCGCGCCCCCCCGACGCCGCGACCCTGGGCCTCGTCCCCGATCCGCTCGTTCCCGTCGGGATCGCCCCCTCTTGGCTCTACCCAGCAACCGTCGAGCGCGGAGAGCGCGCGGTGTTCTTCGTCGAGGCCCACGTGGCGGAGGACGCCGACGTCGGGGAGCGGCGCGACGCCGTCGCGGTGACCGTCGGGGGGGAGGTCGTGGCGACGCTGCCGGTCCACGTGCGGGTGCACGAGCCGGTGCTCCCGTACCGCGCGGTGAGCGCGTTCGCGTACTACGAGTGGAGCACGCTCGCCCGCCGGTTCGTCGACGCGCACCTCGCAGAGCGCCGCGTCGTGCAGATGCTCCACGCCCATCACCTGGACGTGCTCGTGCAGCTCACCGAGCCCGAGCACGTCGAGCGCGTCCGCGGCGCGCTCGACGGCACTTGGTTCACGCGGACCGCGGGCTACGAGGGCCCCGGCCTGGGCGTCCCCGCGAGCCTCGCCGCCGTGGGGGCGTACGGCACCCTGCGCGAGCCGACCGAGGAGCGGCTCGCGCAGGCGCGCCGCGTCGCGGCGCGCATCCCACGGGAGGTGAGCGACGTGTTCGTCTACGCCGTCGACGAGACCTGCGACAGTCCGAGGGGCCCGCGCTGGCGCGCCCTGCTCCGGGACCGGGCCCTCTGGCCGCGGGTGCTCGTGGGCCACACCTGCCACCTCGACCCGTCGGACCAGGACGTGGACATCGTGATGGTGCCCGCGCAGGCATTCGATCCCGACTCCGCGAGCGCGGCGAGGGCCCAGGGCAAGCGGGTGTGGATCTACAACGGCCAGCTCCCGCACGCCTCGCCTCCCGTCGTCGACGTGCCCCTCCCGGCGCTGGCGCTCAACGGATGGATCGCCGCAGCGTACGACGTCGACCGCTGGTTCTATTGGGAGACGACCTTCTGGGAGGACGGGAACCGCGGGGGACGTGGTCCCACCGACGTCTTCGCGAACGTCGAGACGTTCCACAACGCCGACGGCGACACGAGCCTCTACGACGGGCTGCTGGTGTTCCCCGGGCGCACGCCGCCCAGGCTGGGTGTCCACGATCTGGGGTACGACGGTCCCGTCGCCTCGCTGCGCCTCAAGAGCCTCCGGCGCGGGCTGGAGGACGCTGCGCTGATCGCCCTCGCCAGCCAGGTCGATCCGGTGGAGACCGAGCGCGTGACCCGGGAGGTGGTCGGGGCCGCGCTCGACGAGGTCGATCCCGATGAGCCGCACCTCTTGCTCTACGAGGCCGACGCCTTGGCGATCGCGCGCGGGCGCCTCCGCGCGATCGCGCTCCGTGGCCCCGTCTCCGCCGCGGCCCCGCGCGTCGAGCGCGCGCTCGCCCGCCATCGCGAGCTCCGCGCGCTCGGTCGGTCGGCGCGGGCGCGCCCTCCCTCGGCGGAGTCCAAGGCGTGGGTCCTGTTCGCGCTCCCGGTCGGGATCTTCGGCGCGGGGGGCGCCGTCGTCGTCGCCCTGGACGCGGCGCGACGTCGCCGCCGTCCCCGCCCGAGCTGAGGCCCGGCGGATTTCGCGGGGTCCTCGAGACGACTCGGTCGGGCGCGCCGAGCGAATTCTGGCGGGCCGGCCGGCCGATTCCGTGAGAAGCTCCGCGCTGACGCACCGCCGGTGCGGCAGGGAGATCAGCATGTGCGGCATCGTTGGTTACGTCGGGAAGAAGGCGTGCGCGGACATCCTCGTCGACGGGCTCCGGCGGCTGGAGTACCGCGGGTACGACTCCGCGGGGCTCGCCGTCCATGACGGCAAGAAGGTCAACGTCGTCCGCGCCGTCGGCAAGCTCGTGAACCTGGTGGGCGCGCTCCGGGAGAGCCCGCTCGAGGGCTCGCTCGGCATCGGGCACACCCGCTGGGCGACCCACGGCCGTCCGACCGAGGTGAACGCCCACCCGCACTCCGCCGGCGACGTCACGCTCGTCCACAACGGCATCATCGAGAACCACCTCGAGCTGAAGCGCCAGCTCGCGGCCGAGGGCGTGAAGTTCGCGTCCGACACCGACACCGAGATCGTCGCGCACCTCATCCAGCGCGAGGCGAAGGCAGGTCATGACGTGCTGACCTCGCTGCGCCGCGCGCTCGGCCACGTGCACGGCGCGTACGCCGTCGCGGTGATCGACGCGCGGCAGCCGGATCGGATCGTCGTCGCGAAGAACGCTTCGCCGCTCGTCATCGGGTTCGGCGACGGCGAGATGTTCTGCGCCAGCGACATCCCGGCGATCCTCCCCTACACGAACCGGATGCTCCCGCTCGAGGAGGGGGAGATCGCCGTGCTCACCGCGGCGGGGCTCGAGCTCACCACGTTGGACGGCAAGCGCGTGGACCGCCAGCCGAAGACGATCACGTGGACGACGGCGCAGGCGGAGAAGGGCGGCTACAAGCACTTCATGCTCAAGGAGATCCATGAGCAGCCCCGCGCGATCGAGGACACGCTCCGGGGCCGGGTGAACCTCGCCGAAGCGGACGTCGACGAGACGGAGCTCGGCATCGACGAGAAGACCGCCGCCGGGATCCGCCGCGTGTATTTCATCGCGTGCGGCACCAGCCACCACGCCACGCTGTACGGTCGGTTCTTGATGGAGGCGGTGGCGAAGATCCCCTCCACCACAGAGCTCGCGAGCGAGTTCGTCACCCGGGATCCGGTGGTGGGAGAGGGCGACCTCGTGGTCGCCGTCTCCCAGTCGGGTGAGACGCTCGACACGCTCAGCGCCCTCAAGGTCGCGCGCGAGCGGGGCGCTCGGATCTTGGCGATCGCGAACGTGATCGACTCGGCGATCCCGCGTGCCGCTCACGGGGCCTTCTACACGCACGCCGGACCCGAGATCGGCGTCGCGTCGACCAAGTGCTTCACGACCCAGCTCGCGGCCATGGTCTTGCTGGCGGTCTACTTCGGACGCCGACGCGGCACGCTCGGCAGGGAGCGGGCCCAAGAGCTGCTGCAAGGGCTCGTCGAGATCCCGCACCAGATGCGCACGGTCCTCGCGCTCGACGACGTGATTCGAGACCTGGCGCGGCCCTTGGCGCAGGCCCGGAGCGCGCTCTTCCTCGGGCGCGGCGTGAGCTACCCCATCGCCGTCGAGGGCGCTCTCAAGCTGAAGGAGATCTCGTACATCCACGCGGAGGGCTACGCCGCGGGCGAGATGAAGCACGGCCCCATCGCCCTCATCGACGCGGACATGCCCGTCATCGCCGTCATGCCCGACGACGCCGCCTACGAGAAGATCGCGTCGAACGTCCAGGAGGCCAAGGCCCGCGAGGGAAGGGTGCTCGCGGTCGCGAACCGCGGGAACGCCGACATCGGGGCCATCGCCCAGAACGCCATCTACGTGCCGAGGGTGGATCCCTGGCTCACGCCGTTCGTGACCAGCCTGCCGCTGCAGCTGCTCTCGTATTTCGTGGCTGATTTCAAGGGCACGGACGTGGACCAGCCGCGCAACCTAGCGAAGACCGTGACCGTGGAGTGAGCCTCCCGGGCACCGGCCGCCGATTTCTCTGAAACCGCGGCGGCGTCCCGACCGTAGTCCAACGACACCCGCGAGAGGAGGGGAACGTGGCCAAGCCCAAAGCGAGCACGCGCGAGATCGAGAGCCCGGCGCAGGCCGCAGGCCCTTCGTCCGGTCCGGTGTCCTCCAGACGGGCCTCGGGCGCGGTCAGCCGGCTCGAGCCGGGCCCTCTCGCCGAGCTCCTCGACCGGTGGGCGCTGCGCCGCGAGAAGGTCCTCGCGGTCATCGACGTGAAGGCCGCGCGGCGCGCGCGCAGGCTCGCGCAGGCGTGCCGCGCGCTCCACGCGCGTGGCGTCCGGGGTGTCGACGTCGAGCAACGGCGGGCGCTCGAGCTCGAGTGGCTGGAGCTCCGCGAGGAGGTCGCGGCGCTCCTGGCGCACGGAAGCGACCCGGCCTGACGGCTGGGCTCACGTCTCGGCCTGACGCCGTCTGCCGTGGACGTCCAGCAGCGACTTCCATCTTCACGGGCGGGGCGGAGGTCGTGGTGGAGGGCCCAATCGCCCACCGCGCGTCCTTCCCGGCGTACCTCCGCCGAGGGTCGGCTAGACTGGTCGAGTGTCGGATGGGCGTGAGCTGCTCGGTCGCGTCCTCTCGGACCGCTACCGGCTCGACGAGGTCATCGCGAGAGGGTCGATGGGCGCGGTCTACCGCGGCCTTCACCTCAAGATGCGGAAAGAGGTGGCGATCAAGGTCCTGCACCCCGCGACGGAGGGCTTCCCCGACCTCGTGGCGCGGTTCGAGCGCGAGGCGGTCGCGGGCGCCCACGTCGACCACCCGAACGTCGCCTCTGCGAGCGACATGGGCACCTTCGGCGACGGATCCTACTTCCTGGTCCAGGAGCTCGTGCGCGGCCGGACGCTGCGGGACCTCATCGACGCCGAGGCGCCCCTCCGGCCGGCGCGCGCCGTCCGCCTCGCCCGCCAGCTCGCCGCGGGGCTAGGGGCTGCGCACGCCCACGGCATCGTCCACCGAGATCTCAAGCCGCTCAACGTCATGGTGACCCACGCCGACGCGGGGGAGCAGATCAAGCTCCTCGACTTCGGGCTCGCGCGCGTGCCGCTCGAGCGTGTCGGCGCGAGCCTCGGGGACGAGCGAGAGATCGAGCGGCTGAGCACCCCGGGTGTCGTGTTCGGATCCGTCTCCTACATGGCCCCGGAGATCGTCGCGGGGATGGACTCCATCGACGAGCGGTCCGACCTCTATTCCCTCGGCGTCATCCTGTACGAGCTCCTGGCCGGTCGTCACCCCTTCGACGCCGGGGAAGCACACGAGGTGCTCGCACACCACCGCGCCACCCCACCGCCGCCGTTCAGCGAGCGCAGCCCGGCCGCGCGCGTCCCGCCCGCGCTCGAGGCCCTGGTCCTGAGGCTGCTCGCGAAGGATCCTGCGGCGCGCTACCAGAGCGCGTCGGAGCTCATCGAGGCGCTGGACGCCGGATCGCCAGCGGAGGAGCCGTCCATGCCCCGCGCGTTCACCACGGAGCAGGATCGGCGCGGGCGGCGCGGCGCCGCGGCGGCGCTCGGGACGGCGGGCGCGGTGGCGGTCGCCATCGGGGCCGCCGCCCTCGTGATCCACCTGCGCGCGCCGAGCGACTCGGCCCTCCCGGCGGCCCCCCCCAGCTCGTCCACCGACGAGGCGAGCCCGGGGCCCTCCGCCGCGCCCCCGGGGCCGGAGGACCTCGGCGCCGCGCTCGCGAAGGACCTCGTCCGCGCCGCGGGCGCCGCCGACGTCGCGGAGGGCAGCGCCGTCCTCGTCGCGCTGGCCGACGCCGACAACAAGGCGCTCTCGAGCAAGGACGTCCGGGGGGCCGCGACCGTCGTCGGCGTGCTCGCCGCGGAGGCCGGGGGCGACGTCGCGTCGCAGGTCTACTACGCGCTCTCCTACCGCTTCGGCGCCGACGGGTTGGACGTGCTCTACGACATCGCGTCCCAGGACAAGAGCCAGAAGGCGGCGCGCCGCGCGAACGCGGTGATCGAGATCCAGGCCACCTCGGGCAGGGCGTCGCCCGCGCTACGCGTCGCGGTAGAGCTCCGCAAGGCCCCGTGCCGCCAGAAGCCGCTGCTCTTCTCCCGCGTGGGCAGCGAAGGTGACGGCCGCGCGCTGGCCGTCCTCGAGCAGATGAAGCCGCCTGCCTGCGATCCCGACGGCGCGCGGTGCTGCTTCCGCCACCACGTCGGGCTGGAGAAGACGATCGCGGCGATCCGCGCCCGCGTCGGCGAGTGACGCCGGCGCCGGGGTAGGAGCGGCAGCGAGGGCGTCGAGCAGAGCGCGTCGCGCCCCTCCCGCGCGAGAGCTTCCCCGGCCTCGGACCGGCCGAGCCTGCGTCACGGCGTGCATCGGCGGCGAACGTCGAGGATCTACGCCCGCTGCAGAGGGACACCCTCAGGGGACGAAGACGGTGTCGCCGGCGACGAGGATCAGGTTCGCCTCGGGGCGCTTGCGCGTCTCGATGTCGTCGTAGTCGATCGGGATGCGCCGCATCTTGCCGTCGCCGCCCTGGCGGATGACCTCGATGTTGCTGGTGTCGGCGAAGCGCGTGGGCCCCCCGGCCATCGCGAGCGCGTCGGCCACGGACACGTAGTACTGCGACTGGAACGAGCCGGGGCTCGCCACCTGGCCGGTGACGGTGAACCGGTAGCTCTGGACCCCCGAGACGGCCACCGTGACGATGGCGGCCTCGGCCTTCACGTACTGGGAGATGCGCTTCGTGATCTCGTCTCTCACCTGCGTCGGCGTGCGGCCGGCCACCTTGATGTCCCCGATGAGCGGCATCGTGATGGTGCCGTCCGGGCGCACGAGCGCCTGCGTCGAGAGGTCCGCGTTCTGCCAGACGTTGATGCTCAGCCCGTCCGCGGCCCCGATCACGTACTCGTGCTGCCGCGGATCGAACTCCTTCTTGTAGTTGTATTTGTGTCCGCCGCCGCCGCACGCGAACACGAACGCCACCAGGAAGAGGAGTTTCGAAAGGGCTGCCCTCACGGCGCCGGAGGATGGCACAATCTCATCGGGGAGGGGACCCCTTCTGAGGGCGCCAGGTCACCCCCAGAGGCGCGTCTCGGTGAGGATCTTTTCGTTCGTGGACCGCTCCACCACGTGCCCGCACCGGCGGC
This sequence comes from uncultured Polyangiaceae bacterium, assembly GCA_964492175.1. GTDB lineage: Bacteria > Myxococcota_A > Polyangia > Polyangiales > Polyangiaceae > Xiheicaenibacterium. The sequence goes on along the minus strand of CAZBJI010000006.1, from coordinate 41,932 downwards.
AGACGAAGCGGATCGCGATCGGGCGCGCCGAGATCCCCACCATGCTGAGGAACCATCCACCGAACGTGTACTCCGCCTCCGGCGACACCAAGGTGTGCTCCCTGTCGTGCCCGCAGGGGCAGCGGGGGGGCTCTTGGTCGCTCATGCCTCCCGCTTAGCACGGACCGGCGTTGGGGGACCGCGCAAGGTCGGGGCGTCGCCAGCCAGGGCCGCGCCCCCGCCCCCGCCCATCGCCGCGGCGTGGCGGCTCGGTCCGATCGGCGATCCCGTCGTCGTTTGCGTGGAAACTTCGTTTCCACGGGGCTAGCTTGGCGCCCATGCGATCGTCCATCACGCGCCCGCTCGTCGTTGCCGGTTGGCTCGCCGCGTCGGCGTCCTGCACGCCTGCCGCCACCCAGACCTCGCCCACCACGGGCCCGGGCACGGTGGCCACGGAGCCGGGAGGCGGAGGGGCGGCCCTCGACATGTCGCCGGTGCCGGCGCCGAAGTCGCTCGTCGTGCTCGTGCGCGGCAGCAACCCGAAGAAGACGATCGACGCCGTGCAGCGCTTCGTGTCGCTGCCGGTGAGGCTCGAGGCGCTGCTCCAGGACGCGTCGAAGGGGATGACCACGTACGTGGACCTCGCCGAGCCGGTCGACATGGCCGTCGCGCTCGATCCCTCGACGCGTTCCATCGACGACCCGAAGCTGTTCGTCGGCTTCAGCGTCCCTCTGACCAAAGACTTCCGGGGCGTGCTCGACCTCCTCGAGCGCGAGGGGGAGGAGGTCGAGCAGGTGGGCGTCGAGGTGTGGCGCGTCCGCGGCAAGAAGACCGATGGCCTCACGTGCGAGGTCCTCGCTCCGGCGGGGCGCACGCCGCGGATGGTCTGCGGGGAGGGCGCGAGCTCGTACCGTGAGCTCGGCCCCTGGCTGGCCCGCACCCTGCCGGCGGAGCCCAAGCCGAGCCACGACGTCTGGGTGCGCGTCGATTTCGCCCCGGTGCGCGACGTCATCCTCCCCAAGCTCCAGCGCGAGATGGACGGCGGCCTGGCGGATTTTCGACGCGAGCTCGAGCGAGGCGGCGTCACCGATCCGGAGCTGCTCGACGCGCCGCGCCTCGCGGCGAAGGAGCTGACGTTGGCGCTGGAGGACCTCGATCGCGTCGAGGGCGGGCTGCGCCTCGACGGCGCCAAGAGCGAGCTGAGCTTGTCGGCCGAGCTGTCCTTTCGCGCGAACCAGTCGTGGATCACCAAGGTGTTCGCGGGCGGCTCTGGCAAGAGCGCGCCACCCCCCGACGCGTTCTGGCGTCTCCCCAAGGACTCCGACTCGGCGCTCTTCGGCGAGGCGTCCGATCCGGCGCTGTTCACGGGCATCCGGAGGGTCGCGAACAAGGGCCTCCGCGTGGGCCTCGACGCAATTCAGCGCGAAATCGGCCTCACGGACGCCGACAAGCAGGCGTTCCTCGGCACGCTCGACGCCATCCCCGCCATGTCGGGCCTTTGGGTCTCGGCCGGTGGGTCGGTCCCCGCGGAGCCAGGGGGCTTCCCGAAGGGCGGAAAGACGCAGGCGTTCACGCCGAGCCAGGCGGTCGTCGAGGCCAAGAACAAGGTGCGCGCCGTCGTGGGGTGGGCGGTCTTCGGCGTGCAGGGTGATCCGGCGCGCGCGCACTCCTTCCTCACGAAGAGCGTGGACAGCTACGCGCGGCTCGTCCGGCTCGCGAAGAAGGAGGCCGACGATCAGCTCAAGAACGCCCCTCCGTCGATGCGCGCGCACTACCAGAAGAAGCGCGCCGAGATCGAGGCGCTCTTGCCGAAGGCCCGCGTGGTCAAGGATCCACCGGGGTACCCCAAGGGGTCCTCGCTGCTCGAGGTCGACGTGACCTTCTCGAGCGAGGACGTCTGGACGATGGTTCACCCCGAGCGAGATTGGGAGAAGAAGGGTGAGCATCCCAAGGGTGCGCGCGTGCGCGCGACGGTCCCCATCCGGTTGGCGGTCGTTCCCGACGAAGCTGGCGGCTACCTCTTCGGGTACTCCACGGATCCCGAGACTCTCAAGCGCAAGCTGCTCGGCTCGCTGAAGAACGCGCCGAAGGAAGAGACGCTCGCGGCGCGCAAGGATCTCGATCGGCTTCGGCGTCCCATGAACGGCGGCGGCTTCGCGGCCTACGGCCGCGCCCTGACCAACTTCGCGCAGCTCGACGAGGGGGACGCCGATCTCCGCGAGATGGTCGAGATCCTCGGCCGCCTACCGCATCGAGGGAACGCCCCGGTGTTCTTCCTCGGGACGGGCAAGGGAGGATCGGCGCCGAGCGTCGGTCTGGAAGTGGTGTTCGACAAGCCCTGGATCGAGGACGTCGCGGCCCTGGTCAAAGAGGTCCTCGGCGGCTCCCGTGCGTTCGCGCCCCGCTAGCTTCCAAGTGCGAAGGGCGCTACGCACGTGTAGAAGTTGTCGCAGCATGTAGGCTGTGCTGCGACGCGACGCGTCGTCATTCCAGGCGGAAAACGCTGATCCTCAGTACCTGCGCGTCGTGACAGCACACCGCGGCATGAGATTCACCGGTGGACCCGTCAGGCGGAACGTGTCTTGCACGTTGGGGCCTCATGGTGACTGCTGAGACCCCTCGGCCCATCGTGGATCCGATCGTGCGCTTCTTGAAGGCCGATCCGATGCGCCTGGCCGCCGAGGAAACGCGAAAAGCCCGTCGTCTCCCTCCGATGGAGGACGAAGAGTTCTACGCGAACGTTCCCTGCACGGACTGAGCTGCCGCGAGGGCCGCGTAGGCCCGGGTGACCTCGGGGGGCGCTTGCACGAGCTCGATGAGCACACCCTCGCCCGAGGCGGGCGCCTCGGCGCTGCCTCGCGGGTGGATGAAGCAGACATCGTGGCCTGCGGCTCCGCGCCGCACGCCTCCCGGCGCGAAGCGCACGCCGTTCGCGGTGAGCCACGCGACCGCCGCGGGGAGGTCGTCCACCCATAGCCCCAGGTGGTTCAGCGCGGGCTCGTGCACCTTCGGCTTTCTGTCGGGATCGATCGGCTCCATCAGGTCGATCTCGACCGCCAACGGTCCGACGCCCACCGCCAGGATGTCCTCGTCGACGTTCTCCGCTTCGCTGCGGAACGTCCCTCGCGGATCGAGGCCGAGGAGGTCGACCCAGAGCGCGCGGAGCCGGCGCTTGTCGGGGCCACCGACGGCGATCTGCTGCACGCCGAGCACGCGAAACGGTCTCGCGCCACCGGCTCTCGAGGGTTGGGTGTCGGTCACCCGTGGCTCGTACTTCGGGTCCCGCGGCGGCGAAATGCCCACGGCGTGCGCCCGCGTCGCGTCGTCGCCCTTGTGACGAGGGCGGCCCGCGTGGTACCCCGCGAGCGCCTCGTGTCGCGATCGCTGCTCCTGGTTCTCTTGGTCGTGCTCTCTGGGTGTGTCGTGGTTCCGCAGAACCGTCGGCGCTACCTGGCCGATCCGACCATGTCCGGGGACCCGCTCGAGCAGCGCGCCCGGGACAAGCTCCACAACACGCGCGAAGCGGCGAGCGGCGGGAACGGGCTGCCGGCCGGCGGTGGGTGCAGCTGTGGGAACTAGACGCGTAGCGAGCTGGCTGCTGGCCGCTGCGGCGGCGCTCGTGGCCGGGCTGACGCCGCGGCTGCTGCGCGCCGAGCCTCCCGTGCTCGGTGAAGATGGCGGGCTCAGGGTCGAAGAGATGCGGTTCTCCACGGCCGTGTTCTGGCAGGAGGGCAGGGGGCTGCAGTCGAAGGCGGGGCCGATCGACGGCAGAGGGAGCGAAGCCGCGTGGATCGTCGAGCCCCTCGCGCAGCTCCGCGTCCGCCAGAGCCCCGAGGTCGTGCACGAGGCGTTCGTCGGGATCGACGTGGTGAGCTCGGCGTCCGCCGACGCGCTCGACGCCGTCAGCACCGCCTCGGCCCACAACGGTGCCGTCACCGTCGAGGTGACCACCAGCTACGCGAGCTCCGACGGGTTCTCGTTCGGCGTGCGCTACGGGGCCCACGCCGAGGAACCCCTGCGTGGCGTGACCGCCGGCCCCATCTTGACGTACTCGTTCGCCGAAGAGAACACGATCCTCGAGATCTCGGGCTTCGTCATCGCCGACGGCTTCGACGACCTCCAGCCCTCCGGCAAGGATCTCGGGTTCAACTCCAGGACGACCTTGAACGGGAACGTGTCCCTCTCTCAGGTCCTCTCCCCGACCACCCTCCTCGATCTCTCGTTCGGCGCGACCGAGCAGTGGGGTGTCCTGGAGAACACCTGGAACAGCGTGATCGTCTACCGCGAGCCGGGTGAGAAGGGGGACCCCATCCACCGGATCGGCGAGCGCTTTCCCCGCACGCGCAACCGCAACGCCGTCGGCGCGCGGCTCTCGCAGCACATACCGGCCACCGGCACGACGTTGAAGGGCAGCTACCGCTTCTACTTCGACGAGAACGACGTCCTCGCGCACACGACCGAGGTCGCGCTCTACCAGTACCTCGTGCCTTGGCTGTACGTGCGCGGGCACTACCGTCTCCACGTGCAGCCCGAGTTCGAGTTCTACTTCCCCTACCTCCGGGGCAAGGTGGACCCGCGCCAGAAACGAACGAGTGACAGCGACCTGGAGGAGCTCACCTCGCGTGAGGCGGGCGCGCGGATCTCGCTGGTCCGTGATCGCGCCCCGGCCGCGCTCCGGAGCACGGACTCGTTCGACCTCACGTACTTCCGGTACTGGCGGTCGAACGACCTCCGCGTCGACTACGGCGCGCTCGGCTACTCGCGGACGTTCCAGTGATGACGCGTCGCCTTCGTCGCCCCGCCGCCCTCTTCCTCGCCGCGCTCTCGCTCTCGCTCGGGGGCTGCGGGCCTACGGCCGCCACACCGAAGTCTCGACCGGAGCCGACCCGGACTCCCGGGACGGTCCCGGCTGTCACCCTGTGGTCGCTCGAGAACCAGCGCGTGCAGCTCTCCGACGTCGTCCGGGGGAGAGTGGTCGTCATCGACCTCTGGGCGACGTGGTGCGTGGCTTGCCGCGAGGTCAGCAAGCGCGCCGACGAGCTAGCCAGGGCGTACCCCGACGGCGAAGTGCTCGTGCTCGGCGTGGACCAGGGCGAGGAGCGCGAGATCGTCGCGGCGTTCTTGGAGGGGCGCGCGCCGCCGCACCCCATCCTCCTCGATCCGACGCTCCGACTCTCCGACGCGCTCGGCGTGACGGAGGTCCCCACGGTCATCGTGGTGGACCGTGAGGGACGGATGCGCCTTCGGTCTCGTCGGATCGACGCCGAGCTCGTGGCGCTCGTGGACCAGCTCGCGCGGGAGGCCTCTCCCGCGCGGCCGTAACCGCCCGACGCGGCCTACGCTCGCCTCCGCCGCGCGAAGCCAGCGGCCGCAGCGAGCGCCAGCATCATGATCGACGTGTTCCCGCCCCTCGTGCCGGGCGCCGACGCGCACGAGCCCACCTCGGGCTCCGCGGCGGCGACCGCAGCGGCGACCGCGACCGCCTCGCAGGCCCCCGAGACGCACGTCGCGCCGTCCCCACACTCGACGTCGGAGGCGCAGCCCACCGGCGCCGCGGCTCCGCAAGGCGCCGTCACCGTGGGTGAGGCTTGACACTCGCCCTCGCCGTCACAGGTGCTCGGGGGCGTCTCGACGCCTCCTTCGCAGCTACCCGGCTCGCAGACGACGCCGGCGTCGGGGAAGCCGCAGGCGTCACGCCGAGCCCCGTCGCACGCGCCGGCACAGGCTCCCTCGCCCCGGCACGCGTCTCGGCCGGGCCGGGGGCTGCCCGCGACGGCGACGCACACGCCCTCGGAGCCGAGCTCGCCACACGCCTCGCACTGCTCGTCGCACGCCTGGTCGCAGCAGAAACCGTCCGCGCAGAAGCCGCTCCCGCAGACCTCGCCCGCGCCGCACGGCGCCCCTTGGGGGAGCGGCGTCATGCACATCCCGGCGACGCAGAGGCTCCCCGGTGTGCAGTCGGCCGCCGTCGCGCAGTCCCCCTCGCACGCGGCCTCTCCGCAGAGGAACGCGCCGCACGCCTGCTCCAGCGCTTCGGGGCAGCTCCCCATGGCGTCGCAGAACGCCTCCGCCCTCGCCACGCCGTCCTCGCAGGACGCGGAGCCGCAAGAGACCGTGGAGGCGGCGAACGCGCAGCCTTCGGGGTGTACGCCGTCGCACGTCCCGCCACAGAGCGAGCCGTCGGTGGCGCACGCCGGTCGGGCGCCCACTGGGGCGCCGCTCACCGGGGTGCACGTGCCCTCGCTTCCGGGGACGTTGCACGCCGCGCACTGCGACCCGCAGGACGTGTCGCAGCAGACCCCGTCCTTGCAATGAGCGCTCGCGCACTGCGCGTCGCTCGCGCAGACCTCCCCGAGGTCGATCAGGGGCACACACATGGACGCGGCGCAGAACTCGTCGGCGCCGCAGTCGCTGTCGGCGACGCAGGGGCCGTCACACACCTTGCCCGCGCAGCCTTCGGCCCCGCACGCGATGAACTGGGCGCTCGGGCAGGAGCCCGCGCCGTCGCAGGTCGATCCGAGCACCGCGATGGCGTCTGCGCAGGACTCCTCGCGGCACGAGACCGCCGCCCCAGGGTAGGTGCACGCGGACATGTGCACGCCGTCGCATGCCCCACCGCACGCCGAGCCGTCGCTCGCGCAGTGGGGTCGCCCCCCCTTGGGGGAGCCGAGGACCGGGGAGCAGGTGCCCTCCGAGCCGGGGAGGTTGCACGCTGCGCACTGACCGTCGCAGTCGGAGCTGCAGCAGACGCCGTCGACGCACATGCCGGAGCCGCACTGCGCGGCCGAGGTGCACGCGGCGCCGTTCTCCTTCTTGGCCTGGCAGATCCCCGCGTTGCAGTAGCTGTTCTGGCCGCACTCCGCGTGCGTGCCGCAGTCCCCGAGGCAGACCGTCGAGCCGCAGAGGAAGGCCCCGCAAGGCTGCGTCTCGGCGGCGCCGCAGGCGCCCTGGCTGTCGCAGAACGCGCCGAGCTTGGCGACGCCGTCGGTGCAGCTCGGGCCCGCGCACGCGACCGACGTGCTCGGGTAAGAGCAGCTGCTCCGACCCACGCCGTCGCACGTCCCGCCGCACTGGGTGCCGTCGGTCGCGCAGGCCGCGCGGGCGCCGCGCGGCGTTCCAGAGACGGGCGTACAGACGCCGAGCGCGCCGGCGATGTCGCACGCCTCACACTGGCCCGCGCAGGCGGAGTCGCAGCAGAAGCCGTCGACGCAATGCCCCGTGGAGCAGCCGTCACCGGTCGTGCAGCTGGTCGGTCCTGCCGGCCCCGCGACGCAGATGCCGTCGCCGCAGTGCATGTCGGGCGGGCACTGCCAGTGCCACGCACAGAGAGGGCTCTGCGCTTCCCCGAGCGGCGCCCGTGACTCCGAGCTCGCGTCGCCGCAGCCCGCGGCCAGAAGACACGGCAACGCCCACCACGCGCGCCACGCGGCGATACGACACGACTGCATGATTCCTCCGCGATCGACTCGGTCCGACGCGCCAACCCGAAGGCGCGCCACGAGTAGGTGCGGCGCGGAGCGAGGGACCTTGAGCGTCGAGCGGCGGGGCCTGGCAGCCCGCCAGCCAACTCCACGGGAGGCGGCGCTGGAGGTGCAGATTCGCCGAGCCGGGAGGTGGCGCCTCACCCGGCTCATGGCGGCGCCCTCCCCGGCTGAGCGCGCCCGTCTCTGCGGTGGATCCCCCCGGAGCGCGACTCTCGTCAGCTACCCGCTGAGCGCGTCGGTCTCTGCGGTGGATCCCCCCGCGGCGCGACTCTCGTCAGCCTCTCGTGAGGGGTTCCGTGTCGCCACCTCGGCCGCCTCGCGGCCGTGGCCCCGTGCTCCGGGCCGTCGCGGCTACTTCACGTCGTCGAGGAACGCGGTCGCGATCGGCTTCTCGTCGGCGATGCCCTGGACGACCTCGAGCGCGACCGACCGCTGCGTGTACGGGCTCTTGGGCGAGTAGATCATCGCCATCACCGACTCGCTGGCGCCGCGGCGCAGCGGCACGTTGATGCGAGCGGAGGGCGAGCCCGCGGGCGCGCGGATGGGCCCCGACTGCGCCACGGCCGAGCTGGCGTGGGGGATCACGAACACCAGGTTCGCCTTGCCCGCGCACTCCGCGTCGGCGCACTGGCGGAACCCGTAGATGAGGTCGGGCACGATGGTGGCCAGCTTGATCTTGGTCCGCGTCACGGCTACGGCGCGACACTTCTTGGCGTCGAACCAGCCGTCCACGACCTGGTAGACGACCTCCGCGCTCGGGGTCTTCGGGACGACGAGGCCCTCCCAACGCGCGGCGCGGTTGATCTCGTCCTTGCCGCACATCACGTTGACGCCCCCGTAGGTCTGGCCGTCCCGCGCGTAGAAGGCGCCCTCGCTCTGGCTGACCTTGATGCTGCCGGCGTTGAAGCCCTCCCCCTTCACGAGGACGGTGTTGTACGTGCGGTCGTACCCGTAGGAGCCGTAGTGACCGTAGTTGTGCTTCTGCGCCACCACCTCGATGGCGGTGTCACCGTCCACCGACGGTGGCGCCTTCTTGTCCTCCAGCGGCTCCGGAAGGTTGGCCACCGGGAGCGAGTCCACCTCGAACGGCATCGCGGTGCGCGTCTTGGCCCGCGTCTCGCCGCGCCGGTTCCGCTTGTCGACCGTCCACGTGGAGAACACCTTGCCCGGCTCGGCGCTGGCGACCACGAGGACCGGCTCCTCCGCCTTCTTCGGCTTCTTCGCGGCGGCGGCCTTCGCCGCAGGCTTCTCGGCGGTCTTGGCCGGCTCCTGCTGCGCGCACGCGGCGAGCAGCAGGAGCGAGAGGCAGCCGGCCGCCGCGCGCACGGTGCGAGACTCGGTCACAGCGTCTCCAAGTAGGCGGCGAGCGACTTGCGCTGTTGCGAGGTCAGGTGGAGCGTGTGACCCATCTCCGAGTCGGTCGCGGAGAGCATCTCGTCGAAGGTCTTGAACCGCCCGTCGTGGAAGTATGGCGCCGTGCCGCGGATGAACTGGAGCGAGGGCGTGTCGAACTTCATTTCGAGGTCGGCCACGGCCTTGCTGCCGACGTCGTGGGTGGTCTTGTCGACGCCGCCCCCGCCGACGTGGCAGCTCGCGCAGCCGAGCGACGCGTCGAAGAAGAGGTCCTTGCCCTCCTTCGCGGCCGCGGTGAGCTCGTGGTTCTTCGGAGGAGCAGGCATCTTCTCCAGATAGGCGATGAGCGCCTCGAGCTCCGCGCCTTGGATCCCGCTGCCGCCGAGGCGTGAGAACGTGTTGCCGAGGTAGGTCTTGAGGTCGCCGTGCTTGCCCTGCCAGCCGTAGGGGGCGGTCTCGACCGAGCGACCAGCGAGCATGATGGTCTGGCGCGGACCCTCGGGCGTGGACCAGGTGAACGCGTCGTCGCGTCCGTCCGGGTGGCAGCTCGCGCACGCGACGCCGTCGTTGGCGATCCTGAGGTCGTCGGTCGTGTGGTAGATCTGCCGGCCGCGCGCGATGGCGGCCGACTCCGGGGTGGGGTCGTAGTCCACCGCGACGGAGATGATCTCCCCGCGCTTGGGCGCGTTGACGTCCACGATGCTGAGCTTGGCATCGAACTGCGACCACACGATCGCCTGCCCGCCGGCGTCGTCGATGGCGACCCCGGTCGGCCCGGACGGGAGGCTCCAGCGGCGCCGCTCGAGGCGGATCGGGTCGGACCCGCGGGTGTCGAGCTCCATCAGCGTGTCGACGCCGAGACAGGTCACGAAGAGCGTGCCCGTGGAGCCGCGCGCGGCCGCGGACCGAGGCAGCAAGCACTCCTCGGTCATGGGCGTCCCGAGCGACATGACCGCGCGGGTCAGTGAGCGCTCGGCCGCCGCGTCGACCACGCTGACGATGGGCGACTCCTTCGGAACCCCGTCGCGAGCGTCCCCGTAGTACGCCTGCGAGCGGACGTTCGGATCGCCCGGCTCCACCGTGACCATCGGGACGAAGATGCGACCCTTGGGCACCGGCGCCGCGGGCGTCTTCTTGGCGGGGGCAGGGCTCGGCGCCTTGCCAGCGACCGGCGGGGCCTCTCCGCCCGGCACCACGCTGGTGACGGCCTTGGCGAGCGCGTAGCCCTGGGCGCCGCCTCGCGGCTTCTCAGCGCCGCTCGTCGAGAACGGCGAGGCACGGCGCACCGAGAGGTCGAGGGGCCGCACGTCGTGCGTGCCCTTGTTCAGATCCACCACGCTGAGCGAAGCGCCGATCGCGTGCGACACGAAGGCGCGCTCGCCATCGTCGTCGACCACGACCGCGCGCGGCTCGCGCGGGAGGTCGACCGCAAACGCCACGGAGAGGGTCTTGCCGTCGAGCGCCGTGAGGGTGCGGCCCCAGCCGCTCGTGACGAGGAGCTTCCCGTCGTCCGGAGTGGTGGCCAGGCCAATCGGCTCGAGGGGAACCGAACGCTTGCACAGGGAGACGAGCTGCCCGGCGGGCCCCGGCTTGGGCTCCAGGATCTCGACCTGGTTCTTGTCGCGGAGCGTGACGGCGACGCGGCCGTCCTCCAGGACGAGCACCTGCGCGGGCGACCCGCCGACCTTGGTGCGCGAGACTTGCTTCTTGGTCACGACGTTGACCGCGTGGATGGCCTGGCTGTCCTCGTCGGCGACGTAGGCGATGAGCGCCTCCCCGCTCTTGGCGAGCGCCACGGCGGAGCCCTCTCGCTTGTCGGCGTAGCGCGCCGCGCCCACCCCGGGCTGCTTCCGCTCGCAGCTGTCGGCCACCGACACCATCGGCTTGCCCTTGGCCACCTCGGCCTCCCCAGCGGGGGAAGTGGGAGCGGCGCCGCAGCCGGCGCCCGCGGCGATGGCCGCCGGAAGTCCCACCCACAGCGCACTACAAAGAAGCTTCCTCATGGCCCACTCCTCCAGTCGTGACGGCAAGTCGCGATGGCCTGGCAAAACGTGACAGCGAGTTCGCGCGAGTCGAACGCCGCGGCTCAGGCGACGTTCAGAGACACATTCCGACCCGGAAGTTCCCGAAGGATTGGGACACGGGCAGGAGCCGCTCGTCGCAGCTCCGAATGGCCGTAGTACGCCGCCCCGGCGCCCCCTGTTCCCGCGGAGCCATGGAGGAGCTCGACTTGGCGGGCAAGCACGGACCGTGCCGTCGCCGGCCTCGACCGAGAGCTCAGCCGATGCGCTCGAGGCGCTCGAGGCGGCTCTCGGCCAGGGTGAGGCGGGCGGAGAGCTCCGTCTCGCGCTCCAGCGCCGCCTGGAGGAGCGCCGCGTCCCTCGATTGGGTGAGCTCGCTCTGATCCTCGCCCTGGCCGAGCAGGGCCTCGAGCTTCTGCCGCTGCGCCTTGGCTGCCGCGAGGTCCACCTCCAGGTCCCTCCGCCGCCTGACGTACAGCGAGCGGGCGACCTCGCCGCGCATCGGCGAGAGCAGCGCCTCCACCTCCTCATGGAGGCCCTTCACGGTGGCGTCGGACGCCTTGCGGACCGAGGCGAGGATGGCCTCGAGGTTGCGCGCCTCGGCCTCCGCGACGTCGGCGCGGAGCTTCTCGGAGCGGATGGCCATGTCGAGCGCGTCGCGGCCCATGCGCGCCTCGGCCTCGGCTCGGTGGGTGAGCTCCCGGCGGAGGACCTCCACCCGGTGCTCGAGCGCCTGCGCCGAGGCCTGAGCGCTCTGCTTCGCGATGGCCTGCGCCACGTCGTCACCGCGCGCGGAGAGCGCCGCCCGCAGCTTGGCGATCTCGGCGAGCATGGCGTCGAAGGCTTCCATGACGATCGGCTGTGGGGCGGAGGAGAGCGGAGCCACCTTCGAGACTTGAACTCGAGACCTACGGTTTACGAAACCGTTGCTCTACCACTGAGCTAAGGTGGCCAACGACCGGCCGGAACTTCCAAACCAGGCCGTACCTACCAAAGAGGACGGGGGAGTCCAGCCAAAACGGACGCCCGCGCGCGCGAGGAGCGAGGCGCCGCAGCGCTGGCGCCCGGCGCGCGGCCCGAGTACGCCTCAGGGCGAGCGCGCGCGACGCGCGGACCCGGCCCTTGCCGGCGTCCCCGCGGGCGCGCAGAGGAGCGACCATGATCGTCGGAGTCATCGGCTCTGGGGCCATCGGCCCGGACCTCGCGTACGGCTTCTTGACCGCCTTGGCGCGAGAGCCCGGCTCGAAGGTGTTTCTCGTCGACATCAAGAAGGAGGCCCTCGACGCGGGCGCCGCGCGCATCGCGGGCTACGTCGAGAAGGGCGTCTCGCGCGGGAAGATCTCCCCGAGCGCCGCGAAGGCGGTGCGCGGCGCGCTCGTGCCCACGCAGCGCCTCGCGGACCTCGCGGCGTGTGACTACGTGCTCGAGGCCGCGAGCGAGGACCTCGCGATCAAGCGCCGCATCCTCGCGGAGCTCGAGGGCGTGGTCGGGCCCGACTGCCTGATCGGCTTCGCCACCTCCGGGCTCCCGCGCGCGCAGATCGCGGCGGAGGCGAAGCACCCGAACCGCTGCTTCGTGAACCACCCGTTCTACCCCGCGTGGCGGTCGCTCCCCGTCGAGGTCGTCCTCAGCGGGGACGACGCGCTCGGCGCGCGGATGATCGAGACGGTCAAGAAGCTCGGCCGCGTCCCGATCGTCACCGCCGACGTCGAGTGCTTCGCGGCGGACGACGTCTTCTGCAACTACATCTCCGAGGCGGCGCGCATCGTGGAGGAGGGGCTCGCGACGCCCGCGCAGGTGGACGCGATCGTGAACGCGAGCATCGGAGGAGGAGGACCGTTCCAGGTGATGGACCTGACGAAGGGCAACCTGCTCGTCGCGAAGTGCCAGCGGCTCATGGAGAAGGCCAAGACCGGGTCGCCGTGGTTCGCGCCGCCGGCGATCCTCGAGAAGCAGGGCGACCGGCCGTGGCACGACCGCAAGGCGCCGGGCGACCCCGCCCACGACGCCGCGCTCGCCGACCGGGTGATGGCGCGTATCTCGGCGGTGCTGTTCGCGCGCACCTACTTCCTCATCGAGAACGACGTCAGCCTCCCGACCGAGACGAACTGGCTCATGCAGATGGCGCTCGGGTTCCGCAAGGGGACCATGGAGCTCGCCGAGGAGCTCGGCGCGGCGAGGGTCAAGGAGCTCTGCACGGCGTACGCCGCGGCCCACCCGGGCTTCGTCGTCCCGCGCGTGATCACGGAGGGCAAGCTCCCGGCCTTCCGGCGCACGGTCATCGTGGAGCGCGACGGGGACGTGGGCGTCGTGCGCGTCTTTCGCCCCGAGGTGAAGAACGCGCTCTCGAAGCGCACGCTGTCCGAGGTGGATGACGCCATCTCGGAGCTCGCCGCCGACGCCGCCGTGCGCGGCATCGTCGTCACGAGCTACGACGGCGCGCTCGCCGGGGCCGACATCCAAGAGCTCGCCGTCTTGCCCGACGCCGAGGCCTGCAGGAAGACCTGCCTGGACTCACACGGGATCTTCGAGCGGATCGCCGGCTGCAAGAAGCCGGTCATCGCGGCGGTCGACGGCCCCGTGCTGGGTGGCGGCGCGGAGCTGTCGATGGCGTGCCACGCGCGCGTGGTAGGGCCGGACCTCGTGCTCGGCCAGCCCGAGGTGAACCTCGGCATCATCCCGGGCTACGGCGGTACGCAGCGGCTGCCGCGCCTCGTGGGGCTCGAGCGGGCGCTCGACCTCCTGCGGACCGGCCGCTCCGTCGGCGCGGCGGAGGCGTGCGCGTGGGGCTGGGCGCGCGGCACGCCGGCGAAGGATCCGGTCGCCGCCGCGAAGGCGCTCGTCCGCGAGGGTGCGCCCGGCGTCCGCCCGGTGGATCCGGCGCCGCTCTCGGTGCCCGCGAAGCTCCCGCCCGCGGACATCGGCCACCGGTCGCTCGCGATCGACGCGATCCTCGTCGACGTGATCCGCCGCGGCCTCGCGAAGCCCCTCGCCGAGGGTCTGGTCGTGGAGGCCGACGGCTTCGCCCGCTGCAAGGGGACGGTCGACATGGACATCGGGATGAAGAACTTCGTCCAGAACGGGCCGCGCGTCCCAGCGGCGTTCCTCCACGAGTGACGGAGAAGAAGCCATGACCTCCACCAACATCGTGATCCTGGACGGCGCGCGGCGCATCCCGCGCGCAGACATCCTCGTCGACAACCGCGAGGCCGGCCTCTTCTCCCGCTTCACCGCGACGCAGCTCGGCGGCATGGCCATCCGCGCGACGCTCGCGAGCACCAAGGTCGACAAGGCCCTCGTCGGTCACGCCGTGATGGGCATGGCGCAGCACAGCCACCGCGACAGCATCTACGGGGCGAAGGGCATGGCGTGGCGTGGCGGCCTCGCGAAGGACGTCCCCGCCCTCACCCTGGCGCGGATCTGCGGCAGCGGCGCCGAGGCCATCGCCGTCGGCGCCGAGATCATGCTCGCGGGCGTGCGACACGACGAAGAGCGGCCCTTCACCGTGGTGGGCGGCGCCGAGTCGATGCAGTACCCGTTCTGCCTCTACAACCAGCGCGGGAAGAAGGTCGGGGAGGCCGTCCAGAAGTACGGGCCGATCGACGCGAAGGCGCTGCCGGCCGGCACGCACCTGCAGGACATGCTCCTCATGAGCCTCTACGATCCGTCGGCCAAGATGGCGATGGCGAACACCGCCGAGGAGCTCGGCCGTCGCTACCAGATCACGAGGGAGGAGGCCGACAAGTTCGGTCATCGCTCGCACGTGCTGGCGAAGAAGGCGCGCGACGCTGGGGCGTTCGCGGAGGAGACGGAGCCCGTCGTCGTGGAGCTCGGCCAAGACGCGATCACCGTGAAGCACGACACGCACATCCTGGAGGACGCGTCCCTCGCCAAGATGAGCAGGCTCGGCGCCGCGTTCGAGCCCGGCGGGATCATCACCGCCGGCAACGCGAGCGCCGTGGTCGACGGCGCCGCGGCGATGGTGATCGCCAAGGAGGCGGACGCGGCCAAGCACGGTGCGCGCCCCCTCGCGCGGATCGCGGGCATGGGCGTCGCCGCCTGCGACCCCGAGATCATGGGCTGGGGCCCGGTCCCCGCGACGAAGCGCGCGCTCGCGTCGGCGGGGATCGACGGCAAGGCGATCGACCACGTGGAGCTCAACGAGGCGTTCGCCCCGCAAGCGCTCGCGGTCATCCGCGATTTTCAGAAGCTCGGCATCGATCCGGAGAAGGTGAACCCCCTCGGCGGCGCCATCGCGCTCGGCCACCCGCTCGGCGCGACGGGCGCGATCCTGACGCTCACCTGCGCGTATGCGCTCCGACGCGACAAGAAGCGGTACGGCCTCGTGACGATGTGCATCGGCGGCGGGCAAGGGATCTCGCTCGTCCTCGAGCGCGCCTGAGCGCGGTCAGGCCGACGTAACGTCAGGTCTGTTCGCGGCCCCGCGGGGCCCCGACTTTGGCCCCCGACGGTCGACCAAGTATCCTTCGATCCTGGCGTCTTCGACGCCCGCGATGAAGATCGACGTCGGCACCGTTCTCTCGTCCCGCTACCGAGCGGCGACCCTCCTCGGCAAGGGCGGGATGGGCGAGGTCTGGGCGTGCTTCGACCTCGAGGAGAAGCGCACCGTCGCGGTCAAGGTCGTGCGCGCCGAGTACGTCGCCGACGCCGCGATGCGCCGGCTCTTCCAGGCGGAGGTCGTCGCAGTCGCGCGGCTGACCCACCCAGGCATCGTCGACGTCTACGATCTCCTCGCCCTCCCCGACGGCACCTCGCTCCTCGTCATGGCGTTCCGGCCGGGTAAGCCGCTCGGCAAGGCGCTCAAGGACCACGGGTCTTGGGGCGTGATCCGGACGGTGCTCATCCAGCTCCTCCAGGCGCTCGCCCACGCCCACGCGCGGAGCGTCCTGCACCTCGACTTGAAGCCGGACAACGTCATCGTCCGGATGGCGCCATCCGTCCAAACGACGCTCGTGGACTTCGGGATCGCGCGTCTCCTCAGCCCGGGGCGCGGGGCAGAGTCCTGGTTCGACGACGGATCGATCATCGGGACGCCCGAGTACATGGCGCCGGAGCAGGCCTTCGGGGAGATCGAGCGGCTGGGGCCCTGGACCGATCTCTACTCGGTGGGGCTGCTCGCGCACGAGCTCTGCTCGAAGCGCCTCCCCTTCGAGGACGTGGAGCCCGATCAGCTCGCTGCGGCGAAGCGCCGGGCCGAAGATCCTGCCCCGCCCCTCCAGCCCGTGGTCGCAGGGGTCCCCGACGCGTTCGTGGAGCTCTGCGCCGCGCTCCTCGAGCTCGACCCCTGGGACCGACCCGCGTGCGCCGCGGACGTGGTCGCCGCGCTCGAGGAGATGGAGGGCGACGCTCTGACCGTCATGCTCGACGAGCCGACGCCGAGCGTCGCGCCGGCGCGCGCCGCGGACAACGAGGTCAGCACGCCCTCGGAGACCGTGAGGCGCCTCGACATCCCCGCGGCGCGTGACTCGAGCCCCGGATCGACCACCGGGCGATCGGCCACCGGACGCTCGAAGCCCCTCAGCGCCCGCTTTCGGGCGACCGAAGGAGGAACCGACTCGACCGCGGTCGAAGTGCCTCCGACGCCTGGCGCCTACGGGCTCTTCGGCCTGCGCGAGCTGCCGGTGGTCGGGCGCGTGGAGGAGCGCCGCGCGCTCTGGGACGCGCTCCGAGCCACGACCGAGAGTCAGGCATCCCACGCCGTCTTGCTCAGCGGCCCCGCCGGGACGGGCAAGAGTCGCCTGGCGCGCGACGCGGTCGAGCGCGCGCTCGAGCTCGGCGTCGCGATCGAGCTGCACACGCACTGGTCCGCGGGGGGCAGCGCGGACGAGGGCCTCCGCGGGCTCGTCGAGAACGCCCTCGGCTCGCGCGGCAGCAAGGGCGCGGCGTTCGAGGCTCGCCTCGCCTTCTTCCTCGAGCGCTTCCCGGACGAAGGGACCTCCGCGCTCGCGCGGGAGGCGCGCGTGCTGCTGCGGCCCGCACCCGACGCGGCCCCCGACGCCGCGCTTCCGGTCCGTGTCGCGCGAGACGTCGTGGTGCGCGCCGCCACGAACCGGCCGGTGGTGCTCCGCCTCGATGACGTCCACTGGAGCCGGGGGGAGTGCGCCGCGCTGATCGAGGCGCTCGGCAAGGTGAAGACCGCGTTCGGCGTGTGCATCGTCGCGACGGAGCGCGACGGAGAGGCCGCCGAGGACTACAAGGCGGCGCTCCAGGCGGGCGCCAAGCTCAGCCGGGTGTCGATGCAGCCCCTCGGCTCGGACGCGACCCGCGCGATGGTGCGGGGGCTGCTCGACCTGGACGACGACCTCGCAGCGCTCGTCGCGCGCCGGTCCGAGGGCAACCCCCTCTTCGCGCGGCAGCTCGTGACGCAGCTCGTGCTCGAGCGCGCGGTGGAGAAGCGGGGGCGGCGCTACGCGCTCGTCGGCGGCGTCGACGCGGCGGGCGCCGTCCCGAGCGACATGGGCGCGGTATGGTCGCGGAACGTGAAGGTCTCGGGCGCGGATCCGACGCACCTCGCGGTCCTGGCGCTCGTGCGCGAGCGTGTCTCGGCGGAGGTGGTCGACTCGCTGGCCGAGCTCGTCGGCGAGAGCTTCACCGACTCGTTCAACCGGTCCCTCGCGGCTGGCCTCGTCCGGCAGGAGGGCGAGCTCTTCGCGTTCTCGCACGGGCTCCTGCGCGACTACTTGCTCGGCATCAACCACGAGGACGCGCCGCGCCTGCACGGCGTCGCCGCGGACGCGCTGAGGGTCCTGGTCGGGCGCGAGGACGTGGAGGAGGAGCGGGCGCGCCACCTCCATGCGGCCGGCCGGCATCGCCAGGCCCTCGACGCGATGCTCTCCGCCTCGATCTGGAGCTGGAGGCGCGCCGAGCGCGAGCCGCGGCGGCGCAGGCTCGAGCAGCTCATCGAGTGGGCGAAGCCTCGCCCGGATGGCGTGTCCGACCACGCGCGGGCGCTCGCGGAGCTCGCGCAGTGCCATGTAGAGGGGGGCAACGTCGAAGAGGCGAACCGATGCCTGGAGGAGTCCAAGCGCGTGCTGGCCCTTGCGAAGGGGCACCGCGGATACGAGAGCGCCGCGGCGTGGGTGGGGTTGCGCGAGTCACAGACCTTTCGGCTCCAAGGTCGCACTCCGGAGGGCGCGGATGCGATGGAGCGATCCATCGAGCACGCGAGGCGCGCCCAGGAGCTCGAGGTGGAGGCGATCTGTCTCGGGCAACGCGGGCTGGACGCCTTTCGGCGGGGCGACCACTCCAGCGCTGCGACAGCGTATGACGCGGCGCTCGCGCTTGCGCGGCGCGCCGAGAACCGGGCGACGGAGGCGCAGGTGCTCATGGCCATGAGCGGGCTGAAGCCCGCCGTCGAGATGGAGGCGCTCGCGCGGGACGCGGTCCAAATGGCCGGCGATGCGGGGGCGCTGCGCATCGAGATCTTCGCGCGCCTCACTTGGCTGGAGGCCCTCTTTCAGCTTGGCGAGAAGGAGCAGGCGCGGAGCGAGGGGCGTAAGCTCTCCTTGATGGCTCAGCACCGCGGCCTTCGGCAAATCGTGGCCATGGCTGAGGGGAACGCAGCGTGCTGGGCGGTCATCGAGGAGGACTGGGCTCTCGCGAGGGCTCACCGCGACCTTGCCGAAGCGTGGGGCGTCCTGCAAGGGGCTGCGCCCGAGCGCGCCACGGCGGCGGCGGTGTCACTCGGGCTCGCCCTGCACGAAGGCGACGAAGTCGGAGCGAAGGAGTGGCTGGAGTTGTTGGTGCGTCACGGCCGCACCTACAGGGAGCCGCACTTCGACTCCTTGGTGATGAAACTCCTCACGATGGCCCCCCAATCTGCACGAGAAGCGCTCGAACTCCTCGACGCAGCGAGTCCTCGTGCATAGTCTCTGACGCTGGGGTTTCTCTTGGCGGAGGTCAGCATGCAGCTCGGTCGGCGCACGATTCTGGTTGGGCTCACGATGGCGGTCGGCGCGGTGGCGGCCCCTGCGCTTGCCGCGAAGAACCCCGACAAGAAGGACGGGATCTTGCTCGACCACGTGATGGTCTTGGCCAGCAACCCTGGCTTCATCATCCCGTGCTTCAAGGTGCGGCGGAACATCCTCAACCAGGTCGAGGCGGGCGCGAGCATCAGCTTCGTCCTTACGCTGACGTACATGTCGCGCGGCGTGGACGCGGCGCTCGCCGATGGCGCCATGGTGACCAAGTCGTGGACGCTCAACGTCGCCGACCTCCAGCGCACCGATCACCACGACGAGGAGCCGAGCGGCAAGAAGAAGAAGCCGAAGTGGACCTTGCTGGACATTCAGCTCGACGTCTCGGATGCCCCTCCGGAGGACGGCGCGGAGTTCTCCGGGAACGCGGAGCGCATCAAGGACGCGGACTGCGACGACGACAGCGACAGCGATTGAGACGGGCCGAGCGGCCCGCGGGAGGCCCGCATCGTTTCTGCATTGAAGAAGGGTGAAGCCGGAGCCGACGAGGAGGACGCCTTGCACGCGCCCGACTCGCAGGCTGGAACGGGAGAAGAGCTCGCTGCAGCGTCCGAAGGCGCGGTGCTCCATCCCCTCGACGGGCTGAACCGAAACCCGACCCCGCTACCGCCCAGCATCCGCCCGAGCTCGCAGTCCGGCACGACGAAGAAGTGGCCGCCCGCGAAGCGCACGAAGGCGTGGGCGGGCGTGACGGCCGCGCCTCGGCAGCGCCTCTCCTCGGTGATGCGCGCGTGGGACAACCACGCCGAGGATCCGCCCGACGACTCGATCGCCGCCTCGGTGCGCGCCGTCACGGAGCCGAGCGGGGAGCCCGAGGGCTGAGCCCGACGGAGCCCGCTCGCGGGGCTACTTCTTGTCGAGACCCCAGGTCTTGCAGCTCTGGTCGATCGCCACCGACGGCGTCCCGCACTCCTGGCAAGCGTGCACCGCGTAGCGCCGGCCCGCGAGGACGTCGGCCGGCAGGCCCGCGCCGGTGCGGTAGGCCTCGGCGATCTTCATGCAGGCGAACTGGTCGCAGTTCTTCCAGCACGCGTCCTGGAACTTGATGAGGTCGGTCGGGGAGATCGCGCTGGCGCTGGGCGCAGGGGCCGTGGCCGAGGGCGGGGGCGAGGCCGTCGCGGAGGGCGGCGCAGTCGGCTGAACCGGGGCCGTCGCCGTCGGCGGCGGCGCGTAGGTCTGCGTGGGCGTCGGCCGCACGCCCACCCGTCGAGGCGGCTGTCGCGCCTGCTCCCCGCGCTCGCGCGCGCAGGACGATGCCGCGATCACCAGCGCGAGCGCTGCCAGCGTGCGGCTCACGTGCCGGTCGCGGGCTGCTTCTTCCCGCTCCCCTTGGACGCCTTCGGCTTCTTCGCCGCCGTCTTCTTCCCGGCCTTCTTCGCGGGCTTCTTGGCGGCCGTTCTCTCGGCGACGGCCCTCGCCGGGTCGGCGCCATTGCCGGCGGAGCGATCCGCCGCGGGCGCCGCGCGCTTTCCGAGGGGCGTCTTCCCGGCGCGCGCGGCCCCGGGCTTCTGCCCGGTCGCCCGCGTGGCACCGGCCTTCGCGCCGCGCGCGCCCCGCCGGCCCGCGCCGCGCCGCCCACCGCCGCCCGCCGCGTCCTTCTCGCGGCGCTCCTGCATGAGCTCGATCGCGCGCTCCTCGCTCAGCGTCTCGAGCGAGTCGTCGCGGCGCAGCGTCGCGTTGGTCTCGCCGTCGGTGACGTAGAGGCCGAACCGACCCTGCATCACGCGGATGGGCTTGCCCGACACCGGATCGTTGCCGAGCTCCTTGAGCGGAGGCGCCGCGGCGCGCGCGCGCTTGAACTTGGGCTGGGCGAGGACGGCGAGCGCCTCGGGCACCGTGAGCGTGAAGACGAGCTCTTCGCTCTCGAGGCTGCGGCTGTCTTTGCCGCGCTGGATGTAGCCGCCGTACCGCCCCAGCGTCGCGGTGATCGGGACCCCCTCCTCGTCGAGGCCGACCACGCGGGGGAGGGAGAGCATCTTCAACGCGTCCGCGAGCGTGAGCGTGTCGGGCGACATGGACGGGAGCAGCGACGCCGTCTTGGGCTTCTCGTCGCCGCCGGCCTCTCCGAGCTGGACGTACGGCCCATACCGCCCGCTCCGTGCGTACACGGGCTCGTTCGTCTCGGGGTGCTGCCCGAGCAGTCTGTCCCCGCTCGGCGCGCGGAGGATCTCCTCGGCCTTCTCGAGCGTGAGCTCGTCGGGGGGGAGATCCTCCGGGATGCTCGCCGTCTCGTCCGCGCGCGCCAGGTAGGGGCCGAACTTGCCTACGCGGATCACGATCTCTCGCCCTTCGGAGTCCGAGCCCAGCGGGAGCGAGTTGATCGCGCGCGCGTCGATCTCGTCGAGCCGATCCGCGACCAGCGTGCGGAGGCCGAGGCTCTGGATGGCGCCGCCGGAGCTCGGGGGAGCCGAGCCCTTCGTCGCCTTCTTCTTCGCGCCCGCCTCGCCGAAGTAGAACCGCTCGAGCCAGGGGCCCGACTCGCGGTCGCCTTGTGCGATCGAGTCGAGGTCGTCCTCCATCTTGGCCGTGAAGGCGTAGTCCACCAGGGAGCTGAAATGCTTCTCCAGCAGGTTGACGACCGCGAACGCCTTGAAGGACGGGACGAGCGCGGCGCCCCGCTTCCAGACGTACCCACGATCCATGATCGTGCTGATGATGCTCGCGTAGGTGGACGGGCGCCCCACCCCGAGCTCCTCGAGCTTCTGCACGAGCGTGGCCTCGGTGTAGCGAGCGGGCGGCTGGGTCTCGTGCCCCTTCGGCTCCATCGCCACGGCGCCGAGCGCCTGCCCGTCGTCGAGCCGCGGGAGCGGTCGCTCGCGACCCTCGAGCTCCGCGGCAGGGTCGTCGCTGCCCTCCACGTACGCCCGCAGGAAGCCGGCGAAGGTGATCGTGTGGCCGCTCGCCGAGAGCTCGACGGTGTCGCCAGCGTCCAGCTTGCCGCCGATCTTCACCTGGACGCTCTCACCGAGCGCGTCCTTCATCTGGGAGGCGATCGTCCGCATCCAGACCAGCTCGTAGAGGCGGGCCTCGTCGGACCCGACCTCCGCGGCTACTTCCTCCGGCAGCCGGAAGACGTCGCCCGCGGGCCGAATCGCCTCGTGGGCCTCCTGCGCGTTCTTCACCTTCTTCGCGTACACGCGGGGCTCGGCCGGGAGGAACGCCGCCCCGTACATGCGCTCGATCTGCGACCGCGCCGCGGTGAGCGCCCCGGCGCCGAGCTGCGTGGAGTCCGTACGCATGTAGGTGATGAAGCCGCCCTCGTAGAGGCGCTGCGCGGCGCGCATGGTGCGGGACGCGGTGAAGCGCAGCTTGCGGCTGGCTTCCTGCTGCAGCGTGGAGGTCATGAACGGCGCGGAGGGCGAGCGCTTCGTGGGCTTGCGGTCCACGCTGGTGACGCTGAACGTGCCCCGCATCATGCGATCCGCCAGCGAGCGCGCGGCGGCCTCCCCCAGGTGGAGGAGGTCGGGCTTCAGGAGCTTGCCGTCCTCGCCGAAGTCCTTCCCCGTGGCGAGGCGGCGGTCGTTGCTCGACGTGAGCTCCGCGGTGAAGCTCGTCCCGCCGGCGTCGAGGGTGGCCTCCACGTCCCAGTAGGAGGCGCGGCGGAAGCGCATGCGCGCCTTCTCCCGCTCCACGATCACGCGGATCGCCACGGACTGGACGCGCCCCGCGCTGAGGCGAGGCAGGACCTTCTTCCAGAGGACGGGCGAGACCTCGTAGCCGTAGAGCCGGTCGAGGATGCGCCGCGCCTCCTGGGCGTCCACCAGCCGTCGATCGATGTCGCGGGGGCTCTCGATGGCCTGCTTGATCGCTTGCCGCGTGATCTCGTGGAAGACCATGCGCTTGACCGGCACCTTGGGCTTGAGGACCTCGAGCAGGTGCCAGGCGATGCTCTCCCCTTCGCGATCCTCGTCGGTCGCGAGGTAGAGCTCGGAGGCGTCGGCGAGCAGGCCCTTCAGCTTCTGGATCTGCTGCTTCTTGTCGGGGTCGACGATGTAGAGGGGCTTGAACCCGTTGTCGACGTCGACCCCGAGGCGCGCCCAGGGCGCCTTCTTCAGCGCCGCCGGCACCTCGCTGGCGCTCCGCGGCAGGTCGCGGATGTGCCCGATGGACGACTCCACGACGAAGTCTTTCCCGAGAAAGCCCGCGATTGTTCGGGCTTTGTGGGGTGACTCCACGATGACGAGGGAACGGCTGGCGGCCAAGGTCGACCCAGCCGGTTACCCGACGGAGCCTGGACTGGCAAGCCCCCGGGGCGCCGCGTATGCTCTCAGGGCCTCGGGTGGCGTGCCCTGACCCCTGGACTTCCCATGCTTTTCCGGCGTTCATCGGCGTTCTTAGGGCTCTTGGGGCTCCTCGGCCTCGCCTGGGCCGGCTGCGAGCCCGAGGTCGTCGTCCGGTACGAAAACGAGCCCTACGAGGGGGAGGCGTACCCCGACCGGGTGCCGGACATCGTCTACCCCGCCCGCGCGGCCCTCGTGACCGACAGCCTCTCGGACACCGTCACGGTCCTGGACCTCGCCACGGGCGCGAAGGTGGAGGCTCGGCCCGTGGGCCGGAACCCGGTGGACATCGACGGACCGCACCACGTCGCCTTGGATCCAGCGGGGGGGGTGGGCTACGTCGCCCTCTCTTATCCGGCGACCAACGCGACCGGCCCACACGCGACGCACGGGTCGAGCGTGGTGCCGGGCTACGTCCAGAAGGTCGCGCTCGCGGATCTCTCGGTCCTCGGCAACGTCCGCGTGGATCCGAACCCCGGCGACATCGCGATCTCGGACGACGGCAAGCGCCTGGTCGTCACACACTTCGATCTCCAGCGTGCCACCAAGAACCCGACGGACATCGAGGCGGCGCGCGCGACGGTCGCCGTGATCGACGCGGGCATCTTCGCGCCCGAGCTCATCCCCACCTGCGTCGCGCCGCACGGCGTCGCGCTCTCCAAGCCGGACGGCGCCACCGCGTACGTCGCCTGCTACGGGGAGGATCGCCTCGCCGTCGTCGACACCGTGGGCGGCGCGGTCTCGCTCATCGACGTCGGACCGGGCATCGTGGGCTTCGGCGCGCCTTCGTACGGGCCCTACGCGACCAGGCTGAGCGCCGACGGGGCGACGCTCGTCGTGGCGAGCACGGTCTCGAAGGACATCCGCTTCTTCGACACGCAAGCGGGCACGTTCGATCTCGCCGAGACGCGCACGTTCCTCGGGGCGCCCTACTTCCCCGACTTCACCGCCGACGGCAAGCTCGCGGTCCCGACGCAGCAGCCGGACGCGCTGGTCTTGGTCGATCTCGCGGGGATCGAGCCCAACGAGTCCCGGACGTTCACGAAGGACGAGTGCGAGCTGCCCCACGAGGTCCTCGTCACCGATGACGCGATGTTCGTCGTGTGCGAGGGGGACAAGCAGGGCCCCGGCAAGGTGGTGATGCTCGACGCGACCCTCACCATCGTCGGCTCGACCGACGTCGGCGTGTTCCCGGACGCGATCCGCGTCCTCGGGGGTGGAACGTGACGCGCACGTTGGCGGCGGCGCTACCTTGTGGCGCGCTCCTTCTCGGCGGCATCGCGGCTTGTGACCCGCCGACCGAGGAGCGGGTCGACCACCGCACGGCGGTCGAGCATGGTGAGGCGCTCTTCGCCGATCCCCGTGTGTCCCCCGCGCGTGGCAACGTCTTCTCTTGCATCGACTGTCACGCGGGCGCGCCCTACCAGCCCGGGGGCTCCCTCGCCGGCGCGACGGAGCGCCCTACGTTCTGGCAGGGCCAGGTCACGACGCTGCTCGGGGCCATCAACCACTGCAGGTACTACTTCATGCTGTCCGACGCTCCGTGGAGCGGCGAGGAGGAGGAGGCGCGCGCCCTCTGGGCCTACCTCGAGACGCTCGGCGGGGACGGCTCGCCGGTGTCGTTCACCGTCGGCGACGTCGCGGATCCGGGCCCCGGGGATCCGACCCGCGGCGCAGGAATCTACGACGCGGCGTGCGGGACCTGTCACGGAGCCAAGGCGACCGGGACGGGGAAGCGGACGCCGACCGCGCCTTCTCTCCCGGACGAGACCCTCGCGGCGCACCCGCTCGGCACATACACGGCGGAGGAGCGGAGGCTCGTGTTCGTCGAGAAGACTCGCCACGGGACCTTCTTCGGCTACGGAGGGCAGATGCCGCCGCTCTCGGTCGAGGCGCTGAGCGACGCGGATCTCGCCGACGTCATCGCGTACCTGGGGGTGCCGTGACGCGGGCGCTCTCGTCCGCGCTGGCGGGCCTCACCCTCCTCGTCGCGGCCGACGCGGCGCGGGCGAACGGTCGGTTCCCCTCCGCGGAGCAGCTCGTCGTCGCGCCGGACGATCCGGCGCACATCGCCGTGCAGGTTACCTACGGCTTCATCCGAACGCGCGACGCGGGGGCCTCCTGGACCTGGACGTGTGAGGAGGCGGCGGGGTACGGGGGCGTGCTCGATCCGGCCATCGCCTTGCTCCAGGGCGGTGTCCTCATCGCCGGGGTGTTCGACGGCCTCGTGGTCGCCAGCCCCGACGGCTGCGACCTCGGCCTGGTCGGCGGGGACCTCGCGGCCCGCTTCTTCAAGGACGTGTCCACGAGCAAGTCGGATCCCACGCGGGCCGTCGCCGTCAGCACCAACGGCCTCGGCGGCAACCTGTTCGACACGCTCCTCTGGCGGACGACGGACGTCGCCGCGACCTGGACCCAGGTGGGGGCCGCCCTCCCTTCGAACTTCCTCGCGCTCACCGTCGACGTCGCGCCCTCGAACGAGCAGCGGATCTACATGAGCGGGTTCGTGATCGTCGCGAGCGACCAGTACGAGGGCGCGCTCGCGCGCTCCTCCGACGGGGGCCAGACCTGGGAGCTCGTGACCATCCCGGGGAGCGACAACGCCTCGGGTCCGTTCATCGGCGCGGTCGACCCGGCGGACCCGGACACGGTCTACGTGAGGCTCGCCTCGGACCTCGGCGTCCTCATGGTCACCCACGACGCCGGCGACACGTGGCAGACCGTGTTCGACGCGACGGGCCCGCTGCTCGGCTTCGCGCTCTCGCCGGACGGCGCCCGGGTGCTGGTCGGCACAGAGACCGACGGGATCCACGGCGCCGACGCCGCGGACCTCAGCTTCTCACCCGTGAGCCCGCTCGGTGTCCGCTGCCTGACCTGGGCCGGCGACGTGGTCTACGCCTGCGCGAAGGAGGCCGTCGCCGGGTTCACGATCGGCAAGAGCACCGATTTCGGCGCGACGTTCACGGCGCTCCACAACCTCTCGTGCCTCGGCGGGCCCGACCCGGCTTGCCCCGCGGGCTCGACGATCACCGAGACGTGCCCTTCGCGCTGGGCAGCGCAGAAGCAGCTCCTCGCCACGGACCAGTGCGCGGGCGGGACCACGTCGTCCACCGGCGCGGGGGCGGGCGGCGGATCCGGCGACGGGGACGACGGCTGCGGGTGCGCCGTCGCGTCGGAGGAGACGAGCCCGTGGCCCCCCGTCTGGCTCGCGGCGCTCGGCCTGGTGATCGCGCTCCCCTTGCGTCTCGCCACACGGGCCCACACGCGCCCCGATTCGCCCGCGAACCCCCGATCGGGCTAGCCGCGATCCAGGCGTTAATGGCTCCTTTTGCTGATGCTCGGCATTATTGACTGACGGTCAGTCAAAAGGCGCGGCACGCCGAATGCTTGGGCGCCCAGCATGATCGCATCGCCCAGCTGGCCGTCCGGATCGCGGACCCCCGAGTCGCCGCCGGGGCGGGGTAGGCGAGCTGTCCCGTCGGGGTCCGGCGTGAGACGCTTGCGCTCGATGTCGAGGGCGCTCCCGGAGTCGACGCGCCTCCTCGGCCGCGAGGAGGACCTCCGCGCGCTCGTCGAGGCGCTCCGCGCCGGCGGGCTCGTCACCCTGGTGGGGCCGCCGGGGGTCGGCAAGACCCGCCTCGCCCGCGAGCTCGCCCTCCGCGACCTCCCCGACTTCGCCGAGATCACCTGCTGTGACCTCGTCGAGGCCGGCTCTCCGATGGATCTCTGCGCAGTCGTGGCGCGCTCCCTGGACGCCGATCTCTCGCGGGCGGCGACGGTGGGCGAAGCCGCCGCGCTCCTCGAGGAGGCGATCCGCGCGCGGGAGGGCGCGCTCCTCTGCCTCGACAACTTCGAGCACCTCGTCGACTCTTGCCTCGACCTGGTCGTGCGGTGGGCCGCGGCTGCGACCTCGCTCCTCGTCACGTCGCGGCACCGGCTCGGCCTCGATCAGGAGCGCTGCCTCGAGCTCCGGCCCCTGCCTGTCGGGGAGGTCGGGGCGGGCGCGTCGAGCCCCGCGGTGGGTCTGTTCCTCGACCGGCTCGCCCTGCGGCACTCGTCGTTCGTCGCGACCGACGCCGACCTCGCGCTCGTGGGGCGCGCCGTGGCGGAGCTCGACGGGCTCCCGCTGGCGATCGAGCTCTGCGCCGCGCGCGTCGCCCTTCCGCTCACCGAGAACCTCGCGGCCGAGCTCGAGGAGGCGCGGACGTCGCTCGCCGACACCATCGACTCTTCCATGGCGCTCCTCACGCAGGACGAGCGTGACGTGCTCGCCTACGCGTCGGTCCTGCGCGGGGGCTTCGACGAGGCGGCCGTCGCCGCGCTCGTCGGCGAGGAGGACGCGGGCTTCGCGCGGCGGACGCTGGAGCGCCTCGCGGCGAAGTCGCTCGTCGTCGAGGAGCGGGACGGCCGCTTCACCATGTTGACGTCGATCCGCGAGCTCGCGGCGGAGCGGCTGGCGGAGGCCGAGGCGACCAGCGAGGCGCTCTCCCGGCACGGATCGTACTTCTCCGAGCTGGCGCGCGCGCTCGCCCGCCAGGACGCCGGGCCTGGTGCGGCGTCGGCGCGGCGCCGCATCGCCGAGGAGAGCGCCAACCTCCTGGCCGTGCACCGGCGGGCGCTCGATCCAGGCTCGGCTCGCGCCGTCCGCGCAGAGGCGGGGCTCGAGGCCGCGCTCGCGCTCCTGCCGGCCTCCTCTGGCGGCGGCTCGGTGGCGCACGGACTCTCCCTGGTCGACGCCGCGTTCCGCGCCTGCGGCGACGATCTCGCGCCGAACCTCGAGGCCCGCACGCTCCTCGGTCGCGCCCGCGCCCTCGAGGCCACGGGTCGCGCGGCGGAGGCGCTCGGATCCGTGAAGCTCGCGCGTGAGGTCGCCGCGGCGCTCGGCGACCCGGAGCTCGACGCGCGCGCGCTCGAGGCGAAGGGGCGCGCGCTGCTCGCGCTCGGATCATGGGCCGAGGCGCGGGAGGCGCTCGAGGCGGCGGAGGCTGCGTACGAGGCGCTCGGCCTGGAGGGCCACGCCGCGCGCGCCGCGCTCGGCGCCGGCGATACTTGGTTCTACGTGGACGACCTCGCGGCGGCGGAGGAGCGCTACGCACGCGCGATGCAGGTCGCGCAACACTCGGGCGACCAGCCGGTCCTCGGGACGGCGATGAGCCGCCGCGCCATGGTCGAGATGGAGCTCGGCCGCGCCGAGGTCGCGCACGCGCGCTTCCACGCGGCGATCGAGATCCAGCGCGAGCTCGGGGATCGGGCCGCGGAGGCCTCGGCCGCTACCTACCTCGCCATCCTCGAGCACGATCTCGGCCAGCTCGACGTGGCGCGCGCGCGGCTCGAGACGGTGGTGCTCGTCACGCGCGAGCTCGGGGCGCGGAAGGCTCACGGCCTCGCGGCGCTCTACCTGGGCGCGGTGCTGGTGGAGCTCAGGGAGGCGCGGGAAGCGGCCGTCGTCCTGGAGACCGCCGACCGCGCGCTCGGCGACGTGGGAGCCGTGAGCGCGCAGGCCTACGCGCGCGGCTGGCGCGCGGCGCTGCTCGCGCGGTCCGGAGATCTCGAGTCGGCGGCGCAGCTCCTCGAGCTCGCCCGCGGCCACTTCCGCGCGCGCCGCGAGCAGTCGTTCTACGCGAGCGCGATAGAGCTCTTGGCCGGGCACCTGGATCTCGCGCGGGCGGCCGCGTGCGAGGGTGATCCGCTCGCGGCGTCGGCTCACCGGTCCTCGGCCAGGCGCCGCCTGGAGAGGGCCCCCGAGGCGGCGCAGAGCGACGTGCGCATCGCGCGGCGCCTGCTCGAGGCGGCGCTCGGCGTGGCGGCCCTCGTGCGGCCACGCCCGGACCGGCTCGCCCCCGGCTCGGAGGACGTGCTCATCGTCGAGCGTACGGGGGCCTGGTTCCGCGCTCCTCGCGGCGCCCCCGTCGACGTCGCGCGTCGCACGCCCCTTCGCACGCTGCTCGGCGCGCTCCTTACGGCGCGGCTCGAGCGGCCGGGGCGACCGGTCGCGACGACCGAGCTCATGCGGCTCGCCTGGAGCGACACGAAGGACTTGCCGGTGCTCCAGAACCGCCTCCGAGTCGCCATCGCGACGCTCCGCAAGCTCGGGCTCGCGAGCAGCCTGTTCACCCAGGCCGGCGGCTACCTCCTGGATCCGAAGCGTGAGGTGCTCGCGGCGGACGGGTGAGGGGAGGCCTGGGCTACGCGGGATCGAGCGCGATGCCGTCGTAGACGTCATCGACGGCGAACGTGGCGGGCGGCGTCCCGAGCGAGACCCGCTCGCCTCCACGAAGCTCGCGCTCGTCCCAGCCGCGCTCCGTTCGCTCGACGACGGTGATCCTGCGCGTACGGTGGGATACGTAGAGGACGGCGCGCAGAGCGGGGATCTGCTTGTAGTGGCTCAGCTTGTCACCCCGATCGTAGTCCTCGGTCGACCTGCTCGTGACCTCGACGAGGAGCGCAGGGTTGGTGATGGCGTTGGCGTCGATGGCCGACGCGACGGCCTCGCCGCACACCACGGAGGCGTCCGGGAACGTGCTGAGGTCGGACTCTTCGATCCGCACCTTCAGGTCGGAGGTCGCGACTCGGCAGGTCTTGGGGAGCACCCCGCGCAGCACGGCGATCATGGCCGCGCCGAGCTCCGCGTGAGCGCGGGTCCCCCCGGCCATGGCGTAGATGGTCCCCTCACAGTACTCGAGCTTGAGCTCGCTGAGCTCCAGCGAACGGAGATAGTCGGCGTAGTCGTAGTGCAGGCGCTTCGCCGTGCTCATCCTCTCGGGATCGTAGCCCATGGTCCTCCCCCGACAGGCCCGAAATGAGGCTGCAGAAGGGCGGGAAGGACGATGTCAGGGCCGTCCCGCGACCGCGGCGCGACGGTCGCGTCGCCCGTCGGCTACAGCGTGACGCCGAAGATGTCCCGGAACCGCGCGTGCTGGCTCCGGGCGGCGTCCACGTCCGCGAGGCCGACCCGGAGCGAGATCGTCTCCGACGTGCCCCACGGCCACCAGAGCCCGAACGCGAGCAGCCCGTCCGGGTAGCCGGCGGTCAACAAGAGCTGGCCGGACCGGACCCCGCCGTAGTGCTCCGCGAGCGACTGGATGCGGGGCGGCGCCTTCTTGAGGTCTGCGGGTCCCCACACCGTTGGGAGCCCTTCCGTCGCGGCCGCGCGGGCCCGCGGCTCGAGGTGGATCGGGAACGACGAGGCGACGGAGTTCAAGCGCGAGTCCCAGCTGAAGCCGCCCATGGGCCAGCCCTGGCGGAGCGCTCGCAGCCCAGCGAACACAACTCGTTCGGCCTCTTGGGGATCGATCGGCATAGAGGCCTAACGTTTATCCGGCCGAGGGGCGTCTCGCCAGCCCCCTTCTTGGGGCCTTCGGCCCGTCGGCTCTCCAAATCCGGGCCATCCAGGCCTCGACCTCCTCGGCCGTGCGCGGGATGGACCTCGAGAGGTTGCGCATGCCGGACGCGGTCACGAGGACGTCGTCCTCGATGCGAACGCCGATGCCCCGGTACTTCTTCGGGACGGTGAGGTCGTCCGGCTGGAAGTAGAGCCCGGGCTCGATCGTGAGGACCATCCCCGGCTGCAGCTTGCCGTAGCGGTACACCTCCTGGCGCGCCTTCGCGCAGTCATGGACGTCGATGCCGAGCATGTGGCTCACGTTGTGGAGCGTGTAGCGCTTCTGGAGCTGGTGGTCGTCCTTCGTCGCCTCGTCGGCGTCGGCGAGGATACCCAGGCGGACGAGACCCTCCGCGAGCACGCGCTGCGCGACGCGGTTCGGCTCCATGAAGTCGTTGCCCGGCTTGGTCGCGCGGAACGCCGCCCGTTGCGCCGCTTGGACGAGATCGTAGATCTCACGCTGAGGCTTGGTGAACGTGCCGGAGATGGGAACGGTGCGCGTGATGTCGGCCGTGTAGAGCTGGTTGCCCTCCACGCCGGCGTCCAAGAGCAGGAGCTGGCCCCTGCGGAGGGCGGCGTCGTTGCGGGTCCAGTGGAGGATGCAGGCGTTGGCGCCGCTCGCGGCGATGGTGCCATAGCCGACGTCGTTGCCCTCCATGCGGGCGCGGAGGTTGAAGAGGCCCTCCACCTCGCGCTCGTTCTTCGCGCGTCCGCCCCGTCGGCTGGGCGAGAGCGACCGGATGACGTCCTCGAACCCGCGCTTCGTGGAGCGGACGACCGCCTCGAGCTCGGCGATTTCCACGGCGTCCTTGAGGAGCCGAAGCTCTCCGAGGAACGACGCGAGCTCCGCGTCCGCCTCGGGCCGCGTGCGCGCGCGCTCGTCGACGTCGGAGGAGTGGCCGCGCAGGACGCGGCTGGAGGCCCTCGGCAGATCCTTCAGGAGCTTGGGCAGCTCGGAGAGGGGCCTGCAGAGGTGTACGCCGAAGCGGGCCCTGCTCTCCTCCACGCCGAGCCTGGGGCCGACCCACAGCTCACCCTTGTTGCGGTCGGTGAAGAACGTCTTGTCCTTGCGCCCAGGGTT
Organism: uncultured Polyangiaceae bacterium; assembly: GCA_964492175.1. Lineage (GTDB taxonomy): Bacteria > Myxococcota_A > Polyangia > Polyangiales > Polyangiaceae > Xiheicaenibacterium. Next base: position 10,356 of record CAZBJI010000006.1, on the reverse strand, counting down.
GGGCTCCACGAAGAGCACGTCGCGGTGCCCGCCCCCGGCCTTCGGCTCCAGCACGAGGACGCAGTCCGCCTCGAGGTTCCCCGTGAGGTAGAAGAAGTCGCTGCCGGGCCGAAAGCGGTAGTGCGTGTCGTTGGCGCGCACCTTCTCGTGGCCGGTGGGGATCACGAGCACCTCCCCGGGAAAGCGCTTCGAGAGCGCGCGCCTGCGCCCCGCGAACGCCGCGGCGTGAGGGAGGGGCGGCGGCGGCACGTCGTCGCGGTCGCTCCAGCCTTGCAGCATGAACCGAACGAGCGCGTCGGGGTACGCGGGCCTCTCCGCGGGTCGCTTTCGCCCCTTCCTCGCGGCCGGGAGGATCACGTTCTTCACGGGAAAGTCCGCTCGTTTCATCCCGTCGATCCAAGCACCACTTTCGCGCGGCGCAAAGCGAGAGTGTCGCGGACGCGCGGGTCTGTCATGCTGTGCCGGTCGTGGCGCGGCTCCTCTCCGTCACCTTGGGGGTTCTGCTCGTGGGTCCGGGGTGCTCTGCGGCCCTCGGCCCCGGGCTCGGCGAGCCCGACGTCGACCTCGACGCGCCGCTCGCGGAGGGCCCGCCCGCGGACTTCGTCCTCACCATGATGGACGTGGGGACGGGGCTCTCGGTGCTGCTCCGTGGCGAGGACTTCAGCCTCCTCTACGACGGCGGCAGCAACGACGACCGAGCCTCGGGGCCGGACAGCCGCGCCTTGGCCTACCTCCGCGTCCTCTTGGGCCGGTCCGGCGGCTCGGCGGCGTGCGAGCCGGGGCGCGGCGATCTCCCCGAGCTTCCGCTCACGCACCTCGTCCTGTCGCACCCGCACCGCGATCACCTGAGCCTGCTCCCCGACGTGCTCGCCTGCTACGCGGTAGGGACGATCTGGGAGTCGGGGACGCGCTCCGACACCGACGCGTACGCGCGCTTCGACGCCGCCGCCTCCGCCGAGGCGAACGCGTCGCGTCGGATCGCGCGGACAGGGGAAGAGATCGTCCTCGGCCGCCTCGCTCGGGCGCGAATCCTCTCGGCGCGGGCGGACGCCGCAGACGCGAACGACGCCTCGATCGTCCTGCGCGTCGAGCTCGGACGCGCGTCCGTCCTCTTCATGGGCGACGCCGAGGGGGGACCGCGCAAGCCACCGAGCGCGCCGGTCGCGCGGGGGAGCGTCGAGGCGAACCTGCTCGGCTCTGCGCGCGAGGCGCTCGACAGCGACGTGCTCGTCGTCGGGCACCACGGGTCGATGACGTCGTCTCGCGCGGCGCTGCTCGACGCCGTCTCGCCGCGGGTCGCCCTCGTGAGCTCGGGCCCGTTCCCCTACGGCCGCACCGAGCTGCCGGACGCCGAGGTGCTCGCCGAGCTGGAGCGGCGCGGCGTCGCGACCTGGCAGACGAAGGTCGACGACGAAGGGTGCCGGCGGTCGCCTTCCAAGGTCGGGCGCGACGGCGACGGTGCGCCGGGGGGCTGCGACGCCGTGACCGTGCGGCTGCGGAGCGACGGCAGGATCGAGGTGACGGCCGGCCCCACCGCCGATTGAGCCCCCCGCTACGCCCGGCCGCCGCGTGGCGACGCGTTGCGGCAGAAGGGGGGTACACGACACGTCCGAGCGACCCTATCGAGCGTGTGGAGGTGACGACATGCGTGCGAACGACTCCGCCGTGGCGGATGGGCTCGAGGGCGTCGTGGTCGCGCTCACCGCGCTCTCGGAGGTCGACGGCGAGGCGGGCCGGCTGGTGATCGCCGGCTACGACGTGGAGGACCTGGCCGCCGCTGGCTCGTTCGAAGAGGCGGCGCGCGCCCTCTGGGCTGCGGCGAAGCGCCGGCCGGGCACCACCGCCGCGGTGCAGCGGAGGCTCGGGGCGGCGCGGGTCCGTGCGTTCGAGGACCTCGAGCGAGCGCGCGGCGCGCTCGCGGCCGAGTCGGGCATGTACGCGCTGTGCGGCGCGCTCGCCTCGTCGCGCGAGGACGCCGACGAGTGGGCGATCACGGCGGCGACGTCGGTCAGCGCCGCGGCCTGGGCGCGCGGCCGGCGCGGCGAGGCGCCCCTCGCGCCCGATCCGGAGCTGTCGCACGCCGCCGATTACCTCCGCATGGTCACGGGGCGTCGTCCGTCTTCCGCCGAGGAGCGCGCAATGGCCGCGTACCTCTCCACCGTCAGCGACCACGGGATGAACGCCTCCACGTTCACGGCCCGCGTCGTCGCCTCGACGGGCTCGGACCTCGTGTCCGCGGTGGTCGCCGCCCTCGGCGCGCTGAAGGGACCGCTCCACGGCGGCGCGCCGGGCCCCGTCCTCGACATGCTCGACGCGATCGGCGCGCCCGACCGCGCGGAGGCGTACATCGAGCGCGAGCTCGCCGACAAGCGCCGCATCATGGGCGTGGGTCACCGTGTCTATCGCGTCCGCGACCCGCGCGCCGCCGTGCTCGAGCAGGCCGTGCGATCGCTCGTGGACGCCGGGGCGACGAGCCCGCGCCTCGCGCTGGCGCAGGCCGTCGAGCGGGTGGCCGTCGGCGCCCTCGCGCGCCGGTACCCCGCGCGGAGCCTCGCCGTGAACGTGGAGTTCTACACCGCGGTGCTGCTCGACGCGCTCGGCCTCGACCGCGCGACCTTCACGCCCACGTTCGCGGTGGGCCGAGTCGCCGGATGGTGCGCCCACGTGTACGAGCAGCGCGAGCGAGGCCGGCTCATCCGGCCGGAGTCCCGCTACGACGGCGCGCGCCCGGATGGTCACGACGGGCGACCGTCCTAGGGGTTCGAGTGCGCTGCGCAAGTCTCTGCTCGCCGCGCAACGCGGCGCTGTGCCAGGACCGCGATGTGTGGAGGATTCTCGGCAGGTTTGGCTGGCGCGGCGGTTGCTCTCTGCTCCCGCATGATGAACCGACACATCTTCGTGGCCACCTCGCTGCTCGCCCTCGTCCCCGTTCTGGCCGTCGGGTGCCTCGCCCCCGACGAGCAGGAGCGCGACGACGATCAGGAGCTCGGCGAGGACCAGAGCGCGATCGCCGCGGACGCAGAGTGCGCCGACCGTGCCATCACCGTCACCACCTCCGGCACCGCCTGCGTCGGCGAGGTCCGCTGCTTGTGCATCGACAACTTCGGCCGCTCGCGAATCACGGGGCCCCTCGCGCCGGGCGACCAGTGCCCCGCCGCGCCGGGCGAGGCGTGCTCTTCGTTCTCGGTCGACGCCGCGATGATGTGCGACGTCGCGCTCGCGACGACGCCCGACCCAGTCTGTCCGCCCGGGTGTACGCCCAACGGGGCCGTCGGTTCCAAGACGAGCGCCGACCCCCAGTGCTGCAAGGCGACCAAGTCGCTCGAGTGCTGCTGCCCGGACGCCGCGGACGAGGCGGACATCGCGGAGTAGAGCGCCCGCGCGCTCACGGGCCGAGGGCCTCGGCGAGAGCGCGGCGCCACGCGAGATACCCCTCCGCGTCGAGGTGGACGCCGTCGCTCGTGAACCGTGGGTCGAGCTGCCCCGACGCGTCCACGAGCGCGGCGTGGACGTCGACGAACACGAGCTTGCGCTCCTCGGCGAGCGCGCGGAGCGACACGTTCAGGTCGCGCACGCGGGCGTTCGTCAGCCCCCTGGCCCGGTCGCTCTCCTGGACGGGAGGCACGCTCTGCACCACCACCGCGGTCGGGGCGAGGGCGTCGAGGAGATCCGCGTAGGTCTCCGCGATGCGGGCGACGTCGGTCCCGGCGGCGAGGTCGTTGGTGCCGAGCATCACGAACACGCGCGACGGCTTCGAGGAGAGGACGTCCGTGGCGCGCGCCCGCGCGTCGGCGACCGTGTCGCCCGCGACGCCGCGGTTCTGGGCTCGCGGCTCACCCAGGAGCTCGGTCCACTCCGCCCGCTCGGTGAGGCTGTCGCCGAGGAACGCGAGACCGCCCGGCGCGGGCTCCAGCGAGCGGAGGTGCGCGCGCCGGGCCTCGCGCGTGCGAGCCTCCGCGCTCGCGGCCGCCTCCGCGGCCTGGCCGCGCCGCACCAGCGCGGCGGCTCCCACGCCGGCGAGGACCAGGTTGCAGGCGAGCGACCCGATCAGCAGCCACCTCCGCATCGCTCCGCATCTTACGGAACGATCGCGCGGGCGGCAGCATGGGGTCGACCCTGGCGTCAGAAGGTGCCGGAGGCCGAGAGGCCCACGCCGCCCGGGTGGATGACGGGCGCCACGGTCCAGGCGACGCTCGACGGCGCCTTGGGCGCCGACTTCGGGGGCGGTCCCTCGAACTCGGTCGCGATGAACGCCGCGAGCGTGCCCAGCCCGATGCCTGCGACGCTGGCGCCGACCGTCCCGACGGGTCCGACCCACTCCGGCGCGCGAGACTCTTCCCGGTAGGCGTAGTGGAGCGTCGGCAGCGCGAGCCCGGCGGTCACGACGGTGTGCACCAGGTAGCCGGAGATGGAGGCTGACTCTGGCAGGTCCGCCATGGCTCCCCCGAGCGCGCTCCCGATCGGCGCGATGAGCATCGCGCTGACGGCGATGCTCGCGCCCACCTCCTTGCGCGTGGGCCACCGCGAGTGCTCGAGGCCCGTGGCGATCGGCGCGACGAGCGCCCCGAGGGCCACGCTGACCGGGACGCCGATGGCGCCACCGAGCGCCAGCCAGCCGACGTCTCGTCCGACACCGCGCGGCGCGTCGAGCGCGACCCCGGAGGCGAGGGGAGGGCGAGGCGGCTCGCTCCAGGACGCGGAGGTCTCGGGAGCGTCCTCGCTGGCGCCGGCCCGCTCGGCGAGGAGGAGGGAGGTGAGGAGGAGGAGAGATCCGACGAGGTGACGCACGGGAGACGAGTTAGCAAACGCGAGACCAGGGGCGGCGCCGCGCCGATCGCCGGGGAGAGGCCCTGCTCGTGTGCACGAGCGGGCGCGGGTGTGCCCCACCGTGCACGGGCGAGGCGTTGGACGCGTCGGGCGCCGTTCGGTTCCCGGGCGGGAGAACGAGGGCACGCGCGCCGAGCGCGAGCCGCGTAGACAGCCGCTTTTCTTTTTTTCTTTGCGCTCACTTCTCGGTTCGCGAAGCGCGAGGAGGCTGGGATGATCAGCAGACTCGGGTGGGACAACATCGCTGGGAGAGGTGAACCCCTCGGCTCGCTGTCCAGGTGCTGCTCGCGTGGAGCCAGCTCATCGAGGGGACCTCCCCGCTCAGTGGCACGCTGACCGTGAAGCTCGTCGGCAGACGGCACGTGGGCTGCGGGTAGGCGCAGCCTCGGACCCGGGCGCGCGCCTCAGCCCTTGCGCGGCCGCGGGAAGCCGAACTCCACCATGCGGTTGATGAGCGTGCGCCGGGAGATCCCGAGGAGCTCGGCGGCGCGAGACTGGTTGCCCGCGCACTGCTCGAGCGCCTCGGTGATGCGACGTCGCTCGATCTCGTGCACGTCCTCCGCCAGCGTCCGCTGCGACTGCGGCGGCGGCGGGATGGAGGAGCTCCGCGACGGCGTGCTCGGCGGGATGCTCGGCTGCCGGAGCCCGAGGTGCTCTCGCTCGACGGTGCCCTCGCAGAAGAGGAGCGCCCGCTCGAGGACGGCGCCGAGCTCGCGCACGTTGCCTGGCCAGTCGTACCGCTGGAGCGCGGCGACGGCGCCCGGGCTGAGCGCGGGGACGGGGCGGCGGAGCCGCGCGGCGCTTGCCTCGAGCAGCGACGTCGCGAGGTGGGCGATCTCCTCCCGCCTGTGCCGGAGCGGCGGCACGGAGATGGTGAGCCCCGCGAGGCGGTAGTAGAGGTCGATGCGGAACGTCCCGTGGGCGCTCGCGGCCTCGAGCTGTCGGTTCGTCGCGGACACGAAGCGGACGTCGAAGGGGCGCGGCTTCAGCGCGCCCAGGCGGTGCACCTCGCGCCGCTCGAGGGCGAGGAGCAGCTTTGCCTGCGTCGCGAGCGGGAGCTCCCCGACCTCGTCCAGGAACACCGTTCCGCCGGACGCCGCCTCGAGCAGCCCCTGCTTGGCCTGCGCGGCCCCGGTGAAGGCACCGCGCTCGTACCCGAAGAGCTCGCTCTCGAGGAGGTTCTCCGGAAACGCGGCGCAGTTGAGGTGCAACCACGGGCCGGCCGCGCGCTTGGAGCGTTGGTGGATCTGCGCGGCCACCCAGCCCTTGCCCGACCCCGTCTCGCCGAGGATCAAGACCGAGATGTCGGTGGGGGCTACCACCTGGACGAGGCGAAGCGCCTCGGCCATCGTCGCGTCCGGCTCGGGGGCCGCGGCGTCCACCGCGGGCGCGCCCCCGGGCGGGCGCACCACCAGGATGACGCGCCCGAGCTCCACCGGCTCGCCCCACGCGATGGGAGCGCGCTCGTTCGGCCGGAGGAGCTTGCCGCGCACGGTGGTGCCGTTGGAGCTGCCGAGGTCCTCGATCGCGAGATCGGGCTGGAGGTGCAAGACGGCGTGGCTGCGCGAGAGCGAGGCGTGGTCGATGACGAGCCCGGCGCTGCCGCTGCGGCCGATGACGCAAGACGGGCCCATGGGGAGCGGGACGGTGACGCCGCCCCCTTCCCAGAAGGCGGTCAAGGAGCCGTGCTCCACGCCGGGCGCTCTCAGGCGGAGGGTCTCCTCGTCCGGGGGCCGCTGCGACGAGCCGGTCATCCAGAAGCGCTTCTACCACAAAGCGGCGCACGCTCGCGGGACATGGGCTGGGTCCGGCGTCGCCGCGGTGCTAGACGGCGCCGATGCGACCCCTGCGGGAGGAGATCTCGTTCGTGGAGGCCGAGGGCCTGCGGCACGCCGTCCGCCGGTTCGCGGTGGAAGGCGCCGCCCCGAACGGCAGGACCGTGATGTTGCTCCACGGCTTCCTGGACGCCGCCGCCACCTGGGACCGCGTCGCGGCGCCGCTCGCGGCGCGAGGCTTCGAGGTCTTGGCGCTCGACTTCCGCGGCTTTGGCGACTCCGACCGCGTCGGCGCGGGCGGCTACTACCACTTTCCGGACTACGTCGTGGACCTCGAGGCCGTCCTCTCTCGGCTGGCGCCCCCGTGGCTGGGCGTGGTCGGCCACAGCATGGGGGGCGGCGTGGCGACGCTCTACGCCGGCACGTTCCCCGACCGGGTGCAGTCCCTCGTCGTGATGGAGGGGCTCGGTCCGCCGTCGGACGTTCCGGGCATGGCGGTCGAGCGGCTCCGCAGGCACTTCCGCGATCGGGCCAAGATCGATCGGACGCCCCGTCCGATGGCCTCGCTCGACGAGGCGCTCGACCGGCTCGCGGGGACGCACCCCCGGATCGATCGCGACGTGCTGCGGAGCCGGGCCGAGCGGCTGACCCGGCCGCTCCCCGGGGGCGGGCGCGCGTGGGCGTGGGATCCGCTGCACCGCACGGCGAGCCCGACCCCGTTCCACCTCGACGTGTACGCGTCGTTCCTACGGGCGATCACGTGCCCGACGCTGTTCGTCAGCGGAGGGCCGACCGGCTGGCACACGCCCGACGAGGAGGAGCGCCTCGCTTGCATCGCGGACCTCACGCGGGTGGAGCTCCCGGACGCGGGGCACATGATGCACTGGACGGCGCCCGAGGCCGTCGCGAAGGCGGTGGGCGATCGCTTCTCGCCGTAGTAGCCTCCGCGCGTGCACCTCATCCCCGACGCGCCCAGGGTCGACAAGGTCTACGTCGAGGAGCGTGCGGCCGCCCTGGCCAAGCGCAGCATCAAGAAGGCCTCCAAGATCGCCGGCCTCAAGCTGACGGTCTCCATGATCGATCTCACGACGCTGGAGGGGAAGGACACCCCCGGCAAGGTCACGCAGATGTGCCAGAAGGCGCGCTGGCCCCACGAGCGCGCGGACATCCCGTCGTGCGCCGCCGTGTGCGTCTACCCGAACCTCGTGACCGTCGCGAAGAAGGCGCTCGAGGGCTCCACCGTGAAGGTCGCGAGCGTGGCCACCGCGTTCCCGAGCGGCCTCTCGCCGCTCGAGCTCAAGCTCGACGACGTGCGCCGCGCCGTGGGCTTCGGCGCCGACGAGATCGACATGGTGATCGATCGCGGCGCGATGCTCGCGGGCGACTACCAGAGGGTCTACGAGGAGATCGCTCGGACCAAGGAGGCCTGCGGCCCTGCCCACCTCAAGGTCATCCTCGAGACCGGGGAGCTCGGCACCTACGACGTGGTGCGCAAGGCCAGCCACATCGCCATGCACGCGGGCGCCGACTTCATCAAGACGTCCACCGGGAAGATCCAGCCTGCCGCGACCCCGCCGGTCACGCTCGTCATGCTCGAGGCGATCCGCGACCACTTCTACGAGACGGGCAAGCGCATCGGGATGAAGCCCGCCGGCGGGATCCGCACGGCGAAGCAGGCGCTCCACTACCTCGTGATGGTGAAGGAGACGCTCGGCGACGCGTGGCTGAACGCCGACATGTTCCGCTTCGGCGCCTCGGTGCTCCTGAACGACGTGCTCATGCAGCTCGAGAAGGAGCGCACGGGCGCGTACCAGGGCGGCGACTACTTCAGCAAGGACTGACGCAATGCCGGCGAAGGTGGCGACCGCGCAGCGCTTCGAGGGCTTCGCAGATCCCTCGCGCAAGTTCTGGAAGCAGCTCGCGAAGCGGCAAGACAAGGCGTTCTACGAGGCGCACAAGGCCGAGCACAAGGAGGGCTGGGAGGCGCCGATGCGGGCGCTCCTCTCGGAGATGCGCGGCGCGCTCGACGGCGCGTACCCGGACTGCGACATCGGGGAGCCCAAGATCTTCCGCATCCACCGTGACGTCCGCTTCTCGAAGGACAAGTCGCCCTACAAGACGAACGTCTCCGGCTGCCTCTTCGTGGCGATCGGGCCGAGCAAGGCCACCGAGACGCCAGCGCCGCTCTACCTGCAGGTGGGCACGGAGACGATGGCGGGCGCGGGGCTCTACATGATGGACGCGCCGCAGCTCGCCGCGTACCGCGCGGCCGTGCTCGATCCGAAGCGCGGGCCGGAGCTCGCCAAGATCGTCGCGAAGCTCCTGAAGGACGGCTTCGTGCTCGAGAGCGCGGAGGTGCTGAAGAAGGTGCCGAGGGGGATCGATCCCGATCATCCGCGGGCCGATCTCTTGAGGCGCAAGGGACTCGTCGCCATGTTCCCTCCGTTCGACGAGGCGCTCCTCGGCTCGCGCGCGCTCGTGAAGACGCTGACCGAGCACGGCAAGAAGGCGGCGCTCCTCGTGCGGTTCCTCACGCACGAGGTGATGATCGGACAGCGGGGCTGAACCGTCGCCGGCGAGCGGGCGGGCGGGGCGGGCGTCGCACGCGGACTGGCCCCTGGGGCCGGCGGCTCAGCCGAGCGCGGCCGCGGACCTCTGGAAGAAGCGCGCCTCCTCCTCGAGCCCCAGCTCCTTCGTGAGCTCGGCGAGCGCCCGGTAGCGCGGCACGTGGTCGGCGCGCGTCGCCCACACGATCTTGGTGACGCACTCCGGACAGAGCCAGAGCGGCGCTCGGTCCTCCTCCTCCAGGCTGTTGATGCCCGCCTGGACGCAGCGGTACGCGGTGCAGTGCTCGAGCGAGAACATGTGGCCCGTCTCGTGCACGGCGACCTTCAGGGCGCGGCGGAGCGCGAGCTTGAAGGCGGCGTCGCTCGCGCTCGGATCACCGTGCCGGTAGACCGACCACACGCCGACGCGCGCGCGCAGGTCCGCCTGGCCGAAGACGAAGTTCCAGTCGTCGCCGGGCCAGAGGTCGCTCGGGGTGAAGGCGATGAGCGCGGCCGCGTCCTTGGGCACCCTCGGCTTCAAGACCTCCTCGAGGACCCACTTGGTGAGCACCTGCTTGTCGCCCCAGGTGGGGTGCGTGCGGCGGGCGGTCGGCGGCACCATGGTGAGCGGCATCGCGGCCTCCAGCCGCGTGGGCAGCGAGAAGTACCGCCCCATGTAGGCGACCGTGTGCTCGAGCACGCGTCGCTGCGTGTCGCTGAAGGATCCGATCGGCTGCACCGCGAGCACCCGCCGCTGCTCGTCCGGTACAGTGGGGCGGCTCCGGACGTAGGCCTCGAAGGTCTGGCCGGGCTCGGCGTGCTCGTGCCGCCACTCGCCCGGCTTCGGCGTCGGAGCGGGCTCGTGGAGGGGACGGAGCAGCTCGCGCACGGCGAGGAGGCCCTGGAACCGAGCCGTCGCTGCGTCGGCCGATGACGCGGCTCCGGGCCCGGGGGAAGCCGGCGCGGCGGATGGGGCGCCCCGCGGCTCTGCCCGGGAGCAGCCCGCAGCGAGCGAAGCGAGACCGAGCAAGGCGTGGCGCCTCTTCATGGGCGAGGCGTTGGACACGTCGGGCGCCGTTCGGTTCCCGGGCGGCAGAACGAGGGCGCGCGAGCCGAGCGCGAGCTGGGGTCTCGACAGCCGTTTTTTTTTTTCTTTACGCTCACTTCTCGGTTCGCGAAGCGCGAGGAGGCGGGGATGATCAGCAGAC